>JAJFFK010000027.1 GCA_021776655.1 Henriciella sp. | reverse complement strand
CGCGACCCCGTTTTAACTCATATACTCCGACTGTCCCGGGCTTGACCCGGGATCTCCATCGGGGCTTCCAAACTCAATTGCACGAGATTCCGGATCAAGCCCGGAACCATCGGAAACCTTTAGAAATATATTCCCGGACGCCACACGGCGCACCGGACACATGTGCTGGAATTTACACGCAGCTCAGGGCTCTGGTTTTGCCTCGCGCTAACGCCCTCCGGGCGATGCGAGGCGAAGCGGGTTCCGTTCGCTTCGCGAACATGAACCGGGCTCAGGGCTGTTTGTATTCGGCACGTCCTGTCTCAGGACTATCCTTTCCATTGTCATCCCGGACGCGTAGCGATCCGGGACCCAGTGCACAGTGTCCCTGGGTCCCGGATATTTGCTGACGCAAATTCCGGGATGACAATTTGAAATGTGGAAGCACAGCCCTGAGCTTGGTTCATGTGGCAGCGCAAAGCGCTGACGCGGAACCTGCTTCGCGACGCTGGCGCGAAGCGTCTTAGCGCGTCGCAAAACAAACGCGGGACAAAACCCAAAGCACGAGGCAAACCTTAAGCAAACCAAAACCAGCGCCAATCTGGCGTTTCACACTGACGGATAGGCCTGGCTACGCTTGACGCTGCCATAGGCAAAGCTCGTATCGATTGAGGCGATGCCGGTAATGTGTTGCAATTTGCCGCGCACGAAAGCTTCGTAGGCGTCGAGATCAGCAGCGATGACGCGCAATTGATAGTCCGAGCGCCCGGTCATCAGCCAGCAATCCATCACCTCGTCCATCTCGAGCATGGTGCGCTCAAACGCCTGTACAACATCGTCGCTATGGCGTTCGAGCTTGATGCGGATAAACACAGTGACCGGCAGGCCCCAGGCTTTCTGATCGACAAGTGCCGTATAGCCACGGATCACCCCGGCCTGTTCCATGATCCGAACCCGGCGCAGGCACGGGCTCGGCGACAGGTTGACCCGTTCGGACAATTCCTGGTTGGACAAGCGGCCATCTTTCTGTAGCGCCGCGAGAATTTGGCGATCTTTGTTATCCATGACGCGTTCCTTGATAGGTTCTGCCAATATCAATGCAGGTTACTTGCCAATTCGCAAACTCCTGCGGCACGAATTAGGTTATTCTGCCGGTAAGCCATAATACATCAAGGTGTTTTCTATGACGACAGATCACAGGTCCGGATTTTCAACACGAGCGATCCATTTCGGCTACGATCCCTTGTCCGAGCAAGGTGCCCTGACCCCGCCTTTGCATCTGACCTCGACCTTCGCGTTCGACACGGCTGAAACCGGCGGTGCCCGCTTTGCCGGTGAAGCGCCAGGTCATATCTATTCACGCATCTCCAATCCGACCACAGAGCTGTTAGAACGGCGAATGGCGGTTCTGGAAAATGGCGAAGCAGGGGTCGCAATGGCATCTGGCATGGGCGCGATTGCCGCTGTGATGTGGAGTTTTCTACGCGCTGGCGACGAGGTGATCACCGACAAGACACTGTATGGCTGCACCTTCTCATTCATGCGTGATGGCCTGACCCGGTTTGGCATCACGGTGACCCATGTTGACCTGACCGAGCCCTCTGCACTCGAGGCGGCGATCAGCGACAAGACCAAGATCGTCTATTTCGAAACCCCGGCCAATCCGAATATGCGCCTGGTCGATATCGCTGCGATCAGCGCCATCACCAAACGCAATGGCACCCGCACCGTGGTCGACAATACTTACGCGACCCCGGTGCAAACTCGCCCGCTCGAGCACGGCGCCGATATTGTCGTGCATTCCGCTACGAAATATCTCGGCGGTCATGGTGATCTGGTTGCCGGAATTGCAATTGGCAGCACCGAAGACATGGCCGAGGTGCGCATGATCGGGGTCAAGGACATGACCGGATCTGTGATGGCGCCGTTCAATGCAATGCTGATCCTGCGCGGCCTGAAAACGCTTGAATTGCGGGTTGAGCGGCACGCGCAAAATGGCATGGCGGTCGCGGAAATGTTGGAGGCCCATCCCGGTATTTCCAGCGTGTCCTATCCCGGCTTGAGCAGCTTCCCGCAGCGCGAGCTTGCCCAGCGCCAAATGGATGGATTTGGCGGCATGGTCGCGTTTGAGCTTAAAGGTGGCTATCAGGCTGGCTTGGCGATGATGAACCGATTGACCTTGATCCGGCGAGCCGTGTCCCTTGGTGATGCTGAAACGCTAATCCAGCATCCAGCCAGTATGACCCATTCAACTTACACACAGGAAGAACGCGCCAGTCACGGCATCAGCGAGGGTCTGGTTCGCTTGTCAGTAGGGCTGGAAGCTATCGACGATATTCTCGAAGACCTGTTTCAGGCGCTGGGCACAAATGAAGTGATCGCAGCTTAAGCGGCCTCTTTCGCCTTGGCGTTCAGTTCCAGCTTTACCCGCTCGGCCAATTGTTTGACCGTAAACGGTTTAGGCATGAACGAGACTTCCCGGTCATCGTCGAGTTGCTGAGCGATATCGCGTTCGGCATAACCAGACATGAAGAGGACTTTGGCTGATCCAAGCAGCTCTTTGGCTTCACGGATCAAGGTTGGGCCATCGATACCCGGCATGACCACATCCGACACGATCAAGTCGAATGCGCCCGGCTCATTCTCAAGGATTTCGAGAGCTTCCTCGCCATCACACGCCTCTTCGACATCATAACCGCGTGAGCGAAGTTGCGACGCCGCAATCGAGCGCACACCGTCTTCGTCCTCGACCAGTAGAATACGGCCCCGCCCGGACACATCGACAGGCTCAGCCGCGCGGCGCAGCTCTTCCGGTGGAACGATTTCGGCTTCCGGAATCTCATCGGCGCGCAAGGCAGGCAGATAGATCTGGAACGTCGTCCCATTACCAACTTTACTCAACGGACAGATATAGCCGTCAGATTGCTTGATGATGCCATACACAGTCGACAGGCCAAGCCCGGTGCCAAGCCCTTTAGGCTTGGTCGTAAAGAACGGATTGAAAATATTCTTGAGATTCTCCGGCGCGATGCCGTGCCCCGTATCAATCACTTCGATCAGTAGATAATCATTCTCTTCAACATAGCGGAAGCCATTTGCATGCGCGTCTTTTTCTGTCGCACGGGACGTCTTGATGGTCAGCTTTCCGCCCCGGCCACCATCCATCAGCAAAGCATCGCGAGCATTCGTCGCCAGATTGATGATCGCGGTTTCAAGCTGGTTACGGTCAGCCTTAATCATCGGCAAATCACGCCCGTGCACGACATTGAAATCGATCCGCTCGTCAATCAACTGTCCGAGCAGGATAGCGAACTCTGACAGGAATTCACCGGGCTCAAAGACTTCGCGCCGGAAGGTCTGCTGGCGCGCATAAGCAAGTAACATCTGCACCAAATCCTTGGCGCGGATAGAAAATTCGTGGATTTTCTTGAGATTATCAAAGGACGGATCGCCAACCGGATGCAGACTCATCAGATGGTCATTATTCAGAATGATACCGGTCAGCACATTGTTGAAATCATGCGCGACGCCGCCCGCGAGCTTGCCAATAGCCGACATCTTCTCACCCTGAGCCAAGCGCATCTCGAGTTGCTTTTGCTCACTCATGTCGATCACGTAGGCGACCTCTGGTTGGCCGCGCTGATCGAGTGTCACAAACACGTTCACATGTTTGTTTTCTTCGTCAGCGAGTTTGAGGCCGACCGGTTTATCAATTGAATCAAGCAGCTTCTCGCGCAGATTTTCTTCGCCTTCTTCGGCAATGAACAAATCGATGAACCGCGTACCAGGTGAGGCCGCACCGCCAGCAAGCCCCATCAGAGCGCGATTAGCGTCGGTGATAATCGCGCCTTCAAGTGAGTTGCCTTCAAGGCGTACCGCACCGAACGGCGCGTCATCAAACATCGGATCGCCATCAGGACGCGGTGGCCGGCTCGCCGATGCGGCAAGCATACGGCTTTCGCCCGCCAGCAAGCTTTGAGAATTCGCCAGTACGACAGTCCGGCCCGTCGCATCAGCGCCCTTACCATTCCATGTCGTGATGGTCTGAACCGGAACCTCAACACCATCTCTGGACCGGATCATGATATCAGCACGTCCCGGCACACCGGATCGGCGATCTCGGCGCAGCATTTTGACGAACTCAGGTCGCATAATATCGTCGAGGCGCACATTCTTCGCGGTTTCCGGCAAACCAAGCAGATCGCGAAGCCAAGCATTTGAATAGGTAATCGTGCCATCGGCGGCCGACGAAAAAAAGCCCAAAGGCGCATCTTCAACATACAGTGCACGCATATCCGCAGCGCCAGTGACCTGCTCGGATCCAGCAATACGGCGCAATCGCCAGATGGCGCGCGTGGAGCCGAGCGGCGCAACAGTCGCTTCGTATTGAACAGGTAGACCGTCAGTGCCAAGCGTCATCACAGGCAGTGTTTCGCGGCGGCGTTCGCCAGCTTTCGCGGCCTTCGACAATCTGAACACCGGGGCCGCCAGGCCTGGTGACGCGCTGAATATCCGGTCGACAGAAACAGGCTCATTGGCATCTGATTGGCCAACCAATGCCAGCTCAGTCAGTTCAGCATAAGCATCATTAGCCACCAATGGCGCCCCGCCCCGGTCAGAAATCAAAACCGCTTCTTCCAGCGCCTGAACCCATTGGAAGCGTGGCACAGCCGGTTTCATCGCTGCGGCCATTGCGCCGCGTTCTGGGAACAATCCCATTTTGCGACCGGCACCGCGAATAATCCATAACAAAAAGACCATCCCACCAGCCGCCATTGCGATCAGCAATATCAACCCAGTTGGTCCGCCTGCATTCGGCCATGCGGCTGTCGCACTCGCGGCAGCGACGGCAAACATCAAGCATGCCCAGAAGGCCATTTGCAGCCAATCGATCCGATGGCGTTTTTCAACTGTCTCAATGGTTTCTACAGCTGTGATCTGTTCAGCCATTACGCTTACTCCCGGCGAAGCAAAAAGCCCCGTTGATTCGTACACTTTATAGCAGGTCGGCGCACCAGCGCGCACCTCTCCTATCACCAAACTTCTTTTTGCCCTTGATTGGTTAATCAATGGACAAGGCTGGTTAATCTGTACGGGTAAATTATACAGATTGCAGATAAAAATGGAGACATAAAATGCGCCGCACGCAAACGGCCCTTGTCACTCTCGCTATTTTTTAGCGCAACCGCCTGTACGCAACTCGTTCCAAACAGTTGGGACAGTGCGTTTGAATGACGGGTTCGAAGTGAAATTCCTTCAGATCGTGGCACGAAGCCCCGAACTTTCAACCTTCCTGGGTCGTCGCGAGAATTATGACATGTTGGACGCTGAAGCCTGGATTACCGACACGCAGGCCGACTCGTTCAGGAGGGCGTCGACTATTCAATCGTCTCTTCGGCTTCCATGACGATGACGGTTTCGCCTGATGGCATCTGGGTCGGTGCAATTGAATTGCTCGTCTTGGTGGCCTTTTGGAGATCACCAACCTCAATCCGTACCGCATAGCCACGGCGCGAACCTGGCTCGCCCTCTGTTTCGGCCAAAGCAGATACGTTCAGATAGTAGACGCCATCCGTTTCGGCTTTGAAATTGACACTCCAATTGTGTGTTCTTGTGGCGTCCATCGAAAACTGAACTGATGAAGATGCCCCAAACACGCTCAGGCCATCACTTCCGTGTGCTTCAAGCTTCAAAAGCCCGCTCTGATAATCTTCATTCACGGTGAAATCGACGATCCCAGCCTCACCAGGCGCGACCTTGAATCGTAGAACGTGCGTAAACTCAACTGCCGCGCCGGGTTTGATGGTGCGCGGCACTTCAAGCTCGGCAACCGTCTTGGCACCGGCCTCTGCGAACTGTGCGTCATCGCTGACATTCGCTGCCTGCTGCGTACATCCGCCAAGCAGTGCAACGGTGAATACAATTGGCGAAAACCGTTTCATGCGATCAGTCATCTTGCGCTCCATATCCCTATTGAACCGTGAAATCATAACAAGCATCGCCGGTGACCGTACCGGTCTCTGTATTGTTGGCGTCATAAGCCTCTACGACATAATCTCCGGCAGCTAAATTAGTGGTCAAAGTCTCTGTTTCGGCGGGCACAGCAATTGCCTGAGCCACACGTTGCCCATTTAGCCAGACCACGAAATCAGGATCGCGAGCCGTATCACCAGTTGTGCGGGTCATCGTCAGCGTGTAGCTGCGTGTCGTCGCTGCGGTGAAGGTCAGGTACTCACGGTTGCCGAGCCGATTAAAGGTGCCATTATCATCAACCGAACAGACCTCAACAGCCGCCCCGCCGACAACAAGCGGATTGTAGACTGGCAAAACAATCGCCAGACCGTCATCATTCGTCTCGCCGGTCCCAAGCGGCCCCGTGCCATTGATATTCTGAGCTGTCGCGAGCGCCGTGAGATCGGCGGCTGATATCGCCGCATCATTCCGCAAATTATCCAGAAAGGAGAAGATCGTGGTGTAGGATGATATCCCGGTATATTGAGGATCGGTCAGCGTTCGATAAAGCGGTCCAAGCCCGCCAGATATAACGTCGGCGCCGTCATCATTGGAATCGGCAACATCAAACAAAATCGATTGAACCGATGCCTCGATGTACCAGCCCTGCGAGATCGTTGGATTGACCTCAACGTCGAAGCCAAATCCGGTCGATTGAGATGCCCCTGCACTGTCCCGGTAAACTGAATCATTCAATATGATTCCAGATAAAGCATTGCCCCACCCTTCACCGAACGCCACACGCGGATCCAGACGACTGGACAGGCTGTGCGATCCACCAATTGAATCGGACCGCGATATCTGGTCTTCGAAATAATGCCCGAACTCATGCACAATGACGTGGTCATCATACTCGTCAGTATCCTCGTTGGCTTTGCCCAAAACCAGAATTGTCGGCACATTTGCGACACGAGTGTAAGCTGAGCTGCCAATATCGCCGTCCGATGTCAGCCCGCTCGCAAGATTGTTATTGATGCTCCAAAACACCTGAAGGTCAGGAAATGCCAATGACGAATCGACTGTGGCAAAGCCCTGAACCGCATCAAAAATCGAGTTGAGGACCGCAAACGGCCCAGCAGCGCGAGTTGTTGTATATGAACTTCCACCCCAACCAGACGCCGCATTCAAGTTGCGTGTGGAGTTGGCCGCCCCTGTCGTGGTCAGCGAACCGGACAGGACATAGAGCGAATTGGTGTTGGTATTATCCAGAACAGTGACATTCCATGTCGCCCCTGTGGTCTGCTGCATCTGCGCACGCGCCTGAATACGCACATCGACATTAGGATCAAGCTGGACCTGATAATTGCCAAGATTGTCGGTTGTGTCGGTGTCGAGAACCGTACCTCCGGCATTCACCGCCTGGACAACAATTCCGCGCGCGGGCTGGGCGACGATTGCATTGTAATTCAGACCGTTGGTTCCGGTATTGAACGGCACAAGATCAAACGTGATCGCGCCACTAATCGTAACCGAAGCAGGTGGCGGCGGAGGGGGCGGCGGTGGTGGAGGGGGAGGGGGAGGCGGCGGGGGAGGAGATGGCGGGGGTGGTGTGACCGTCGTCGGCGACGATCCACCGCCGCCGCCGCAAGCGGCCAAGCCAGCAAATGCGACTGCTGACGCAAAGATGACCGCTACACGAACGCCCGTTGAGCGTTGATCCACATTTTTCATTTTGGCTCCCATCACAGCAACTTCGCCGCTGTCCAAGTCAGTTTTATCTGAGTTGAACCATCAGTGCAAAAGCCGGTCATTAGCAAGTCAAAATGTTGTTAGTCTCTGCAAATATCACCTAATGCAGGCGCGTGCGTAGCAGCTTTACAAAGACCTGATACCCCCCTTTCTTCCGACAAGACTCTGTATAAAGTCCGATCCAATTGCGAATGGCGACAAGGGGTAGAAACGATGGCAGACATTATCGCGGAGGTTTTTTCGGCAAGTGGCCTGTTTACGCTGCTCATGCTGCTCATGCTGCAAGCTGTGCTGGGTTTCGACAATCTGCTTTATATTTCGATTGAGTCGAAACGGGTCGGGCCGGAGCACGCCTCGAAGGTGCGACGCTGGGGCATTGGCCTGGCCGTCGCCCTGCGGGTCATATTGCTGGTGATCATCGTCAATGTCTTCACCTTGCTAGCAGAGCCGTTGTTTAAAATCGGGCTGACCGGCTTCATCGAAGGTAACTTCACGCTGCAAGCCCTGGTTACACTAATTGGCGGCGCATTCATTATCTATACCGCGATCAAGGAAATCACCCACCTTCTAGCCGTTGACCATATCGAGCATTCGGAAGGGTCAAAGGCCAAATCCGTGACTCAGGCGATCATAATGATCGTCATCATGAACTTGGTCTTTTCATTCGACTCGATCCTGTCAGCGATGGCAATTGCCAATACCAAGGAGACGATTGGCGGTGAGGTTCATACCGAATATCAAATCTGGATCATGTCGATCGCGATTATCGCTTCTGGCATCGTCATGATGTTGATGGCCGACTATGTCTCCGACTTCCTCAAGAAGAACCGGATGTATGAAGTTCTCGGCCTGTTCATTCTGTTTCTGGTCGGCGTTTTGCTGGTCACAGAGGGCGCCCATCTGGCGCATCTAAAACTGTTCACATTCCCAATCGACGCGATGAGTAAATCCTCATTCTATCTCGTGGTTGGGGTTTTGGTGCTCTCTGATATTATCTCGACCAATTATCAAAAACGCCTATGGGCACAGCGTGAAGCGGAATTGAATAGCTCAGGAAATAAAGTCGACGATGCGATCAAAGCGGTCGACGACTATATCGCAAAGCATTAGGACGAGGTGGCAGCGAATCTAATCCAGGACGCCGCGTCGTTTGCGAGTGATCTTGACCGCCACCTTGTTGCCTTTGCGCCCGACCTGTCCCTCAAAAGCGACAGGACCATCGCGATCACCGGACAATATCTCAACCGGCTGATCTGCTGGCAGTCCGAGCAACAATGTCGACCCAGCCTTGAGATCACTCAAACGGCTAAGCGGCACGGAAAGACTAGCAATTCTAGCCGTCATGAGCGCCGTCACTGGCGCGCGTCGGCGGAGGTTTTCTAGCGGTTCAGGCGTGTGCGCTTTGGCTGCCGTCCTGATCACAGCCAGATCTGATCGCAACCCCGGCGCTTCGACTCCATATTCCGCAATTGTCACTTCGCCGGTTGGCAACAGATTTGCAACATATGACACGTCAGTCTCGATCGTCTGTAGGCTTTGATGGTCACCGAGAGCCGATTTGAGTGGTCCGAGAAGCTGTTCCAATAAAGCACAATCAATCGCACTAAGGGCCCAACCATCGCCAATACGGCCCGTCGAGCTTTGCGCGCCGCAAGCTTTCGCGATCAGGGCATCGGCCAGAGTCGCAGGTATACAAACCAAGGTTGTAATCTCTGCTTCTGTCTCCCCGAAACAAGCTACCGCGACAGCCTTACCAGCGATCAAGTCAGGCACAGCGCGCGTATCCATCGTCTGCACTTCGCGCAATGCAATCGCGGCTTTGACCCCGGTGCTGCGTCCCAACGCTAAAGACAATCGAGCCGCTAATGCGCCCGCTTCGCGTTCGATAGGATCGATTGTTTGTTGACGCGGCGCATCATCAAAATTGACCGGCGGGCGTGCCTCTATATGTTTCGTAGGTGTCGCAACACCAATATTGTCGGGCAAGTTTGGACGCAGCAGCGCCTCGATTTCCGCCTTGGTCAGAACGCCGCGCGCCGATGGGATCGGACGATCTTCATCATCTATATCCGGAACAGCAGCAAACCCGGCCTGGTCGACGTCAGTCATCCAGTCGCGCGAGGCGGTTGATTTAAGGCTATTATCACGCATTCTGCCTGCACCTTCACACAATGGGAAATTATTGAGCCGGTACGGTTAATGAAGCGTTAGGATTTCGGAGTCCGTCTGAGGAGAATCAGTCGTCTCGAACGGTGCGCTCATTGCGCTCATGACGCTCTTGCGCCTCAAGACTCAGCGTGGCGGTTGGGCGCGCCTCAAGGCGACCAATCCCAATTGGTTCACCTGTATCATCGCAATACCCATAAGTGCCTTCGTCAATCCGTCGGATAGCTGCATCAATCTTGGATATCAATTTGCGTTGGCGATCACGGGTACGCAGTTCCAACGCCTTATCACTCTCAGCCGACGCGCGATCAACCAAGTCTGGATGATTACTGGAATCGGCACGCAGATTTCCGATCGTGGTTTTCGCACCATCAAAAATATCCATCTTCCAGTCTTCGAGTTTCTTGCGGAAGTAAGCCTTCTGCTTCGGATTCATGAATCTTTCTTTCGCTTGAGGCTTATAGCCTTCGAGATCGATTTCAGCCATGAATCAGCTCCTCTCATTGCAATTTTGCGCCGTATACTGCGCGTTACTTAAAATCGCAATCGCAATAATCAGGCCAGTGCCCGATCTCACGCAGAATTGCGGCAATGAGACGGCGAAGGCATGGCTTTTGCAGTCCCTCCCGCAAGCAGCACTTGATTTCGCCCACCGGATTGTGCGCTATATAAAAAGCATCCAAGATTCGTATGCGCGTTGAATAGAAATGGACAGGCATTGAATGGCATCTCGTTGGCGGCAGCGCGAAGCAGGACGCCCATCATCTTGGCGCCAATCGCTGCTGTTCAACAGTTTGCTGATGCTGCTACCGATCATGGCCGCCCGGATTATAGCCATGGCCTATACCTCAGACATCGCCACCGACCCGATGGGCCTGCAGGCTCGCACCGAGACCCGCCAGGAAATCGAGGAGAAATTCCGCAGTATCGGGGCTGAAGAGGGTCAAGATCGCGCGCGTTGGTCAAGCCGGGTTGAGGTCACCTTGCAGGAGCGCGATTTCTCAGCCGCACGTGGATATTTGCTCGCAGCTCCGTTGATGATGAACCGGCAGGATTCGCAAGCCGTTCTGGCCGCAGCCGAAGCCGAAGAAGTTGGGACCGAAGACCAAAGGCTCGCACGCGCGGCCCTGTTATTTCTTCCCGATACTGTCCGGGCGAGCTATCAACGCGCAATTGCACCGCCGCAAATTGCCTTGACAGATTCTGTTGAAGTTGAGGCTGAACCAGAACCGACTGAAGCCCCAAACCAAGAGACTGAAATACAAGAAGTGAGTACCGAAGCCGCCCCTGAACGGCCGTCTACGCCAGAGCCCTTTTCCGGTCAGAAGACGTTCTTTCTCTTGGGCGATCAATCGGATCTGGTGCGCCAAAGCCAGCGCTGGTTAATCGGCGAGCCGGTCAATAGTTTGCAACTACGATTGCGGGCGCTAGGTCTGGCGAAACAGTTCGAGGGAACCGAAAGCGGACAGTCATTCGTGGATGCCGCATCAGTTCTCCTTGCGGCGCAAAGAGCTGATCGCCTAAATCAGCGCTTCGATCGCTATATTTCTTCACGGATAGAAGATGCGTTGCCTGAAACAACTTTACGCGCGAACTTGTCAACTGCGTTTGAATCCGTTTTGACCACAGACAAGCGCGCCGAAAAGGTGATGGACGCTTATACAGCAGCCACCGAAGTAGAGGCCCTCAACCGATTATCACGGGACATGGCAATTATCGCTCGCCTGGCCGAACTGACCAGCTCCTCAGGGGCACTCACCTTGGTCGAACAGGCCTCGAGCCCTGAAGACATGCGACGCGCTTTATTGGTCACCGAAGCTGGTGGGGAGCGCTCGGTTGCTCTGGCGCGAGAGCTCGGTCCGGAAGTTCTTGAACTCGCACAGATTGGCGTAAAGTGGACCTTAACCCTGGCCTTGCAAGTCATGGCACTGATGGCACTTGGTATGGCCTTGCTGTGGACGACCTTGTCGGCGTTTATGCAGGCTGAAACGATCCGTCCAAGTCGGCGCTGATCATCGCCGCTAAAGCGCTTTCAGGCGAAGTGTGTGCGGTTCGCCCCCCGCAAAGCGCGCGAAAACAATAATCTAGAGCCCAAATGCGCCTTTGATGCCATCGATCAATAGCTGCACCGACAGGGCTGCCAGAATAACCCCAAAGATCCGGGTGATCGCACCGGCGACGCTGTCACCAAGAATCCGAACCAGCGGACCAGCCATTAGAAAGACGATAAAACAAATCACCATATTGGCGGCGATCGCCGACAGAACAGCACTCTTACCTACCCAGCTTGCGCTCTCGGACATGAACAACATCGCTGTGGCAATCGATCCCGGGCCAGCCAGCATCGGAATACCGAGCGGGAACACTGAAACATCATCAAGAACTCCCGGGATGTCGTCACTTTCTGCCAAGACACTCTCTGCCCGGGTTTCGCGGCGCTCGGTTCGTTTCTCAAACACCATATCGAGGGCGATCAGGAATAATAACACCCCGCCCGCAGCCCGAAAAGCATCAATGGTAATATGCAACTGATCCAGCAGCCAAGCTCCAAAAAAGGCAAACCCAAATATGATGATTGTCCCAACCAACACAGATTTGAGAGCCATGGAGCGGCGGTAAGATGCCGGGCCATGCGCCGTCAGAGAAACGAAGACCGGGGCAACACCTAGCGCATCGATCAGTACAAAAAATGTCACGAACGAAGCCGTGAACAATGGAATAAACTCGCCCGCCATCACGTCGCTCCATCACGTTGAGAGGAATAACGCCGCTTAAGCGTCGTGCTTGAGGGCGTCGAGTATGCTTGCCACATCGGGATGCATGCCGGGTTTGCCAGAACGCATGGATATGACCCCGCTCTGGCCATCTGCCTTGGCCATCAATGTCAACATGCGGTGGCCGCGCAAACGCTGCAACAGCCCCTGTAGGCCTAAACGACCATCGGCATAGGCGACACTCTTTTGGCCAAGATCCACGCATAGTTTATCGTCTGCATCACCCGCTTCAATCATCGCAATTGCAGTCTCGATATCAACCGGGTCGCCGCCATCTGCTGGGCGTTTACAGGATATGTCTTCAGCCATGCTGGTCTCCTGCGCTGCCATTCTGATCTCCGGCACTAAACGTCTCTTGTTTCATGAACTGACGGCACAGTGACAATGCCTGATAGGTTTCTCCAGCCGCGCAGGCCCGCGAAATATCCAGCAATCGTTGCTTTGAAAGATCTGTTATCGACGCCTCAAGCGCACCTGCCAGCGCGCCAGCGGCTTGGTCGTAAATAGCACCGTCATGCTCACCCATCAGGTAGAGTTGCATGATCGCGAAATAGGCCCGCTGCCCTGGCGTCTCGACGCATTCAGGTTGCAATATATCTTTTTCGCGCAGCACCCGCGCGCGGTTTTCCAGCAGCATAGTGCCGCGCCGGTCACCATTGCGTAGCACAGCGCCGTTCACAATGACGGCCTCGCCCGGCTTTAACGATAGTTTCAGCGGCATTTGGACAACCCCAATCCTACCAAGCTAGAATGCGCCCAAATAGTTAACGCGGCCTTGCAAATTTGATCGATCGCCTGGTTGAGCTGTCGTCATCTCAGACCTGACGAGCCAAACCTGACCCGATTTTAGCTGTCCAAGCGCCCGGAGTTTGCTATGCCTGTCCCAAGCAAAGGGGATCAGATACTGGCCTATGACGTCTTCCTATCCTATGCCCGCGTCGACACCGACCGGGCGCGCCAGATCAAGGATTTGCTTGAGGGCCTTGGCCTGACAGTGTTTTTTGACACTGAGGGGCTAGATGGCGGCGATGTTTTTCCGGATGTGCTGGATCAAGCGGTAAAGACCAGCGGCGCGGTGGTTGGTGTGTGGAGCAAGCACGCCTTGTCGCGGCCATGGGTCAAGATTGAGTGCGATATCGGCAAGACGCGCGGCGTGCTGGTGCCGCTGCAGATCGAGCAGATCGCCGACCTCGACCGCCCCGCCGCGTTCTGGAACATCCAGTTTGCCGACCTTTCAGACTTTAGCGGCGACGCGAACCATACTGGCTGGCTGCGCTTCCTGCGCTCCCTCGCCCGCACATTGGACCGCCCTGACCTGCTTGAACGCGAAAGCGCCGCGCAAGCCGCCACACCCGACAGCCAGGACGCAAGCGTGCGCGATGAGCTCGCCGCCCTGCACGCTGAAATGGCCGACATGCGCAGCGCGAAAGAGAGTGCCACCGCAGCGCCCGTGAAACATGTCGAGATAACCAAGACCGCGCCCACCCCGCCGCGCTCGAAAGCGCCGTGGGTTGCAGGCGTCGTCGTCATCACCGCCCTGATCGCCGGGATCATTGGCTGGCAAATGTTCAAACCCACCACACAAATCACTTCAGTTCCCGCCACAGCCCTGACCGAAAGCGACGGTGTCGCCTATCATGTCGAGGCCTGCGAGAATGGTCTCACGTCCGGCTGTATGAGCGCCGCAACCGCTTATGCTTATGGTGAAGGGGTTGAGGCCAATCGCAGCCTCTCGCTTGGCTATTATGACCGAGGCTGCGATCTCGGCGATATGGAAGCCTGCTGGGTTGGCGGCATCGTCTACGAGCAAGACGGCGAGCTTCGCGTCGCCCGTGCGCTGTATGATCGCGCTTGTCTCGGCGGCGCAGAGGATGGCTGCGGCCTGTTGGAAGACCTCGACGAGATGGCGATCACGGATACGCAGGCGGCTGAGGCTGCCGAAGCTGATGATGCGTTCTACGCCCGCTTGCAATCGGTCGGCACAATCACGGTCTACCGATCCTATCTGCGCGACGAGCGCTACACCCGCTACGAGGCGGCGGTCCAAGCTGCTGTCGACAAGCATGAAAATGCGGTGAAGCGGTTACAGCGTGCGCTGCAAGACAAGGGCTTCTATGTCGGCCCGGTAGACGGGCTCCTTGGCAATCAGCTACTGGGCGCAATTGCCAGCTTTAACAGCCAACCAATCGCCCCCCCTCCGGGAGATGTTTTCTCTATCAATTCCGCGCCTGTCGAAGCCTACGCCTCAATTGTTGAAATGTGGGTCATAACAGTGCTGCCTCAGCCCAGCTGGGCGCAAGGCCTGACCGACGCAACTGCCATTATCCGGGCCAAAGGTTGTATGAACGATATTATGACAGATTGCATGGACCTAGGAAGATTTTATTATCTGGGATGGGGTGTGACGCAGGATTACACGAAATCGCACCGCCTTTACACTATCGCCTGCGAGGGAGGAAACATGAACGCCTGCAACAATCTTGGCTTCATGTACATGACTGGTCAAAGCATCCAACAAGACAAGATTGAGGCTAGACGCCTCTACACCAAGGCCTGTAATGGCGGAAACATGAGCGGCTGCACTAATCTCGAAACCCTCCCTGATTAAATCTATTCACCGTCTCCCCGGACTTGATCCGGGGTCTCATGCGGCAGCTTCCAAAACCAACCGCAAGGAGACCCCGGCATGCGCCGGGGAGACGGAAACAATCCGGCCTGTCATCCCGGAATTTTCGCCCTGCGAAAATATCCGGGACCCAGAGCCGCAATACAGGGCCCACAAATTCTGGGTCCCGGCTCAAGGCCGGGATGACAAGGTATGTGTCTGCCCGCGACATAACCTCCCCCGCCGTAACCCCTTGCCCTTCGCGCTGGCGACCTTATCCATAGCGTCAACGTAAACACCTCTTAAGGAATTCCCATGCGCTTTGAAGGCACAGAAAACTATGTTGCGACCGACGATTTGCGAGTTGCGGTCAATGCCGCCATCGCGCTGGAGCGCCCGCTGCTGATCAAGGGCGAGCCGGGGACTGGCAAGACCGTGCTGGCGCAAGAGATCGCCAAGGCACTCGGTATTGATCTGATCGAGTGGCACATCAAATCCTCGACCAAAGCCAGCCAGGGTCTTTACGAATATGACGCCGTTGCTCGTCTGCGCGATGGCCAGATGGGTGAGGAGCGCTCCAAGGATATCAGCAATTATATCCGCAAGGGCAAATTGTGGGAGGCGTTTACCGCCGAGGGCCGCCCAATCCTGCTGATCGATGAGATCGACAAGGCCGATATCGAGTTCCCGAACGACCTGTTGCAAGAGCTCGATCGGATGGAATTCTACGTCTACGAGACCGACGAAACGATCAAGGCGACCGAGCGCCCGATAGTCATCATCACGTCGAACAATGAGAAAGAATTGCCCGACGCGTTCCTGCGCCGCTGTTTCTTCCACTTCATCAAATTCCCCGATGAGCAGACGATGAAAGAGATCATCGACGTGCACTATCCGGGCATCAAGAAGAAGCTGGTTTCGGACGCACTGACGACGTTTTACTCGATGCGCGAAGTGCCGGGGATGAAGAAGAAACCCTCGACCAGTGAACTGCTCGATTGGCTGAAACTGTTGATGAACGAGGATGTAGATCTCGAAACCCTGCGCGAGCAAGACCCAGAAAAGCTGACCCCGCCCCTGCACGGCGCGCTGCTCAAGAACGAACAGGATATCGCTTTGTTCGAGCGCTTGGCCTTCCTCAACCGCCGCCAAGAAAGCCCACGGCGCGGACCGGCAGGCTAGCAACAGGAGATTATTTTGAGCGATAATGTTGAAATCATTCGCAAATTCATTGCCGAGTGGTCGAGTTTGGATGTTGGCAAACTGGTCGACTATTTCACCGAAGATGGCACCTATCACAATATGCCCCTCGGCCCGGTGTCCGGACGCGATAATCTGAAAGCTTTTATCACCAATTTTCTTGCCAACTGGACAAGCACGCAATGGGATATACTCAACATTATCGGGCATGGTGAGGTGGTATTTGCCGAACGGCTCGACCGCACGAAAATTGGCGAGATAGCTGTTGATCTTCCATGTTGCGGCGTCTTTGAGATGCAAAACGGGAAAATCGCTGTCTGGCGCGACTATTTCGACATGGCGACCTTCACAAACGCCCTAAGCAAATAAGCGACCTGATCGGGTTTGAGACTTGGGGCCAGGCCCCTAGACCCGCACCGCATATACCAGCCGTTCCGCGTTGCCATCACCGCCTTTGATCGGGCTGTCAGTACGTGCTTCGACGTGCCAGCCCTGCGCATGCAGCCAGTCCACGAACGCCGCCTCGGCGCTCTGCACAGCGGCGCTATCACGCACGATGCCGCCCTTGCCGACATGTTCGCGGCCGACTTCGAATTGCGGTTTGAACAGGGTGACCAGACACGCGGTCTGGCTGGCCAGTGACAGGGGCACGGCGAGCAATTTTCTCAGCGATATGAAGCTGGCATCGCAGACCACCAGATCCGGCGGCGCCCCCAAATCCACCGCTGTCAGTGCCTTTGCATCTTTGCTTTCCAGCGACACTACGCACACGTTGCTTGCCACTTGCTCATGCAGCTGATCGCGTCCAACATCCACTGCCACGGCAGACCTCGCACCGCGCGCCAGCAGGACTTGAGTGAAGCCGCCGATTGAGGCACCAATGTCGAGGCCATGCAGGCCACTGACATCAAACTCAAACACATCTAGCGCGTGCGCGAGCTTAACCCCGCTGCGCAATACCCATTGGTGCGCCGCTTGCGCCGATGATCGGCTGTCGAAATGACCTAGCCGTACGAGAACCCAATCGGCCCGGTCGATCACTTCTTTGCCATTTTCGTTGGGCATGGCTGACAAGCCTTCCAAAACTCGTATCATTCGCGGACCTTTGCCAATGGAGTCCCGATAATGATCCGTAAAGCCCTTATTGCCTCAGCATTTTTGATCGCAGCTTGCAGTTCGGCGCAAGTACAAGAGAGAGCGGTTTTTCCTGCCGAAGCCGACCTGCCTGGCCCGGATCAAGGCGTTTATCCCAGCATGATGCGGATGACAGGTAATGTCATCGGAGCAGACGGAGAAACGATTGGGGCTGTCAATATGCTCAGTGGCCCGAAGGGTACGCTGATCGAGGTGGCGATTGATCCGGCTGGCCTCACGCCCGGCTGGCACGGCCTTCACCTGCATCAGGTTGGCAGCTGCGACGATCTCGGCGTGTTCAAACTGTCCGGCGGTCATGTCGGCAAGGTTGAGGGTGGCCACGGCCTGCTCAACCCTAAAGGTCCCGAAGGCGGCGACTTGCCGAATATCTTTGCCGGAGCGGATGGCGCGGCCAGATATGAGGCCGTGTCGGCACTGTTCGAGATGATCGATCTTGCCGACGATGATGGTGCCGCCCTGATCATCCATGACGGCCGTGACGACCACCTGACCCAACCGATTGGCGGCGCGGGCGCACGCGTTGCTTGCGCCGTCATTCTGTAGGAACCATATAGCCCAGCGGGTCGCGCCGGGGCAGGCTTGTTACCCAGACAACCCTTCGCTAAGCCAGTCTTGAACGCTATTTTTAATGGATGAGAAGGACAGTCGGAGATGACAACCGCCTTGCAAATGAAATCGCGCGTCAATGGCGATGCGACACTCAATCTGATCTTGATGGACGTCGACATTCCTGAACCAGCAGACGATCAGGTGATCGTGCGGATTGAGGCGGCACCGATCAATCCATCTGATCTTGGCGTTCTGTTTGGGCCCGCTGATATCGGGCAAGCGGCAACAACGGGTAGCGGCAAAGATTCGGTACTGAGTGCCCCCATACCGGAACATTTGATGCCCCGCTTGGCGGCGCGTTCGGGCAAGGCTCTTGCGGTTGGTAATGAAGGCGCAGGCGTCGTTGTCAGTGCCGGATCATCCGACGCGGCTCAAGCCTTGATCGGCAAAACAGTCGCCCTGTTCGGCGGGGCAATGTACGCTCAGTACCGCTGCATCGAAGCGGCCAACTGCTTACCTTTGCCAGCCGGAGCCACGCCGCGCGATGGTGCGTCGAGTTTTGTCAATCCGATGACAGCTCTGGGCATGGTTGAGACGATGCGAATGGAAGGCCATAAAGCCTTGGTCCACACCGCTGCCGCATCGAATCTCGGCCAGATGCTCAACAAGGTTTGCCAAGCTGACGGCGTTGATCTGGTCAATGTCGTTCGCAAACAGGCCCAAGTTGATCTGTTGCAAGCGCTCGGCGCAAAATATGTCGTCAATTCCAGCTTGGACAGCTTCAAGGCCGATCTGACCGATGCGCTCGAGGCCACCGGTGCCACACTCGCTTTTGATGCAACTGGCGGCGGCAAGCTGGCCAGCGACATATTATCTTGCATGGAGATCGCGGCGAGCCGGAATGCCGCAGAATACAGCGTCTACGGCTCAATCGCGCATAAGCAAGCCTACTTGTATGGCGGCCTGGATACGTCACCGACCATCCTCAATCGCGCCTATGGTATGGCTTGGGGCGTTGGGGGGTGGCTGCTACCACCTTTCCTGCAGCGCATAGGTTTGGAAAGAACGGGTGAGCTTCGCATGCGGGTTGCGCGCGAGATTACCACAACATTTGCTAGCCATTATACTCAGGAAATTTCTCTGATTGAGGCCCTGCAAGCCGATACTGCCAAACGCTATTGCGCTAAATCCACAGGCGATAAATTTCTACTGAACCCAAACAAGGGCCTGTAATGCTTGATCGACTCGCCCGTGATTGGCCGGCGAAAGACGATCTCAATGTTGGCCTCTTCACCAACAGCCTCGACAGCTCGCGCAGTTGCAGAAGTTGGAAAATATTGCATTACTGTAAAATAATGATCCCGGTCATTATCAAAATCAACTTTGCTTAGGGGATTAAGCACGATGATAAAAACAACACTAGCGGCCCTGATCGGACTCGGCTTGGCAGCAACAGCAACTGCACAAGAGTCTTCGCTCGCCGACAATGACCGCATGGTCACCGGCGTCACACTCGCTGATCTTGCAGCCTTGGTGACGTCAAAGGGGCACACAATTCTAAGTCGGAATTCAGATGAAGTAACTGTGTCAGCCCAACTTGAGGATGGCTTGCAATACTCAATGGATGGAACGGCCTGCAACGATGACAAGCTGTGCAACGGAATCAATATTGTAGTTAGCTATGCGAGCGATGGCGGGGGCTCGCTTGAAGACTTGAACACCCAGGATGTTCAATATGCAGCTGCCAGTGTTTGGAGCACAGGCAGCTCGTACGGCATCTCTCGCTACATCATTCTAGATGGCGGGATGACGATGCAAAACATAAAATTTAATATGGACACGATCCTGAATATCGCGCCCAAGGTCAATACAGCCATGGGCGGAAGCTCAGGGTCCAGCACAACCACCTCCTCATCTAGTATCAGTTTCGGTGATGATAGCGGTAGCTACGCCAATGATGGTGATTGTGATGACGCCCGGTTCAATGATGATGGCGACACCTATAATTATATGCGTAGCCACGTCTTACACGACGCCACCGATTGCCGTGCAGCCATCGCAAGCGGTGCGAAAACGTTGCTCCTCGACTTCGGTGATGATAGCGGCACCTACTCGAATGATGAGGAATGTGATGACAATCGCTTTACCGGTGAAGGGCGCTCTGTCCTGAGTTCAGATAGCCATGTCAGGAAGGACGCGTCTGATTGTATTGCCGCTTATCGTGACGACAAGCTCAATCGAGCAAGCTAGCTGAATTGGCGTGGTCCCTTTTAGTCCTCGTCGGCGATCTTGCCGCGTAGGGCTTTGACGGTGCCACGCCGCTTCTTTGAGGCTAATCTGCGTTTTACAGACCCAAAAGTTGGGCGGGTTCGCACCCGCCGCTTGGGTGGTTCGGCAACTTCCAGAAGCATTTTTACCAATCGCTTGCGCGCCGCTTCACGGTTCAGGGCTTGGCTGCGATGCTCTTTGGCTTCGATAATGATATCGCCGCCGCTGGTGATACGAGCCCGGTATCGCCGCTTGAAACGGACCTTCACGTCAACTTGGATAGATGAAGCCTCGACATTCCAGCGCAACTGTACTGCAGTCGAGACTTTGTTGACGTTCTGCCCACCCGGTCCAGACGCCCGCACGAAAGCTTCACTCACTTCCCATGCCGGGATAGTGATCGCGGCGTTCACAAAAATGTCATTGCTGCCAGCTGACATGAAAACTCCGTTCAGGTGCAATTCAGGCTGAATATCTACTGTTGTATCCAAGGCTTGTCACGAACAGCCGAGATCCAGGCAAGGTTACTTGCCACAACACGTAAGGAGACGCCCATGGCCATCCTCTCAAAACTAGCGGCGAGTGTTGCTGCTATTGCCCTTTCGGCAGTAACGCTAACCCCTGCTGCAATAGCGCAAGGACGAAGCGACGACCGGCGCGGCAACCAAATTGAGCGCCAATCCGAAGGCAATCGTGGTAATCGCCAAGAGCGCCGCCGCGAGGGTCGGCGCGAACGACAACAGCAGCAACAACAACAGCCGCAACAAACTCGCCCGCCCGCAACCCGACGTGACACACCGCGCCGGAATAACCGCGAACTTGCTGGCAGCAGGACAGAAGGCACAGCTCGCCGTCAACATCGCGACACGACGGACCGTAGCCGTGGCGACCGACGCGGGCGCCAGGATCAAAGCACGCATCGCCGCGACCGCAGTAATCAAGGAACGCATCGCCGCGATCGTGGCGATCAAAGAACGCATCGACGCGATAATAACAGCCACCGAAACAATGGCACGCATCGCAATGACCGCGATAATACCCGTCGTCATAACCGCGATGGAGCGCGCCACCACAACCGAGACAGAGGCCGCCACCACAACGGAGACAGAGGCCGCCACCACAACCGGGATAATTCTCGCCGCCATGGCCGTGATCGCGGGTATAATCATAATTCACGCCGTCATGACCGAGGCTATTCCAGTAGGCGTCATGACCGTCGACACACTCGGCATAATTCCCGACGTCACAACACCAGATATCGGTCTCACACGAGCTATTACCGACCGAGCCATTACTATAACACGCCGTACTATAGCTATATAAGCTATAACCACTATTACGATCATTATCGCAATTATACACCGCGCTACTATATCGGCGGTCACTACGGCTATCATGGCAGCACAGTGATTCTAGGTGATTACGGCTATTATGGGCTGTATGAGCCACCTTATGGCCACCACTGGGTGCGCGATCATGATAATGGCGATGCGATCCTCGCGTCGATTGCCACAGGCGCGATTATCGGGCTAGTGATTGGCGTCTTAGCGGACGGATAACCACCCTTTTCCACCCAAAACCCCGGCCCTTAGCGCCGGGGTTTTCGTTTGTACGAAGAGATATGCTTGCTTCCTCGCCAGCACGAGACGCCGCCATAAGGTTAAATTTTCTGACATTCATATTTCATTAGGCACGAGTCATGCTTAGTTAAAATTATCTGAGACCCGTGCGTTTCGGATAATTGTTCAACAACTGAAAGGAGGTGATCCAATGTCAAGTGAGAAACCAGGTAAGGCGATTGAGTTCGTTTGTATTGGAGACCTCGTGGAGCAACCTCTGCGAGCCATCTGATTACAGGCACGGCAGCCCTGTTGAACGCTGTCAGAATTCAGGAGCTTGAACCAGCTCACGAAGACCGCCCTGAAACCGGGGCGGTCTTTTTGTTTTAGGTCACGACTGACAGGTTTTGACTTTAAGACTCGCTGGGCATGTTCTACATATGGTCTCATGTCTTCGAAATCCTCTTCAGGCGTTGCTGACGCCTCCGCTTCGTTCGACTGGTCCGGCGCGGCCAAAGACGCTGTCGGCCTGTTGCCAAGTTCTGAGTGGACGCCGCACAGACCGGACCGGCGCTGGGAAAAAATCGAAGGAGGAAAGCGGTTTCGCGTAGCCTCTGAATATGAACCCGCAGGCGATCAGGTCACCGCGATCCCTGAACTGGTTGAAGGCATCAACTCTGGCGAACGCGATCATGTCCTGCTCGGTGCGACCGGGACCGGCAAGACATTCACGATGGCCAAGATCATTGAAGCCGTACAGCGCCCTGCCCTGATTCTCGCCCCGAACAAGACGCTTGCCGCGCAGCTTTACGGCGAGTTCAAATCTTTTTTTCCAGACAATGCCGTCGAGTATTTCGTCTCTTACTATGACTATTACCAGCCCGAAGCGTATGTACCGCGCCGTGACCTGTTCATCGAAAAAGAGAGCTCGATCAACGAAGCGATCGACCGAATGCGCCATTCGGCAACGCGCTCAATTTTGGAACGCGATGATGTGATTATCGTCGCCTCGGTGTCGTGTATCTATGGCATCGGTTCGGTCGAGACCTACACCTCGATGACGCAGAAGCTGGAAGTTGGCCAACGGATTGATCCGCGCGAGGTCGCGGGCCTGCTCGTGGCGCTGCAATATACGCGCAATGACATGGCGTTCAGTCGCGGCACATTCCGCTCGAAAGGTGATGTGCTCGACATCTTCCCAGCGCACTATGAGGATCGCGCGTGGAAGCTGAACTTCTTCGGCGACGAGCTTGAAAGCATTGTCGAGTTCGATCCACTGACCGGACGCAAAAGCCAGAACTTGCCAGCGATCAAACTGTATGCGAACAGCCACTACGTCACCCCGCGCCCAACGCTGAACCAAGCGATCACCAGCATCAAAACCGAGCTGAAAGCCACGCTTGCCCACTTCGAAAAAGAGGGCAAGCTGCTCGAAGCCCAGCGCATTCAACAGCGCGTGCAATACGATCTCGAAATGATGGCCGCGACCGGCTCATGCAACGGCATAGAAAACTACAGCCGCTACCTAACCGGTCGGAAACCCGGCGAACCGCCCCCTACAATGTTCGAGTACCTACCCGACAATGCGCTCGTTTTCGCGGATGAAAGTCATCAGACTGTTCCTCAGTTGGGGGCTATGTTTAAGGGGGACAGGAGTCGCAAGGCGACGCTCGCCGAGTATGGTTTTCGGTTGCCGTCCTGTCTCGACAATCGCCCGCTCAAATTTGCTGAGTGGGAGGCGATGCGGCCGCAAACGGTGCATGTCAGCGCCACCCCCGGCAAGTGGGAGCTCGAGGCCACTGGCGGCGTCTTCACCGAACAAGTGATCCGCCCGACCGGCCTGCTCGACCCACCGGTTGAGGTCCGCCCCGTCTCGACCGGCACGACCAATCAGGTCGATGACGTGATCGCCGAAATCCGCGCCACCACCGCCAAGGGCTTCCGCACCCTCGTCACCACGCTGACCAAGAAAATGTCCGAAGACCTGACCGAGTTCATGCACGAACAGGGCATCAAGGTGCGCTACATGCACTCCGACATCGACACGATTGAGCGCATCGAGATCATCCGCGATCTACGCCTCGGCGAGTTTGACGTGCTGGTCGGCATCAATCTGCTGCGCGAGGGGCTGGATATCCCCGAATGCGCGCTGGTGGCGATCCTCGACGCCGACAAGGAGGGCTTCCTGCGCTCCGAGACCAGCCTTGTGCAGACCATCGGCCGCGCCGCGCGCAATGCCGACGCGCGGGTCATCCTCTACGCCGACCGGGTGACCGGCAGTATGGAACGCGCCATGCTCGAGACCGACCGACGCCGTGAGAAACAACACACCCACAATCTCGAGCATGGCATTACACCCACCACGATCACCCGCGCCGTCACCGACATTCTCGGTGCCCTCGGCGAAAAACCCGGCGGCAAAGCGCAACAGCTAAAAGGCGGCAAATCCCGCCGCGTCAAAGGCATGGCCGAAGACCCCGTGACCTATACGGGCGGCCACAACCTCCGCGCCGTGATCACAGCGCTGGAGAAAGACATGCGCGAAGCCGCCGCGAACCTGGAGTTTGAAGACGCAGCCAGATTGCGCGATGAGGTGAAGCGGTTAAGGGAAGAGGAGTTGGGATTGTAGGGCGGGTTTCAACCCGCCATTTTGGGATTGATTTTGAAGGCGGCGGGCCCCCACGGGTGTTAAGGCCCGCCCTACGGTTCGCCCGTTTTATCTAAATCTACGGGTTTCCACTCCTGATCGTAGTCGCGTTTGAAGCGGTGCCATGTGCTGTGGGGCCAATCGTCGGGATGGGCGGCGTGGCCGTGTTTGACCGGATTGTGGTGAATGTAATTGACGTGTGCTTCGAAATCCTTCTCGTCACGGATCAAGTGCTCCCAATAGCGTGGTTGCCAGATACCGCGTTCACCTTTGCGACCGGTTGATTTGAGGGGTTCTGGGAGGCGGCGGGTGAAGCCCGCTTTGAGCATTGATATACGGCGGGCAAAGTCTTGGTCATCCGGTGGCAGCGTCCAGATTGTATGGATATGTTCAGGCAATATGACGACCGCGATGGTTTCGAAGGGGTATCTGGTTTCGACCGCTTTCCAGCTCGCGCGGAGATCGTCGATATAACCAACCAAGAGATCGGACGACCTGTCCGCCAGATTGATGGTGAAGAAGTAGGTGCCACCAGGGTAAAACAGGCGTCGGTAATTTGGCATGGTTCGATTTTGAGGCAAGGTAGGGCGGGTTTCAACCCGCCATTTTGGTGTGTTGAGTTATTGGTTGGAGGTGGCTCGCGTCATGGCGATGTAAACCCCGCCCTACTTGATCCGGGGTCTCGTGCGATTGAGTCCGGGCGGGTTGTGGGAGACCCCGGATCAAGTCCGGAGCAATCGGAAGCTTGGATTTTGACGGATAGACATGCATCGCTTTGCGATGCTGTAGGGCGGGCCTTAACACCCGTGGGGGCCCGCCGGGTTGTTTATCGCGTAAACATGGCGGGTCCCCACGGGTGTCCCGGATATGCTTTGACAAGCTTTCCGGGATGACAGGTTTAGAGAATTTTCGGGCGCTCAATCCGACCCAATGCTCACCCGATATACGCTCTCCTGATGGTCGACTTGCGGACTCTTTCTATGGCTGAACGCCGCGTCCTGTGCGCCGAGGCGGAGCGCCGGGCGCGCGGTGGTGAGGGGCCTGTGGCGATACGGGCGACACTCGGGATTGCTTCGTCGAGCTATGCACGGTGGGCCAAGCTATATGGCTTTCGGTTGGCGGATTTGTATCCCTCAATCCCCCATATTGGGGCGGCCGTGTTGCACCCGCCGGGGCCGGGCGGCTATGCGCGCTCTGGCCGGTTTTATGACGGGCGCGGGCTGCCCGAGGATCACCCGGCGCAGATCACCGGGCCGGGGCATCCGGGTTGGACGGGCGGTGAGGCCGCGTCGCGGGCGAAGTATGAGGCACGCCGTGATGGGCTGCGCGACACGGCGCAGAAACAGGTTGAAGACTTATCATCGGAGGATTTGCTCAAGGCGGTGCGCGCGGCGCTGGCCTGCGAGGAGATCAGTGAGGCGGATCGACTGTTGCGGGCGTGGCGGACCAAGCGGCGGCGCGAGGCGTCGCTCGACGCGTTGATCCGTGAGGTTGAGGGCGAGCCGGAGGCCGAGCGTGAGATCGGCGCATCGGGCCAGCCGATGCGGACCTTGGCCGAGCTTGATGCGATGGACGACGACGTGCTGCGCGACTATGTCCGTAGCCTGCTGCCGGCGGGCTATGACGGCCCGGCGATCTAGGGCTTTGGGTGAGCGCGGCGCCAGGCCATGGTCAGCGCCGATTGCAGCGTCGCCGCGTCGGCCTTGGCCAGGGTCATTATAGTAGCGCCCTTCTCGCCCCATTTGTTCGGGACCGGCGCGAAGATACTCGGCTCGGCGGCGCACAGCATGTCTTGCTCGTCGCGGCTCAGCATCAGATTAGCGGTTGCGCCGTCGGCGGGCATGGTCGCGAAGATTTTGCCTTTCGGGGCGTCGACGCGGAAGCTGGCGCGGTCAAAATGCGGGCGCTCAGCCGCGTCAGGCAGTGACAGGGCAAAGCGGCGGAGGTCGTTAGCGCTACTCATGGCGCGGCGCACCAGTCGGGCTTGATGGCGTGCGGCGGCCACTCGGCGGCGAGGCCCTCACCGGCCAGCAGCCAGCCAATGTGACGCCCATCGAGCCAGACATGCGCGCGGGTGCGGCCGAAACGATCTGTCCCCTCGGGCAGGAAAGTGAGGGTCTGGCCAGCCTCGAACAGGGCTTTGGCGCGGGCTTCGACTTGCTGGCCGAGAGCGTCTTCGGAGGGGCAATTGGCGCTGTCGCCGGTCTCGGGCGCGTCCCAGCCGATCAGGCGCAGGCGGATGCGCTGCTCGCCATCCATGGTCAGACGGCGTAGCTCAAACGTGTCGCCATCGACCGCGATCACATCACGCGCCGGGGCCGAGACGCAGCCTGACTGAGTCGCGCAGAGATTGTCAGGCTCAGGCAGAGTTGCGGCGCTGCAAGCTGCCAGACTGACGGGGAGAAGGAGGCAAAGCGCGCGCATCATGAATGGGGTGCCCTGCCCTGCGACGGGCGTCAAGCGGCGCTGAGACAGTGGCGCGGCACACTGGGTAATCTACCACAGCGACAACACGGAAAGGGGCATTTCTGTCCCAAAAAACGGCTTATCAGAAATAATCGCCCCCAAATCATGGCGTAAATGTGGCAAAATCAACACACAGTAAAACAGCCTACAGCTAAAGGCGACAAATGCGGCCCGTATCAATTGACGCCGCAAGCTTGGCGTTTCAGAGATTGCGCATGCGTAATGCTATTTTCGCATTAAAGGACGCGTGCGCCTTCAGAGTGGGCAAGCGCGTTGTATCTCAGAGGGAGTTAGATCGTGAAAACGGATCTGTTTAAAAATAAGCTGTTTGCAACCACGTTGCTTGCCAGTGTCGCAGGCGGCCTATGGGCCAGCGCTGCAATCGCACAAGATGCGGCAACAGACGATGAAACTGTTGTTGTCATTGAAGAAGTCGACGAAGAAGACGAAGCCCGTCAAGACAAAGTGATTATCACCGGTTCCCGGATCGCGCGCAATTCATTCACTTCAACCTCACCGGTTCAGGTTCTGGATGGTGATACAATTGCAGACGCTGGTTTCCTTGATTTTGCCGAGGCGCTACGGACAACATCGGTTGTCCAGGGTGCGCAGCTCGACCAACAACTCAATTCGAGCTTCGTCTCAGATGCTGGCCCTGGTGCTTCGTCAGTTGCGCTTCGTGGTCTTGATCCAGAACGAACTTTGGTCCTGATCAATGGTCGCCGTTATGCCCCTGCGGGTATCGAAGGCGCGCCATCATTTGCTGACATCAGCCTGATCCCAAGCTCTATGGTTGAGCGTACCGAAATCCTGCTTGACGGCGCTTCATCGGTTTATGGTTCTGATGCCGTTGCCGGGGTTGTGAACATCATCCTTAAAGACGAATTTACAGGTCTTGAGATCGGTGGCAACTTGAACCAAACATTGGAAGAAGGTGGCGAGTCTACTCGTCTCAATTTTATTGCCGGAGTTGGCAATGATAGCGCCAAATTCGTGATTTCTGGCGAATATTTCCGTCAAGAAGAGCTGCTTGGCTGTTCACGTGACTGGATGCAGACAACCGCACAAGGCGACAACTGGCCAGATTTTGCCGGCCAGCGAGTGTGTGGTGCGGTTGATATTACCGAAGACGGGATAGAATTGGGTACTTCGGTTCAGTCCCAAAGCTTTGCAGCTTTCCCATTCGGCGCTATTTTACTCGGACGTAATGGAACAACAAACCCTGTCGCGGGCATTCCTAACTTCGAACTCGCTGACCTCGGCGGAAATTTCAATGCTTTGACCGGCCTTACAGTCTTGCAGAACGAAAACCTGCAAGTGCTGCCAAGCTTTCAACGCGCCGCAATTTTCGCAACCGGCACTATGAACATTGACTCACTCCCCGGAACTGAAGCCTTCATGGAATTCAGCCTATCAAATCGGCAATCCCAGTTTAAGGGCCGCCCAGGTGTGATTGATGTCGCAGTACAGCCCAACAATCCGTTTATCCAACTATCCGGATTTACGCTGGGTGGTGTTGGACCAAACGCGAATTTCACTATGCGTCCCCTAGACCCGACACCTTCTGGTGTTGAATCGGAACTCACGCAGTATCGCGGCATTGCCGGGCTTCGCGGCGACCTCGGCTTCATCACCGAAGGTCTGGGTGATTGGGAATATGAGATGTTTGGGGGTTACACGCGGTCGCAGGGTTATTCGTCTCGCGGTGTGATTCTTGAGGAAAACCTGATTCGATCCTTGAACACGGTAATTGACCCGGCCACAGGTACAGTTGTTTGTGCCCCAACGCCAAACCCGAATGCACCGTTCAGCCCAGGTGAGTCGCTTGAACCTTGTATTCCGTTCAATCCGTTTTTCGGTGGGTTGTACCCGGTCAATGGCGAGGCACCACAGTTTGAAGATCCGCGCTTGCTTGATTATCTATCCGGCAACCGTAGCTCAACGACATTCGTCGACGAGACCATTGCCGGTGCATATATTACCGGACCCGTATTCGAACTGCCTGCAGGGCCTCTTCAAGCTTTGATTGGTATCGAGTGGCGTGAGGATGCAATCGAGACCAGGTCAGACGACGTCACGGCGAGAGGACTAGGATCAGGCTTCTTCCTTGATCGCCCGACAAGCGGTGATGTTGACTTGTTCGAAATCTTTGGTGAACTCGTGGTACCAGTTATTAAGAACCAGCCTCTAATCCACAACTTGGAATTTGAATTGGCTGGCCGTCTGGTCGATCATGAATTCTATGGCCGGAACTCGACTTATGCCGGTAAAGTTCGGTATGAACCTACTGATTTCCTGACCCTTCGCGGGACATATGGTACGTCCTTCCGGGCGCCAAACCTGCGGGAACTGTTCCTTGCTGGTCAGTCTGGCTTTGCCAACGTGACAGACCCATGTGAAGTGCCAACACTGGCTCAGTCTGATACAGATGGTGATGGTGTGCTTGATGCCTATACACCAGGAGCTGATGCTGATGGTGATGGTGTTGGTGACCTTGATGGTCGTAACCCGGATGTTTTGGTTAACTGCCAAACCGAGGGTCTCGATCCATTCTCACTGGCCATCGGCATCAATACAGGACAAGTAGAAACCTTCAGCGCCGGTAATGTCGGCCTAGATCCGGAAGAATCGACTTCTTATTCGTTGGGGTTTGTTATCGAACAGCCGTTCTTTGACTCATTCGACCTGCAGTTCAGTGCGAGCTACTTTGACATTGAGATCAAAGGATCGGTTTTCGAGCCGTCAGCTAACTTCCTGGTCGGCGAATGCTACACCTCGAATTCGTTCCCGGACGATCCGTTCTGTACACGACGTTTGCGTGACCCAAACACTGGCTTCCTGAACGAGGTTGACGCAACGCCGTTCAACATTGCTCAGGAAAATGCAAATGGTTGGGACTTTAACGCCGCGTTTAACACGGACTTCTCCTACCGTGGCCAAGAGATGAACTACTCTGTCTCTGGTCAGGCAACCAGGTCTAAAGAAATCAGCCAAACGGTTATTCTTCCTGGCGCACCTGCTGTCTTCACCGATCGTGTTGGCGAAATAGGCAACCCAAAATGGCGTGCCTCAATGTTTCAACGTTTGAATGTTGGCGATATTGACTTTTTCTGGCAAACCCGGCTTATCGGCAAGCAGTCTCAGGTTGATGATGCAGATATTCCGAACAATTGTGTAGATTCTACACAAACAGGCGGAACTGCAAGTCGCATCGTACCTAGCTGTTTTGGTACTGATAATACATTCTATCACGATGTATCAGTCGGTTATGATGGCGGTGATTGGAGAATGCGTGTTGGTGTCCAGAACGTGCTTGATCAAGACCCACCACGTGTCGATGAAGATGCTCGTGGCTTCAATCAGGACATCCGTAACGTGCCGGTTGGCGTAGGTTATGACCGGGTTGGGCGTCAAGTCTTCGTGTCTGTATCAAAAACCTTCTAAGGTTCAGCAGACCCAATTCGAAGCGGCCAGGAGTGTTCTCCTGGCCGCTTTTTTTGTACTTTAGTTTGAGCGCGGGGCGCGGTCGCCGAACCACCAGAGGGTCGCAGCGGTTGCTGCAAACGTCGCCGTTTCGATAATCGAGGTCTGCCCCTCAGGGTCAGTGCCGAACCAGATCCCCGTCGCGATCAACCAGAGTAGCATGGTTAGAACTGGCCGGGTCAGGCCGCGTATCGCATCGACCCACAAATAAGACTGGCCAATTGCAGCCTCCGCCGTCATCGAGGCTTTCAAGCCATCCCAGCGCCCGGTCGCATCGGTCAGTGCCAACTCGGCCTCGGTCTCCTGACGAGCTGCGGCTTGTTGCATCCCGATCAGGTCAACTTCGTGCGCCCAGCGCGCCGTTTCGTGCTTCATGGTCTGGCGTCGTTCAAAGAAACCAGCCACCCGCCCGAGCGCTGTCCCGACCAGTCCAAACACGCCGCCACCAGCGGCGCTGGCGGCCAATCCTGCTATATCTGCCATAGATGTTTACTCCTTTTGTAAGACCACTCTGCGGGCCGCGCCCGCCGGTCAATGTGAAGAAAAGTTCGCGCCAGACCGAAGCCGGTAAATCCAACCTGTTTCGCGGCCTCCAGAAGAGCCCGGCGATCATGGCCATGGGTCGAAATATCAACAGCAATCTGCTTGTGTTGAGACAATGGCGCGCCGCCAATCGCGGCATTCCATTGCCGGCAACGGTGCCCTGAATTGATAATAAGCGGCTGTCGCACTACCCTGCGCAACGCCTCCAGACGATCCAGAAAATCTGAGTCGTGCCAATAGGAGCCATTACAAAACCGGCCAGCGCAATGACATGCCAGCTCAGCCAGCGAAAAGTGCGGCCAGCGCCAATTCTTCTGCAATGCAATATCGGCCTCGGCGAGTGAGCGGTACAGCATCACCGCCTACCTCGGCTGTCTGCAAGGTCGTCTTGATTTGAGTGCATGACACAGCCTCCAGCCACAATAGGTTTGTGGGGAGAACTATGAATACGCCGGAGACTAAGGCGGATTGAGAGAGCCAATTGCCAGTCGCCGTCGACCTGAACCGCGGGATTGAGAGGCCGCTATGCAACAATTATCCAGTGCCTAACACAGCCCTCCGACACAGATAGCCACCGCATACGGCATCGAAAAGTCATGGATTGACCAACATCAATCCAACCGATCGCGCCTATTCAGCGGCGAAAGCATAACCCTGATGCTTGTTCAACGCTTTGATCGCACCAAGATATTCGCGCTCCAATTGGTCAACATAGTCCGCCGTTGACATCCGGGTCTGGACCGCACCGATGCCCTGCCCGCAACCCCAAATATCTTTCCAGGCTTTGGCGTCCTGATTGCCGCCAGAGCCAAAGTTCATTGCACTTGGATCGCTTTGCGGTAGGTCGTTTGGATCCAGTCCAGCCTTGGCGACGGACGGCGACAGATAGTTACCGTGAACCCCGGTGAACAGATTGGAATAGACGATATCGCCAGCCTTGGAGTCGACGATCATGTCCTTGTAGCCCTCAACCGCATTGGCTTCATGACAGCTGATAAACGCCGAACCGATATACCCCAGATCCGCGCCCATCGCTTGGGCCGCAGCAACCGCCCCGCCATTGGCGATAGCCCCAGACAGAGCCAGCGGACCATCGAAGAATTGGCGGATTTCCTGGATCAGAGCGAACGGCGACAAACGCCCGGCATGACCACCCGCGCCGGTACAAACAGCGATCAAGCCATCAGCACCTCTCTCAAGCGCCTTATGAGCGAACACGACATTGATAATATCGTGCATCACAATACCGCCATAGGAATGGATGGCATCGTTGACATCCTGACGCGCGCCCAGCGAGGTAATCACCAATGGGACCTTGTGTTTGACACACATTTCAACATCATGTTCGAGGCGGTTATTGGTCTTGTGAACGATTTGATTGACGGCATAAGGCGCTGATTTGTGATCCGGGTTCTTCTCGTCCCATTCTGCCAGTTCGGTGCTGATACGATCCAGCCATTCATCCAGTACCGGGCCTGGCCGGGCGTTCAAAGCCGGGAAAGAGCCAATTACGCCCGCCTTGCATTGCGCGATCACCAGTTCGGGAGTTGAGATGATGAAAAGCGGGCTTCCGATAATGGGCACGCGCAGGTTCTGCAAAATTGGTGGCAAGGCCATGAGGGCTCTCTTTCAACATCAAGATCAGGTCTGGATCATACCTAACGCTCAACCCTGACCCGGCAAGGCATGACGTGGCGTCGGATGTGCAGTTTGGCAGGCTGTTGGCGGTAGGTCACACTTGACCTTTGGGGTCTGATTGCGCCATTTCTGGCAAGATACAGTTTTAGCGCAGGCGATGATATGAGTGACCCGTTTCTTCCCCTGTCGAATGGCTTTGCCGATGCCAGCGAAGCCGACTGGCTGACGGCGGTCGACAAGGCGCTGAAAGGCGGCGGGATCGACCGGATTACACAGCGCACGCGTGACGATATTGCCATCCACCCACTCTACCGCGAAACCGATTTTGCCAGCGCAAACTCGATTGGCGGCGCGCCAGGTGAGGCGCCTTATCTGCGCGGCAGTGTCGGTGAGCCAAACACTCATTTGCAATGGGATATCCGGCAGCGATTTAGCCATCCCGACCCGGCGCAAACGAATACTGAAATCCTGGGCGATCTGGAACGCGGGGTCAGCTCAATTGAGCTGGCGGTGGAGTGCACCGGGACGCATGGCTGTATGATACGCGATGAAGCCAGTTTGGGCACCGCCCTTGCCGGGGTTCGCGGCGATCTGGCAACCATTGCACTGGATCATTGCGGGGCCGGGTCGGGCGCGAGCATGGCCGGATTGCTCGCACTTTGGGCCAAGCGGCAGGACACGCCCGACGCACAACGACTGGCGTTCAATATCGACCCGTTCGGACCGCTGGTTCGCGGCGGAAAAATTGGCGGTGGACTGGACGCTTCCTTCGCCAAGCTGGCCACGTTGACCACGGTGCTAGCGGATGCTTTTCCGCTCGCAACCATACTGCGCGTGGATGCCCGCGCTGTGCACGAGGCGGGCGGTAGCGAGGCGCAGGAACTGGGTTGGTTGATGGCACAAGCGGTCGATACCTTGCGGCGGCTGGAGACGGCGGGATTGCCGCTGGCGCAAAGCGCGGTGCAGTTGCTGTTCACCCTGGCGCTGGACAGCAATTACGCCATTGGCATTGCCAAACTGCGCAGCGCCCGGCGGCTATGGGCGCGGGTGCAGGAGGCGCTTGGGCTTGCGGCCGCGCCGATGCGCCTACAGGCAGTGACCAGCGCGCGGATGCTGACCAGGGTTGATCCGTGGGTGAACATGTTGCGCGGCACAGCGGCCTGCTTTGCGGGCGCGGTTGGCGGCGCGGACATGATCACTGTGCGCGCCTTCAATGAAGCGCTCGGGCGACCGGAAGAATTAGGCCGCCGGGTGGCGCGCAATACGCAGATCATTGCGATGGAAGAAAGCGGCCTCGGCCAGGTCGCAGATCCTAGTGGTGGCGCATGGTTCACAGAGACTTTGGCGGATGATCTGGCACAGGCGGCATGGGCCGAGTTTCAGATGATTGAGCGCGAAGGCGGGCTCGCGAGCAGCTTGGTCAGTGGGGCGGTTCAAGCGCGGATTGGTGAGGCCCGCACGGCGCTGGTCAAGGCTGTCGCGCGGCGGAAAATTCCGCTCACCGGTGTCAGCGAGTACCCTAAGCTGGATGGGGTGAAGGCCCCGGTTGCGGCGGCTGTCGCACCTGTTATGGGCGGCGGGGTTGATCCGGCGGGACTGGCAACGCTGATCCCGGATTTTGAGCCAGTTGCCGGGGCTGACGCGGTCGCCGATCCGCTAGTGGCAATGCGACTGGCCGAGCCGTTTGAAGGCTTACGTGAACGCGCCGACGCGTATCTGGCAAAGACCGGCAAACGCCCGGCGATCTTTGTCAAAACGCTAGGCTCTATCGCTGAGCATACGGGGCGTGTGGCCTTTGCCCGCAACCTGTTCGCGGCGGGTGGGATTGAGGCGGTCGAGACCGACAGTTTCGAAGCCAGCGGCTGCAAGGTCGCGGTGATTTGCGGGTCTGACAAGCGCTACGAAGCTGAAGCGGCAACAACGGCCAAAGCGTTGAATGCCGCTGGCGCAGTGCGCGTCTGGATCACCGGAAAGTTTGCGGGCGACGGTGTGGATAGCAACGTGTTTGCCGGGTGCGATGTCGTGCATCAGCTAACGCTGGCGCAGGCTGAGTTGGGGGTGGGGTAGAATGATGACATCTACTTGGATTGGTGCAATTCGCTTTGCTCATTGCACCCTACATATGCACCATAGAGGACATGATTGATGTCCCATTATCGACGTTTCTATTCCGATGGCGGCACTTACTTCTTCACGGTCAATTTGCGTGATCGTTCAAGTGACTTGTTGATCCGTCATATAGACCTTCTACGTACTGCTTATGAATATGTTCAGACGCGACACCCCTTCAAAACGCACGCAATAACCGTTCTGCCCGATCATTTGCATTGTGTCTGGCAATTGCCGCAACATGATCATGACTTTTCGAAGCGATGGTATCTTCTGAAATCTCACTTTTCGCGCCATATCGCCAAGACTGAAGCAACGACTCATACGCGCAAGAAGCGGGGCGAGCGCGGGATTTGGCAGCGTCGCTTCTGGGAGCACTTGATCCGCGATGATGCTGATTATGAAAACCACATAGGTTACACCTACAACAATCCCGTAAAACATGGGCTGACCGAGCGCGCTGAGGATTGGGTATTTAGCAATTTGCATCGAGATTTGGCGCAATTCGCTGCGCTCATTGCACCCTACAAAGGGACAGCGAATTTTGGAGAAAGCGCATGACCACCTTCCCTGATTTTACCAAACTTGATCTTGGAATGCCGGACGCGGCCTCCTTTGCCCCACGCATCCGCACGCTCGACACGCCCGAAGGGATCAAGCTGGCCAGCGCCTATAGCGCCGCCGATACGGCAGGGCTGGACTTTCTTGACGATTATCCCGGTCTCGCGCCGTATGGGCGCGGGCCATATCCGACGATGTATACGCAGCGCCCGTGGACGATCCGGCAATATGCTGGTTTCTCGACGGCTGAGGATTCCAACGCCTTCTATCGACGTAATCTGGCGGCGGGACAAAAGGGCTTGAGCGTCGCGTTCGATCTTGCAACCCACAGGGGATATGACAGCGACCATATTCGCGTATCAGGCGATGTCGGCATGGCTGGCGTGGCGATTGATAGTATCTATGACATGCGCACGCTGTTCAGCGGCATTCCACTGGATCACATGTCGGTGTCGATGACGATGAACGGCGCGGTGCTGCCAATCCTCGCGCTGTATATCGTGGCGGCTGAGGAACAAGGCGTGACGCCAGACAAGCTCGCCGGGACGATCCAGAATGACATTCTGAAAGAGTTCATGGTGCGCAACACCTATATCTATCCGCCTAAGCCGAGCATGCGGATCATCTCGGATATTTTCGCCTATACGAGTGCGAACATGCCGAAATTCAACTCGATCTCGATCTCCGGCTATCACATGCAGGAAGCCGGGGCCTCGGCCGATCTCGAGCTGGCTTATACGCTGGCCGACGGAATTGAATATATCCGCGCTGGCATTGGTGCAGGCATGGATGTTGATGCTTTTGCGCCGCGCCTGTCTTTCTTCTGGGCCATCGGCATGAACACATTCATGGAGGTCGCCAAACTGCGCGCCGCACGCCTTCTCTGGGCGAAACTAGTGCAAAAGGAATTCGCACCAAAGAACCCGAAATCACTGTCCCTGCGCACCCATTCGCAAACCTCGGGCTGGAGCCTGACGGCGCAAGACGTCTACAATAATGTCATCCGCACCTGTCTGGAAGCCATCGCGGCGGCGGGTGGGCAGACCCAAAGCCTGCACACCAATGCGTTCGATGAAGCGCTCGCCCTGCCGACCGATTTCTCGGCCCGTATCGCGCGTAATACGCAGCTCTTCTTGCAACAAGAAGGCGGCGCGACACAAACCATCGACCCATGGGGCGGCAGCTATTATGTTGAGCGCCTGACACATGATCTGGCTGCCCGCGCGCTGGAACATATCGAGGAAGTCGAGGCGATGGGCGGCATGCGCAAAGCCATCGAACAAGGCATCCCGAAACTGCGCATCGAAGAAGCCGCCGCCAAAACCCAAGCGCGAATTGATAGCGGCGAGCAGACAGTTGTCGGCGTCAACAAATTCCTGCTCGACGAGGACGAAGACGTGCCGGTCCTGAAAGTGGATAATGCGACAGTGCGGGCAATGCAGTTGGAGAAACTAGCGCGGCTGAAAGCGGAGCGCGATCAGAGCGAAGTGGATACCAGGTTGGATGCGATTGCCGACGCGGCTGAAAGCGGCGAAGGCAACCTTCTGGCGCTGGCCGTCGACGCGGCGCGGGCCAAGGCGACGGTCGGTGAAATTTCTGAATCTGTTGAGCGATCCCAAGGACGTCACAAGGCGGTCATCCGCTCAATCAAAGGCGTCTATGGCGCGGGCGTGGCGTCCAATGCACGCGCGAAAGAGGCGGCGGGCATGGCGCAAGCCTTCACGCTCAAACATGGCCGCAAGCCCCGGATTTACATCGCAAAAATGGGTCAGGACGGACATGATCGCGGCCAGAAAGTCGTCGCCTCGGCGCTGGTGGACCTCGGCTGGGAGGTTGAGATCGGGCCACTATTCCAGACCCCGGAAGAAGCGGCGAAAGATGCACGCGCGGCGGGCGTCGACATTGTCGCGGCCTCGTCACTGGCGGCCGGGCATCTGACGCTAGTTCCGGAACTGAAACGGGCGCTTGGCAATGAGGGCGCAGCAGCCACCAAGATCATGGTCGGCGGCGTCATCCCGCCGCAAGACTTTGACGCACTCTATGCAGCAGGCGCGGTCGCAATCTTCCCACCGGGCAGCGTGATCGCCGACTGCGCCGCCGTGATGCTGGACGCGATTGAGGGTGATGATGGGGTAGAGGCGGCGGAGTAAGCGATCTTAAGAGATAATTGAGCCTCTGCCACTAGCCTCTCTGCCAGCACCAAAGGAGCGAAGCCATGATGCAAACAAGACGCACACTATTAGCTGGAAGCGCCCTTGGTCTTCTTGGCGCTTCGGTGTCGGGATGTGGAACGATCTTATATCCTGAACGTAAGGGTCAGATTGACGGCAAAATCGATCCCGGTGTTGCGATTCTTGACGGTCTCGGACTGCTCTTATTCTTGTTACCCGGTGTGATTGCCTTTGCTGTCGATTTCAATAATGGAACGATCTACCTGCCGAGCAATAAGTCGGCTGAATCAGGCGGCGGCGAGGTCAAATCAGTTCGCTTTGCTGGGCCCCTGACCGAGCCAAAACTGGACCGCATCTGGATCGATCGTTACGGCCACGTAGCCCCGTTCAAGATTGATGACCTCGAACGCCAGGCAATTGAGAATACCGCAGACATTGCAACTGTTTTCCACGGGCTAGAGCAGACCAATTTCACTCGGGCATAAATAGTGCTGCACTATAGTCACTTTAGCTATAGAATTACCTGATGACCTCATCGCCAACCTCCAGCACTGCTGGCTACGCGGCCGAAGCGCCCACGATGCTGCAGCGTTATGAAAGTGCATCGTCGGAACGGGTTCATGCGGGGTTATTGGACTGGTTTCCTAGCGTGCCGTCGCTTGTGCTGGATATTGGCGCTGGTACGGGGCGGGATGCGGCTTATTTTGCCTCCAAGGGGCATAGTGTTTTGGCGGTGGAGCCCGTTGCGGAGATGCGTGAGGGCGCGACGCGCCTGCACCCGGAACCGGAGATCGAATGGCTCGACGATCGCTTGCCGGACCTTGCCAAAGTCATGGCGCGCGGTGTGCAGTTTGATCTAATCATGATGAGTGCGGTGTGGATGCATTTGGAGGCGGCGGATCGAGTGGCCGGGATGTCGAACATTGCGCAACTGATGTCGCCCGGTGCGCGCCTGTTTATGACGCTGCGCCATGGTCCTGTGCCGAAAGAGCGGCGGATGTTTGAGGTGACGGGCGAGGAAACCATTGCACTCGCCGCAGAATATGGGCTGACGCTATTATTTCAGACACGCAAACCCTCCATTGGCGCAGTGAATATTGCGCAAGGTGTGGAATGGACCAAGCTGGCGTTTGAAAAAGCCTGACCGCACGGCAGTCTTTTCAACTGACTCTATTCAGTCCATCCTCTCAAAAACGCTGGAGGAACACATGGACGATTACGCTGATTATGATGCGATGGGGCTGGCGGAGCTGGTTCGTAAGGGTGAGGTGACTCCCGGTGAATTACTGAGCGAAGCGCTGAGCCGGGCCGAGAAGGCGCAAAGCGAGCTGAATTGTTTCGCCAATATGTTTCCTGAGATTGCCGAGGCGCAAATTTCTGATGGCATACCTGATGGTCCATTCAAGGGCGTGCCCTACCCGACCAAAGATCTGGGCGTGGCGATCAAGGGCGCGCCACTAACCAATGGCGCGCAGGCCTGGAAGGATTATGTCTCGCCCTATGACAGTGTGATTACCGAGCGCTACAAGGCCGCCGGGATGACGCTGTTCGCGACCACGACCAGCCCGGAATTCGGCCTGACGACGACGACTGAAAGCATCCTGTACGGGCAGACGCGTAATCCTTGGGACGTGACGCGCACATCCGGCGGCTCATCTGGTGGGGCGTCGGCAGCGGTGGCAGCAGGGGTGGTGCCGCTGGCGCAGGCATCCGATGGCGGCGGCTCGATCCGTATTCCAGCGGCGTGTTGCGGCCTGTTCGGGATGAAACCCTCACGCGGGCGCACACCGATGGGACCAGCGACAACCGAAGGTTGGAACGGGCAATCGATCACCCATGCCGTGTCACAATCTGTGCGCGATAATGCGGCTTTGTTGGATGCAACGGCGGGACGCGAGACCGGATCGCGCTATGATGCGCCGCCGCCTGATGGGACATTTCTGAGCGCGCTGGACGCTGATCCAAAACCGCTACGTATTGCCTTGTGGAGTACTGCGCCGAATGGCACGAAGCCTGACGCGCAAGCCCAAGCCGGGCTGGATGCGACGCGCACGCTGCTCGAAAATCTTGGTCATATTGTCGAGGAGACCGGGCCGGATATGGATGGCGAGGCGCTTGGCAAAGGCCTGTTGATGACCATTTCAGCGGCAATGGCGATGCTGATGGAAGAACGCAGTACAGAGCTAGGCCGTGAGTTGGGGGCTGATGATATGGAGCCTGTAACGCTGCGCATGCGTGAGTTTGGCAAGACCGTACCGATGGCGGAACTGATGCGCGCCAATCAAGCTGCGATTGATGCGGCGATGGCTTATGAGCGGTTTTTGGATGAGGGAAAGTATGACTTCACCCTGTCGCCGACCCTCTCGCGTGAACCAGACCCGCTGGGCCTGTTATCGCTGAACCCGGTAGATATGGATGCCTATGGTGAAGCCGTGACGACCTTTGCGCCGTGGTGTGCGGTGTTCAATCAGATGGGGGCGCCAGCCATGTCAGTGCCGCTACACTGGAGCGAAAACAGCCTGCCTGTGGGCATGATGTTCGGGGCGCGTTGCGGCGAAGAACGCGCACTGTTTGCGCTGGCCGGGCAGTTGGAACGCACGCAGCCATGGGCGCATCGCAAGCCACCCGTTTGGGTCGGCTGATTGACAGGGCCTAAGCCTAAACTTCACTTAGTGAACTCACGTGAGAAAACCGAATGAACAGCATGACCTTAAATAAACATTCAGGCGGCTGCCATTGCCGCACGGTCCGGTTTGAGGTCGACTTGCCGCCCGCGATTGAGGTTGAGGATTGCAACTGCACAATCTGCGCGATGAGCGGGAATATTCACGTCATCGTCCCGGCCTCTCGGTTCCGGTTGCTGGCTGGCGCTGACATGCTGACTGAGTACACGTTCAATACCGGCGCGGCGCGGCACTTGTTCTGTAAAGTCTGCGGAGTGAAGGCATTCTACGTGCCACGTTCGAATCCAGATGGCTATGCAGTGACCTACCGATGCCTGGATGACTGGGTGTCGTTGGATGTGACCATAAATCGCTTCAATGGTCAGAATTGGGACGCCAATGCAAGCGCGCTGGCACACAAATCAAAAGATTGAGCCTATTCGTCTGGAGGTGAAGGAGGCGGCGCGCGGCGACGGCGCGCGGCATCGCGCCTGTCACGGCCTAAGTCGCGCAAAACCGACTGGCGCTGCTCCAGACTAAGCTCGCCAAGTTGCTGGATCAGTTCTTCATGCAAACTCGCCCGCATCGCACTGTCTGCAGCGCGTAACTCTGCAAAGATTGCCGCGACGGCCGCTTGATCATACGTCTCCGCGAGCAGCATGCGGCGAAGCTTGCGCCGTAGCCGCCTGATCTCTCGGCGTTCTGGCTGTGTCGCACGAAGCGCTTGTTGAAACTGCCGGCGAACCGATCTTCGAGCCTCTTCTGGCAATACGTCGTGAATGCTTCTGGCGATCTGAAGCTCATTCGGCGAGACTTGAGGGGTTGGCGTTGTACTTTTCTTCAAGCCACCGCCGATCAGCAGGCCAATCAGCAAGGCGTTGGCGATCAGTGACGCCACAAGCCAAAGCGGCAGTTTTGATGGCGTCATGCCCCCTCCTCCCTATTCAACCAGTCATCAGCGGCATCAAGGTCAAATGATGATCCATAGGCCTGATCGATCTGATCAAAGCTTTCGACTGTCCCGGTTGAGGCATAAGCGTAACCGCCGACCACGCCAATCATCAGGCTGGCAAACGCAGCGCCAGCAGGCCAGCGGATGCCTTGCGGCAAGATAAGGCTTTTAAACCAGGCCAGCCCGCTGCGGCCTCGCACCTCGGCCATTGGCGCGTCGTCGAGAATGCGCTCATAGAGATCAGTGTATGGCTCAACCTCTGGACGCACGGCGATCAAACCATCCAACCGGCATGCCTCTAACAGGGCAGCCTCGAACACCTCTGGCTGCGCGTCGATCAGCGCCTGCGCCCCGGCACGTTCAGCCTCTGGCCAAGTGTCAGGCGCACCGCCATAGGCTTCGATAAGCTCCAGAACGCGCGTCGCTGTCATGCCCGTATCGGTCATTGATCCATCTCCTGTTTCAGCCGCGCACGAAGGGATCGCCTCGCCCGTGCTAGCAGGCTTTCGAGCGCGTGGATGCTCACACCCATGATCTCGGCCGCCTCAATATTACCCATTCCGTCAATTGCACAAAGCTCAAGCGCCTCTTTTTGCCGGATCGGCAGGCAGGCTATCTCTGCTTCGATCCGGCTCACGGCTTGCCTGGAGGCCAAGGCCTGTTCGGGACGAAGCGCAACATCCACTTGTTCAGGTGGTTCATCCATCAAAACCGGCTTTTTCTTGCGCAACCGATCTCGGCAAAGATTGAGAGCCACCGTACAAGCCCAAGTCGAGAATTTCGCATTCGGCTGCCAGCGTGGCATGATTTTCCAGGCCCGTAGAAATGTCTCCTGGGTGACGTCCTCTGCTTCGGCGCGATCACCGAGCATTCTGTAAGATACGCGAAAAATCACCGGCATGCTCTGCCTGACAATTGCCGCTTGGGCCCTCCGGTCGCCGGCGGCCGCTTGGGCAATTTTCTCACGTTCGTTGTAGCCTGACACCGGCGCAGTTTAGACGCTTTTTGGCCGAAGGCGAGAGAGGGAAACACAGCCCTCGGCCAAGCGTCAAACGATGCCTATTGGTGACGATCGCCATGACGCCGATGACGCCTTTCCCCGCGCGCGCCCCGCGCCGCATCAAGCTCAGTCGAACTCAGAACACCGTCACCATCTGTATCAATCCGCGCGATATGTCGCTCCATTCGAGTCGCCGCATGCGTTTCATGCTCATCCGCTGAGATCACACCATCCCCGTTCGTGTCCATGCGATCAAACCTGCGTTGCGTCCGTCTTTGCCGACGCTCTTGACGCCTTGCTGTGTTCGCAGCTTCAAACTCATCCATGCTGACAGCGCCGTCACCATTTGCATCAGCGCTGGTGAAATGTTGCGATTTACCGGCGGCAAGTTCGTCTTGCGTAATGTTTCCATCCTGATTGGTATCAAGTCTTTCAAGCATTGGATGCTGGCCAGGTTCGCTGGGCTCGTCCATTTGCGCAATAGCTGTAAAAGTCAGAGCGCTAACACCGCTCGCAAAGAGTAATGCAGTCACTAATTTTTTCATTTTTTGGGTCCTTTTTGTTCAACCTGATGATTAAACGAATGAGAATCAGTTGTCCGTCGCCAATCTGCCGATTCTTTTTACGCGAAGGGCAGCAATATCTGAACAATACTTCTCAAGCCGTTGTTCCAGAAGCGAAAAATCTTCACATTTGCTGGCTCGACAAAGACGATCCTTCAGACCCGCCGAGATTTCACCAGGGCTCGTATCAGCCCCGTGTGCCAGGCGTTGGACCTGCTGAAGAGATTGCAAGAAGCGCAAACCATCACGAAGAGTATCTGCTTGCTCCGGCGTAAATTCGCCTGCCGATGCGAGCGCCTGGATGGCATTTGGAAGCTCAGGAAAGTGCTCAAGAGCTTGCTTGCTCGTCAACAGCGCATGCTGGACAATAAACTCAAGATCGACCAGTCCACCTTCGCGCATTTTGAGATCCCACTGGCCTTTGGCGGGTTTGTCGCGCATCAGGCGTTGACGCATGTCGAGAATATCTTTTGTCCTTCTATCGGGGTCGCCAAGACGGATAGCGGCTTGCGCAATCGCAACTGCGCGTTTGCCGAGCAGGGTTGAACCAGTGACCGGCCTGAGGCGGGTAAGCGCCATATGTTCCCAGGTCCAAGCATCATTATAATGGTACGTCTCGAATGCCTTGATCGATGTTGCCACTGGCCCGGCCCGGCCCGAGGGGCGCAACCGCATATCAACTTCGTAGAGGCTGCCCTCAGCGGTTTCAGCCGACAGGGCTGTGATCAAGCGCTGGGTAAATCGGGTAAACCAAAGTTGATCGTCGCCCTCTCCTGTGCCCTCAAACGTCACCAGAATATCAAGGTCAGACCCTGCCGTCATTTCGCGGCCACCGAGCTTGCCCATCGCCAGAACGCTCCATTCACCCGGCGCACGGCCATACCGACGTGCCGTTTCAGCTTCAGCCGCTTGCGCCATCAGGCCAATGCAAGTCTCAGCCAGATGGCTCCATTCATTTGCAGCATCTCCAGCAGCCAATCGGCCATGCAGAAGCCGGTGACCAATCAGGAAAGCCTGCTCACCTTGCCAGAGGCGGACTTGATCCATGGCGGTTTCGAAGTCGGTCTTCTCACTAAACTCAGGCACATCCCTACGGTCAGATACCGATAGGAGCGCTTCTAGCAAGCTGGGGCGACGCGCCAAAGCGCGACCGATGCGCGGCGCCAATGCCAAAGTGGTGACCAGATCCTCCATCAATTCCGGTTCAGCCATCAACATCGCCAAAACCTGCACACCCGACCGCAAACCTTCGAAAAAGCGGCTGAATCGAGTAAAGGCTTGACCAGGTTCACCCGTCCGGCTCATCGCAGAGAGCAAGTCCGGCAACATCGCGGTTAGTAATTCACGCCCACGCTGTGTCCGTGTCGCAGGCGTGCGGGCGCGGTGCCAACGGCGAACCGCACCGATCACCTGCGATGGATCACCAAAGCCAAGATTGGATAATGTTGTCAAAGTCCCCGGATCGTCATCAACCCCTGTGAATACCAGGTTTCCAGCAATTGCCGTTGCTCGCTTGCGGGCTTCATCTGCGAACAGGTTCATATAGTGATGATGAACCAGTTCACGGATCGCCAATACAGCTTGATCAAACTGTTGAAGCGATGAAATTCCACATAGCGCGGCGACATCACTGCGAAGCTTTTCATCCGATGGCAGTGTATGCGTTTGCTGATCTTCAAGCATCTGAATACGATGCTCAATCTTGCGCAACCGGATATAGGCGGAAGATAAATCAGTCGCAGTGGTGGGTTCAACCGCGCCGATCTCGACCAGCTGTTTTAAACCCTCCAACGTCCCGCGTACACGTAGATCTGGGTTACGCCCGCCCAAAATAATCTGCTGGGTCTGTACGAAGAATTCGATTTCACGGATGCCGCCAGGGGCCAGTTTGATGTTGGCTGCAGGCTCCGACTGTGCGACATCGCCAGCCTTGGTATTGATCATGTTCTTGATCGCCCGGACATCTGCAATTGCCCAATAATCGAGATGGCGACGCCACACGAACGGGATCATCGTGGTTAGAAATTCTGCCCCGGCTGTTCGGTCGCCCGCCGCAGCCCGCGCTTTGATCCAGGCCATACGCTCCCAATTCTGGCCAACACTTTCATAATAAAGCTCTGCTCGGCGGGTGGAAATCGCCAGCGGCGTGGAACTCGGATCAGGCCGCAAACGCAAATCGGTACGAAAGACATATCCGTCAGCCGTGCGCTCATCAAGCATACGCATCGCATCGCGAATGCACCGGCTGGCGGCATCACCCGGATCACGTTGACCACCCTCAAACCGCGCGCCGTCATAGAAAGCCGCCATATCAATATCGCTGGAATAATTGAGCTCGCCCGCGCCCATCTTCCCGAGCGCGATCATGAACAAGCCATCCCCGGAAAGCTCGGCATGGTAAAGCGTAATCCGCAAAGCCGCGTCGACAGCCGCATCCGCAAAATTGCTTATCCTCTTAACCGTTTCAGCGAGTATATCCGACTGATCAAGATCAAGCGACGCGATGGCAAGATGCGCGCTAGTCTTGGCACGACGCATGGCGGTCATAGCTGTGTCTATTGGAGTGTTTTCGGGAAGGTTCAGGCAAGCACTGCAAGCCTGCTCAAACAGCCGCTCGGCGCCTAACTGGTCCAGATCTTGACCAGATCGGTGTAACAACCGGCGAAGGTATGGCGCGTGATGGCCGGCAGTTTCGATGGAAATCGGCTGAAACAAGTCGTCCATTTGCCGTCAAATATCCTTTGGCAAGACAAGCGCAACAATCAGGCCAGGTTTTGTGTCTAGCCCATGTCCAGGCATGAGCGTGAACTGCCCCTGATGCAGATCAGCAACCGCTTCAACCAAGGCCAGCCCGAGCCCGGAACCGGCCTGTGTGCGCGCATCATCCAGGCGTACGAATCGTTCCTTAACCCGCTCCAGGTCAGCGTCCGGAATACCTGGCCCGGTATCTTCAACACGGATTTCAACAGTCTCTTCATGCGACAAAGCGCTGAACTGGATACGCCCGCCGCTTGGTGTGTACTTGATCGCATTGTCGAGAATGTTCGAGATGGCTTGCGCGAGCAACGCCCGGTCACCCTGCGTCACCAGATCAGGTTGGATATCAGATGAGAAGGTCAACCCTGCCGCTTCGCCTGCCGGTTCAAACAGCTCCGCCATTTCATCGGCAAGTTCGCTCAAGTCCAACCGCTGCAACCGCCCTTCTGCGCCAGCATTGACGCGCGACAAGCGCAAAATTGCATTGAACGTCGCAAGCACTTTGTCGACTTCATCAACGGTCTGATTGAGAGTTTCACGCGCTGTCATTTCATCAATCGGACCGCGTAACGTGACTTCAAGTCGGTTGCGCAATCGCGATAGTGGCGAGCGCAAATCATGGGCGATAGACTCGCCCGCATGACGGGTGGTTGACATCAGTTCCTCTAGTCGGCTCAGCATCGCATTCAGGTGTTCCGCCAAACGGTCAAACTCATCGCCGGAGCCATGCACATCCGCGCGCTGGGACAGGTCACCTCGCATCACAGCCTCAGCTGTACGCGTCAAAGCCTCGGCGCGGCCAGCGGCATATCTGGCGCTAAAAAAACCGCCTAACAAGGCTAACAAAACACCAATCGGCGCGGCTGTTGCCACGGCTTGCGTGACACGGCCAACCAAGCGCAAACGCTCATCCATCTTGATGCCGACCAAGAGGACGCTGCCATCGCCAAGTGTGGTTATTCGGCCCTCGATCTTGGTGATTTCTGGGGCACGGTCGGACAGCGGGCGTTCAACTTCAAAGGTTACGCTGCGCACAACCCCGATCGGCATCGCCTTTTCGACCGGCATATAGGGCATATCACCAACGATTACCTCGCCTTCGGCAGTTTCGAACTGGTAGGTAAAATCGCGGACCTGAACCAGTGAGCGTTCCAGTAAGGATTGCTCCAGACGGCGTGGTCCACCCGTATTCCAGGCGACAGCCAATGTACGAAACTCAGATTCCAGCCGGGCTTTCGCCTCTGTTCGCATTGCCCCAACGGTAGCCTGAAATAAATACCCAAGCAATGCCGCTGAGAACAGAGCAAACAGAACAGAATAAACCAGAGCGAGCCGAAACGTTGTGGTTCGGACAAAGGCGAATGGGCCAGACTTCATGCCTGAAGGCAGTACCCCGCCCCGCGCACAGTCTGCAACAGCTGCTGATCAAATTCTTTGTCAATCTTGGCGCGCAAACGGGAAATATGCACATCAATAACGTTGGTTTGTGGGTCAAAATGGTAATTCCACACTTTCTCCAACAGCATTGTTCGCGTCACCGTCTGACCCGCATGGCGCATCAGGAATTCCAGAAGCTTGAATTCGCGCGGCTGCAGATCGATCCGCTGATCAGCGCGCGTTACTTTGCGGGCCAGCAAGTCCATTTCCAGCTCGCCGACTTTCAGTTTTGTAACCGGTGGTTCGCCTTGAATCTGCCGTCGACCAAGCGCCTCAACCCGGGCCACAAGTTCTTCAGGAGCGAATGGCTTGGCAAGATAATCGTCGGCGCCAACTTTCAGACCTTCAACCCGGTTATTGACATCCGACAAAGCCGAGAGGAACAAAGCCGGGGTTGTACCCCCGCCATTCCGGAACTCTTCAACCAATTGCAAACCCGGCTTACGGGGCAGCATCCTGTCAACGACAAGCGCGTCGAAGCTGTCCTCGCGCGCCCTAACCAGGCCGGAATCTCCATCCTCAACCGTTTCCACATCATGCCCAGCTTCACACAGAACTTTTTCAATGAAATCAGCATGTTCAAGGTCATCTTCAATAACAAGAACCCGCATCACACCCTCCTTGGGTTTAGTCTTCCCCAGAAATATCGACCGGCACAAACAAGGTGCGCTGACCACTTCGAACCGCCATCAACACTTTATCGCGTCCTCTGGCTTTGGCATTAGCGATCGCATCTTCGAGGTCTTCAACCTCATTCAGCGGTCGGCCGTTTACATCAAGAATGACCATGCCGACTTCCAGACCAAGGTCGCCGAGCGGGCTGTCCTCCGAAACAGATTGAATGACCATGCCGGACTCACTTGAAGCGATATCCATGTCCTCGCGATCAGATGGGTTCAATGGGCGCAATGTAACGCCCAACGGAGCTTCCTCACCGGCCTCATCATCCTCGGAATTATCGTTGTCTGGCTGGTTAAGAACGTCATCAAGATTCTCTGGCCGTTCGCCAACTGTCACCGAGACATTCGTTCGCTTGCCATCACGCAGGACAATAAACCTGTTCGTCGATCCGGCCAGCAAACCGCCTACAACCCGTGTTGTCGTGGTTGCATCGGTTACACCATGACCGTTGACTTCGATGATAACGTCGCCGCGCTTGATACCAGATTTATCTGCTGGGCTATCGCTTGTAACTTGTGAGACGATCGCCCCCGTTGCGTCGGTCAATCCCCGTGCATCGGCCATGTCGACCGTCAAATCCTGGATAACCACGCCGAGCCAGCCACGTGCCACCCTGCCATCTCTAATCAGCGTTTCAGTAATTGTTTTCACCGTATCCGACGGAATCGCGAACCCAATCCCGACTGACCCTCCCGAGGGAGACAGAATAGCGGTATTTACGCCAATCACACGGCCTTGAAGATCGAATGTCGGGCCACCTGAATTGCCGCGATTGATCGCAGCATCGATTTGCAAATAATCGGTATAGGTACTGGAGCGTCCCTGGTCGCCCGGCTTACCAATCGCTGAGACAATACCCGACGTCGCTGTGCCACCGAGACCGAACGGATTGCCAAGTGCAACGACCCAGTCGCCGCGACGCAAATGCGAAGAACTACCAAATTCGACATAGGTGAAAATGCCAGGTTGGCTCACTTTGATCACAGCCAGATCAGTTTGTGGGTCGCGGCCAACCAGTACAGCATCAAGTTCCCGGCCATCTTCGAGGACAACCTGAATTTCAGTAGCGCCTTCAACCACATGATTATTGGTGACGATATGTCCCTCACCAGAGATAAAGAAGCCTGAACCAAGCGACCGCGCCTCACGTGTACGGGCTCCGTCTTCATCATCATCTTGGTCCAGATTTGGACCACCCTGAAAGCGCTCGAAGAAACGTTCCCAATCAGTTAGATCACTAATCTCCTGTTCAGAAACGACATTCACACTGACCACAGCCGGGCTCACCTGTTCAACAAGATCTGCAAAACTGATCGGCGCACCGTTCGGTGCTTCGATGATGACCGGCCGGGCGTCTGCCTCCAGAAGTGTCGGTCCCCAGAAGATGGTTCCCATGGCACTAGCGCCAACCACTCCAGCGACAATCGCGTTGCGGGAAATGCCAAACAATTTCATAGCGTTCTATGCCTCCAAGACAATTCTTAGTCCTATCTGTAACTTCTTTTACGAAAGTAACAGCCTAACACTCATTAAAGATCATTAAGCCGATTGTATGACGGCTTGCGTTTCAATAACAGCCTCCGATTCCAGCGTTCGGTGTACTGGGCAACGATCCGCGATTTCCAACAGTCTCGACCTCTGCTCATCGGACAAGTCACCTTCAATCAAAATCTCTCGCGTAAAGACATCTACCTTACTGTTGGGACCGCAATCGATGCAGTCTTCCATATGAGCCTTGCGATGGTTCAAATGCACTGTAACCCGTTCTAGCGGCCACCCTTTGCGGTCGGCGTACATACGCAGCGTCATAGAGGTGCAAGCGCCAAGCCCAGATGACACCAAGGCATAAGGGTCTGGCCCGGTGCCAGCACCGCCAACCCGAACCGGTTCATCGGCGAGAGACCTGATACCATCTACGAATACCTCATTCTGGAAAGGTCCAGACTGCCCGGTTTCACGCACAATAACGTCATACGATTGTTCAGGAGAGGTGTTTGCTTTTTGGGGAGGATCAAAATAACGACCGGACCAGCTTGAAATGACATCAGCGGCAAAGGTCGCATCGCTTGCACGGGTCATCAGGTGATCCGCGTCATCGAGGCTAACAAAGCTCTTAGGATGCTTTGCAGATACAAATAATTCAGTCGCGTTATCAATACTGACAACCTGATCTGTTGGTGAGTGCATAACCAGAAATGGGCGATTCAACCCAGCAGCAGCGTCGCGTACTTTCGCGCCCTTCACATCATCTACGAATGATTTTCGAAGCGTGAATGGACGCCCGGCCAAGTTCACCTCAGCCTCACCGCGATTTTCTATTTCTGGAATGTGTTGGTCAAACTGCGCAATAACGTGTTCGGCATTTGACGGTGCGCCGAGGGTTGCCACTGCTTTCACGTTCGGCAATCTGTTTGCTGCGACAACCACCGCAGCACCGCCAAGCGAATGCCCAACCAGCAACCCTACGCCGCGTCCCGATTGCTCCATCCAAGCCGTTGCAGCCAGAAGGTCATCAACATTTGACGAGAAGCTCGTCTTTGAAAACTCGCCGCTGGACTCACCAAGGCCGGTAAAATCAAAGCGCAAAACTCCGATTCCACGCGACGCAAATGCCCGCGCTATGCGACTTGCGGCAAGACTATTCTTTGAGCAGGTAAAGCAATGCGCAAATACGGCCCAGACATGCGCTTCGGCCTCGGGTATTTCGAGTACGCCAGATAGAATCAGGCCGTCGGTGTTTTCGAACTCAATTTTTTGGCTGGTCATCAACTCGCTTCCATCTACCTGTATTATAGGTAGGGCGGTCAGGCACATGTTACCAGTCAACCCAACATCGCAAAGTTGTGAGCTGAGTTCACACTAATACGCAGCCCCTTTGGGGCCTAAATCCTGCAATTCGCGAGGCTGATAGTTTTCATCATGTTTCGCGAGAATTTCTTCGGCAACGAACAAGCGACTTCCAGTTTCAAATTGGCCCGTTGCGACGACCCCTTCACCTTCACGAAACAGATCAGGGGTTAAGCCTGTATAGGATACCAAAACAGTCTCACCCGAACCATCAACTATATTGAACCGTATTTCGGCACCGTCGCCATTGACCAGAGATCCAGTTTCGACGAACCCGCCGACCCTGACCCGCTTTCCTGCGTCGGGCATACCGCGCTCAACAAGTAATTGAGGTGTGTAAAACAGGTCTGCATGACGACCCAACCCAACCCACGCCAAAGCCACAGCCGCGACAACCAGCGTAGCAGCTAGCCCAAAGGCGTAAAGTCGTTTGGTTCGCGCTCTCATGAATTGGTCTATACAGTCTTTGCTCGCGGCGACCACTGCGGCAAGATCGTTCAGTCGGCGCGTCGCATAGATAAGGTGGCGCGCAAGCCACCCAGCGGGCTTTCCGATAACTTCAGATCGCCAGCATTCATATCCGCTATATCGGCGACAATCGATAAGCCCAGCCCTGTGCCGGGGGCCGTTTCATCAAGGCGAACACCGCGCTTAACCGCTTGCTCCCACTGGTCTGGTGCGAGACCAGGACCATCATCATCGACATGAATAAGAACGGTTTCGTTCTCGAATCTTTCGGCAAAAACCTCGACCTTGCTAGCGGCCCATTTGCAGGCATTATCCAGCAAGTTGCCAAGCATCTCCTCTAGATCCTGTTGCTCGGCTCGTACAAAAACATCGGATTCAATAGACGCGGAAACATGTTTGCCTTCACGCTCAAAAAGCTTGTTCATCATGCGAACGAGCCCCTGCACAGGCTCTGCTAACTGCGTGCGTGCGCCAAGAGCTTCAGCCCTTGCGGCGACCTGAGCGCGAACCAAATAATGATCGACATTCGCGCGCATGGATTCGGTTTGCCGACGCACAACATCGTCAAGTTGGGTCTGCCCTGATGCTTCATTACGCAGGACCGCCAAAGGGGTCTTCAAGGCATGAGCAAGATTGCCAACATGCGTCCTGGCGCGCGAAACAACCGAGCGGTTATGCTCCAATAGTTTGTTCAATTCTTCGGTGAGGGGTTGAACTTCGCGTGGATAGTCTCCTTGAAGCGCCGCTCTGCGCCCCTCTCGGACATCTGCAATATCAAGCTGAATTCTCTGAAGTGGGCGCAACGCGTAGCGCAACCCTAAAGCCATGGCCAAAAGCGCGCCGCCAGCCAACATCGTCATTGCAACCAGCAGAAACGTACGCAGTCGACTTGCCCCTTGGTCAGTCAGGGTTCGATCTGCGGCGGCAACAAGCAGGATCGGGTTTTCTCGGTTGGGAATAGTCACAGCCTGCACCGCCGCACGAATAATTTCACCGGCAGGGCCTTCCCCATTGCCGCGCGCAATGACACCTGGCTGAGCCAGCGCCAACTCTGCCAACCCATCTGGCAGCGGAACCTCACCGTCCCAGACACTGCGCGGCCGAATATCACCCTCCAGCTGACCCGCACCATCGACCGCAATGATCACCCAATACTTGCCCGATAAAGGCGTTTCATATTTTGCATCTGAAGGTAGCTTCTCAGGTATATCCCGGATGCGGCCGCTATTGTCCGGCACCGGCTCAATCGCCCGCGCAAGTGTCACCAGGGTCGAATCAAGCTCATCATCAAGAAGGCCCTGTGTTTGGGCTTGGTAAACCGCCGACATGGCAATAACGCCGCCAACAACAATAACGATACTCCACAAGAGCGCACCGATCAAAATACGCTGTGCCAATGACAACTGACTTAAACGTGCCTTTTGGGGATGCTCGTTATGCATTTGCCCAGCTCAATCAGACTCAGCGCTAAACAACACCGCCTACGCGTTCCTCATCTGGGATGATAAGCCGGTAGCCCAAGCCGCGCTCTGTCTGGATGCGGTCACCACCAATTTTTTTCCGTAACCGCCCAATGAAGACCTCGATCGTATTGGAATCGCGATCAAAGTCCTGATCATAGATATGTTCAACCAGCTCCGTGCGTGGAATGACCCGCCCCTGGTGATGGATGAGATAACTGAGAACTTTATACTCGTGGGCTGTAAGCTTAATCGGGTTGCCATCGACTGTCGCCCGGGCAGCCCGCGTGTCCAGCCGCAATCGGCCCGCCTCTATCGCAGCAACCGCGTGTCCAGTGGCCCGTCGCAAAAGTGCTCGCAACCGCGCCAGAACTTCCTCTGTATAAAATGGTTTGGTGACATAATCATCGGCGCCAGCATCAAAGCCTGCAACCTTCTCGCTCCAACGATCACGTGCGGTCAGGATCATGACGGGAAATGTCTTACCATCTTCGCGCCAACGCTCGAGGATGGTCACACCGTCCATCTTGGGTAGGCCTAGATCCAGGATCACCGCATCATAGGGCTCGGTATCGCCCAGAAAGTGACCGTCCTCACCATCTGCGGCCAGATCGACTGCATATCCAGCATGGGTCAACGCATCCGCTAATTGGCGACGCAGATCCGCTTCGTCTTCAACAACAAGAATTCTCATGTATTTATCCTAGCTTGATGACAGCACACGTCCAGACTTGGCATCAATTGTAAATCGAACGCGCTCACCTTTTTCGGTCATCCAGTCAATAACATAAACTTGTCCACCGCCCCGATTGAACAGGTTTGCATCGACCTGATAGCCACCATGCTGGCGTTTCAGTCTGCGGAAGATGTCCTTAAGCGGAACGACATCGCCCTTATCGCGCGCGTTTCGAGCTTCGTCAGCCGTAAACGAGTTTCCCAGTTGTGCCTGAGCAACAATCGGCAAACTGGCCACACCCAGCAGACCCAGCGCAAGAGATAGAATCATTTTTTTCATCACAAGTTCCATATGCCTCAACAGCTCTGAATGGATGGTGAATACTTCATTTCAGCGCTGTTGATATCCGGGCATCACACATCACGCGCCCATGCCTTTAATTTTGTATCCTTCGGGTCCTCAATTAGCACTTCCAGGCGAACATATAAATGTCCCGCGCGCGGCGACACTTGCACACCCTTATGGCGTAATCTCAGAACCGAGCCTGAGTTTGACCCTTCTGGAACCTTCAAAGCAACTGGCCCCGCAGGTGTTGCAACTTCAATAGACCCGCCCAATATGGCCGTACGAAGTGGTACTGGAATGGTCATATGAAGATCAACGCCCTTACGAACCCAGGTTGGATTGTCACGGATTTTAATCTCGAGCAGCGCATCGCCTGGAGGCCCGCCACTCGGAGATGGTTGGCCTTGGCTTTTCAGCCTCATCGTTCGGCCATTTTCGATCCCAGCAGGGATTGAAACGCTCAGTTTACGACCATCGGCCATCGTCATATCGCGCTTGGCCCCAAGCACTGCGTCCTCAAATGCGATCTCAACCCGGTATCGCATGTCAGCGCCTTTTCGCGGTCCGGGCCTGCGTCGCCCGCCTCCGAACATGCCCGACAGAATGTCTTCAAACGCATCGCCCTGTCCACCGGCATGCTCAAAACCGCCAAACCCACCCGCTTCAGGACCGGTGTACCCTTTGGTGTTGCCATCAGCGTCGATTTCCCCGCGATCATACTGCGCCCGCTTGGCGTCATCACCCAGAATCTCATAGGCCGCTGAGGCAGCTTTGAAGCCGTCAGATTTCACCTTGTCTCCAGGGTTCAAATCAGGGTGCAAGTCTTTGGCTTTGCGCTTATAGGCCCGCCGTATATCGCTGTGGCTCGCGGTGCGAGAGACGCCAAGAATAGCATAAAGATCCTTGCTCATAGAACACCGTAGATTAGCCAGTTGCCTCAGCGCTCACACATAAGCTGCGATCAGCGGAATGGAAGCCCAGGCCCCCACACGGCCATCACTTCCGATTTCAGCCACTCTCACCTCATCGGCCGACGTCGCAGTGGTAAAAGCCGCTATGGCAACCTGTTGCTCCTCAACAACCACGCCGCCAACTCGCAACTCCACTTTAAACAGACCATCATTCAGGGCCTCTGGAGCGGTCCAGTTATTTGCAATGTCGCGGCCACGCCGGGTCCAATTTACCTGCCAGCCACGCGGCAATGGCGTGGCCCGCAAATGTCCAACTCGCCAAGGCAAGCCCGAAAGATTGTCATAGGTGAAGCTAACCGGCTGCCCTTGATTGGCGGCCCAGAGCAATGGCAATCCTTGCTCCTCACTCGCAAAACTCGCCTCGATCAAGCCTGAAGCAACAATGATGACAACCGCGCCACTTGTCGCGCCGCTTGTCTGGCTTCCCTGTAATCCGCGAAGCAAACCAGAAAGCTGCCAGTGGTCCTCACCAACCAATTCAGCGCTTTGATACGCCAGCAACTCCCACCCCGCATCGCCCTGCACCAGAAGCAACCCAGCCCCGTTCAGCACGGCCAGAGTTGATAGGGATGCAAGATCGGCTCCCGGCAAGATGACATCAAGAACCGACGCATGGTCCCATCGCCCCAGCGGACCGGCTGGAAGAGCGCTGATCAATTGGCCAATTTCTGTTGGGGTATCAATCCGGGCACGATCACGCAAGACCGTCAGGTCTGGCCCGGCGACAACATTCACCCGTCCTGGCCACGGCTCAGCAGCAACGCCAATCAACGGGACGCCGGTCTGGTGGCCGGGCAAATCAGGCCCATCAATCAGCACAAGTTCAGGTGCAGCACGCACCAGTGCTGGGGCAATCTGATCGCCAAGTTCAGAAAAGCGAACCAAGTCCACTGCGCCCGTATCAGGTACCAATGCCAATTGGCGAACCAGCCCGTCATCGTTCAATCCTGAAACCTGCCAGACAAAGCCATCTGCAAACTGCACGCGGTCACCAGGTTCAAAAGCCAGGCCTTCCGGCCCCAAAGCAACATTGCCTGATTGCGCGGTCACGATCCTCGCGAGCAAGTCAGAGGCGATTTGGGTCGCCCGCGCCTCACCCATAACCAAAGGCAGGTTGAGATGAATTGCGTAACTTCGATCCCCACCCTCATGGCGCGCTTCAGCAATTGCAGGCTCATACACCCCAGCGCCGCTGACATAATTTAACACCAGCCTGCCCGGTACTTTGTCTAAAGCAGTGTGAGTCCAGTTGGCTGTACTTTCGAGCAGACGCACATTTTGGACGGATGAGATTAACCCCTGCCCTTCCTGGTGAACCACCAATACCCCTTCGCGCTCAATACAAATAATCCCGTAGGCCGCGACCAAAGGCGCTAAGGCCTGACGCAGCCCGGTTACGCCATCAACCGCAAACCCTTCAACGAAGCCATTTAGCCCTTGAACATCAACGGGCACACCCGCATCTGATGCCAAAGCTTCTACAATTTCAGACAGCTCAATCAGGCCCGAACGCCCGTTTAGCCAATGTCCAAACTGCCAATTTTCGCCATCGCTCCAAATATCGCTTCGCACAGGATAGTGCGGCCAAGGTCGCCCATCCCATGCCCAAACCAGGGCTTCCTCAACAAGACTCTGGCCTTGCCAAAACGCGAGCGCGACCGAGATAGCACGGCGTTGAAACAGATCATCTCTGGCCCCGCTGGAATAAGGCGGGATAGCGCTTTCAGCACTTTTCGGATCATAGAACAGATTGGGTGCGTTGCCGCCGCGATCTATTGCTGGATAACCGATCTCACACAGACGTACAGGTTTGGAGCCAGCAATCCACGCTGTCGCGCCAGGACTACGTATCCCGTCAGGGCGCTCATGGTGAGCGGCGTTCCACCAACCAGCCAAATCCTTGGCTCGAAACACCCAATCTTCACCGTGCGCTGTATCAACAATTGGCGTGCGCACTTGCGCATCGCGATCCGTTTGATTGGCATAGTACCAATCGAACGCCTCACCACCTGCCATGTTCGCGAATAGATACGCAGGATCATCCGGCGCAGAATAACCAGCCACTGCATCAGTATGCAAGTTTCCGTCTCGCCAATCACCAACCGGCGGATACCAGTCCACGCCAACGAAATCGACATCGCTGCTGGCCCACAATGTATCGAGCGGGAACAGCACGTCACCGCTGCCATCGCTGGGCACGTAAGCACCATACTCCGTCCAGTCGGCCGCATATGAAATCTTGACCGCTGCGCCAACAATCGCGCGGACTTCGGCGGCAATAGCGACCAAGGCCTCAACGAATGGAAACGCTCCGGTCGCATCGCGAACCCGGGTCAATCCAATCATCTCTGATCCGATCAGGATCGCTTCGACACCGCCTGCCTGAACAGCAAGTCGTGCGTGATGCAAAATGAAGTGGCGAAATCCAAACCCGCCATCATCGCCGACAAAAGCGTCAATCTCGGATCGCGTTTGCGCGGTTCCATCGCTGCTGACGCCAATCCGTCCGCGCCATGGAAACCCGGCGCTATCCATCAGCAAGAATGGCGACAGGGTCACGCTCAGGCCGGCCGCTTTCATCGCGGTAATCCCCTCCAGAACACTGGTGTCTGCCGGCGTTCCGCCAAAATTGGCATTGCCATCAGTCTGTGAAATCAAATGAGCTGAATTGCGACCCGTACCGTCAACACTCCAGCCGTAAGGCACAGTCGCGCGGTCCTGCGTCTCAACACCAGGTCGAATTTTGCAAGAGCCTGCCTGAACATCATCACCAAACCAGGCCACGGTTAGTGCCGCCGCACGAACCAAAGGCAGATCACTGTTCAACTGGTCAATTGAGAGCAAAAAGTCGGCCCGGCCATCGCCATTATTCATGTTCAGGGCGCGCTCAATCCCCGGGAAACGGCGCTCGCGAACCACTTCAGTGCTATAAACGAACTCACCACTCGCCGGGATAATATTCACGCCCTGAACGGTCTGGCGCAGACTATCGGGTCGAACTTCCCCTGCTCTGACGACCTCAAAGGATAATTGCGGTAGCCGATTGCCGAATGCATCTAGTGGCAAGTCCTCAAACACAACATAGGCAATCCCTCGATAGGCTGGCACCTGCCCGGGCCCCTCTACCGCCTCAATCAGAGGATCAGGCATCTGACTATCGTCGCCATTGTACAGTCGCCAATTGACACCTGCCAGATCCACCGGTTCACCATTTGCCCAGATCCGGTCGACACGTGTGATCGGGCCTCGGCACAAGGCGACAGCGAAACTCACACTATAGGCGTATTCGGCAATTTTCGGGCCGCCTTTACCGGCTGATCGCTCTTTGCGGGTTTCGCGAAACCGTGACGCCCAGATCACTTGCCCACCAACTCGCATCCGGCCGAAGACTGACGGAATACCTGCGCCTTCACGGCTTTCCATCACGGTCAAGGATTTTACCCGAGGTCCCTCAGCCGCCGAGGCAAGTGACGCGTCGATCACGCGCCCTGCAATATTACCCACAGCCCGACCAATTGCCGCACCAGCGACAGTTTGCCCGAATACGGTTAGCCCTTGCGGTAACAATGATGCACCGGCTGCTGCGCCTGCTTGAGAAAGAACAATCTGTGCCACGAGCACCCCCATAAAAAAATCGGCCACCCAGGGGATGACCGATCTGACATTTGATTTGTATTGTGTTTAGAGGTCGCCGCCGCCCCACAGGATAACATACGCCTCGCAATGAACCAGGACGCTGCTATAGTCAGCAAGGTTCACACCGACTGGAATTTCGTATTCCTGCGCACCTTTTGTCTTCTTCAATTCACCAAGCTTCAGCGCGCCGTCAATGGCTGTTTCCCCTGTCACATCTGCGAGGGTCATGGGGGACAGAAATATCTTCAAATCAGGGCCCCTGGCCGCCCGAAAATCATCGCCAAACACAATGAATGTCTGATCACCGCGTTGAACAATTTCCCAAGTCCCTTTTAGCTTCTTGGATTTCTTGACGAAGACACCCGATTTGGTTTGCGCCGCATTAATCTCAGTGACCTCGGCAGCCTGCGCATAAGTCGGCATGCTTGCACTAACCCCCATAATACCAAGCATCAAAGCAGTTGCTGCTGTTTGGAAGAATTTCATCGTCTGGCTCCTGATTTTAGGACTAGGGATCGTCAACTTTTAACTTGGACGATACATAAGATTCCCGCGTTCAGAATGCTAATCATTACGCAATCACATAGCGGTGTTTGTCACGTGAGCTACACTCTTTGGAAAAGCGAAAGCCGCAGCAATTCGCCGCTGCCACCATGGAACCAGCCGCGTTTCACATACGGTGCGGCCCCAATAAGAGTGTATAATCCGGCTCGGTTCACTAACGATGGCGCAATGTTTAGCAGGATGCCCAAGTCCCATGCGGAACAGTAAAACATCCCCGGCCTGAGCCTCACCAATGCTGATCTCCATCAAATGCCGACGCGCCGCCTCCAGCAACTGCTCGCGGCCCAGTGCTTCTGCCCAATCCGGCGTATAGGGCGGCATCGGTTCTGGCTCATCATCCAGCAATTCGCGCCAAACCCCGCGCAACAATCCCAAGCAGTCAGCGCCGACACCTTTGGTGCTCGCCTGATGGCGGTACGGCGTACCAATCCACCCACGCGCTGCGCCAACAATCTCTTCGCGCGTCATCGCTTGCCACCATCATTGCCGGTTTGGGCGGGGCCTGACAGCACAAAGTGCATGCCCGGCAAATGCGGGAACCCGCGATGGTTCTCTGTGTTGGAAAAATCATTCAGACACGTCTCAAACCGCTGGTCACACGTGCGCCCGGCGACATCAACGACGCCGCAGCGGGCATCCCCTAAAATAGCGTCACAGCGGCGCTGCAAGACCCGCCCAACCGGACGTTCCAGTTCAGCCTTCAGCGAGATCAGTTCTGCTTCAAAGCCACCTGTCGGGCCGCGCGTAATTTCGCTGAGAAACCCCGTCCACACGGCAATCTTGCCAAGTTCCGGCGCGCTCCAATCAACCCGGTACACATCAATCCGGCAGCGATCCCACAACCCGGCCTCAAGATCAGTCTCGGTAATCGCATCCGCCGAGAGAACACCGCCAACTGCGCCGCGCCCCGGTTTCAGATCACCGCTCTGACTGAACTGGCCAGCCTCCAAACCTGCACCCGGGCTATAGATCACACTATCTACCAATAGCTCACGATCGTGCTCGGTGACACCAATCACCAGGCCATCCGCACGGCTCAACCGCCAGCACAGACATAGAGTCAGGCAATCTTGCATCAGCGCGTCTGACAACGCCTGCGATAGCTGTTTCATCATTTGCTCCTAAATCAACTCGGTCAGGCCAACGCTGACCACGCGCCCGGCACCAAACGCCTCGATCACACCTTCCAGGCGATCACTCTCAAACCGAACGGCGCAATCAAATTCGAATCCGGCGTTGACGACAGCGCCACTAACTGGCGCAGCATCAAATGTGACGATGCCGGCTGTGTCATTCACCGACCAACCAGAAGTTAGCTCGACATCATCAACCGCGACCCGCACGGAATTTGCCACCGGTTTGGCAATCCGGCGCAGTACACCGCCATAGTCCTTGATCAAGTCAAACGTGGCGGTGACATCATCGCCCACACCGATGATCTGATCAGAAGCTGTAACTGCCGTCCCCGGCAGTGCGCTGGAAAAATCCATCGGATCACGAAACCGAAACCCGTGCAGGCGCCCGCGCCGGGCTTCAAAGAAACTGATCAATGCATGCAAATCAGCCAGATCGCCAATTGCACCGCCAATATCCCAGCGCCGACGAGAGCTTGCCCAAACCGCATTCCTCACCTCTTGGCCACTCGCCAGAGTTAGAATTTCGGTGCGCCGTTCCGGGCCACCGACCGCGCCAAGCGCTAGGCGTAGCGGGAACCTGATCTCGTGAAATCCACTCATGTGAACCGCCCTCCACGTGCGGCAGCCATTGCGATAACACTGGCAATTGACCCAGCCGCGCCAACAATCGAGCCAGCATCCGCACCGGCACCGACCGCCATGTTCAAGTTCACAGTCTGACCAGCCGCTTGGCCAATTTTTGCCTGTGCGAAAATCGCTTCAGTAACAATTCGCGCCAAATTACCGAGTACAGATTCAGCCATCCGTGAGAAATCCAACTCACCCGATCTCGCCGCCTGTGACATGGCTCGCTCGATTGATTGTCCCGCTTGCCCGAAGGCTTGCTCCAGCGCCGCCGCAGCCGCGCGCCCGGGGCCATCAACCAACCCGCTTAACGCGTCACCTGCAGCGACTAATTCTTCTTCAAAGTCATTCATCTGGAAACGCCTCCATCAATTTGGTCAGGTCTGTACGAACCAATCCGCCGCGCCCTGTCCCGCTAAGCCAGCGCCATTCACGCACTGACAGCTGCCAGAACACGTCCGGCGCGATGCCAGCGTGCAAGGCCGCCCGCCACATCTCATCCCAAGGCAGCACGAAAAGCCTCCGCAACCGCTTTGGCGGCCTCTCCCGGTAGCAAGCTCGCCTGTTTCAGATCTTCGACAGCCTTGCCGCCGCCGCGCAGCAGCGCTGATAAAACGGTCATCAATTCATGCGCCGACAATTGTTTCAGGCGCACCTGTAACTCTGCCATTGAGGCACAGCCAAAGGCCGCTTCAATCTCAGCCAGCGCCCCCAGGGTCAGACACAGCCGATACTCGACACCGCCAATCGTCAGGCCAATTTCACCACGCGCGCCGTTCATGGCGCAGCCGTAAAGGTCAGCGCCCCGGCGCTTTGCAGTTCGGTCGAGAACGTCGCTTCGCCGTCATGCTCGCCAGCCCATTTCAGTTCAGTAATTTGCAGCGGTCCCTCAAGCGTGCCGAGCCCCGGCACCACCAATTGCCAACGCGCGATCTGCCCGGCGAAAAACACACTGCGCATATGCGCGTCGCTGGCGGCATCCTTGAACACGCCCTGTCCGCGCACGCGGGCGGTCTTGACCCCAGCCCCCGCGATCAACTCGCGCCACCCGCCTTCGCTATCGGCCGCTGTACTATCAACGAGCCGTGCATTCAGCTCGATCTCGCTGGTTCGAATACCTGCCAATGTCACGAAGCTTTCAGGCACCGTGCCATCAGAAATCTTGATCAGGACATCACGTCCTCTTTGTCCAGTCATATCTATGCCTCCTCTGTCACAATCCGCATCCGCAGGACGCCTCGAAATGAGCGCCGATCACGGGCCCGCATCGCGTCGGAATAGGTCACGTGCGCGATCACAATGCGCTGCCCGGTCAGCACCAGACTCAGCCGGTCCACAGCGGCGCGTAAGGCCCCAAGAACTTCCTTGGCTTCGCTGCTTCCGTAATACTTGGAATGGGTCGCAAAGCTGAGCCGATGCTCGGCTCCGCAAACCAGAGATGCATCGGCGCTGAACTGCTCGTGGCGTTCCAAAACCGCGTAAGGGAAAGCCGGATCACTTGTCTCATCATCAAACAGCCGGGCTGGATTACCCAGCACCGCCTGAACAACCGGGTCGGCGCGCAAGGCGTCGAGCACCGCATCTGCCAGCGCCGCATCTGCGCCGGGGGAAAAGCCGTCGCCGCTCATAGTCTGACCTCCCGATGGGTATCCAGAATAGCCTGAACATCTTCGGGTAAGGCGTCGCTAGAGGCGGCGCTGAACGGCTCGCCTCCACGCCGCGCATAGGCCTGCACAATCAGACGTTTGACCGCCAATTGCAGGTCTTCGGGGACCGCGCCTGGCACGCTAAATCCGGCCTGGAATTCAACCTCAACATGGCCGCCTTCAGATACCGCCGGAACCATGCTCCATGGCCGTAGGCAGATCCGCCCCGCCTGCAGCCGAAAGCGCCCGATATGATCTGTAACGACCCCCGCCTCATCAATCACGCGTACAGCGTTCAGCGCTGTCACCGGGCCGGGGTTCAGTTTCACCCCGCGCCTGGCAATACCAACCGGCCAGCACGTCCAGACGCGCTGCAAGGTTCGGGTGACCAAAGCCAGGCCCGCCTCTTGTTCAAGCCGGGCCCGCGCCGAGGCGATCAGATCGGCGACAAGCCCATCTTCCCCGCTATGGCCAAGCCGCAAAAAAGCCTTCACCTGCGAAAGAGACACAGGCTCTCCCGCTGGCGGTATAAGAACCGTCAGGTCTGTCATTTTGTTTTCTTTCAAATCAAAACCGCTCATTCCCACGCAAGCGGGAACCTCGTGCATCATGATCGCTGTCCGCTGCACAAAACCGAAATCAAGGTCTCCCCTGTCATCCCGGAAAGCGCCCTCGCGCTTATCCGGGACCCAGTTTTAGCTGCTAGAACACCATCGTTTTGATGGCGTCGAAGTTCTGGACACCGCCGCCGACGCGCTTGGTCGTGTAGAACAAGACGTATGGTTTGGCCGAGAACGGATCGCGCAGGACGCGTGCGCCCTGACGGTCTGCAATCAGATAGCCACGCCGGAAATCACCAAACGCAATCGCCGCATTGCCGATGCCGATATCTGGCATGTCTTCCAGCTCCGTGACCGGATAGCCGAGCACTGTCGAGGCTTCGCCCGCTGCGCCCGGTGCCCAGAGATAGTGGCCGTCGCTGCCCTTCAGCTTGCGGACAATTGCGGCGGTACGGCGGTTCATCACAAACCGGCCATTGACCCGAAACTGACTCTTGGGCGTATGGATCAGGTCGATCAGCTGATCGCCCGCATCGGCGAGTGTAAAGTTACCGGGGATTGAGCCGATCTCGCCCCAGGCCTGTACCGCATCATCGACAATCGTATAGTCGAGGAAGCCCTTCGGCTTGGCCACACCATCGCCTGCCACGAAGGCTGCGCTTTCCTGTACGCTGAACGCCGCTTCGACCTCATCGGCCAGCCATTCGTCTACGTCGGCATAGGAATCTTCCAGCAATGTCTGCGTCGCCGCTGGCATCGCGTAAAGCTCGCCGGCCGGGAATTCGAGCAAGCTCAGCCCCGCCGTTGTGGTCTCGGGCCGCACTGCGGTTTCACCCGCCCATTGCGCACCAACACCGAGGCTAACCGGCTTGCGGTACACGCCAGCCGAAGTCTGACGCACGGTTGCAATCTGACGCATTGGCGAGGTTTGCATCAACCGCGCTTCAATCAGGCGGTCAAGCTCAGGTGGCGCAACATAGCCGCCCTGATCATCAGTGCCCGCCGACAGTGCTTTGGTGTCCAGCCTAGCCAGGCCGCTTTCATCGCCGGCCCGCATATAACGGCTCCAGGCTTCGTTATGCGCTCCCGTCTCGGGCGCTGCGGCCACATCAGGCCGCGCCGCTTTCAAGCTCAGCGCATCCAGGCGCTTGTCGAGCTTGTGTAGCTTGTCATCAAGTAGCGTATCGGCAGCGCCTTTGCGCTCCATCTCGGTCAGGCGCTCATCATTGGCCACCTTATAGGCCTCGAATGTTGCCATCATATCGGCGGCCAGAGCTTTGCTCCCGCTGCCTGCCATTTTCGTTTCTTTGGTCATTTGTTCTCCTTCAGACCTAAACCACTTTAAACCGCGCTTGACGGTGCATCGGCTCGGCGACCAGTGACACCTCAACCAATTCAACATCCGCCAGAACCCGGCCCTGCTCGACCCGCGGGGTCCAAACCCGCGGACGAAACCCAATCGACAGACCATCCAGCCCACCAGCCAACGCCAAAGCCTTGGCACCAGCACTTTCAATCAGGCCGCGAACGTAAAGCCCGCGCCCATCTTCAATCATCCGGACCCACCGCCCAGCGATCACACCGTTCTTGTGTTGCAGCAGCATCGGCACACCGCCGCCGCGCAATGAGCGCGCAAAAGCGCCCGCCCGCACGACATCGCCCACTGTGTCGGCGACACCGAACAGCGATGCATAACCTTCAATCAGAACCGGAGATTTGGGATCAGGCAACGCACACAGCGCCGCCCTCATAGCCGCTCAACCTTGTTTTCAATCCGGTCGAGCTGCGCCCGCATCGCTTCCAATTCAGCTTCCACGCGCGCCAGCCTCTCTGCCACAGGCCGGGCCTGTTCAGCGCTTTGCTCCAATACCGATATCCGTTCTGCAGCCGCCCCGGCCCACATCAATGCGCCGCCAGTCTGAATGGCTACCGCGAGCAACAATGCCAAAGTCACCTTGCGCTCAATCATGGTTTGAGACCGAGCATTTCGCGCTTCTCAGCAACGCTCAGAAACGCCGCATCGCTGACCCGTGTCCAAAGCGCCTCGCGCTCTGCGGCAAAGGCCGGAACGTCTTCCAGGTTTGGACCGACTTCAACATCGTCGAACCGCCCGCCAAGCCAGATAGCAAGAGCCTCGGCGGTTTTCACCACCAATGGCAAGACAGTCAGGCGCCAGAACGCGGTATTGGCTTCTTTGTAAGTTGCATATGTATTGTCGCCGGGAATACCCAGCAGCATCGGTGGCACACCAAAAGCCAACGCAATCTCTCGCGCTGCGGCGTAACGGGTCTCACGAAAGTCCATCTCCGCCGGGGTCAGCGACATTGGTCGCCATTCCAGGCCGCCTTCCAGCAATAAGGGCCGTCCGGCATTCGCTGCGCCCGCATGCTCAGCAGTCAATTCCGATTTCAAACGGTCAAACTGCTCATCGCTCAGCCGACCACCATCCTTGCCATAGATCAGTGCCCCGGATGGGCGCGCCGCATTATCAAGCAAGGCCTTGGCCCAACTCGTCGCGCCAGTATGCACATCCAGCGCTTTGCGCGCCGCTGCCAATGGCGCGAAGCCATAATAAGGGTCGCTCGGATGATAGAGTTTCAGGTGTAGAACCGAGCTCCACCCGTCAGCCTCCTTGCCGATGACCCGCTCGCCTCGTCCGGCCCTGACGCCGTATCCAGTGACATGTCCGCGCTCATCTTTCAGCACCCGAACCGTGTCTGGACGCAGGGCAAACAGCCCGCGCGGCACTTGCTCATCCATCAAGGTTACAGCTTCGACCCAGGCATTGCCGGTGATCTGCAGATCGGCATATAAGCGTTCAATCAACGCCCGCCCGCTATCTTCCGGTGATGGCGCGCGCAGCAGACTTGCCGCCGCCTGATCGCTACAGACCAGCGGGATAGACGCCGCCGCCTCGGCAATCATCCGCACACAGCGATAGACAACAGCATTGCCTGCAAAGCCATCGCGCATCAATGCGCCCGCGTCGACGCGCCCCCAAACTGCGTTGGGAAGTTGTGACAGGGCGATCATTGATGTCGCGCTCTTTTGTTCCGTAGTCTGCCATGGCCATTTCATTTGCATACCTCTCTCATCCCGGCGTATTGCCGGGGTGTGGATTTTTAAATTTTGAGTTTAGCTTAGATGCGCCGAACGCGCGGCTCCGCGCCACGTTCCAGCATCAAAACATTGACCGCCCAAACCAGTGCATCAACCCGGTCGGGAGAGCCTTGAAAGCCCGCCGCGCCAAACCGGCACATTTCGTCTTCCAAAGCGGGTAGAACCCCAACATGTGCGACCTGTCCGCGCGCATACAAAGCCGCGACCGGCGCCGCGCGGGCACGTTTGCCCAATCGCGCATGTACCAGCCGAACCGGCAGATCACAGCCAGCGCTCTCTAACACCGCAGTGACCATCTCGCCGCCCTGATTGGCCTCTGCAATGATGCAGGATGCCCCGACCTGACGCGCCAGTGCCACCGCGCGTGCGCCCCAATCAAGCGGGCGCAGGCCTTGCGTAGTGGCGTCGCTGAGAACGAAACATCGTTTCCCGAACCCGTCTGCAGCCGCGACACCTGCCGCAACAATCCCGCAAGCATCGGCCTTCGGACCGCTGGTCGCCGGGGGGTCAATCGCCACCACAATATCTTCAAATCTGTCCGGCGCGATGAGCACCCGATTGGAGCTGATCGCGCTACGTGTCCACAAGGCACCGACCGGATCCTCGATCAGTTCACCGCCGAGTTCCTGACGACCCAATATTGTTCCGCCATAGAGGCGGGTGATTTGCGCCACAAACCCGTCGGCCAGATGGGCCGCATTGTCGCCTGTCGTGGCACGTGTCACCATGGCCTCACCGGCAACCAACCGCTTGACCAGCGGCACTGGACGCGGGGTCGTTGTCGCGACACAGCGCGGGTTGGACCCGAGCCGCAGCGCCATTTGCAAATTGTCCCATACCGCTTCGCCATCTGGCCAAACGGCAATCTCGTCGCACCAGGCCGCATCAAATTGCGGGCCTCGCAAACTGTCGGCATCCTCAGCTGAGAACACCAGTCCAACTGCGCCATTTGGCCATTCAAGCCGCCGCCGAGAGACGTTATATGTGGGACAATATTCCTTCGTGTCACCGATCTCACGCAGGCCGGACGGCCCTTCAATCATCACTTCACGTACCTCGCCAAGGGTCGCCCCGACCAGCGCCACGCGTCTGCAACCCCCGGAATTTATCGCAAAGCGTATCCATTCTGCCCCGGCTCTGGTCTTGCCAGCGCCGCGTCCGCCCATGAACAGCCAGTTACGCCAGCTTGTCCCCGGCTTTGGTGGTTTCTGTTCCGGGCGTGCCGTCATCAGGAACGGATATTTTGCCATCAGATCCACTTGTTGTCTCGTCAGGGGCTCGAGCGTCCTTGACCTCCAGTCCTGGCACCAGAGATGCCACATAATCTCGCAACTCATCGTCGGCCATCTCCTCAAGATCTTTCAAACTTTTCATCCCTGTCTCCTCGTCATTTGACAGCGTCCGGCTGGGTTTGGAAAATGCCAGCAGACTGGTGCGCAGCCGGGCTTGCGCCGCCGATCCGGGCATTGCGCCGAACACGTCCTCAATCACTTTGTGTCCTTCCACTTCAACTGCGAGGGATAGTATCTCCGCACTCGAAGAAGGCACGCTGAAGGCTTCCAGCTCGATATGGCGTGTGACCGTATCGCGGCCACATCCAAAGGTTTCTGCTATCGCCGTTATGCTATGTCCAAGTGCTAGTCGCACCTGCACCTCTCTTGAGTGACGCACCAGCCAGCGCATCACTTCGTCATTCATTTTTTCGACCATGCAACTTTATAGGATGGGGCTTGTTTCGGTCGGATTGATTTTGCAAGACAACAAGTAGAATGGGCGATCTGGCGGATTTTTATGGGGAACCGACCGGCGCAATCCCCCAAAAATCACCCCTCTTCCACCAGACCGATGAGCACATGCCCCTCGCCAACCTGTGCGCCAAGCTCGGCATCGACCGTCTCGACCACACCATCACGCGGTGCAGGCAGTGAGTGTTCCATCTTCATCGCTTCCATCACAGCCAGGACCTGACCCTTCTCAACCGTATCGCCGACTTTGACATTGATCGCGATAAGCTTGCCCGGCATTGGTGCCTTGACCGCATCACCGCCCGCTAAAGCTTCGGCTTCGGCCTCAAAATCTGGGATGCTAACCAAAAACGAGTCGCCGCCTGTGGTAACTGCAAATCGGCGCTCGGACAGATCCGTGACCAGGGCCAATGGAATATCCTCATCAACATCATGCGCGCGTGGATCGAACCAATCCGTGTCCGCGCCCACTTCAACCGGCGTTTTGAGACCCGCAGCACGATTGGCGCGCCAGCCATCCTGAATTGACCACGGCATGTCGCCGCCGCGATCGAGTTGCAGGTCACAGACGGCCATCACCGACGCGTGCTGATGCGCGGCTGATGGCTGAGTCAGCGTATCGCCTTGCTCCGCGATCCAATTGACATGGTGGGTGCCGCGACCAAAGGCGTCCGCCATTGCACAACGGCGCAGGAACCCAACATTGCCCGGCACACCAACCAGCTGCAAATGGGCCAGCGTGTCGATCAATCGCTCATTCGCCTCATCGCGGGTTTCACCAGCGACGACCAGTTTCGCAATCAACGAGTCGTACACTGCCGGAACCCGGTCGCCGGTTTCAAACCCCGCTTCCCAGCGCAGCCAATCCTCGTCCTCATCGGCCAGCATACCAAACTCTTCGATCAGGCCAGCGCCAGGCCGGAAATCCTCAGCCGGGTCTTCAGCGCAGATCCGCGCTTCAATTGCATGACCCCAAAGGGTGATCTCTTTTTGCTTTAGGGGAAGTGTCTCACCGCTCGCAACCCGCAATTGCCATTCGACCAGATCGGTGCCGGTGACCATTTCCGTAACCGGGTGCTCGACCTGCAGCCGCGTGTTCATTTCCAGGAACCAGAACGTGTCGACGCTGAGTGGCTGCGCACCATCAACGATAAATTCTACAGTCCCTGCGCCTTCATAGTTCACCGCCTTGGTCAGCTTTACCGCCGCATCGCACATCGCTTTCCGGACGGCTTTCGGCATGCCGGGGGCCGGAGCTTCCTCGATGACCTTTTGGCGCCGACGCTGTAATGAGCAATCGCGCTCATACAGGTGCACTCCACCGCCATGGCTATCGCCAAACACTTGCACTTCGATATGGCGCGGCTGCTCGACCAGTTTCTCCAGCATGACGCGGCCATCGCCAAATGAGGCCTCGGCCTCGCGCACGGCACTTTCCAACTCGCCAGCCAGGGCTTTGGCCTTGGTGACGAGGCGAATGCCACGCCCACCGCCGCCTGCCACCGCCTTGATCAGCAGAGGATAGCCGACCTTCTCCGCCTCTTTGATTAGCGCGGGCGCGTCCTGCGCTTCGCCGCGATATCCCGGCAAGACCGGCACACCCGCTTTTTCGGCGATGGCTTTGGCGCGATCTTTCAGGCCCATCGCGGTGATCGTTTCCGCCTTCGGCCCAACCCAGATCAGACCGGCCGCAACCACCGCTTCAGCAAACGCGGCGTTCTCTGATAGAAAGCCGTATCCCGGATGAATAGCTTCAGCCCCTGTCTGTTTTGCGGCGGCAATAATCCGTGCGCCATCAAGATAGGAGTCTGCTGCCGGAGAAGCCCCGATCCAAACCGCCTCATCGGCCTCACGCACATGTTTGGCATAGGCGTCGGCATCGGAATAAACCGCGATGGTTCGCACCCCGAGCGCCCGGCAGGTCCGCATGATCCGGCAGGCAATCTCGCCCCGGTTTGCGATCAAAAGCGATGTAATCATGTCATGCCCTGCCCCGTTTCGCTGGCGTTCATGTCGAAAACCATCTTGTTTACCCTTACATATCGCCTAAGCTGCCTTTGACCAAAGTTAAAGGGGAAGACATATGGCTTATGCATCAGGTGCAAAACTGAGCAGCCTTGCCGGCATCATCGGCGCAGGCGTTGGCGGTTATATCGGCTACACACACGCGGCGAATGTGGATAATCTTACACCGATTGCCGGCGCAATGATTCTAGGCGGTGTCGGCCTTGTAGCAGGCAGCGCAGGGGCCTTCCTGCTAAAATCTGCCATGCAGTTTGTGGTCTATGTGATCATGTTTGGTGTCGTGATTTTTGTCTTCCAGAACCAGATTGAATCTCTAACCGGGGTCAATCCGTGGGTGGGTATCATGGATATCCTGAAAGGTTGGGGGCTTCCGGTTGGAGCCATTCCCGGCGCGAGTTAGCGCGGGTTGCCTCAAGCCCAATCGGGCTTCCGCTTCTCCAAAAAGGCTGACAGGCCTTCTTTACCTTCATCGCTAATCCGGCGGGCCGCAATACGTTTGGCGCTCTCCCGGCTCAGCGCGTCGCTCAGCTGTTCGCCGGCGAAATCAAGCACCAGATTCTTGGCATCCCGCACCGCGCCCGGCGCTGCGGCCATGGCAAGATCAGCAAGATGTTCTTCCATCTCGGCCATCTCGCTTGCATCTTTGACGGTATATTGGACCAGACCGATACGTTTGGCATAGTCAGCATCAAACCGCTCGCCAGTGACAAACAAGGCTTTGGCCCAGCGCGGCCCTATCGCCGAAATAACGAAAGGCGAAATGGTCGCCGGAGTTAATCCCAGACGCACCTCGGAAAAGCTGAATGTCGTGCCCTGCATCGCGACAGAAATATCGCAGGCCGCAACCAGTCCAGCGCCGCCGCCCATCGCCGCGCCTTGAACCAGCGCCAGCGTCATCTGCGGCAACTCGGCCAGCTTGCGCAGCATCACCGCCAGCGCCATCGCATCGGCCTCATTGTCCTCGCGGGTCCAGTGCTGCGCCGCCTTCATCCACTCAAGGTCAGCGCCGGCTGAAAAGCTTTTGCCTGCACCGCGCAAAATCACCATGCGCAAGGTGTCTTGCTCTTCCAGCGTCTCCAGCGCGTCGGTTAGTTCTTCGATCACCTGCCCGTTAAAAGCGTTGTGCCGCTCTGGCCGGTTCAAGGTCAGGATCGCAATGCCTTCACGCGTCGCATCTAGCGTAATTGTCTCATATTCCGCCATTTCGGCCTCCTACTCAGCACTGGATTAAAGTCCAAGCTCAATTCAATTCGATTTGGAAACCTTGCGATAGTGGCTGCTTCGCCGCAGGGCGGGTTTCTCAACACTCCACCACAGAATGTAACTGGCAGCGAAAACCAAAATGCCCGCCAGCGCAAAGCCCCCAACCGTCCCCAGCGTAGAAAACAGACCGACCATGATCAGAGCCTGTACGATTGGAAAATGCGTAATATAGACACCGTAACTGACGTCGCCCCAGCGCGCAGCATTGAGATTTGGGCCACGCGCAAAGGCCGCCCATCCGATCAATCCCGCCAGGCCGACCGCCCGAAACACCTCTAGCCAAGGTGCCAGAAATGACAGCGCAAATACCGCCGCCCCGACCAGTCCAAACGCCGATGGCCGCGCCTTTGCGTGCCGCAACAACCGCCAGAGCCCCATGCCTGCTGCAAAGAACGCCATCTGCCCCGGCAATTGCCGTGCGACCTGCGCACTCAAATAATGATCCCAATACGGCACCAAAATGGCCCAGGCGACGCCGCCAATATACAAACCCGCAAGGCCCAACCACCAATACCGGCCAAGCCGCGACAAGCCCCATGCCAACACCGGTAGAACAAGATAGAACATCACCTCGATCTTCAGCGTCCACAGCGCGCCGTTAACCTCACCAAAGCGCTGGCCAACGAACAAGCCCGGTAGGTCCGGTTGCAAGAAATTCAAAAAAGCCAGATTGGCCAACGCATACTGCCCGATTTGAGTGACCGCCCCTGGAACACTCCAGGTCATCACCAAGGCGATCAAAACCGGCACCAGGATGACCACTGCATAGGCCGGATACAAACGCCGCACCCGCTTACCGACATAATCCAACACAGTGCTGGATCGCTGCAGCGACCCGAAAACCAGCGCGCCTGATACAATGAAAAACCCTTGAATAGACAGCTGCGCCAATCCGGCCAATCGCCCCTCCAACACACCGCCGAGCTCAACCGCTGGCAGCGTGACGCCGTGATAGATGAAGACGGTGCTCGCAAAAACCAGCCGCAGCAGGTCAAAACGATTGGCTGAATCACTCATACTCATCGGCTAGGGCCAAGTGAGTGCATTCACAAGCCTGTTTGAACAAAACGACCGCACAGAAACGAAAAACGCCCACTTGGTCAGTGGGCGCAATCCGGTCTCGCTGATTGGGAAATTCAGCCCGACGTGTCCGCCTCGTCCATGGTTTCATGGCGCTGATGTTGATCCATCGCAGCTTCAAGCTCGGTCAGCGTCAACTCACCGTCGTCACCTGCTATTTCAGCGAACTTTGCTTCTGCCGTCTCGGCCGAATGGCGTCCGTCCGCTGTCTTGTGCGCCACGAATTCGGCCTGTGAAATGATACCGTTCGCATCGGCGTCAATTTTCTCAAAATACTCTGCCGGTGAACCAGCATGGGCAAGTGAGAGTGATCCGAGCGCCATAAGGGCCGTGGCACCAGAGATGATTTTGAGTTTTGTCATTTCAAAGATCCTTCTATGGACAAGTTGTGTGCGCTGATAAGGGAAGACAGCGCAGTACACATGTAACCCTTTATCGTGTTACACTTGTAGTTACTAATCCGTAATTCGTGCCAGCCAACGCGTATCTGTCTGAATAGGCTTGGGGGCAGGCCGGGTCTCACCCTTCGCTTCAATCTGCCGGATCCACGGGTTTTTGGCATATGCAATGCCCCATTCAGTCTGGCTAATTGTTCGGCTCCGGTTGGTATCAATCTCGATGAACTGAACCAAGGCGTCAGTCGACGGCATGCCTGTATTCGACGTCAGGAAGCGTATAAATTCGAACTGCGAAACCAGACTGTCGGCATTGACATCTACAATTCTGAAGGACGTTTTATCTTCTGCCATCGCCGGAAGGGCGGATGCGCAAACACAAGCTACAAATACAGCCATAGGTTTCATTGTCGGGACACTCCTCTGGGTACACGCCGTATGACGGCAGCCCAAACCTAGCGCCGTTCATGCCCCAAGCCTGCATGAATTTCCTGCAAGGTAGATGACAAACTGTTCACGCTGATCTGGCCGCTAAAAAGACCTCTGACAGCTAGGGTCAGGACCTACATCCTGAACACGCCAAAGCCGCGATCGCCCATCGGGGCGTTCAGGGCCGCAGACAAGGCCAGGCCCAAGACCCGGCGCGTATCGGCTGGATCTATAATTCCATCGTCCCACAACCGCGCGGTTGAGAAATAGGGTGAGCCTTCACGTTCGTACATCTCGCGGATCGGAGCCTTGAAGGCGTCTTCGTCGGCTGTGCTCCAGTCTTGCCCGCGTGTCTCCATGCCGTCGCGCTTGACTGTCGCCAGAACTGACGCCGCCTGTTCGCCGCCCATCACCGATATTCGGGCATTCGGCCACATGAACATGAAACGTGGGCTATAGGCGCGCCCGCACATGCCGTAATTTCCTGCGCCAAACGACCCGCCCGTGACAAGCGTCAGTTTGGGCACGCTCGCCGTCGCTACAGCGGTGACCATTTTTGCGCCGTCTTTGGCAATCCCGCCGGCTTCGTATTTCGACCCGACCATGAAGCCGGTAATATTCTGCAGAAACAGAAGCGGGATGCGGCGTTGATCGGCGAGTTCAATAAAGTGCGCTGCTTTTTGTGCGCTCTCAGAAAACAGGATGCCATTATTGGCCAGGATGGCGATCGGCATGCCGTATAATTTGGCAAAACCGCAAACCAGCGTTTCGCCATAAAGTTTCTTGAACTCGTGAAAGTCAGAGCCATCGACCACGCGCGCTATAATCTCACGCGCATCATACGGTTCTCTTGCATCTTTCGGGACCAGACCGTGCAACTCATCTGTGGCATAGAGCGGGGCGTTCGGCTCGCTCAATCCGGTCAGGTTCGGTTTGGGTAAATGCAGCGTGCGGATGATCGAACGGACAATGGCCAAAGCATGATCGTCGGATGCAGCATAATGATCTGCCACCCCCGATTGACGGGTATGAACATCGGCCCCACCCAGGTCTTCAGCCGATATAATCTCGCCCGTCGCCGCCTTGACCAAGGGCGGTCCGCCGAGAAAAATCGTGCCCTGTTTGCGTACAATTATCGTCTCGTCAGACATCGCTGGAACGTAAGCCCCACCGGCGGTACAGCTGCCCATCACCGCCGCGATTTGCGGAATGCCTTTTGCGCTCATTTGGGCTTGATTGTAGAAAATACGCCCGAAATGCTCACGATCTGGAAAGATATCAGCCTGATGCGGCAGGTTCGCTCCACCGCTATCGACCAGGTAGATACAGGACAAATGGTTCTGTTCGGCAATCTCTTGCGCCCGCAAATGCTTCTTGACGGTCATCGGATAATAAGTCCCACCTTTCACCGTCGCATCATTGCAAACCACCATACATTCACGACCCTCAACCCGGCCAATCCCTGTAATTACGCCAGCGCCAGGCGCATCGCCGTCATACATACCGTTTGCGGCAAGGGCCCCGATCTCCAGGAAGGGCGTTCCAGGATCGAGCAATTTCTCAACCCGGTCACGCGGCAGCAATTTTCCCCGAGAAAGATGTCGTTCGCGAGCACGTTCGGGCCCACCAGCAGCAGCCTGCGTCGTTTTCTCTCGGAGGTCCTGAACCAAGGCCTCCATTGCGCGTCGATTGGCACCAAAGGCGGTACTCGCTGTATCAAGCGTAGACTTCAAAACCGGCATTCATAGCCTCCAACCCAGGTCATCTTGCAACATGTTCAGCCTTAATCAGCTGCCAGCACTCTGTCATCCCACCCAAGTGAAATGTACGCCCTATCCCCTCCTCAATTCGCCCCAATTCTTGCATAGAGATAAGCAGAAGGAGTCGCGTAATGGCATTGTTCAGTGGCAAGGATATCGAAATTGTGCCTACTTTGGCGTCGATTCCGTTTTTGGAAGACGTTCCTCGCCGGGCTTTAAAAGCCGCTGGGCGGGATGCCTCTTGGTACTCCCTGCCCGCTGGTTGGCCATTGTTTAAAGCTGGCGAAGTGTCTGATTCGATCTATTTCGTCCTGTCAGGATCTCTTGGCGCATTCAGGATCATGCCGGATAAGCGCAGTGAGTTTATCGGCCATATCCGCGCCGGCGAACCGGTCGGCGAGATGGCTATGCTGCAAGGCGGAATAGACAATGACGGCGATGGATTGCCAGATGACCTGCCGCACAAATCATCGGTCTATGCCTTACGCGATAGTGAGGTTTTGCAAATCTCCCGCGCAGGGTTCGAACGCCTGACGAAAGCCGAACCTGAACTATTATCAGCCATGATCCGCGTCATTCTGGACCGCCTGTTAGAAGGGTCCAACCGCATTCGCCGAAGCGCGCCGAAGGTTTTTGCATTGGTGGCCACCTCGCCTACAATCGATATTGAGTTGCGGGCTAAGAGCCTTATGGCGTCGCTTGCAAAACTCGGCGTCAAAGCTCAAATTGTTGGCGAAACAGAAGGCGACGACAAACCCTCAACTTTCTTTGATCAGCTTGAAGCAAACAATGACATTGTTATCCTGACAGCTGCCGTAAGCGACACGTCCTGGTATCGATTATCTATCCGTCAGGCCGATCGAATCTGGGTTGTGGGCCGGGCTGACGCTCGGCCATCATATCCGCTTCTTCCACGCGACAGATCACCGGCACGGTCACTTAAACTCGTCGATGTCGTGTTGATCCATCATGATGGTGAGCGCAAGGCTTCACGCCCCACCGATTGGCTCGACGCCTCCGGCGGTGCCCGGGTCTTTCACTGGAATGACATTGACAGATCCGACTGCGATCGTCTCGCAAGAACGGTCGCAGGGCGCTCAGTCGGTCTGGTCATGTCCGGCGGCGGCGCCCGTGCCTATGCCCATATCGGTGTCATTAAAGCCCTGCGCGAGCTCGGCATCCCAATTGATTTTGTCGGCGGCACATCGATGGGTGCAGTGATTGCGGCCTGTTGCGCGATGGGCTGGTCCGACGATGAGATTGAAACTCATATCCGTAAGGGTTTCGTCTCTTCCAACCCCTTGGGCGATTGGAATATGCCTGTCGTCGGCATGGTCAGAGGGCACCGGGTCAACACACGCCTGAAAGAACACTTCGCCGATATCGACATTAGCGAACTGAAGCTGCCATTCTTTGCCATCTCAACCAATCTAACCGACGGCTCCTTCCGAGTTCACCGACGTGGTCGATTGCGTGACGTCCTACGCGCCAGCATCTCTTTACCTGGCATTCTTCCGCCAGTGGTCGACGACGGAGAAGTGCTGGTTGATGGCGGCGTGCTAAACAATTTTCCAGTCGATATCATGCGGGAAATCCATCGCGGCTACGTCATCGGGTCCGACGTGACCCGCATCAGTAAAGGGTTTAATGCGGAAGATTTTATCAACCCACCAAGCTTCCTGGGTTGGATTTTCAAGCACGGCTTCTCGAACGCACCGCCAATTGCCGGCCTGCTCATGCGAACAGCGACACTCAGCCAAAACTACGGCACCGGTCATGAGACCGTCGATCATCTGATCACGCCGGACCTTAAAGATGTCGAGCTGCGCGACTGGAAGGCCTATGACGTAGCTGTCGAAGCCGGATATGCCGCCGCAATGGCCGCGCTGAAAGACAGTGACTTAGCTGCAACGACCATCGCTAAGCCTTAGCTCACCCGGTTTCTCCAAACAGCTCACGACCGATCAGCCAGCGGCGGATTTCGCTCGTTCCAGCGCCAATCTCATACAGTTTCGCATCACGCAGCAAGCGCCCCGTCGCATACTCGTTGATATAGCCATTGCCACCGAGCAGCTGGATCGCATCCAATGCCAACTTGGTCGCCGTCTCAGCTGAATACAGGATCGCGCCAGCCGCATCTTTGCGCGCCGTTTCGCCGCGATCACACGCCTTCGCCACGGCATAGACATAGGCTTTTGCCGCGTTCATCTGAACATACATATCCGCCAGCTTGCCCTGGACCAGCTGAAACTCGCCGATTGATTTTCCAAACTGTTTGCGATCATGAATATACGGCAAAACGACATCCATGCAGGCTTGCATAATGCCCGTAGGGCCACCAGACAGAACGGTGCGTTCATAGTCGAGGCCGGACATCAAAACCTCAACCCCGCCATTTAGCGGCCCCATGACATTCTCTTCCGGCACGGCGCAGTCTTCAAACACCAACTCGCCGGTTTCCGAGCCACGCATGCCGAGCTTGTCGAGTTTTTGCGCCACCGAGAAGCCCTTCATACCGCGCTCAATAATGAACGCCGAAATTCCACGCGACGCTTTATCCGGATTCGTTTTGGCGTAGACGATCAGCGTATCGGCATCGGGTGCATTGGTGATCCACATCTTGGTGCCGTTGAGGATATACTGATCGCCCTTTTTCTCGGCCTTGAGCTTCATTGAAACGACATCAGAGCCAGCCCCGCTCTCACTCATGGCAAGTGCACCCAAATGCTCGCCGCTCACAAGCTTACCGAGATAGCGCGTCTTCTGATCCTGATTACCCCAGCGGCGAAGCTGGTTCACGCACAGGTTTGAATGCGCGCCATATGACAGACCAACTGAAGCCGAGGCGCGCGAAATCTCTTCCATCGAAATAACGTGCTCAAGATAGCCAAGACCCGTTCCGCCCCATTCTTCCTCGACCGTAATCCCGAGCAAACCGAGCTCACCCATTTTCGGCAGAAGCTGACGCGGAAACACGTCGGTCTTGTCAATCTCAGCGGCCAGCGGCGCAATCTCATTTTGAGCGAAAGCTTGCACGGTATCGCGGATCATATCCGCCGTTTCGCCAAGGTCGAAATTTAGTGTGGGATATGTATTTGGGATCATGCCGGATATGTAACGCCAAGCGCCCGCAGTGGCAAACAGCCCTGAGCCCGGTCCATCGCGGAGGCGAAGCCGGAGCGGGTGACCTGCTTCGCTTCGCTGCGCCGAAGGCGCTTAGCGCGAAGCAAAACAAGCGAACCCAAGTCCAACCCACACCAAACCCCGGACCACCTCTCGGTGTCACGTTATGCTGTCTTTGCCCAAGCAAGATGCAGGGCCGGGCGCGCTCGGTTTGAACGCGAAGATAATGCCAGCCTTTCGGCGTGGCTGTAAGCGCTCGAACAGAGCGCGCCCGCGGCGGGGCTGTTTGTATCCGTATTCGCGCCGCAAGGTCGCTGCCTTGGGTCGCTCCGGGAAGCTTGCTCTTACACCTCTTTCAGAAGCCTCTCGCCATTGAGCGAGAGGGCTGACAATCCCGACTGGCACCATCTGGGCGGACGTTACCCGCACCGACAGCCGCCAGACCGCCGCATCCCATCCCCACCGGTCGGTCCGGACCGCCCTGCTTGGAGGTGAGATGACAAGGAGTATATGTCGGGGCGCAAAGGGGGTGGATAAGTTTTTTTTCACATCCGGCCCCATTCTCCGCAGACCCCAGCGCAGGCTGGGGTCCATCGCCCGAAGGTGAGATATAGGTAATAGCTTGTTATAATTACATAATTCTTGCTGCAAACGCGACCCTGCATCTCGTTTGGCCGCCTCCCGCTATGGATACCCACGGGTGTCCCGCCTGCGCGGGCATCGGCGGAAACTGGGGGATTGAGCGCCGGGGAATGGGGGGTGAGCTCTGGTTTTGCCCCGCGCTAAGGCTCTCAGGTTTTGCCCCGCGCTAAGACGCTGCGCGTCACGCGGGGCGAAGCGGGTTCCGCGACAGCGCTGTGCGCTGCCACATGAACCGGGCTCAGGGCTGTTTTTCTCTCCCTCACCCTCCATTGTCATCCCGGACGCGAAGCGATCCGGGACCCAGGGAAGCCGAGCACTGGGTCCCGGATATTTGCTGACGCAAATTCCGGGATGACAAAGCTAGAGACGGAGAGAAAACAGCCTTGAGCCCGGTTCATGTGAGCGGCAACGCCGCGATACGGAACCTGCTGTCCCGCGTGCGCCGAAGGCGCTTAGCGTGGGAGAAAACAAGAGCCCTAAGCTGTTTTCAGCGCTCAACTCTCGCGCGTGAGCAAAGCCCGAACGAAGTAGACCGTCATCACAGTGAATAACAGGCCCCCGACCAGCATCATGAACGGTGCCAAATACGCTTCTACACCATTCAGGTTTTCCGCTTGTTGCGATTGGCGAAACGCCCCAAATCCGGCCAGGCAAAACCCGACAATCGCCATTATACCAAACGGCGCTGCGATCAGGCCAGTATCGCTGTGGATACCCGCTTCAAATCGATCATTGCTCGCAACGGCGCGCGCAATATCATCGGGCGTGACTTCGACCACTTCCAAATCATCGATACGGTCTGGATCAGCCTGCAAATCCGGTGCAATCGTCCCAGCATCCATCGCCATTTCTGTGAACGGCGGCGGTGGCAGGTCTTCATGTGACGGCCAAACTGACTTGGTTACACTATCGGCATTATCGACACTTCCGGCCAGAGCTGAAACCGCAGCAGTGATTTCTTCCGGGCTTGCGCCATCTGTCGTGGCCGGTTTTTGAGAGACCTGATCACCATCCTCACCAATAATCCTGACGAGGCGTCGCCGCACTGAATCATCAGCAGATAGGGGCTGACTTATCGCAAGATGATCAGGTTGCACTTGTATGGATCGCACCTCCGGCTCAACCTTCGCGGCAGCGGGCGTGTGATCGACGAGAATTTCACGCGGCCTTGCCGGTGCCGGAAGACGAGCCGTTTCATGCAGCGGGCGATATATATGCCGCGAAGCAACCGGCATTTGCCCTGGTGCCTTCAAAAATAACGCTTTTTCGCACGCTCGGCGGCGCACCAGCGCATCAACAATCTGAATACGTCCACCAATCCTTGCCCGGCGCCAATGATCGAAAGCCCCTGCGGCGGCCAGTCGATTTCCGGCATTCAGCAGGGTCACAACATCAGAGGATACAAATGCTTTGCGCCCAACATTATGCGCGAGTGACACAAGCGCATCAAACTCGTTCTGATTGAGCGGCGCCAGGACAGTATCCATAACCAAGCGCTCGAGCGGCGGTAAATCATACTCACGCAACACAGCTTCGGCCTCTGACTCGCTGACACTGGTTTCATCCCGGTTTGCACGCACATGGCCATAGCCAATGATCCAACGGCCATTTGGTAGTTTTTGATAGCGCGGGCGAAAGCCTTCAAACGCCTTGATAACGTCCAGGCCCGCCCGAGATGTACGCATATTGGATGCCATCACCTGCTCCGGATTGGGACAGACTATCTGTCTCACCTGCACATTGCTGCAATCCCTGCGCCGTGCGCGCTTCTGGCCTTATAGCAAGACAAGCGTGGCGAGACCAAGAAAGCTGAAAAACGCGATAATATCGGTCAGGGTTAACACAAAAACCGATGAGGCGACCGCTGGATCTGCCCCAGCCTTTCGTAGCGCTAGAGGCACGGCAATTCCGGCAATCCCGGCCCACACAAAACTGGCAAACATTGCTGCGCCGAGCACCAGAGCCAATGGCCCATCCCGGAACCAAAGCAGAGAGACCAGGCCGACGCCAACTGCAAAAAGCACTCCATGCACGATCCCTGTCAGGGCCTCGCGGATCAGTGCCCGCCGCTGTGCATTGCCATCCATTTCGCGCTCCGCAATAGCGCGAACCGTCACCGCAAGCCCCTGACTACCAGCATTGCCAGCCAGCGCAGCAACCACCGGCATCAGAATCGCCAATTGAACAATCTGATCCAAAGTCGACTCAAACAGAGCAATAATTCCCGAAGCAATAAACGCCGTGACGAGATTTATACTGAGCCACGGTGCCCGTGCGCGCACCGACTCCCAAACCGTATCTGAGCCATCTGCCGACGACACATTCGATAGCGCCAGCAAGTCCTCGGTGTTCTCTTCCTGAATCACGTGGACCATGTCGTCGACCGTGATCATGCCGACCAGTCGGCCCTCTGCATCCTTGACCGGCGCTGACGCCAACGAGTATTTCTGGAACTGATAGGCGACTTCCTCCTGATCCATTTCGACTGAGATATCAGAATGAAAAGCCTCCATTATGTCTGCAAGCCTGGTGTCACGCGCGACCCGCAACAATTGCGAAAGCAAGACATAACCGAGCGCGTGGTTCTTTGGGTCCACAACATAGACTTCATAAAAATCGTCCGGCAGATCCGCGGCATTCTCACGCGCATGATCTATCGTGTGGCCGACCGTCCAAAACTCCGGCGCGGCCAGGAATTCGCGCTGCATGAGGCGCCCGGCGGTATCCTCATCATGCACCAGGTGCGCTTCCAGTGCCGCCCTGTCTGCTGGTTCCAACTCCTCAAGAATCCGTTCTCGGCGGGTAGCGTCCAAGTCTTCCAGAACAGCGGTCGCATCATCTGAATCGAGCTCATCGAGAACCTCAACCACGGCTTCGTCTGGCAAGGCTTCGACGGCATCTTCGCGGTACTCGTCGCGCAGTTCGATCAATACGTCGCTTGGTAGGGCATCCCCCAAAAGCTCAACCGCCGCCTCAAAAGCATCGCTGCTCAATTGCTCCAGAAGGTCAGATGCATCAGCCGGGTGCATCCCCTCCAACATCGCACTGACCCCTGCCCGATCCCCGTCCAGCACGCCACGTTGCAGCGCGTCTTGCAGCCGCACTTCGTGGCTGGTGTGATCCTCTGGAGTGGTATCGGGATGTTTGGTCATGCCGCGTGTTTGGCCTGATCGGCTTGGCGAAGCAAGATACATTTGATCGAAGCGGGCCAAGGAGCGCTTGGCTGATCTGTTTCATGAGGACAATACCGCTCATGGCGGCCCCTATCTCACGCGCCCGCCACAACAGATCCGCACGATAGACAGCCCTACAACCAGTTGGTCTATGGATTGAGTAAGGTTGGTGAGCGGGCGGGTTGATCTAGGGTTTATTCCACAGGCCGATATTTTGGAACGGGCTGAGACGGTGCTGTCCTATCCGGTTGAGATTGTTGACCCAGCGACAAAGCGCAAGGTGACGAAAGCGCTGAAACCGGATGCGCTGTATGGGTTGGAATACAAATCTGACAAGGGAAGCCGGTATCGGTTCTTTGTGGTGGAGGCGAATCGGGCGACAGAGCCACTGACGTCTGAGCTGTCGATCAGAGCATCCTAACAAATGGGTACGGAACATATATCTACCAAAACAGTATGATATAAGGAAGACGACACATTCGAGAGGGGTGGGGAATGTACCGAAAACTTATTGGCTCAGCTACATGCGGAGCTTGGCTGGTCGCTTGCGGGCAATTGTCCGATGTTAGCCATCAAGATTTCTATCTATCGGTCGGAGAGTGCTTAAGTTTATACAAATCGTGCTCTTGCACCCTCACGACGGAAGAACAATTGACGCGTGGTATTGAAATTAAAACATTTGGTGATTTTGCCGCTCAATTAGCTGCCTCGTCCACAGAATTTCCAGGGGCTAGAACTGTCACAAAGGATGAAATTGTTTCCGCGTTTGACTGGGAAACAAAGATTGCGCAATCGCTGCCAGATGAAACATTCTGTGTGGCTGGCGATCTTGATGATTACTTTGAAGTTGGTCCGCCTTCGAATCAATTCATCCAAGAAAGCCTACTCAGTCGAAAGAAAATCGAAGATACGAGGGGCAAGACCGCAACGCATCTAGATAATATTAATACGCCAGAAGATGAGGGCGTATTCCTTGTAGATCAAGGCTATAGTTTAGAAAAAATTGAACTTTCCGGCAAAATGGATAGATCTACTCGTGCCATTGTACATTTTGAAGACCTCCCCCAACAACTTGTACGTAACGTTGATATCAGTAGTTTCGATAATGGAAAACTTACTTTTGACTGCCTGCGCATAGCGGAAGATGCAGTCATTAGAATTTCGATTTCCGACCTCAGAGGGATTCACACTAGAGGTGCAAAGGTTTCCACATCCCTTGGTATTCGAGGTGAGAAGCTGGAAGCTATCAAAAGTGATGGGTACGTCCACGGGAACTACTGCTCTGCACCATTAGGTTTTGGTGTATATGCAGAACGGGAGAATGAGCGCTTAAACATCCTGACCGACAAAGTGGAGCGTGGCGATATATTAATCCTCTCGAAGCAAGGGCGCTACAGCATGATGGACATAGTGCCAACCGCCGTTGTTGTAATAGAGTAATCTCGAAATCGTAATCCTGTCCCAAAGGCACCCAGGATGATTTGGTAAACTCCCCCAAAGTTAATCCCGATCCGAATGATGGGAGTTAAATTTGGCGTCTACGAAACTGTCTGCAGTTTAAAGAATGACCGAGCCTAATCGGGCCCGGCCATCCAAGCTCCCTCTCGGGAGAGTCGGTTAGGTAGCCTCGCGGGCTTCCAGCCTGAATTGAAGCCAATCTAGTACTTCACTTTCTACCCATCCCACTCTGTTGGGGCCAGCTGTACCCGCTGGGGGAACGAGCCTGCCTTTTCCAGCCGTGCAATGTGTTGCGGTGAATACAAAACCAGTTCTTTCAGTTGGCGCTTTGAGAGTATCCTCATCATAATGTCTCCAAGATTGAAGAGCATCGCGATGCCCAAGGTTACGACTATACCTAGGCATCAATAGCTCAACAGTCAGCCGGAATGCTTGTCACGCCATCGCATGGCTGAACATTCCATCACCAAATCAGAGGGGGATTTGCAGGGGGCTGAATATATGGAAACTCATATATATTCAATAATAACAGTGATGTACAGACCTAAATGGTGCGGCCGAGAAGACTCGAACTTCCACGGGCTTGCGCCCACAACGACCTCAACGTTGCGCGTCTACCAATTCCGCCACGGCCGCACGCCGAGTAGAGCGCGCGATATAAGCGGCAGCGAACAGATTGTGAAGCGAAAAGTCTTCGCTATATGCAGTCTATGTCTGAGACGAGCAAAGTCCTGTGGGCGGTTAGCCAAGCGCCGGTCGATTATCTTGCTGCCAAGCAGGCTATGGAGGCGTATGCACGTAACATCCGCAAGGATAATGCCCCTGAAATGGTCTGGTTGTTGGAGCACCCGCCGCTCTATACTTCAGGCACCAGCGCCAAGATCGAAGACTTGCATGACGCCACCCGGTTCCCGGTTTTCGATGCTGGGCGCGGCGGCCAATACACCTATCACGGGCCGGGACAGCGCGTCGCCTATGTCATGCTAGACGTTGCTGCGCGCGGCCGGGACGTTCGAAAGTTCGTGGCCGATCTGGAGCGTTGGATCATCGAGGCGCTGTGGTCATTTAATGTTGAAGCTAATGTTCGAAAAGGACGGGTCGGGGTTTGGGTGGATCGCACCCGATCAGGCGGGCCGCTGCGCGAAGACAAGATCGCCGCCATCGGCGTTCGCTTGAAGCGCTGGGTCAGTTTTCACGGTATCAGTCTGAATGTCGATCCTGATCTTGAGCATTTCACCGGCATCACGCCATGCGGGATTGATGATCCCCAATACGGCGTGACCAGCCTGATTGATCTCGGCCTGCCGGTCGATATGGCCGATACGGACCAGGCTTTGAAGCAAGCGTTTGAAGCGGTGTTTGAACGCTCAACGCGGCCTGCGGCACCTCTGGTTTAATCAAAAGCACCCATAGCGCGTCCAGCCTGACCAAAAGGTTCGTCTTCGACCTGTTTGGCTTTGTCAAAATTCGGGACGCGGGCGACCCACATTAGGCTCCAGATAGCTAGAAATGTATTGAATATAATCAGGATCAACTGAATGATCGGAATATTTGGTTTCAAGATAAATTCGACCTGGGGCGGCAAAGGCTGATCAGCCCTTGGCCCACTATTCGCAGGCCCACCTCGACCGCCGCCGCGCTGACGTTGCCCTTCAGCGCCGTCTTCACCTTCGGCCTCAGCCGCTTCGCGCGCAACAATCGCTTCAGCCTGTGCTATGCGTCTTTCTTCGAGCCTGTTTTCACGCCACGCGTCTGGATCCTCCAGATAAACGCCCCGCTCGGCATAAAGCGCGTCATACTCCGCCGACTTAGCGACAATCCCCATGAACGATATGGCTAGTCCGGCGATCAATGGCAGGAGAACCAGAATGGCGAGAATTGACGGTTTGCGGGCATCATTCAGGCGACGCGCATGGTTCACGTATGAAATCAGTGTCGTGACGATGAAGATAATTGGCGACGCATAGAAACCAAATGTTGTGACAGCAGATGCGTCGCCGCCTGCCAATCCCATCACCATGCCCATAAAGACCGGTACGACGACAAACAATAATTGCAGAAAGAAGCAAATTGTCCAAACCCGGGTGAAATGCAATTGCGGCGAGGTTCCAGCCGGATTGAACATTGCGCCGATCCAGCTCATCCGAGATGGCAACTGGCGTTCATCCGTGATCCACGGCCGGGCCGGGTCGAGTGCATTTGGGGTCGTCGCAGCATCGCTCATCGCGGGACATCCTTATGGGAGAAGCTATTTTCGTCGCTTATACATGCTTGCCGGTATTTATCAATAAACGATAATTTTTTATCGACATACACTGTTCCGTCAGTCAAATACATCACCGCCGGGGACAGGACCATATTGGTTCTCAACAGCCATTGTAGCGCGCGTCCCAACCAACAGCCCAAGAATAGCATTCACCGCGATCGTGAGCGCAATCGCTGTACGCTGCAACGTATCGTTCATCTGCTCGATCAAATACTCCATCCCCTTTTGCATTTCCGCGCTGTCGCCCGCTTCGGCTAATCGCATAATCTCATCAAAGGTTTGCTTCTGGTCGGGGGTCATCACAATTGGCAGGATGAAGAAAAGAAACACGACTAACAGCACCATCTGAATAACCAGTCCTGCGAACCAAATACCTATCACCCACCATGCGCTTCGCCCAGTATCGTGAAGGCGCTTTCCATATACGCAAATATAAGGAAAAATCAGCAGAGCGCCCAGCCATCCAATCGGCTCTACCAACAACCAGGACCCAGCAGAAACGAGCACGCTGGCGACGGTCAGAACAACCATGCCCTGCCAGAATCGATTGCGGGCGACCCGTCCATTTGGATTGAATAATAGGTCGCCCATTATTGTACTCTCCTGCTTGAGTCTGTTTATTCGAACTCTACCATAATGGCATCCGCAGCAACACTATCGCCGCCAGCCACGTTGACGGCTTTTACAATTCCTGTCGCTTCAGCGCGGATAATGTTCTGCATCTTCATCGCCTCGACGATACAGACCGCTTCGCCGGCCTGCACGTTTTGACCAACTTCCACATCCACCGATACGACCAGGCCAGGCATTGGCGAAATGATCAGTTTGGACAGATCGGGTTTTTCTTTTTCTGGCAACCGCTGGTGCAACACGGCAACAGCTGGCGAACAGACCAGAGCGCGCAGCCGCACACCGCGATGGCGAACAACATAGCCTTCAGTGCGATCAGCCAGCTTCACAGCGAAGCGCGTTCCGTCCAGAACGCCTTCAAACAAAGGCTGTCCCGGTATCCAGTCTGTCACCAGAGAATGTGATTTACCCAGCATTGATATGGTTGCCTCGCCGTCGCCAAGCTCCAGTTCAAACGGGATATGCTGATCGCCCAGAATACAGACCCAGTCGCGGCGCAGCGCCGCCATAGGTGCCATTCGACCGGTAATTTGGCCGGCGCGCTGTGTGTATAATCCATGCGCGAAAGCTGCAGTAACAGTGAGTAAAACCTGTTGTACTTCTGTGGGCTCAGTTCCAGCAAAACCATCCGGGAACTGATCCTTGATATAGGCCGTGGTGATATCGCCAGACCGAAACCTTTTTTCATCCATCACCGCTGCGCAGAACGGAATATTGTCCTGAATACCCTCAATGTGGAACCGGTCCAGCGCGAGCGCCTGTACATCCAAAGCGTCATCACGGGTCGCGCCGTGCGTCACCAATTTGGCGATCATCGGATCGTAGAACATCGAGATCTCGTCGCCCTCACGCACGCCGCTATCCATGCGTACCGTGCCCGCGCCGAGTGGCCCCTCTGGCGGCGGTTGAAATCGTTTCAGGCGACCAATCGAGGGCAGGAAGTTGCGGTACGGATCTTCGGCATAGACCCGGCTTTCAATTGCCCAGCCATTGATCTTGAGGTCCTTCTGCTTGAGCGACAGCTTTTCGCCCGCCGCGACACGCAGCATCTGCTCAACCAGGTCGACACCGGTAATCATCTCGGTCACTGGATGCTCAACCTGCAAACGGGTATTCATTTCCAGAAAGTAGAAGCTCTTATCCTTACCAGAAGCAACGAACTCCACGGTTCCAGCGCTGTCATAATCCACCGCCTTGGCCAGCGCGACAGCCTGTTCGCCCATTTTCTTGCGGGTTGCAGCATCAAGCAGCGGCGACGGCGCTTCTTCCAGAACTTTCTGATTGCGCCGCTGGATCGAGCATTCGCGCTCAAACAGATAGACGCAAGTGCCGTGGCTGTCGCCCATCACCTGGATTTCGATATGGCGCGGTTCAAGGATGAATTTCTCGATGAAAATACGGTCATCACCAAAGCTTGCCTTGGCTTCAGCTTTGACCGCCGGAAAGCCCTCTTCAACTTGCTTGTCATTGTCGGCAATGCGGATGCCCTTGCCGCCGCCGCCAGCTGAAGCTTTGATCATCACCGGATAGCCGATCTCGCGCGAAACGGTCACCGCTTGTTTGGCACTGGTGATCAGCCCCATATGTCCCGGCACGGTGGTGACGCCTGCTACGGCGGCCAGTTTTTTGGAACTGATCTTGTCGCCCATCGCCTCAATCGCGTGCGGGTTTGGCCCGATGAAAGCGATACCCTCTTTTTTTAACCGCTTGGCAAAGCTGGCATTCTCAGACAGGAAACCAAATCCCGGATGCACAGCTTGCGCCCCGGTCTGCTTCACTGCCGCAACGATCTTGTCCATCACCAGGTAGGATTCAGCCACAGGAGAACCGCCAATATGCACAGCCTCATCAGCCATCTCCACCGCCATTGATCCGGCATCGGCGTCCGAATAGACCACGACCGTCTGGATGCCCATTTTGCGGCAGGTTTTGATCACCCGAACAGCAATTTCTCCGCGATTGGCGATCAGGATTTTTTCAAACATTTATTCAGGCCCGTCCCATCAACATATTCCATCATAGCCGGGCTTAAGCTGCCTGTTTGAGCTTGTCGAGATTGCCTTGTGGTCAAAGTCAAAAGCGCAAGTCTGGAGCGCGCGCCAGGTGACCCTACCCCTCGCCGCGCTCAACCTCGGCCTCAAACAAGCGCACCCGCGCTGTTACAGAGACGAGGAACGCCGTCGACCAGCCGATTAGCAAGAACCCGTTCATCGATTCTGCCGCCGCCAGCATTCGCCACTCTGGCGGAAGAACGATGTCGCCGAAACCAACTGTTGTGAACGTGCTTGTTGCGAAATATAGCGCTGGCTCAAGTGCGTCGAACTGGCCAATCGCCATATAAGTCAGGGCATAGATCCATATTTGGATAGAGTGCAGCGTAAACAGACCGAGCACCATGGCGACAATCGTCGCGCCCTGCCACGCCACCCCGCCAGCCCGGTCCGGTCGCTGCATATAGCCGCGCCGCATCACCCAGCTCAAGCCCACCAGACCGGCAAAATGCACCGAAAACGTCACCACAACAAGAAGGCTGGCAAGAGACAGATTGATCAACAACATGGGCCTGTTTTCCTACGCAGCCAAAGCGAGACCATCGGCAAACCCGGGGGCCTCAATCTTCAAAAACTCGATCAATGACCGTTCAGCTGGGCTGATGCTTTGATCCCAGCCCAAACGCTTCATGAACCAGGCGTTTTCGTCAGTCGTAACTGTTTCAGCTTCGCGTATTGCAACCTCATTCGCACGCTGGCGCGCTTGCTGTGCTTTGCGTGGATTGAATGCAATTTTCTCAAACCAGCTGTCATCAGAAAAAGCGCCCGTCATCGCCTTGAGAAGCTGCCCCGGATTGGTTGACGTGTCGGCCAGCCACGCTTCTCTCGCTAAGGCATCAGTCTGGGAACCTGGACTGGGATGTGCCCGGGCCATCAAATGATTACCGATCGCACGCGCGAACAGGTCATTCCACGCCGGATCATTCTTGGCAAACGCTACTGCGTCATTGGTTTCGAACAAGATAGTCGCTTCGAGCTGGTTGACCCATAGGCTTGATTGTCCTGCAGGCGCGTACAAAACGCGGCGCATTTGCTCGACTGTCACTGAATCAGCATAGCCGATTGTCTTAATCGCCTGAGAAATAGCCGTTAGCGCAAATCTGGACAGCTTCTTCGGCGCCGATTGCGCGTAACGCAGCAAAGTCAGAATCAATTCGATTTCATTCGGGTTTGGCGCGCCATCTTGTCGTTCAATCTGGTCAATCAGCCAATCAGACTCTTCATCAGTAATCCAGCCCTCGGGGGCTTCCTGGGCCAGTAAAAAGTCCTTTATCGCGGCGACAAATCGCTCATCCCAAAACGGATCTGCATTGGACAAAGTATCATTCATCAAGAACAGAGCCTCAACCTCGCCGCGACTGACAAAGCCATCCTCGAAAACATCGCTGAAGACGCGTCGAGCCTCGGCTTCGGACAGCTCACCTAGCCTTGCGACCCGGCTCAAAATGTCATGCAAATCTTCGTTCATCATCACCTCACCACGTTCGATATTCGGCAAGATCGCACAAGCCCGTTTCCAAGGCGTTTACGGATCAGCGACGACAGGTATGGAATTTCGTACAGAACGCTGCCATATACAGGCACAGACCCTTCAGCACCGACTGGATCATCGCGAGTCCAGCCCAACACCAAGGCAAACTGGCCATGAACATAGCCGAAGCAGATATCATTCTGCCAATGCGAACAGGTGAGATTCGCATTCACGATGCAGAAGGCTTCGAAGGTATGCGTGTCGCCGGCCGCCTTGTCGCGGAATGTCTGGATATGATCGTGCCTGAGGTGCAGCCGGGCGTTACCACTGGCCATATTGATGATTTGATCCGCGAATTTGTTTTCGATCATGGCGCACAATCGGCTACGATAGGCTATCGCGGTTATCGCCACGCCTCCTGCATCTCACTTAATCACGTGATCTGCCATGGCATTCCAGGCGACCGCGCCTTCAAGGACGGTGATATCGCCAATATCGACGTCACGGTCATCATTGATGGCTGGCATGGCGATCACTCGCGAATGTTCGCCTCTGGCACACCAAAACGCAAAGCTGAACGCCTGATGGATGTCACTTATGAGGCTCTGATGGCGGGCATCGCGGCGGTCAAACCGGGCGCGCATTTTGGCGATATCGGCGCGGCGATTTCGGAAATTGCCCGTGCCAATCGGTTTTCAGTGGTTGAAGACTTTTGCGGTCATGGTCTTGGACGCCTGTTCCACGACGAACCAAATGTCGTTCATTCAGCCAAAGCCGGCACCGGGCCGGTTCTGCGTGAAGGCATGTTCTTCACGATTGAGCCAATGCTCAACATTGGCCGCAAAGACGCCGCGGTCCTGAAAGACGGGTGGACCGCCGTAACCCGAGACCGCCAGCTCTCAGCGCAATTTGAGCACTCGATTGGGGTCACAGCAGATGGCGCAGAGACCTTCTCCACATCCCCGAAAGGCCTGCACACACCGCATACGGTTAGCGCGTGAGTACAGACACGACCAAGCTTCACTGGCAAGGACATCGTGACCGTTTGCGCACGAAATTGATCAAACGCGGCGCGAATGCACTTGAGGATTATGAGCTGCTGGAAACACTTCTTTTTGCGTTCATTCCGCGCCGTGATGTCAAACCGATTGCCAAGGCTCTGCTGACCCGGTTTGGGTCGCTTTCGGCCATTCTCGCAGCTGAGCCAGATGATCTGGTCAAGGTGCCCGGAATTGGCGACACAACCGCCGCTTATATCAAAACGACCCGCGAGATCGGCCTGCGGGCGGCGCGTGAAATTATTCAGACCCGGCCAATTATTTCAAGCTGGACCGCGCTTCTGGCCTATGTCCGAGAGCAGTTACAACACGAGACGCGTGAGCAATTTCGGGTCATCTTTCTGGATCGCAAAAACCAACTGATCGCTGACGAGTTGATGGGTCAGGGCACAATTGATCATGCTCCGGTCTACCCGCGCGAGATTGCCCGCAGAGCGCTGGAGCTTTCGGCCAGCTCCTTGATTCTTGTGCATAATCACCCTAGCGGCGACCCGACCCCGTCCCGCGCAGATATTGATATGACCCGCGAAATCATGGATGCCCTCAACCCACTTGAAATAACCGTCCACGATCACCTGATCGCGGCGCGCTCCGGCGTGACCAGCTTCAAGACGCAAGGCCTCATCTGATAGCAAACTGTAGGCTGGGCACAGCGCACGCCTGCGGCCAAGCTGGTTGAAGCCTGGAGGGGCCCAGCAATCCAGTCGCCATTCGATAACAGTTACGTCTTGCCCCTGAGATATGCCTTGCGCATCATGACGGGCTAGCTACCGTAATAAACATAAACACGTCAGCGCCAAAGACGCGCGACGGATCATGGGAGAACAATGAATGAGCGATACCGCCACCGCACCTGCGATGACGAATACCGGAGAGAGTTTCGGGTCCAAGAGCTACCGAAATTACGTCCTGATCGTACTCATGGTCATCTATACACTGAACTTTGTTGATCGAACGCTTTTGGCGGTCGTGGCTCAGCCGGTTATTGACACGTTCCAACTTTCAGATGGCCAGTGGGGACTGCTTTCTGGCCCGCCTTTTGCCTTGTTCTACGCCGCTATGGGCCTGCCTATTGCACTGTGGGCTGACCGGGGTAACCGGGTAAAAATCATGACCGCATGTATCATATTGTGGTCAGTCATGACCGCACTTTGCGGTGTCGCGACGGGTTTCATTGCGATCTTGATTTTCCGCGTCGGTGTCGCAGTTGGAGAAGCCGGTTGTACGCCGCCTGCAAACTCAATTATCGGCGACTATTTCAAGCCAGTCAGCCGTGCGACCGCGCTCGGTATCTATTCAATGGGCGTGACACTTGGCGGCGTGCTTGCCAACCTGTTTGGCGGGCCTCTAGCTCAAATGAAAGGGGAAACCTTTGGGAATTGGCTAAATTCCATCGGATTGAACTTCCTGTTTGGGGGGTTGGATTGGGTCAATATTGAAGGCTGGCGGATTGCTTTTGTGATCGTTGGCATACCAGGCGTCCTTATTGCCTTATTACTATACATGACCATCAAGGAACCACCCCGCGGCTATTCCGACCCACCGGGTACCGTCAAACAGGAAAGAGCCGATGTTGCTGCAACATTCCGCGAATTGAGCGGGAAACCTACTTTTTGGTGGATGGCAACAGGGGCGGCACTTGTTGCCTTTGTCGGATACGGCTTGGTCAGTTTTCAAGCTCCGTTCTTACAGCGCGAACACGGATTGAATGTGCGCGATGCAGCAGTGAACTATGGCGCGCCTCTGTCTTTTCTGGCCGCAATAGGAACATTCATGGGGGGCTGGCTAACCGAGAAGATGACACCGCGCTCTGAGACAGCCGTCGCCTGGATTCCAGCCATCGGTCTTTTGATCGCCATTCCCTGTTACATTGGCGCTTTCTTCGCCAGCAATCTGACAACGGTCTTCGTTTTGTGGGGTATTGCGGCGATGTGCCACTACGCTTATCTCGGTGCCCAGTACAATATTGGACAGGGTGTCGTTTCCAGCCGATCCCGTGCGACCGCGATAGCTATCTTGCTGATCATCGTTTCGATCATTGGCAATGGCATTGGCCCATATTTTGTGGGCTTCTTCAGTGACTTTTTCATGACCAGCCAACTCTCCAGCGCGGATGGCTTGACCGTCGCTATGTGCAACGCAAAAGATGGTCTGAATACTGGGCAACTTGATCTATGTGGCCAAGCCAGTTCTGCCGGGCTCAAATATGCAATCTCGCTCACTGTTTGCTGGTTCTTTATCGCAGCAGGGTGTTTCCTGATGTCGGCGCGAACCCTGAAGCGCGACTTTGTTGCCAGATTGGTTTAAAAAAATGACAGACACAACGACTTCCGAGGCTGCAATCGAAGCGCCTTCGTTTGGGTTCGGCACGGCGAATTACCGCGCCTATGCTCTGGGGGCGTTGCTCCTCGTCTATGTATTCAATTTCATTGATCGCACAATTATCAACATCCTGACCGAGCCGATCAAAGAGAGCTTTCAGCTCGAAGATTGGCAATTGGGCATGTTGGGCGGCCCCGCCTTTGCGGTCCTCTATACGTTCCTGGGGATTCCAATTGCGCGCTTTGCCGAGCGCTACAACCGGATTTTGATCATCACTGTTTCGGTCGCCCTATGGAGTATCATGACGGCGCTATGTGGGTTCGCAACGTCCTTCGTCGTCCTGTTCCTGTTCCGGGTTGGTGTGAGCATTGGCGAGGCCGGTTGCACCCCCCCGGCACAATCACTGATCGCCGATTATTTCAGGCCGTCAAGCCGCGCTACAGCGGTTTCGATCTATGCTCTTGGCGTGCCGCTCGGCGGGATGTTTGCAGCGGTGTTTGGCGGCTTCATCGCCGGTAATCTCAGTGGCGACAATCTCGCTGCAGTGTTCCAGTCATGGAATTGGACCTGGGCCGTAAACGCGCTCGACTGGAGCAAGGTCGAAGGCTGGCGCATTGCCTTTGTCGTGGTCGGCTTGCCCGGCTTATTGATCGCCCTTTTGGTCCACCGCACACTGGTCGAGCCGCCACGCGGCTATACGGATCCGGCCAGGTTGCAAAATCAGGAGAAGGCGGGGTTTGGCGAAGCGCTTTCGATCCTGCTCAAGAAGCCCGCTTATGTTCACATGGTCATCGGTGCAACGATTGCGTCCTTTATTGGATACGGGGTTGGTCAGTTCACCACCTCATTCCTGATCCGCACACATGGCCTGACGATACAGGAAGCCTCCCTTTTGTTTGGGATCATTCTCGGTGTAATGGCGGCGATTGGGGTATTCTCGTCTGGTTATCTGGCGGATCGGTTAGCGGCCAAGCACCCAAGCGCGCTGTCATGGGTGCCCGCGATTGGCCTTGGCATTTCGGTGCCACTTTATATTACGGGCTACCTGATGGGCAATTTATGGCTGGCCATGCCACCGCTGATGCTCGCGGCGATGTTGCACTATTATTATCTCGGTCCGATGTACGCCATCGCGGGCGGAGTGGCTGACAGCCGGATGCGGGCGACTTCAGTGGCGCTGACGCTATTTGCAGTCAACTTGCTGGGTTATGGGCTTGGTCCACCGGTAATCGGCTTTCTCTCAACCTTCCTGAAATCGCTGTTCCTGTCAGCCGACACATTACCACTGACGCTGGATCTGTGCAAAGCAGCGCTGGATTTCTCACCGGACGAGATCGCCGCCTGTGCCAGTGCCAATGCCAAGGGTCTGCAATGGTCGATCCTCATCTTTGTTTGCCTGTATGGTTGGTCTGCTATTCATTATTTGCTGGCTGGGAAAACCCTGCAAAGTGACATGGTCACCAGCGCGAGTTAAACTCTTCTCATGGCTGTTTACACCACTGTTACTGACGCGGCGCTCGCTTCGTTTCTGGCCGATTATGATATCGGTGAAGCTGTGTCTTTCAAGGGCATTGCCGAGGGCGTGGAGAATTCAAACTATGTTCTGGAAACCACTTCCGGGCGCTATATCCTGACGCTGTTCGAGAAGCGAACCGACCCCGCTGACCTGCCTTATTTTATCGCGCTGAAACAGCACCTGGCAGCCAATGGTTTTGCCTGTCCTTTACCCGTGCAGGCCAAAGACGGCGCTGCGCTACGCGAGCTTGAAGGACGCCCAGCGGTCATCGTGACCTTCCTGTCCGGCCTATCGCCAAAGAACCCGACGCCCAAACAATGCCGAGCGCTCGGTACCGGGTTGGCCCAACTACATGCCGCCGCCGCTGATTTCGAACAGGTGCGCGCGAATGCGCTTGGCCCAGCAAGTTGGCCTGGCCTTTGGGCGAACCGCGCCAACGCAGCAGACACTCTGCAACCCGGTCTGGCGGCGCTCATTGAGGGTGATCTAGCGGCGATTGCGGCGGCAAAACCACATAGCCTGACACTGCCGTGCGGCACGATCCACGCCGATCTGTTTCCAGACAATGCTTTCTTTATTGGGGATGACTTTACCGGCGCGATCGATTTTTATTTCGCCTGCACTGATGCGCTGGCTTACGATCTGGCAATCTGCCTCAACGCTTGGGCGTTTGAAGCAAATGGGGATTACAATTACTCGAATGGTGCAAACCTGATTGCCGGTTATCAAAGCGTGAGGTCGCTGGCCGCCGAGGAGATTGAGGCCTTGCCTCTGCTTGCACGCGAGGCGGCCTTGCGGTTTTTCCTGACGCGCCTTGTCGACTGGAGTGAGACGCCACTGGACGCGATGGTCAAACCACATAATCCGCTGGACTATGCCGCGCGTCTTGCATTCCATCGCACGGCCTGCAGTGCACGTGACTACGGCCTCTAGGCCCGCTCGAGAAAGGCCATCAGGGCGAGGCAGCAACCCACCATGCCAACAATCAGCAGTACGGTCGGACTTACACTCGTCATGTCGGCCATCGATATATCGAATGACGGAGCTGAAAGCTTAAGGTCGAACACGTTGAAAATGCTGCTATTGAATGAGCCGATCAGTTGCGATCCGGCTGCGCCCAAACCAACGCCGCCCGCCCCGAACAGAAAGAGCTGGCGCCAAGGCGACGGCTTGTTAATCGGCTTCATCACCGATTTGACAAATGCCTCTGGCGGCGCGAGCGCAGTGTCCTCGTCAGCGAACAGTGCGGTCAAATCATCGTATGAACTGTCAGGTTCCATAACTATACTCCATCACGCCACATCCTCAGTGGCAAGTTGCTTGCGAAGCGCGGCGACACCGCGCAAGACATGAGACTTCACCGTACCAAGTGGCCATTCTGTGATCTCGGACACTTCACGATGGCTGAGCCCCGCTGCGACACATAAGGAGACGCAGACCCGCTGCTGCTCTGGCAAGGTCTTCAAAGCTTGAGCGAGGTCCAAGCGGTTTGCCATTTGTGCAGCAGACTGGTCGAACGCAATGATGTGGGCGCTCTCGTGAAACTCAACCTCCGGTTTTTTCCGGCGCAGCGCTTGCAGAAACTCGCGGTAGGCAATCGCGCACAGCCAGGCTTTGAATGATCCACCGGAATAAGTCCCAATCTTTCGCCAAGCCGTCAGAAAGGCCGCTTGAGAGATATCGTCTGCATCTGCTGCCTGTCCGGTTAGTCGGCGGGCAACGCCGCGCACGGTGGCTTGATGGCGGCGGACAAGGGCTTCGAAAGCCGCTTCCCGCCCTGCCGCCGCAGCTATCGCCAGTTCAGCATCGGTCTGCATCTCGCTCGCCCCGCCTCTACTCAGCCCCGATTATTGTGGCCAAATTTCCACAAGCCAAGATAGGCGAGACCGATGATAACCGGAAAGGAGGCGACACCAATGATCGGTCCAACTGGTTCACCTTCTTGCGATGTGACAATAACGCCCAAGACAAGAACAGCCGCTCCAAATGCTATGAATAGCACCCCACGACGAAGGTCAGCGCGCACCGGATCCGTCAGATAGGACATCTTCTCGATCAGTTCATCGGACACCGTTTGACCATTACTGATCGCGTGCCGTAACGTTTCATGCGCAGTGTGGCGTTTCTTGAAATTGAAATGGCTAACCAGCCAAACGATAGCAACAAACGATCCAAACAAAACAATTGGAACCAAAACATCTTCCATAACACATCATCCTTTTGCACAGCCCAATCTGCGGGCTTCCTGGATAAGATGCAATCAGACGGCAAATTGGATGCAAGTGAAATGGAGTTTTTTAAAACCGCGCCAATCGAACTTTCTCGAGCACCGCGTCCCAGGCCGCATCCATATCCGGTGACCAACTGTCCCGCGCAATCTCGACGAAGACTTCGCGAGTAATGGTGTAGAATGCCTCAAACACATCACTTGAAATATCATAACCATCATGGTTTTGACGCTCCGACGCGATAAATGTCTCAGCATACTCATTCTCACCGAGCAAATCCTGGGCGCTACTCAACACTTCGTTGAGCATATGCCCACGTGCGCCGTGATCAGTATCCAAAACGAATAATTTCTGCACGTCAGGAAAGCGTGCAAACAGCACGCTGTAAACAGGAAAAACTGGATCTTCGCAGCGCTCTGCCACGACTTCCAGACTACGTTCGAAGGCGTCCAAATGGGTCATGCCGACTGTTTGGCAGGGTCGCCTCACGAGATGCAATAGGGGAAAATACGAGGGCTGATATCCCCCCCCCCGCAAGACTAGCCTTTACACATGCGGGTTCGCTCCTGAACGCCGAGCTGCCTGACCAGGCCAGTGCCATTGTCGACGTCGAAGTAGAAGTTCCCATAATCATAGATTGTCGTATCAGATTGGCTCACCACACAATCAGGTTTACCGAAAGACGCGCGCGCAAAGATTTGCTCCACCCCCGGTGCAACACCGTTTTGGGTTTGGAATTTCGGATTCTTGGCAACAATCCAATAGACCCGATCTTCGGCGGCGACAGTCAAACCATCGAAGAAGTAAGTCGTTGCTGCTGATCCATGCATCGGAATCGTCTTGTTCGGCACACCCTTCAAGTTCAAGAGCTCCGCTAATGACATCCCAATTTCAACCTCACCAATCCGCTCTCCAGGGACAACCAGATTGTCATTTAGAGAGACAGGTGCATGGGCGCAGGCGGTTACGAAAAGCCCGGCAATGAATACGAAAGCTGATTTGGCGCGTGTCATATGAAGTCAATCTCTGTCTGCCCCGCCCCAGCCGACTGAGGACAAAACACCTGATTTCAACCGCAATGTCGAGCGAGCTGACATGAATTCGGGGACAGGTAATTCAGCGTGCAGCTCTGACCTGCCCGGCATGTAAGGCGCAAATCAGCGTGAACAGACGCCGCGATGTATCGAAATCGATCTTCACCTTACCTTCCAACCGTGCCGTAATAAGTTCCGACCCCTCATTATGTATCCCCCGACGGGCCATATCGATGGCTTCAATATGGTGGGTCGTGGAGCTGCGAATGGCGTCATAATAGCTCTCGCAGATCATGAAATAGTCACGGATAACGCCGCGAAATGGTGTCAGCGACAGGCCAAATATCCGCACTGGTTCGCCATCCTCCATCCGCACATCAAGCGCGAGCTTTCGTTCCTGCATGGACAGGTGCAGCGCGTAAGGGCCACCGGCATGGCCTTCGACTTCGAATACATTCTCTTCGATCAGGTCAAATATCGCCACGCGCCGTTCATGCTCAGCATCCGGCCCGGACGCCGCCAGCGTTTCGTCATCAATCTCAACCGCAATGAGGCGATACTCAGCCATAGCCCTGTCTTCAACGCTCCTTGTTGGTTCGGATCGAAACCGATCGTGCGTGTGCTGGCAAGCCCTCTGTTTCGGCCAGCCGTAAAGCTGCCGGAGCCAGTGCCTGAAATCCTTCCAGGCTGGCTTTTTGTATACTCATCCGCTTGAGGAAATCGCAAAGCCCAAGCCCGGAACTGAACCGCGCGGCGCGGCAGGTCGGCAAGACATGGTTCGACCCGGTGACATAATCGCCGAGGGCTTCCGGCGTATGGTGACCCAGAAAAACCGCGCCAGCATGTTTAATTTGCGGCAATAGTGCTTCGGGATCGTCAATCGCCAGTTCGAGATGTTCAGCGGCGATCTGATTGGCAAGACCGGCCGCCTGCTCAAGGCTTGAAACCGTTATAATCGCCCCATGATTGGACCATGCTTGACCCGCACGCTGGGCCGTTTCTAGAACTTCAAGCTGGCTATCCACAGACTTACTCACAGTTTCGGCCAGGGTTTCACTCGTCGTCAGCAAGATCGCTTGCGATGCTGCATCGTGCTCGCATTGGCTCAGCAAGTCTGCGGCAATCCAGTCCACATTCGCCGTGTCGTCTGCGATCACGAGGATTTCAGACGGTCCGGCAATTGTATCAATCCCGACGCTGCCAAACACTTGCCGCTTGGCCTCGGCAACATAGGCATTGCCCGGTCCGACAATCTTATCCACAGGCAACAGGTGTCCAGCCCCAAACGCCAGCGCACCAATCGCCTGCGCCCCGCCAATTGGATAGTACTCGTGCACACCTGCGCTAATCGCGGCATAGGCTACAGCTGGCGACAATTGCCCGCCCGGCGCTGGCGCAACCATCACAATCCGTTCAACCCCGGCCAGTTTCGCCGGGATGACATTCATCAAAACAGAGCTTGGATAAGACGCCAACCCGCCCGGCACATAGACGCCAACCGCGTCCAGCGCGGTCCAGCGCCAGCCGAGCTGCACGCCCGCCTCATCAGTGAATTGGTGGTCGGTGGGGCGCTGCTTCTCGTGATAAGCCGCGATACGCACGGCAGCGAAATCAATCGCCTCACGCAAGTCCTGCGGGCACGCTGCCGCCAAGGCGTGTAGATCGACATTGTCCGACTGCAGCAGCGTTGGGTCGAGCGTCAGCCGGTCGAACTTTGCGGTGTATCGCGCCACCGCCTCGCCGCCATTGCCGAGCACATCATCGAGAATATCACGCACGCTATCCACAACATTGTCCACAGCCCCGCGCGGTTCGGCGAGGAAAGCGGCGAATGCATCTTTGAAACTGGCTTTGCGAACATCGAACGTGCGGACCATTTAGCGCCGCCTCTTATCGTGATCCGGCGTGTGCCGGGTCGCCCATTCATAGTCGCTGTCGAGCAGGGTTACATCAATCGCTTCGACGCTGAGCGCCAGTTCACCGTCGCCAGAGAACAAGAGCGAAATAGTTCCCCCCGGCGGTTCGTCGCCAGGTGTAAAGCTCACGCTGAGCAGTGACATCACCATATCCGGATCGGCTTTGCTTACGGCACGCGTTTTCACGCCGAGCACGCCATCAAACGCCAAGATCGCCCGCACCCGCGATCTCGGCCCGCGCTTGCCGTCGAGTTCCTCCCAGCCAAACCGGTTCACTTCTAGCGTAAATCGCCGCTTGCGGGCATCATATTTCAGCTTCTCGGCCTTCAAAACAGCGTCCTGAACAGCCGACGAGATCACCTCCAGGTCGCTCGCGTCTTCGGTAATCAATCGCAGCGGCTTCATATCAACCATGTCATATCACTCTTCTGTATCGGAGAGCCTTTTTATGTCGGCCCCGCATCCGGTCAACTTCTCTTCAAGCCGTTCAAAGCCTCTGTCCAGATGGTAGATACGGCTAATTTCGGTTTCACCCTCAGCGGCCAGCCCGGCAATCACCAGCGAAACCGATGCACGCAAGTCCGTCGCCATTACGGGCGCGCCCTTTAGACCGGCTACACCCTGCACCACCGCCTCTTGTCCGCGCACCTGAATATCGGCGCCAAGACGCGACAGTTCCGGCGCATGCATGAAGCGGTTCTCGAAGATCGTCTCGCGAATGATTGAGGTGCCATCGGCCAGCGACATCAGCGCCATGAATTGCGCCTGCAAATCGGTTGGAAAACCCGGGTACGGCTGCGTGTTGATATTCACCGCGTTCAGCGCCAAGCCATTTCGGCGAATACGGATCGTTGCTGCTGCCTCATCGCTGTCGACCTTCACACCCGCTTCCTTCATCGCCGCAATCATCGCGCCCAGCGCCGCCACTGGCGCGCCCTCTAACACCACATCACCGCCTGCTGCCGCTGCTGCCATCGCATACGTACCGGTCTCAATCCGATCAGCCATCACTGCGTGTTGGGTCCCATTAAGGCGTTCAACGCCCTCGATCCGTACGGTTGCCGTGCCTGCGCCAGACACTTTTGCGCCCATCTTGTTCAGGCAATCGGCAAGGTCGGCAATCTCCGGCTCGCGCGCTGCGTTCTCCAGCACGGTTTCGCCCTTGGCCAGTGTCGCGGCCAGCATCGCATGCTCCGTCGCGCCTACCGAAACAAACGGGAATACGATCTGCGCGCCTTTCAACCCGTGGATCGCAGCGGCTTTGACATAGCCTTCTTCAACCTTCAGGTCCGCGCCGAGCGCCTCTAGCGCTTTCAAGTGCAGATCGACCGGCCGCGCACCAATGGCACAGCCGCCCGGCAAGGACACTGTCGCATGCCCATAACGCGCCAGCATTGGGCCAAGCACGTTAAAGCTCGCGCGCATTTTGCGCACCTGCTCATAAGGCGCGATGGTCGAGGTCAGTTCCGCCGCATTCAGCCGGCATTCGCTATCGCCTTTGGGCCAAAACACTTCGACCCCCAGCACGCCAAGCAATTGCGACAAGAACCGCGTGTCGGCCAAGTTTGGCATATTGCTGAGGGTCAATGGCTCGTTCGTCAAAAGCGACGCGGCCATGAGCTTGAGGGCTGAGTTCTTCGCACCCGAAACAGCTATCGTGCCATTCAGTTTGCGCCCGCCAGTAATAATGAGTCGGTCCATGACGCAGAGATATAGCGCCGAGCGCGGCAAACGAAAGGCACAAATGGGGCGATTGCGAGCGAGCAGGCTCACCGGTGCGACACAACTGCCCAATAAGGGACTATCCCTACTGCCTACCGTGGGGTGAACACGCCCGTATCATGGACAAGCAAACCCACCGCACTCAATAATGCCGAGAACACGGGAAGACGACGCGATGACACAGACCGATACGATCAAGCGCAAACCCTCAGATCAAGCCACCCGCCACTTTGATATTCTGATTGTTGGCGCGGGTATTTCCGGCATTGGGGCCGCTTATCACTTGACTGACCAATGCCCCGGAAAGTCGTTCGCGGTTCTCGAAGCCTACGAGACGTTCGGCGGCACCTGGCATATGCACACCTATCCCGGCATCCGTTCCGACAGTGATCTTTACACATTCGGTTACCGGTTCAAACCGTGGCTCGGGACGCCCATCGCGACCGCCGAGGAAATTCTCTCCTATATGGGCGAAGTCATCGACGAGAATGATCTCGCCCGCCACATCCGTTACCAACACAGGATCACCTCGGCCAATTGGTCCTCAGCCGACAAGCTATGGACCGTCAATGTGACCCGGGGCGACACTGGCGAGGACTTGGTTTTTACCGCCAATTTCCTGTGGATGTGCCAAGGTTATTACGATCACGCCAAAGGCTACACGCCCGAATGGGATGGTATGGACGCCTATCAGGGCGAGATCGTTCACCCGCAAACCTGGCCGGAAAACTTCGACTATAAAGGCAAGAATGTCATCGTCATCGGCTCTGGTGCAACCGCTGCAACGCTTATCCCGGCGATTGCAGGCGACTGTAAACATGTCACACTGTTGCAGCGCTCACCAACCTATTTCATTCCCGGCCGCAACGAAAATGAGCTGGTTGATGAGTTACGCAAACTCGGCATTCAGGAAACATGGATCCACGAAATTGCTCGGCGTAAAATCCTGTTTGATCAAGCCGAACTGACTCAACGCGCCATAGACGAACCTGAAATACTCAAGGCGGAGTTGCTCGCGAGCGTACGCGAATTCCTTGGCCCTGACTATGATGTGGACAAGCATTTCACCCCCAAATATCGCCCTTGGCAGCAACGCATCGCCTTCGTCCCAGACGGCGACCTGTTTCAAGGCATCACCTCCGGCGCCGCCAGCGTCGTCACAGATCATATCGACCGCTTCACCCCGAAAGGTATCTTGCTGAAATCCGGCGAGGAACTTGAAGCCGACATCATCATCACGGCGACCGGCTTCAATCTGTCAGTGCTTGGCGGCATTCCGTTCGCTGTTGACGGCAAGTCGGTCGATTTCGCCGACACGGTGACCTATCGCGGCATGATGTTTACCGGCGTGCCGAACCTTGCCTGGGTGTTTGGGTATTTCCGCGCCAGCTGGACCTTGCGTGTTGACATTATGGGCGATTTTCTCTGCCGCCTGTTCAAACATATGGACGCCAAGAGGGTCAAACAGGTCAGGGTTGAGCTGCCGCATGCAGACAAGGACACGCCGCGTGCGCCATGGATCGAGGAGAGCAACTTTAATCCCGGTTATCTCGCTCGCTCAATGCACTTGATGCCAAAATGCGGCAGCAAGCCGGAATGGCAACATACACAGGACTATTGGTCCGAACGCGACGCCCTACCCGCGATAGATCTCGACGAGGAAGCCTTTCACTACGAATAGCTAGCAAATGTATGGCTTGATTTTTTATTGTTTTTCGATATCAAACAAGCATGACATATGATTTCCAACCCGGCGATATGGTCGCTGTCCGATTCGCCGTCGCTCTATCGCACTATGGCGTAATCACGCAACGCGGAACGGTGATATCAAACTCCCGCAAAAATGGCGGCGTCGTCGAACAGAGTTTTGAGGATTTTGCTGACGGTCGGTCGGTGCGCCTTTGCGGACGGCGCGATGGCCTTGATGCGATTGCCGTAGAAAGCCGCGCCCGCCGTGCAATCGGCGCTGATTACAGCGTCACCCATTTCAATTGTAGCCATTTCAGCCGCTGGACCTACCGCCGCAAACCCACACCTTTGCAAGTCGCGTCGGCAACTTTTGAAGCCCTGAAAGACCTTGCCACAAACCCGCGCAAGCGATGGTAAGCCATTCGAGATTAACCGGGCCTGAGCCTAGAAAGCGCCAAAACTGATAAAATGCCGCCGCCCAACAAAGGACGGCGGCAAATCAATAAGTAGGCCTGACAAGACCTAGAAGTCGAAGCCAACTGTGAACTTAACCGAGCTGCCAAGAATTGGCCGACCGTTCGGCGCCGTTGGGTTGCGCGGGTCCCCTTCAGTGATGCCGTCTGAGTCTGTAATATTGTCAGCGTGCAGTTGGAAGAACAAGCCGGAGTCCATGTTGACGATCACACCAAGGTCAATTTTCTCAAAGCTTGGCAGGTCAACAGTGTTGCCATTGTCGCCATAGCGATCACCAACATAAGATGCCGCGCCATAGAGCGTGGCTTCAGCCCCGTTACCAAAGTCGAAGACATATTCCGGCGTGACGCGAAGCTGAACTTCTGGCTGGCGCAAGACCATGTTGCCAACATCAGACAAGGTTGTCGACGCCGTGATCTCGGCATTCTGGAATGTTGCACCAAAACCGGTTGAGAAATTACCAAATGTCACTGAGCCGTCAAGTTCCAAACCAATCGCTTCAGTTTCAAACGTGGAGTTAGCGATGACACTGCCCACGTTCGAGCTGAAAGAGTCATTGGTATTGTAATATACCGTCCCGTAGGCGCTCAACCAATCATTGGAATATTTGAGGCCACCTTCCAATTGCTCAACCGCGTTGACTTGAGTTTGCCCTTCGCGAATGTTGTCAAAGCTCGGGAACTTAAAGCCGTCTGAATAGCGGACAAAAACTCCGAGATCATCACTCACGTCATAGTTAAGCGCGGCTGTGTAGGCGAACTCGTCTCCTTTTACAGTTGTCGCCAAATCGCGAACACCATCTGGAAATCCGGGACCAGTATCGAGCACATAATCGATCTCGATATCCTCTTGGCGAACCCCAACGTCAATCCGTAGTCGTTCTGTGGCCTGCCACGAGTCTGCGGCATAGAATGCGATGACCTGTGCATCACCTGAGGATGCTAGTCCGAACATGAAGCCAGCATCGCCGCCCGCCGCAGCAATGTCCGCCGGCGTGATCGCAGAATCCAGGAAATCGCCGTTCGTTGTATTGTGAACCGGCACCGGATTACCAAGAGACCACCAGTCATCAGAGCTAAACGAGGAGGTATAAACACCGACAGTTACATCGTGATCTTGACCAAACGTTTTGCTCAAGCTGAGATCATTCGAGAATGATTCCAACTCTTTCAGAACGACCCAGTGGCCATAAGTCTGGACCAAATCACCGGCACCAAGTGTCACGCCGCCTGCTGTCGTCACAGGTCCGCCTATGACGCCCGCAAGCGCCGTTGCCGTTACGGCTGAACCAGATGGAACGAAACCGAACGTATCGGCATCACCGCTGAGATAGTTGACGTTGTCGCGGAAGGTAAATCCATTGCCAAGATCAAACTCAATGTTCGCCCCCGTCACCTGTCCATCCCAGCCACGGCCATTACCGAAATCAAAGATTTCGGTATCACCCGCTGTGTTGGTGGTGATTTCTCGGAGCCGAGTTGCATTACCAAGCTGTGAGAATGTGCCGATATCAATGTTAGGATTGGCCAGATTGATTGGCAGGTACCATTGGCCATGATCATCCGTGATGCGCGTATATACGTTCACCTTGCCATTTTCAAAAACCTTCGTGATCTGCGCGGTAATTTGCTGGCCTTCCTCGGACGTAAACTGCGCATCGCGAATACCAGGTGAGCGGCTAACATAGCCACCGACCATATAGTAAAGGTCTTCGGCAATCTCACCGCTCACAACCGCGTCAAAGCGCTGCAAGTCATAGTCAGAGATTGTGTATTTTGCGCGACCACTCGTTTCACTGCTGCCTTCTTTCAGGCGGAAGTTGATCGTTGCGCCCGGTTCGCCCTTGGCGAAAACAGCGTTTGGTCCGCCGCGTAGCGCTTCGACAGAGGCGACAGTTTCATCAATTCGAAACAGGGTACTGCCCTCAAAGAAAGACAGAGTATTGGTCCCAAACAGAGGCGAGCCGTTTAGAGAGAAGGAGGCGAATGGTGCATCACCGCCGCCAGGTAGACCGCGTACATCAATGTTCGCACCAGCGACGCCACCTGAACTTTCAGCCCAGATACCCGGCACGGATTTCAACAGGTCTGCTGTACTTTTTGGTTGAATTTTTTCAAGCATCGAATCGTCAATTGTCGTCACAGCGAAACTTGCATCAAGACGGTTTACGCCTTTACCACCCGCAGTACCAATAACCACAACACGTTCTTGCACAAACGGTTCAGACTCATCTTGGGCAAACGCTGCACCGCTTATACTCAGGCCAAACGTTAGCGCCAGAACCGAGGTACCTTTCGTTAGCTTGCTTCGTTTTGTCATATCGAATTCTCCCAGGGACATTGAACAACCCGGTCTCTGGAAGAGGAAGAGTTGAGCCGCCTCTTTCGGACCAGTGGTAATTTATTAGCCAGTCATGAAATGCATTTCAAGATAATTATGATATGCATTTCATAATTACCACGTCTTGTGGTATTTTTACAGCAGAAGACGTTGTCCTTAGCCGTCAGCGATGCTTGGTGCTAAGAATGGTGAAACTACAGAATTCACGAAAGATAGAAATGACGAAACTGCCATCAAAACCAATCACCATGGACGATGTGGCACGCTTGGCGAGTGTTTCCAAACCCACGGTTTCCCGCGCATTGAGCGGGCATGCAAACGTGACGCCTGCGACACGCGAAAAAGTACTCAAAGTGGCCCGCGACCACGGATATGCGGTGAACCGCAACGCACAGAAACTCCGTGAGAAGCAAACCAATGCAGTCGCGGTCATCCTGGATTTCAGCTCCCATCGACGCCAACGAATCGCTGATCCCTTTATCTTCGAATTGCTAGCCGGGGTCTCTGAAGCGCTTTCAATCCGTAAACAGGATCTGCTCTTATCCCCCTCTTCCTTGACCGACGCAGGCTCGTACCAAGACCTCGTGAACGCTCGGGTCGTTGATGGCTTCATATTTCTTGGCCAAGGTGACAAGAAGGACCTGCTAGAAGAAATGGCCAAACTCGCTATTCCATTCGTTGTGTGGGGCGCTCCAGCTCAAAATTCGGTCTATTGCACCGTCGGCAGCGATAATTACCTAGGCGGCGCACTCGCAGGCGAACGATTTGTCAAAAACCGGCGCAAAAACATCCTTTTTGTCGGGGATACGCAGCACTCAGAGATTAAATTACGCCGTGACGGCCTCGTAAAAGGCCTCGCTACGGCTGATTATGATGTTCGCTTAACTGATTTGAAAAGCACCGCGTTCTCGTTCCAGGACAGTCACCGGGCGATGCTGAAACATTTGGAAGAAGGTGAACGCCCAGATGGGATCTTCGCCTATAGTGATACGTCAGCCATGGCGATTATCAGCGCAATGGCCGAGCATTGCCTGCAGCCAATTATCGACTACCATCTGGTTGGCTATAACGATATTGTACAATCCTCGCATTTCTCGCCGCCGATCACGACCGTGAAGCAGGATACGTTCTTGGCGGGTGCTCTGATTGTCGAGAAATTCGTGTCTCTCATCGCTGGCAACATGCCCGCATCAAGCACAATCCCAACCGAGCTGATTGTGCGTAACACTTAGGCTCGCTTGCTAGCCCAAAAAATCATCAATCGGAAAATCCGCCAGTGATGCGTAGACGTGATCGGCTTGGGTCAAGATCGACCTCTCGCCAATCCCAATGGCCAGCATATCCGCCGACTTAATCGCCTTAACCCCTGCAATCGCATCCTCAAACGCAACGCAAGCGTGAGGGGCAGCTTGCAGTCCTGTCGCCGCGCGCAAGAAAATCTCTGGGTCGGGCTTTTGATGAACGACATCGTTTGCGTCAGCGATATAGTCGAGCAACGGCATGATGCCGAGCCTCTCAACAATCGCCGGGGCATTCCGGCTTGCCGAGGCCAACGCCGTTCCAACCCCACTCGCTTTGAACGCTTCCAGTGTCTGAGAGGCTCCTGGAAGTAAGTCGCGCGGCGTGACGGTTGCGATCATCTCAACGTAATAATCGTTCTTGCTCCGCGCCAGATCTTCGCGCTGTTCAGCCGAGTAAGGTTTTGGTGCTCGCTCCAGAATGATATCCAATGAGGCCATACGGGACACGCCCTTAAGCTGTTCATTCATAGTCTCGTCAAACGGCGTATCAATCGCATCCGTCATCCGCTTCCACGCCTTGAAATGCAAAGATGCAGTATCAGCCAGCACACCATCCAAATCGAAGATGGCCGCAGTAAACCTCATGAAGTGGCATCCACCACTTCGTGTTGCTCGCATATTGACTGCCCAATTGCCGCATCAAGCAAGCGAGGCTGACCGAGGACATCAATCTCCAACGGCGCCCCTTGCTGCAGGGTCAACGTGACTTCATCAGCCCTCACTGCGACCTCTATCAACCGTCCTAAGAAGGTAACCTTGAAGGCGTACGCCCCAAGCCGTTCAAAATATTTCGGAGCAAAACTTAGCTTACCTTCAAAAGTTCGCATGCCACCAAAACCGAACACCAACGCGTGCCAAGAGTTCGCCATCGCCGCCATGTGCAGCCCATGATCGGCATTATTGCTTAGATTATCGAGATCAATAAACGCCGTGGTGTTCAGGTGTTCAAACGCGCCTTGCAGATCGCCGCATTCCGCCCGCATGATTGCAAATGTGCCCGGCGAGAGGGTCGAGTCATGGGTCGTAACCCGCTCATAATAATCTAGCGTTTCCAGCTTATAAGCCGGATCGAACTGATCACCGCGCAGAAACATAGCGAGCACTGCATCAGCCTGTTTACAGACTTGGTGGCGGTAAATGATCAATGGGTGATAGTGCAGCAAAAGCGGATATTTCTCCGGCGGGGTGGCCTGAAAATCCCAAAGCTTTTTTTCCAGAAAATGCTCGTCCTGAAGGTATATTTGCTGGGCGTCCGAGAACGGAAGATACATCGCGGCAGCGGCAGCCCCAAAAGCCTCTAATTCTCGATCTTCCAACCGGAGTGTCTTGCACAGCTCAGCATAGGCATCCGAACGTTCGGCCTGTAACAGCGCCATAACCCGCACTGTAAATTTCAAATGCCCGGCCGCCATAGCGTTGGTATAGAGGTTATTGTCCACCAAAGCGGAATACTCATCCGGCCCGGTCACACAATTTATACAAAATGCGCCATTCTTCTGGCCGTTGAAAAAACCCGTTTGCAACCAAATTCGCGCTGTCTCAATCAGCATCTCCGCTCCGGCCTCAACCAGGAAGTTCACGTCCCTTGTCGCGTTGAAATACGTCTCGATCCCATACGCTATGTCGGCATTGATGTGATACTGTGCTGTTCCCGCTGGAAAAAAAGCCGAACACTCGCGCCCGCTTATGGTCCGCCACGGATAAAGCGCACCGCGTGTATGGGCCATGGTACGGGCGATAGACCTGGCATCATCAAGCATACTGTATCGGTACATCAACATGCTACGCGCGATGACTGGCTGCGTGTAAGAAAAATAGGGCAGCGCGAAGACCTCGGCATCCCAGAATACGTGCCCCTCATACCCTTCCCCGGTTTGGCCCTTTGCTCCGATTGAGCTACGTCCATCCTTGCCGACAGACATCAGTAATTGCAGCGTGTTGAAGTTTATCGCGCTGCCAATTTCCGGCACATCCGGTGTCGCCACAGCGGATGTGACCTGGCACGCACGGACGCGTACGACGTGGTCTTCTTTTAAAGTGGCATATCCACTATTTGCAGCGTCTCCTGCTGCGCGCTGGACAGTCGCAAGTAAGCTTGACGCTCCAGATTGATCTGTTTGCTCGAATGCTGCTGCATAAACTGTAACGCGGCTGAACTCGAGCGCATCGCCCGGCGCAAGTTTGACGCTGACATCCCTATATCCGCCTGCGACCTCACCACGTAAAACAGGCGCAGTTGCGCCAGCCAAAATCATATCACTGGTAGCAACCGTAATGCCTGATCGCTGTGTGGCTGATATTCCGGCCCAAGTTTCATCGGTATGGGATATTTCGCTCATATACCAAGGATCACTCTCAAATGCTGGGCTAAGACGCGGATCGTGAACCGCGTCATCGCTGAAATGCTCATCCGGACTAGACACACTTTGAAATGGCCTGATGACATGCGCATGAACTGAGAAAACACCTGCAAAGGTTTTAGACCGAACCCGGCACTGCGCTGCGACAAGATGAGACTGCGCAAAACTAACAAACCGCTCAAGCTCAACCGAAACCTCTGTGCCCGCCAAAGATGTGAACGTCATTGATCGCGTCAACACCGCGCGAGACATATCGAGTGATCGCTCATCAGCCGTGAGCAGCCATTTTGCGCAAGGTACATTTTCCCCATCAATCTGAAACGTTAGGCCAGAACAATCGACAACCGGGATCCGCACATCGCTTTGATCCGAGAAACCAAAAGCGGCCTCATAATAGGTGATCGGAACCTGTTCAAACACGCCATTGAGGTAGACAACATCGCTGGCCCGCGTGCCGTCAACAATGCCGCTTTCTTCGCGAACACCGCGCACACCTATAAACCCGTTGCCTAGGCTGAAAACGGAATCTTCTTGTAAGAGTTTTTCACCACAGGCACCATTTCTTGCCACTTTATCTTGTGACATCTCAAAGCAATGGATTGGGCTTTTGGGATTTTCAGTCATTGGCTTTCCTTGGTGCCACCAACACAATTTTAGATTTAGAGGCGACTGAAGGATTGCTATGAAATGCATTTCATGTCAACACGAACAATGCCCCTTTGGCGCATGTCTTACGCATCAACTGCTGCAAAAGCGCCCTCAAAGATCCAACCCACAAGCCTGTTTCTTAATTTCAAGCACTAGGATTTCGCATGAAACACTTCTCAGTTATTTCAACTCTGATCGTCGTCTACCTGATATTTGCGATATTATTGAACAGTGTTGGTGTCGTGATTCTTCAGTCCATCGGTTATTTCGAAGTGAACAAGATAGAAGCGTCCGTGCTTGAAGGTTTCAAAGACCTTCCGATTGCGGTCATCTCGTTTTTGATCGCCTCGCAACTTCCACGTATTGGCTATCGACGCGGGATGCTGGCCGGGCTTTTAATTGTCATGGTCGGCTGCCTGGCGATGATCTTCGGCGATGCTTTTTGGGCCACCAAGCTGCATTTCTTGTGTATCGGCGTGGCCTTCGGGATAACGAAAGTTGCCATCTATTCGAGCGTAGGCTTGATTACGGAAAGCAAAGAGCAGCACGCCAGTCTTTTGAACATGATTGAAGGATTCTTCGTGCTTGGTGTGCTGTCCGGTTACTGGATCTTTGGCGCGTTTATCGACAGCAATGATCCAACCAATCCAAGTTGGCTAAACGTCTACTGGCTGCTGATCGCTGCCTGCGCCGTCGCTATACTTTTAGTCTGGCGAATGAAACTGGACGAAAGCGCGGCCTCAGATGGCAACGAGCAAAGCATCGCGCGGGCATATGGCGAGATGTTGAAATTGGCCGCTCGTCCCTTGATTATCGTATTTGTATTTTCCCTATTCCTTTACGTCGTGATTGAGCAAGGCATCGGCACCTGGTTGCCAACTTTCAATAAGGAAGTCCTGCACCTCCCGGCGCAGATGAGTGTACAAGCGGCGAGCATATTTGCAGGCGCTCTCGCGGCGGGGCGCCTGCTCGCCGGCGTCGTGCTGCAGAGGCTACGCTGGTTCCCCTTCCTTTGCATCTGCCTGGTCGGCATGGCAGCACTCATCATCTTGACCCTACCCCTGACAAGGGACCTACCAACAATCGCGTCCGTGACATGGCTGAGCGCACCTCTGGTCGTCTACCTGTTCCCGCTGATCGGGTTTTTCATGGGGCCAATTTATCCAGTAGTCAGTTCAGTCGTTCTGTCATCGATGCCAAAGCCTGAACACGCCCCAGCTACCGGTTTGCTTGTGGTGTTTTCGGCCCTCGGCGGCACACTCGGATCTCTGATCACTGGGCGGGCGTTTGAAGCCTTTGATGGGCAGTCAGCATTCTATCTCATACTCGTCCCCATCTGCATCGTCTTCGTCACTCTATTCATCTTAAATCGATTGACCAGTCGTAACGAGACAGAAGCCATAACTGGATAGCTGGGAATGAGGATGAAGACGTACTCATTGCGCCATAATCCCTTTTGGGGCAGAACTGTCGCACTATGGTTTGGATGTTTGATTCGCCGTCTGGGAATAAGTTGACCGGCGCAATCGTTATCCTTGAAAGCAGGTGCCCCAACAGGTCGCTGATTCCGGTTTATGGTTCAGGAGAAATACTATGCGTAACTCAAGTCTTATCCGTTTGATCGCAACCACAGCGATGACGACTTTTGTCGCTGGGTGCAGTGGCGGCGGCGGCAGTCCAGCTGGAACTCCGGCGGCAAGTTTACCACCGCCACCTCCTCCCCCAGTAACAATGTCAATTGCCACGATTGGAACAATTACAGGGTTTGGCAGCATATTCGTCAATGGCGTGAAATATGAGGTGGATTCTGGAACGGTCGTGTCTGTTGAAGACGAACCCGATATTAGTGGTGACAATGGACGGTTGCGGCTCGGAATGAAGGTCGAGGTTGAGGCCACCGAAACGAGCGGCGTGCGCACTGCCAGCAGATTCAAATATGACGAGGATATCAAAGGGGCCGCTGAAGCGATTATCCGCGATCCTCTGGATCCGGCGATTGGCAGCTTTTCAGTCGCTGGTCAGACGGTAATTGTTGATACAAACACCGTGTTTGACAACAATATCGGAAATAATGACTCAAATCCGGGGATTGATCTGGGCGATCTTGATCCAGGCAATTTTCCTGGGAATGTCCCGATTGTTGTTGAGGTTAGTGGATTTATAACTGATACTGGGATTGTTGCGACTCGTATCGAGCGTGTTGGAACTGCGTTTAGCGACCTCGGGCGCCAATCTGTCGATGGCGACGAAGTGGAAGTCAAAGGCGTCGTCGATGCCTTCGACCTTGGCGCAGGCACGTTTACGATCAATGGTGCGATTTTCGCGATAACCAGCTCGACAATCTTTGCTGATGGCCTGGTCGGTGATGGAACCTTGGTGAACACATTCGTTGAAGTGAAGGCGGACATTGGCGCGGCCGGAGGTTTGATTGCTGTTCGCGTCGAGCGAGAAGATGACTTGTCTGACTTTAGGGCTGATGATGAGTTCGAAATTGAGGGTATCTTGCAGTCGATCGACACCACGTCGCAACCCCACATAATTGTTGTCAATGGATTTGCAATTCAGGTTCAAGACGCGGCAAGCCTCGTGTCCCGAATTGGTCTACGGGTTGAGATCAAGGGTTCGTTTGACTCGAACGGTTTGTTGATCATTCGTGAATCTGAAATCGAAGTTGAAAACAGTGTTCGCACTGAGGATAAAGTCACATCAATTGATATCCCAGCCTCTTTCCTAGAAACGCGACTGGGATTGACTATATCGCCATCTGGTGGTGCCCGCCTAGAAGACGAGGTCGTTGATGGTGATCGGTTGTCGGTTCAGGACTTCATCTCCCGATTGAGATCCGGTGACACGATCGAAGCGCGAGGTTTTCCTTTGGCCGATGGAACTGTGACGTGGACCCGCATTGAGCGATCTGATGAAACCGAACCAAAGTGTCGTCTACGCGGCGCAGTTGAAGCGGGATCGATCAGTGATCCAACTTTTATCATTCTAGGGGTCTTGGTTGACACTACAGGACTCAGTTTTGGTGGTTTTGAAGACGCCTCCGATCTGGATATTGGGCGTTCAGAATTTTTCTCAAACCTACAGGCAGGTGATGTCGTACAGGCGACAAGCGACGACGCTGGACTCGGCTGCAACACGGGCGTCTTGGCAACTCAATCGGATGGTCAAGTTGAGTTCGAACCCGATGATGGTATTGCCGGAACCAGCCCAACGACCGGTGCAGACAACAATGGCGGCGGCGCGAACCAGATCGCAGGCACGGTTGCAAACGTCGACGCCAGCGCGCTGACTTTTGAAATTGCGGGTCGCTCCGTTATCGTTTCGGATGCAACACTTATAGATGCGTCCTTGGTAGAACGTGCACGTGGCGTCGAACTTGGGCCTGAAGACTTGCGGTTTGGCGACCTGCCCGAAATGCTCGATCAACTCATCCGCTCCGGGGATGTTCTGAGAGTGACATTGGATGCAGCCGGAATTGCAATTCAAATCGAAGATGTGAGTTAGCGAGTATGACTGGCAACTTTGACAGCTTGTTGTGAGCTTACTTGCGAAGGCGACGGCATGGAGCCAATGCGATCATGGGAGAATGCGAGCTGTCTTGAGGTCGCTGTACATCGTCAAATTCCGCTGGAACGCCTAAGGCCAGTCCCACAAGGGATTTGAGCTGGTGCCACCGCTGGGAGATAGTTTGAACTCCCAGTTCAATTCCGAAGAACTCTTCCAGACCCTAAAAGACTTCGAAGATCAGCTCGCGCCTTATAAGCACGAGTTGGAGGAGCTGGGACTATGAGAAGACCCGGCTGCAACAAAACCACTGAGCTATTCTCGGAAGCGGCAGGACATGGCGATATCGCTATCCGTCCGCCTCGATCAGCAAAAACCAAGCGCGAACCACCATTTTCGATCCGGTTTACGCCGGAGGAACGAAAGCGGGTTGCAGCGGCTGCGGGCAACATGCCGCTCAGTGCATATATAAAAGCCCGACTATTCGACGGCTTGCCAGCGGTTCCGCGTCAACGAAGCCATTCGCGCGTAGATCAATCAAAAATTGGTCAGGTGCTGGCGAAATTCGGTCAATCGCGGCTTTCCGCAAATATGAACCAGATCGCCAAGGCGGCTAATAGAGGCACGCTGCCGTTGACGCCGGATCTCGTTAAAGACCTAAATGGGGCCTGTTCCGACATTAAATACATGCGGTGGCTTTTGGTGAGTTCTCTTGGCCTCAAACCAAAGCAATGATCCTGCATGGTAACGCAAGAGGCGGCGCGTCGGATTTAGCGCGTCACCTCTTGCGCGATGATGAAAATGACCATGTGCATGTCCTGCAAGTGCAAGGCTTCGCCTCTGACGAGGTCGCGGACGCCTTTCAGGAAATCCAAGCGATTGCATCCGGCACGCGTTGCAAGAAATATCTTTTCTCCCTTTCGCTCTCACCGCCAGAAAGTGCGGGTGTCAGCGAAGAACAATTCTATGATGCGATAGATCGCGCCGAAGTTGCTCTGGGACTTACAGGGCAGCCGCGCGTGGTTGTGCTACATGAAAAGGGAGATAATCGGGATAGGCACGCTCACGCCGTGTGGAGCCGCGTAAATGCCGATGAGATGAAAGCCATCCCGTTGCCGTTTAATCGGATGAGAATGAAGGATGTTTCGCGCGAGTTGTTCATCCAGCATGGCTGGGAGGTTCCGCGCGGCCTCATCAACGCTCACGAACGTAACCCGCTCAACTACACATTCGATCAGTACCAGCAGGCGAAGCGTCAGGGCAAAGATGCCCGCGCAATCAAAACGGCAATTCAAGATGCCTGGGCGCTGAGTGATAACCGTGCCTCGTTTGAGCATGCGCTTGAGGGCCGGGGCTTTCGGCTCGCTAAGGGTGATCGCAGGGGTTTTGTTGCGGTAGATAGCGAAGGTGAGGTTTACAGCGTTCCCAAGTGGGTTGGGATCAAAACGAAAGCCGTGCGCGAGCGCCTCGGAAAAGAAACTGACTTACCAAACGTCGAGCACGCCAAATCGAAGATTGCAGAACAGATGCTTGGCAAGCTTGATGAGCATGCCGTCGAAGTCAAACGGCGAAATGAAGAACGAAAGGCGCAGCGCACACTCCAGCGCCGCGCAATGGTCGAGCGCCAGCGCGTAGAGCGTGCCGATGCCCTGAAAATTATCAATGAGCGTCAAATTGCGGAAGCGGCTGTCCGCCAAGCTAAATTTAGAAACGGCCTTAAAGGCATCTGGGATTGGATGCGGGGTGAGAATAAGCGCATCAAAGCCGAAAACGAAGCCGACGCTGCGAGGGCATTTGAGCGTGATAGGTCGGAACGAGAGGCTTTGGTCTCGCGCCAACGTCAACAACGGCAATGGCTGGCAGAGCGGCAGCGTCAACACTCCGAGCGGCTTCGGCAGCAATACGATCATGTCACGGCGGATCGTGAGAAATTCACCGGGATGAAAACCGCTTCGGTTGAAGAACGCCGCGATGCGTTCAAACGTGAACGTGCCTCGAGACGATCACAACCTCGACGAAAACGGGGGCAAGGCCAGGACCCGAGTATTTAGGTATGGGTTTCAACTTTGAAACCCTGCCTCGTGGCGAACTGTGGGTGTGCAATCGGAAAGCACAATCGATGGCGGGCGCAGTCGCTTACGGCGAGCCTCGGGAGACCGTCTATTGTGCTTGAAGTGCGCCGAGGGCGGAGCCCTAAGCTTGCAAAACATCTTTATAAGTTGTGCGTTTAGATAACTTCATTTTTTAGTTGCATGCGGGCGCGCATAAAGAGACCATTATACATTTTTTAGTTGCATGCGGGCGCGCATAAAGAGACCATTATACATTGATATAAATAGTGATTAAGGCACCGAAGTTCTTTGAAAGGAAATCCACCGTAAATGTTGGGGGGTATAACATTCGAGAAGAGTGGGAATGGCTCGCTGTGTTTCTCGATAGAAGAAATTTCCGAGGATCTAAAAAGCGAGATACGATCTCGTCTTTCGGCTATTTGTAATGGTGCGGCAAAGGCTTCGAAAAATACAGTACTGTATTCGTACAAAAGTACCCTCAATTCCTTTTTTGAAAAATTCGATACGAAAAGCGCTGACACTCAAAAAGGAATGATCGGAGAGCTGTTAGCACACATACTTTTTTTGCATTATGAGACCGATTTTCGAGCAGCATCGGCGCACTTCAACCTAGAAGAGGATTCCATCAAAAAGGGGTTTGACCTAGTATTACATCACGGTGCTACGAAAGAAATGTGGTTCGTTGAAGTGAAAGCTGGTGAATGTGGTGAACAAACGAGCATCCAAAAGCTGGGAAGTCTTTTATCAATAGCAAAAACCGACCTTAGAGATAACTTGAATAGCGAACGCCATACGCTTTGGCAGAATGCAATCAATAGCGCCACGGTGGTTAATGATCAGTCTGATTTGAAGGATCAAATTGTGGCATTATTGGAGAGTTACAATGAAAAGGCGGTTTCAGGAGCCTCCGCGAGCACCGACTACAATGCAGTTTTGGTTGCAGTTTGCTTCGCTGGAACAAATAATTTTGCCAGCGCTGATGAGTTTGAGCTGAGGCACACAACTCAAAAGGATAAGGGCGAATTTCGGGAGTTGATGTCTGTGGCGCTACAAAAGGATACGATTGAAAGTGTGATACAATTTCTAAAGGATGAAGTCGCCGATGGCTAGGCTCCAGACTCAATCAGATCCAGAATGCGACGAGGATTGCAAGTGCGATGGTTGACAGGAAGTTGCGAGCGAGCTTGTCATACCGGGTTGCCGCGCGCCTGAAGTCCTTGATCCGACAGAAGGCGTTTTCGATGA
>JAJFFK010000026.1 GCA_021776655.1 Henriciella sp. | reverse complement strand
TTTTCGCGCCCGGTCCCATATTCCGCAGACGCCGGCGCAGGCGGGGGTCTATCGACTGTTGCTGTGGTGAGGGTAAGGGATTGTTATGATTGAGTAATATCTACCATCAACGCGGCCCACTCCCGGCTTGGCAACCCCCTCACCATGGATACCCGCCTGCGCGGGCATCGGCGGGTTTTGGGGGATTGGGGCGGGAGAGTAGGGCGGGTTTTGGCCCAATATTTCTTTCCTAATCCACCGTAACCAGGCGCCGGATGGCTTCGGTCTTGACGTAATCGACGGCGGGAGCGAGCTCATCGAGTTGACTCTTATGGGTGCCGTTGGCGATCTCATCGAAGATGACTTTTGTGCCGCCGCCTTCATTGGCGCGGATCGTGATGGTCCAGATCGTTTCTGCAGCGCGTTCCTGCAAGGGGCCAAATGGTGCATTGAGACGCAGCTGCTCTCCATAAGTCACTAGCAATACCGTGCCATGCGCGACCGACCCGCCAGCCCAATCCTCCCGCCATAGGCCGCCCGCTTGCAGATCGAGGGAGAGATTCTCAGACGCCCCAGAAAAAGTGTGATCGGGATGCCACCAGACCTCAGGGTGTACAAGCCGGTCCCATATGACATCTGGCGCGGCGGTGGATACTGCTTCATGGCGCAATACATAATGATCCGGGGCCGCCGCCACGACCTCCGCTTGCGCTGGCAATGTCGAAATAAGCATCACGCCAATTATCAGTGTCCGCATCTTTATTGCCTCCTGCAGGCAACATTAGCTCTGGATGTCGCAGACGTACAGCCAGACGGGTCCTACATTGCGCCCTCGGCTGCTTTTGCCGCCGTTTGATCATACAGGTTGCTCTGCCAGTCTTTGACCGATCCATCGAACAGGAATCTCGGCGAGACGACCTCCGGGCCTTCGCCTGCTGGCAAAGGCGGAGTGAAATAGCCGAGCGCAAAGCTGCCCATGGCATAGCCGAGCAATTCCTGCAGGTCGGGTTCGAAATCCTTGGCGATTTGAGGTGGGCACGACAGGTACTGGTTTTCTTCCTGACGCAGCCACGCCAGAGAATATGCGATGTTCAGCCCCATCCGATCGGCCTCTGAAACATTGGCGCCGCCGCCATGAATGACCGAACCGGAATAGATCAGCACCGATCCGGCCTTCATCTCGGCATACTCGATCTCGTTGCTATTTGCGGTGCGCTTGGGGTCCCAATTATTACTGCCAGGTACGAGCTGGGTTGCGCCATTTTCTGTCGTGAAATCGGTCACTGCCCAGATCGTGTTGAACTGTGGCTCAAGATCGGCAGGCAAGTAGCCGCCCCAAGCCAATCGGTCACGGTGCAAGACTTGCCGCTTCTGGCCCGGCTTGATGCGAATAAGCTGGGTCAGGTGCAGCTGTATCCTGCCGCAATAGGGCTTCAGAAAGGTCCGCGCCGCCGCAAGTACAGGGCCATGCATCACGATGTCGCGGCAAGCGGGCGAGCGCGCCACGAGCGCCCCGGTGCGAGTGGTTTTATCGCCAGAAAATTGGTCAGCCCCTGTGGCCGTGGCATGGACATAGGGCATGATCTCGGCCTTTAGGTGCGTCAGGTCGGTTGGCGAGAGCACGTCTTCGAGGATAAGGGCGCCATCTGATTTCAGCACGGCTGCGATTTTTTTGGCTGACGTGGTTGCCTTCAAATATTGCAGTTTGGACATTTCAGGTCTCCCTCACTTTGCTTTCAGCTGACGGCAGTCTTCCGGCTCAAAACCGGGTCAGAACAGATAGTATATGAACTTTGTGCCAACTCAATCGGTTCCCACGCGGCGGCTCGGACGGAAATTCCGCGCTGACACGGTCGACCCATACGATTTCGTCTTCCAATTCTTGTCGATACGCGCAAACTTACGCCAAAGCCGGGGAGGCAAGATATGGCCGATGCGCATAGCATTATTCTTCATCACTTTGATCGCTCACCTTTTTCAGAAAAGATGCGTCTGGCGTTTCGGTTGAAGAATCTTGGCTGGTCCAGTGTCGAGATTCCGTCAATCTTGCCGAAGCCGGATTTGATGCCACTGACAGGCGGTTATCGCCGCACGCCTGTGCTGCAAATCGGCGCGGATATATATTGCGACACGGCGATCATGTTGCCGGAACTGGAGCGCCGGTTTCAACTGCCATCGCTCAACTTACCCGGTCATGAGGGTCTGGCCAAGATGGTGGCGGCATGGACGGATGGCAAATGGTTTCAAGCCAGTGTCGGCATCATATTTGCGGCTGTCGGAGATCAAATGCCGCAGGCTTTTATCGATGATCGCACGAAAATGTCCGGGCGGGCGTTCGATCTTGAGGCGATGAAGGCGGCCGCGCCATTCCTGCGCGATCAATGGCGCACGCAATTGATGTGGCTAGAAGAACGCCTGTCTGGCGGACAAGAGGCAGGTGTCGGGCATTGGCTGGTCGGTACCAAGCCGGGCATGATCGATGTCCACGCCTTCATGAACCCGTGGTTTGTTGAGCAAAATGTTCCCGATTTCCTCGCCGCGTGTTTTGACAGCGCGCCGCTGACCCAAAACTGGTATGAGCGGCTGAAAGATGTCAAAGGCCCGGTACCAGAGCCGATCACAGGGGAAATTGCGCTTGATATTGCCCGCGCTGCGGCGCCGCGCCTGAAACCGGCCTCAACCGCGCAGGATATGCGTGACTTCGTGCCGGGTGACCACGTGGCGATTTGCCCAGATGACTATGCCAAGGATTGGGTTGAGGGCGAACTGGTTGTCGCCAATAGCGAGCGGGTGATTATCGCGCGCCATGATGGGGTGGCTGAAAACTTGCACCTGCATTTCCCGCGTGTCGGCTACTTGCTGCGCAGGGCTTGAGCCTAGGCTCACTTTCTATTGATAACATCGAGAACGGGTTTGAGGAATTTTCCACCTGTTTTACCCAATTGCATGGCCTGTTTCAGGCGTTTGGCGATATGGCGGTCGAGCGCGGCTTCATCCGGGGCCTGTAACCAGCGCATCAGGACCGAAGGAATGACCGCGGATAGCAGCGCGCGCTTGGTTTGGCGGTTATAATCGGTTGCCGTATCGCCAGCCGCTTCCCAGATGGCGTCGGCCACGGCCCAGATACGCCGGCCTGCTCGCCCGGCATGCCATGGCAGCATCCCACGCATAGCTGCGCCGTGAACCGCGTCGCGATTGGGCTCCAAGACGCCGAGCCAGGCCTTCAGTCCGGCGGCGACTTTTTCATGGACCCGCAGGGCATCGAGATCAGTGGTTGCCAGGGCGACGAGCATATCATCGGCTGACGTGTCGAAAAAATGATCAATCAAATCATTGATTCCGTTCGGCGCGGCGAGCGCTTTCTCACCCTCTGTCAGGCCAGCGTCTTGAGCCGATTGCTCAATCATTGCCGCAGTCCAGCCGCCCTCGCCGAGGCGCTTCAACGCCGCGTCGAGCCAGCGATCTTTCAGTGTTTCAGAGGGTGTGCGCATAATATGGGTCCGGGAGTAGGCAAGCGTGTATCCACATGTTATAGGCGCGCCTTGATCAAGGTCCTAGAGGCCACAACACCGCATCGGCGGATATTCCGTCACAACAAATCCAATGGAGAGTTCACCATTATTCAAATCACCGTCCGCGACAACAATGTTGAGCAAGCCCTGCGCGCCTTGAAGAAAAAGATGCAGCGCGAAGGCCTCTTTCGCGAAATGAAAGCCCGTACATATTTTGAAAAGCCGTCCGAAAAGCGGGCGCGTCAAAAAGCCGAAGCTGTGCGGCGGGCGCGTAAACTGGCCCGCAAACGGGCGCAGCGTGAAGGTCTGGTCTAGACCGATCTTGCCAAGCGAATAAGAAACCCCCTTCAGGCCCACGCCGGAGGGGTTTTTCTTTGCCCGCCAGTCACAGTGCTATTCGGCTGCTGTGATCATCGCCTCGGTGGGATCAATATCGCCATCATACAGCGCCCGGCCAAGGATGCTGCCGGAAACCGAGTGCGTGCCTGCCCGCGCTCGCAGTTTACGGATGTCGTCCACGGACGCGACACCGCCGCTGGCAATCACCGGAATGGATACTGCGTCGGCAAGCTCGCCGGTAAAACCGACATTCACGCCGGTCTTCATGCCGTCGCGGGCAATATCGGTGACGATCAGGGCCGCGACGCCGCAGCCCTCAAACGCTTTAGCGAGCTCTATCGCAGGCATAGCGCTGGTTTGCGCCCAGCCTTCGACCGCGACATGGCCGTCTTTTGCGTCGATACCCACGACGATCTGGCCGGGCAGGGTTTTGGCGGCGTCCTTGACCAATTGCGGATCGCGTAGCGCCGCCGTGCCGAGAATGACCCGCGCAATCCCGGCCTCCAGCCAAGCCTCAATCTGCGCCCGTGTGCGAATACCACCGCCGAGCTGAACCGGCGCGTTAGTGGCGTTCAGAATGGCGCGAACCGCATCTGTATTGGCCGATGCGCCTGCAAAAGCACCGTTCAAATCCACCACGTGCAGATTGCTGAAGCCCATTTCGGCAAACCGCGCGGCCTGATCAGCCGGGTCTGGATTATACGCTGTGGCGCGGTCCATCTCGCCGCGCAGGAGACGCACGCATTGACCATCTTTCAGGTCGATGGCGGGGTAGAGCTGGAACGTCATTCTTACTCCGATTGCCCCGGACTTGATCCGGGGTCTCTGGCGCTGAGCTGGGTCTAAGCGGCACAAGGTCCCGGATCAAGTCCCACGGGTGTCCCGGGAGGGTCGGATTTGATCTATGGCTCCCAAGACACGAAATTAGACAGGATTTGCAGGCCAACACGCTGGCTTTTTTCGGGGTGAAACTGGGTCCCGAAAATATTATCACGCGCGACCGCTGCGATGATTGGCTGCCCGTATGTGGTGGTCGCGGCAATGTCGCTCGTCGCTGCGTCGCGATAGGCATAGGAATGGGTGAAATAGACGTGCGGACCGTCGCCGAGATTGGCGAGGACGGGGTGAGGCCGGGTGATTTCAAGCTGGTTCCAGCCGATGTGCGGGCTGCGGTAGCCCGCGCCCGGTGTGATCTGGTCAACCCTGCCGGGAATCCAGTTCAGCCCCGGCGTGTCGCCGTCCTCAAGCCCGTTTGTGGCGAGCAATTGCTGGCCGACACAGATCCCCATGAACGGTACGGCGCGCTTTTGCACGGCTTCGCTCAGCGCTTCGATCAGGCCCTTGGCGGCGCGCAGATTTGCCGCGCAATCGGCGAAATGACCGACCCCCGGCAGGACGATACGGTCTGCACGGGCGATGATCTCTGGATCGGCGGTGAGGGTAATCTCGCTTGCCGTCCCAGCCTCATGCGCGGCGACACGCAGCGCGCGAGCGGCGCTGTGCAGATTGCCGGAGCCATAATCGATCAGGGCGATGGTCTTCATGGGTCGTGGCTTAACCGTCCCGCTCAGGCTTGGACAGGGAAAAATCGTAGGGAATGAAACCAGTGCTGAGAGCCCAGCCGTCACCTTCATACAAAGCCTGAGCGCTGGTGTTTTCAATCTGCGTGCTGAGATAAAGGCTGACCGCGCCTTCGCGCTGGCCATAGTCTTTAGCAGCAGCCAACAGCGCGCGCCCGGCCCCTTTGCCACGCGCACTGGGCAAAACGAACAGGTCATTCAGAATGAAGACGCGGGCCATCCGGGTCGACGTGAAAGACGGGAACAGATGCGTGAAACCAACCATTATGCCGTCTAGTTCAGCGCAAATCAGGTGGGTGTCCTGCGCCCGCAGCCGCTCAGCAATAAACGCTTCCGCGCCGCTCAGATCAGCGGCTTGCTTGTAGAATTGGCGATACGCATCAAACAGTTTGGCCAGCGTCGGTAGATCAGGCAGAACCGCTGGCCGTGTCGTCACCATGTCAGAGCGAACCCTTTGTCGAGGCCGGGGCACCGCCGAGGCGGGCATCTGGCGCGACGGCCATGCGCAGGGCGCGGGCGACGGCTTTGAAACTGCTTTCGGCGATGTGGTGAGCATTGTCGCCGTAAAGGTTCTCGACATGCAGACACATGCCACCATTGCCGGCCAGCGCATGGAAGAATTCCTTGAACAATTCAGTATCCATTTCGCCGACCTTGTCGCGGACGAAATCAACCCTCCAGATCAGGTATGGGCGTTTGCACAGGTCGAGCGAAGCGCGGCTGAGCGTCTCGTCCATCGGGATATAGGCGTGGCCATAACGGGTGATACCAGCAAAATCACCGAGCGCTTGCGCAATCGCCTGGCCGATAACGATGCCGGTATCTTCAACCGTGTGGTGGCCATCAATGTGCAGATCGCCCTTGGTGCGAACTTTCAGATCGAGCATGGAATGACGCCCGAGCGCATCGAGCATATGGTCAAAAAAGCCAATGCCTGTCGCAATATCCGTCTTACCGCTGCCATCAAGATTAAGGGTGACGGTGATGTCGGTTTCTTTGGTTTTGCGCGAAACAGTGGCGGTTCTTTGGGTCATGGCGTCTCAGATAGGGTGAATATGAAGCTGCGACTAGCATAGTTTTGTTCACGACTCCCTAAACAATCGGCGTCACACCTGTTTTCGGAGCGGTGGTTGAATCTGGCAGGGCGATAAATTGAGACCATACAAGACCATTCGGCGCATCTGGGCTCGCGCGAGTTTTGCAACCGTTATTCCTTTGGCGGCCTTTATCCTTGGCCTGGTCTTTGCCGCCTTGTTCACGGTGTTCTATTTCACCCAGTCCCACGCCTCCTATCTTGCGCAAACGGCATCGTATAACCGCCAGCTTGCGCGGGTTGTGGCGACGGATATCGCCGCCGACGATTTGGTCGGGCTGAACCAGTTGCTGAGCAATCTCGCGCCTGGCAGGGCTATCGTGATTGACGCTGAAGGCCAGAGGCTGGCTGGCTCACTTCCGGCGGTTGAGCGCAAGGACGCTGTAACCTACCCGGTTTTGAAGGATGGTCTTCAGATCGCCGCCCTGGTTGCGTGCCCAACCGTTCCATATCAACCGCCTATGCATTACGCGGTTGCGGTTATGGTTTGCTTCGCGATTGCCATATTTGCTGCGATGGTCATGCAATCGCTGGCTAAACTGGCATCGAGATATATCGAGCAAGTCACCAGCATCGTTAATAATTTCAGTCTGAAAACGTCGAAGAACTACCGTCAGGTGGATTTTAATTTCGCCGAATTTCGCAAGCTTAATGTTGCAACGATTCGCACGACCCGGCGTCTGGTGCGGGAAATTTCTGCGCTACAGGACAGCGCTCAGTATGATACGCGCACGGGTTTGCTGAACGAGCGCAGTCTACACAAACGGATTGAGGCCACGCTGGAGAGTGCTCAGTTTGACAATCCGGCGGCATTGATTGTGATCGAACTGAATGATTATGGTCGGATCAGCGAGAAAATTGGCAGCACCTATTCAGATCAGACAGGCAAGGAAATTGCGAAGATTCTGAAAACTCTGGTTCGGACGAATGAGGCCCGGCTGCGGCTGCCAACTGGAAGCTGGAAGCTGGCCTCGCTGCATTCAGGGCAATTTGCGATCCTGATCCAGAATTTTGGCATGCGCGATGATCTCGCAGCCTTTGTGCGAGAGCTTCAGCTGTCATTCCGCGTGCCGCTGAAAGTCGGCGAGCAATCTTTTTCTGTCTCACTGTCGGGCAGTATCGTTCTGATCCCGGAAGACGGCGATTCTGTCGCGCTGATCCGGCAGCGCGCGGATGCAACCATTCTTGATTTGAAGCGGCAGGACAAGAAGGGCTTTTCTTTCTATTCTCCAAAACTGGAACGCCAGCGCGATGCTCTTGTGCGGCTTGAGATTGAGCTGCAGAAAGCGGTCAAAAATGACTGTTTCGTGCCCCTGTTTCAGCCCAAGATCGACCTGGCGACAGGCCGTATTTGCGGCGCGGAAGCGCTGGCCAGGTGGCGGCTTGAGAACGGGCGGCTAGTGTCGCCATCGGTGTTTATCGAGCTGGCTGAAGAGACCGGTATGATCAATGCAATTGGCGAGCAGATCATGCACAAGGCCTGCATGGAAACTGTCCAGTGGAACCAGCTCGGCCATCGGTTGAATATCGCCGTCAACGTGTCACCCAAGCAGTTCGAACGCGACGGCCTCGCGCGGATGATTCTCGATGCATTGGCCAAGTCCGGCCTGTCACCGCGCCAGCTGGAAATCGAGATTACGGAAAGTCTTGCCATTCAGCATCCTGACCGCGTGAGATCAGTTTTGAAACCTCTGCGCAAGCTCGGCATCAAGCTTGCCGTGGATGATTTCGGGACGGGCCATTCAAACCTTGCAACCTTGACCCAACTTGATTTCGACGTGTTCAAGATCGACCGACAATTTGTTGCCGGGACGCCGCATGACACGCAGGCCAATGCGATTGTTGAAATGATCTTAGGTATGGCCAGTACGCTGGAGATGCAGATTGTCGGCGAAGGCATTGAAACCGAGCCGCAAGCTGAATTTCTCAAGCAAAAGGGCTGTCATATTGGGCAAGGATTTTTGTACAGCCCGCCCGTCACTGCCGAGGCCTTCCGCAAGATGCTCGACGAGCAACCGTTTATTCCGGCCCGTCTGATCGCCTAGCCAGAGTATTGAACGTGCAGACGGGTCTTGCACAATAGCTCTGTATTCGCCACATCTTTGGGCGTGAGACACGATATTTCAGAAACCCCGCCAAGCTGGCACGGCACGACAATTCTAGCCGTGCGAACGAAAACCCAAATTGCCATGCTTAGCGATGGTCAGGTCTCGATGGGCCAGACTGTGATGAAGGGCAATGCGCGCAAGGTTCGCAGGATCGGCGGCGGTGATATTCTGGCTGGGTTTGCCGGCGCAACCGCTGACGCCTTCACCTTGTTCGAGCGGCTCGAAGAGAAGCTTGAGCGGTTCCCCAATCAGCTTCAACGTGCCGCTGTCGAACTGGCCAAGGAATGGCGCACGGAAAAGTACCTGCAAAAACTCGAAGCCTTGTTGATCGTTGCCGACCGGGAAACAACCCTGGTGATAACTGGTGCGGGTGATGTTCTGGAGCCAGAACATTCAGTCGTTGCAGTTGGATCCGGCGGCAATTACGCTCTGTCGGCCGCCCGCGCCCTGATTGACTATGAGAGCGACGCTGAAACGCTAGGCCGCAAAGCGATGCAGATCGCCGCCGACATATGCGTTTATACCAACAGCCATTTCACCGTCGAGATATTGGATGTTTGACCGCAATGACCTTCGCGCGGCCGTTGCTTCCAATGTCCTGTCAGCCGAACAAGCTTCACGCCTTGAAGGCTTCATTCTGTCGCGTCATGGAAAACAGCAAAATGGCGCGGAGGTTGGTCAGGAGAATTTGCGCTTCCTGTCCAACTTCAATGATATTTTCATCACGCTTGGCCTGATCATCCTGTTTGCCGGGGTGACGGCTATGGCTGGAACCCTGGCCACACCTGCCATGCTGTCAGGCAATTTTCTGTCAGCCCTTGTGGTTTCGGGGCCGGTTGCCGGACTGGCCTGGGGATTGATGGAATATTTTTGCGCCCGCCGCCGCATGCTGTTGCCGAGCATGGCGCTGTCAATCATTTTCACGATGGCCTGCTCAACCGCTGCAGTGACGATCGCCGCCAGCATGACCGGTGTCGATATTGGCGATGAGTTTTTCGGGCTGTTCAAGACGGCGGGTCATATTGGGCAGGTCTCGTTTGCGGCCGCTGCAGCGGCGGCGTTCGCAATCTTCTGGCGGTTCCGATTGCCGTTTGCCTTGGCTCTGTTGGCTTTGGGGCTGGCTGGATTGATGTATGTCTCGTTCGGCTTCAGTGGGCGGATGGGCTATGTCGTTGGCGGAACTCTGTCTGTCTTGTTGGGCATCGCCACAATGCTGGCAGCGATCTGGTATGACATGCGCGACCCGGAACGCATCCGCAAAGCTTCCGATAATGCGTTCTGGTTACATCTGGCGGCGGCCCCACAGATCATTGCCGGGATCAGCACGATGGTGACCGGTTCAAACCTTTTGGCCGGCTCAACCGCTGGAACAGATAGTTCGTCCCAAGCGCTCGTGCTGCTATTTGTCTTGCTGGGGCTTGGCCTGATCTCACTGGCGATCAATCGCCGCGCCCTGATTGCGGCCAGTATTTTGACCTTCATGTTCTCGCTCAGCTTCGTTCTCAGCGAAGCTGGCTTTGGCGCGTCGACCATATTCATGGTGGTTGCGATCATCATTGGCGGCGGCGTCGTGCTGCTTGGGGCTGGCTGGAAAACCGCCCGCCGGATCATTTTGGTCATGTTTCCAAGCGACGGCATTTGGGGCCGTCTGTTTCCGCCCGAACCTGTTTAGGATCCTGACATGACAGAACTGACCCCGGCTGAGATCGTCTCGGAACTTGACCGCCATATCGTTGGTCAGAACGATGCCAAACGCGCCGTTGCGATTGCCCTGCGCAACCGCTGGCGGCGCAAACAGGCTCCAGAAGGTTTGCGCGAAGAGATCACGCCGAAGAATATTCTGATGATCGGCCCAACCGGCGTCGGCAAGACCGAGGTGTCACGGCGTCTGGCCAAGCTCGCCAATGCGCCTTTCATCAAAGTTGAGGCGACCAAGTTCACTGAAGTTGGTTATGTTGGCCGCGACGTTGAGCAGATCGTTCGCGATCTGGTCGAATCTGCGATCAGCATGATCCGTGAGACCAAACGCAAAAGCGTTGAAGTTCAGGCCCGCGACACAGCTGAGGAACGCTTGCTCGATGCGCTGGTTGGTGAAGAGGCCCAATCCTCGACGCGTGAAGTCTTCCGGCGCAAGCTGCGCGAGGGTGAGCTTGACGATAAGGCGGTCGATGTCGATCTGGCCGAGAGCGGTGGCGGCATGCCGATGATGGATATGCCGGGCGGTGGCTCAATGGGCATGATCAATCTTGGCGATATGCTCGGCAAGGCAATGGGCGAGCGCACCAAACGGGTCCGCACAACCGTCAAAGAAGCCTACCGGCCGTTGATTGAAGAGGAAGCGGACAAATTGCTTGATGAGGATCTCATCGCGCGCGAAGCGGTGCGCGCGGTTGAGGAAGACGGGATCGTGTTTCTTGATGAGATTGACAAGGTTGCAGGCAAGAATGGTCGCAGCGGCGCAGATGTCAGCCGTGAAGGCGTGCAGCGCGATCTCTTGCCGCTGATTGAAGGCACCACTGTTTCGACCAAGCGCGGCCCGCTCAAAACCGACCATATTCTGTTCATTGCCTCGGGCGCGTTCCACATCGCCAAGCCATCAGACCTGTTGCCAGAACTGCAAGGTCGCTTGCCGATCAGGGTTGAACTCAAAGGCCTGAGCCGGGATGATATGCGCCGGATCCTGGTCGAACCTGAAGCCTCATTGATCCGCCAACAGCAAGCGCTGCTGGAGGCTGAGGGCGTGACGCTGGAATTTGACGAGGCTGCGCTGGACGCCCTCGCCGACCTGGCCGTGAAAGTGAACGACACGGTTGAGAATATTGGCGCTCGGCGCCTGCACACCGTACTTGAACGCTTGCTCGACGAGATAAGTTTCAGCGCGAGCGACCGTCAGGGTGAAACCATCACCATCACGGCCGATTATGTTGCTGCACAACTGTCCGATCTCGTCGGCAATAGCGACTTGTCGAAATTTATTCTGTAGGCCGCGCCACCAGCCCGGACGCGAATCCGAGCACATGGAAAATCTCGTTTTGATCCATCACACCGCGTACCAGTTCCGCGCCCGGCCCGCTGGCAAAGATTGCAACATCCTCACCGGCATGGGTCTCTGAACCGAGCGGCACCAAGGCCTGCTGGCGATAATCCTTGGCCGTCGTATCTATCTCGGTCAGGTCTTCGCGTCGGCAAGGCTCACCCTCAGCGCCGGGTCGGCACGCCCCGCCGCCATTGGCGTAACCAAGCGTCGTGTAAGGCAGGCCATCTGTGCCTTTGGTCAAGTCACCGTTCTCAACTTCAACCTTACCAAGGATTGGATTGTTGCGCCGTGGATAACCGGCAATTGTCAGTGTGTGGCTGTGATCAGCGGTGACAATAATCAACGTGTCGGCGGCATCTGTCATTTCAAGCGCTGCCGCGACGGCCTGATCGAAAGCATCCGTATCGGCCAGGGCTCGGCTGGCATTTGTGCCGTGATGGGCATGGTCGATACGGCCGCCCTCAATCATCAGGATATAGCCATTGCCATTGCGCGACAGCCGGGTGATCGCGGCGCGGGTCATATCTACCAAAGCTGGTTCGCTGCCGGGATCATCGGCGCGGTCGAGCTCAAATTGCATGTGTGATGGCTCAAACAGGCCGAGGATACGGGCGTCGCTGTCAAAGTCGGTGGCGGCGAAGCCTGCGCCATCAGTAATCACATTGTGACTGTCTGATTTCGCCGTCCATGCGGCCTGTAAATCCAGGTCGTCGCCGCGCACACCCGTGCGCCCGTCATATTCCGGATCGGTCATCTCGCGGGTGCCAAATTGGCTACGCCCGCCGCCCATTGCGACCTCAAACCCATCTCCGGCAGGCCACTCGACCAGCTGGCGCGCAATATCAACGCAGCCCTCGGCATTGGTACTGCCAAAGGATTTGTCATTCTCCCAATTGCGGCTGGCACTTTCTGCGTAAGTCGCCGCCGGGGTCGCGTGGGTAATCCGGGCGGTTGAGACAATCCCAGTGGCCAGCCCTTGGCGTTCTGCCAGCTCGAACAGCGTATCCGTTTCGTTGCCCGCCTGACTGGCACAGTCGCCAAATGAAACGCCGGCGCGCAGGCCTAGTGTCCGCGAGCGGGTTTTGACGCCTGACACCATTGCGGTCGCGGTCGAGGCACTATCGGCGACTTGATAGTCATGGCTATAGGTTCGCGACAGCGCCATATAGGGCAGTGTTTCCATTGCCAATTCGTAGCTTTCACCGTCCAGGCCGCGTTGCTGTCCGGCGGCGATCCGCGCAGCTGTAATCGTTGATATGCCCATGCCATCTCCAATAAACAGGATGACATTCCTGGCGCGCGGCGCAAATGTCTCGCCCGCTCTTGCCGAAACGGCTGTAGCAGCTTTGTCATAATAGGCGTCGCCGACCTGTTGCGGGACGGCTTCGCGGTCCTGATACGTTGGGGCTTCGGGCTCAGACGCCGTCTGCGGCGCAAGTCCAAATTCGGTAGCACAGGCGCTTAGCGTTAAAGCGCTTGCCGCCAAGATCAAAAGTCGCATGGAACTCCCCTTTGGGTGGTTTGGCCTCTATGTACCAAAATTTGACTCAGACGCCAGATTTTCTGCGGTTTTCTTTTTTTCGCGATTGCGCCAGATAGATCCCAATCAGAACCAGGACACAGCCGCCAATCTGCACGGGAAGTAGAATCTCACCAAACAATTGCCAGGATATCGCGGCGGCCACAACCGGCTGCACAACGACCAAAAGCCCGGCAATGCTAGTCGGGGTGTGGCCAAGACCGGTGATGATCAAGCCCTGTCCAAGCACCTGAACAACCAAAGCCAAAACCAGGGGCGCCGCAAAGCCGGACAAGCTGGCGGGCAGCCAATTTTCCTGAAACACCGCAATCAGCACCGCTGCAGTACAGATTTCAACCAGTGTCAGCCAGAATATCGTATCCAGCCCGCCCAAGCTGCGCCGGGCAACTTTTGACGCGACCATATAGCCTGACAGGAGCAGGGCCGCGCCAAAGGCTAACAGGTCTCCACGCAGCGATAGCCGATTGGCCTCGGCAACACCGCTTGCGCCGCCCAGGGACAAGGCTGCTGCCCCGACCATCGCCAGAATCACCGCCAGGGCCCAGGTCTTCGTGGGTCGTTCTCTCAGAAATACCCAGGCGGTCAGGCCAACCCCGATATTCCCCAAATTGACGATGAAGGTTGCGTTCGCCACACTCGTATAGGTCAATCCCCAATGCCAGAGACCCATGTCCAGACCGAAACAGACACCGGCAATGATCACATATGGGTTTGGCCTGGCCGGTAAGCGGCGATGCGTCAGAAGTACGAAGACAAACAGGACAGGCAGCGCGAACACGTAGCGCCAGAACGCAATCGCCTGCGGCCCAAGATCGTCCAAGCCAAGCCGCAAGCCGATCGGCGCAAACCCGGTACAAACTCCGCCAAGCAAAACCAGCACGGGGCCAAACCATATTGGCGGCGAGGACCGTACTGGGCCGCTCTCGTTCGTCATGCAAATCCCAGGCGCTGTTTAATATCCTCGATGCTCATATCGTCTCTTCGCAAGGCCGCAAGTGAGGGACTTTCGCCGCGTTTTGAGAGGCGCTTGCCCGCAACATCCAGGACCAGTGGGTGGTGTTGATAGACCGGCTGTGGCCAGTCCATCAACACTTGTAACAGGGTGTGAATGTGCGGCGCATCCTCAAGATCGGTTCCTCGAATGACGTGCGTGATCCCTTGCAAGGCATCATCGTGTGTCGCGGCCAGGTGATAAGCGCTGGGGCTATCTTTGCGAGCAATCACGATGTCGCCGTGACGGGCCGGATCAGCCTGGCAGCTTTGTATCCCGCGATCTGTTTGCACAGTGTAGGACAAGTCATGCCAAGCGCGGCCAAGTTGGTCGCGCGCTGCATCCAGCGACAAGCGCCAGGCATAGGGGCGACCAGCGTCGATACAGGCTTGCTCTTCTGACGGCGCGATTGGGGCGGGGTCTTTTGCGACCAGTTCCGCCCGCGTGCGAAAACAGCGATAGGCGAGCCCACGTGTGGCTAAACCCGCCACTACGTCTGCATAGGCCGCAAAATGATCCGACTGCACCCGCACCGGCGTGGGCCAGTCGAAGCCGAGCCAGGCCAGGTCGCGGTAGATCGCCTCGCTTAGCTCAGGCTTGCAGCGGGTTGTATCAATGTCCTCAATGCGCAGCAGAACTGTCCCGCCGACGGCTTCTGCCGCGCGCCAGACATGCAAGGCCGACGCAGCATGACCAAGATGCAGCGCACCTGTAGGCGAGGGTGCAAACCGGGTTTTCATTTGGGTCATGTCCAGCGCTAGTCGAGCGCGTGTGCGCCGGGCATCGGACAGACCACGCCAGTGCCGCCGATGCCGCAATAGCCTGCCGGGTTCTTGGCAAGGTATTGCTGGTGATAACCTTCGGCGTGATAAAACGCCTCCAATGGCTTGATCTCGGTTGTGATCTCGCCGCGTCCAGACGCCGTCAGCGCCGTCTGATAAGCCGCCTGACTCGCTTTCACAGCGACCAATTGCGCCTCGCTAGTGGTATAGATGGCCGAGCGATATTGCGTGCCCAGATCATTGCCCTGGCGCATCCCTTGCGTCGGATCATGGCCCTCCCAGAACAGTTTCAGGACGTCGTCCAAACTGATCACTGCCGGGTCAAACACCACGCGCACGGTTTCAGCATGCCCGGTTTGGCCAGAGCAGGTCTCTTCATACGTCGCATTCGGTGTGTGGCCCCCGGCATAGCCAACTTGCGTCACATGAACCCCGTCGGCTTGCCAGAACACCCGTTCGGCGCCCCAGAAACAACCCATGGCCACGATAATTTCCTGCAGACTTGCGGGCACCGGAGCGAGCAGGTTGTGGCCATTGACGAAATGGCTGTTAGCGGTCGCAATTGGTGCCTTGCGACCCACCAATGCCGTGTCACTGGCCGGAAGCTCAGAAGATTTTCGGGTGAACAACATGGCAGCCTCCTTGGATGATCAGTCTGCAATATGGGGAAGTTGCAGTCCACTGCAATGACACGGCTTGCGATCTGTCACCGCTGGGCTATAGACGCGCGCTATTGGTGAGGTGGCCGAGTGGTCGAAGGCGCACGCTTGGAAAGCGTGTAGGCTAGCAATAGTCTCCAGGGTTCGAATCCCTGTCTCACCGCCATACAGTTTTGTTTTTGCAGGTATATCTTGGCTCTGATCGCCTTGCGAAGCACTTTTTCAAGTCATTAAATTTTTACTCTGACACTGCCGACCTATCGGCTTAAGGATAGTGGCGACGGGGTCGCATCAGAGGGCAGCAGCCATGCGCAGTATCGTAACTCTATTCGAAAACAGGTTGAACGCTGACCCGCGCGAAGCCTGCCTGCTCTGGAACAACCATACGCTATCCGGTTCAGCCATTGCGCTCCCTCCCGAAGAGCGTGCGCGTACGGATCGACTGGCCCAGCAGCAAGCCAGACACTTACGCCGGGCAGAGTTCGCTGCCCGCCGCGTCTATCTCGCGGACCTTCTGGACGTCACCCCAACCGGCCTTGCCATCGACTATCACCCCGAAGGCCAACCTTTCCTGCCGGACTTTCCATCGCTGTCGCTTTCGACCTCGCACAGTGAGGGATGGAGCGCGCTGGCGCTCGCCGAGGACCGCGCTATCGGCCTCGACATTGAACGCGTCCGGCCGCTTGACTGGCAGCCGATGCTGAGCATGATTTGCGACGAGGCTGAGCGCGCCGCCTTCCTGTCCGCAGAGCCAGACCTGATCGGATTCTTCCGCCTGTGGACGATCAAGGAAGCGGTGCTGAAAGCCACCGGACAAGGGTTTCGTGCGGGTCCCAAAGCGATCCAGATCAGCAATCAGCACCTGCGCCCTGCCCCGTCCCGGTTCACGCTCGAAGCCCACGGCACCCGCTATCAGATCGAAACCGCCCGTCATGACGAGATCACCGCCGCCATCGCAATCACCCGCGATCCACCACCGCCACGCACATCGGCTTGACTTCATAGACCCGCAAGCCATCACGCCACAGGCTGCCATTCGCGGTGATCAGGACCCCCGCTCCGCGCGCCTCAATCGCGGTTATTTCGATCACCGTCACGACCTCTTTGCGGTTCGGCGTAATCTCGCCGCGATAGCTCCACTTGATCGGCGCATCAGTGGCAATCGTCTCCACATGTGGCTGAGCCATGCCCGCATCGAGCCCCTTGAGCAGCGCTGCATGGCCAAGCAATTGCGCCAATGCGTCGAGCCCGAGTGAGCCGGGCTGAACTGGGTCTTGATAGAAGTGCGCCTTGAAATACCAGGCCGCCGGATCAACGGCCTGGCGGCCGCGAATAATCCCCAATCCCGCCTCGCCGCCAGTTGGATCGAACAAATCCACTGCGTCGAGCATATTCAGCTGGCCACCCGCCAGACGCGGCGCGGTCGCGTCTGTGTCCACAGCCGCGCCGGGCGCATCGAACAATGCCGTCCAGTTTGCTTTGGCAGGCAGACCGGCTTGACGCATCAATGCGGCGGCCGGGAAGAACCCGAACTGCGTCTTCAGATCAAGCACAGGCTGACCATCGGCAAACCGCACCTGCAGCTCAAACGAAACAATCGTCATCGGCCCAACCTGCGAGAAACTGCTCAACGTGGTCTCAATCGTCAGTGTCCCGGCATCGCGCAGCACTTCGGCGTGCAAATACCCGTCGCCCTCGAGATTGCGGAACCGCAAACCGCCCGACACCGCAAACCCGCCATGACTGGCAAGCCAGCCGCATGGCTGCAACGCGACTTCCGACAAGACCGCAAATGGCATCGTGCCATTGCGATTGTCGTCGAAATACCACGCGTCTGGCGCGACATCATATTGCGCCACCACGCGCGCGCCGACTTCCGGCTGGGCCGGGCGGGTCGAGACCTCAAGCACGCGTGTCATCATGTGATAAGGCGGTTGCGGCAGGCGCGGCACCCGGTCGGCGCGGTCGAATGGTGCGTACATCTTGCCAAAAGCGGCTGACGGCGCACCATTGGCGCAGTCAAGCAAAGCGGCATAATCGCCCCGGCTTTCCTGGTTCGGCCCGATCCTCAGCGGCGCATCAGACACTCGCGCAGCAGGCCAATTTGGCCGCAACCGCACGCCAAAACGCGGACAATGGAAGACTTTATGGCCATCCCGGCGCGCCAACAGAGAGGCATACAGGATCGGTGCATCACCATCGACAATCTCGTCGATAAACACCTCATAAGTGACGTCGTGGTCCGCGTCAGGGATGACTTGGCCCCGGCAGACAAATTGCGTCATATGTCCCGGCATCGGCTCGAAAATATAGCCGTCACGATCAATCGTCAGACCAATCGCAGCCGCGTAGAATTCCAGCGTCTGCACGGCGGCTTCGGCCATCAGGGTGCCGGGCATGCACGGGTCATTGTGGAAATGGCCGGTATAGAACCACATGTCTTGCGGTACACTGGCGCGCGCTTTCAAATAGCCACGGCGCCATGGCCCTCCGGTCGGATCAAAGTCCGTCACCTCGTCAAACAGAGCCAGCTTGCCATCTGGCAAATGCGTCGGGCGTGATTGCGCCGCGCACATTTCAAACCCCGCGCCGAAACAGCCAAGCGCATCGCCTGCCCTGAACTGCGCCAGATCGCCCGCGCTGAAGGCCCGTTTCTGACTTGCCAGTTCAGCCGTGAACGGCGCTGGCTCAGCTGTCGGCGCAGCGTCCTTGGCGGCGTCCCAGACCACACCTTTGCCGCTGGCCAATTCCTTGTCGGTAAAGAACCCGGCCTGCCCATTGCGTACCGAGAACACGAGTCGCCCGCCAACTGTGCAATCATATTGGAAGAAGAACATCCGCACGCCCGCCAGCGTCGCATGGCCAGTTATCTCGATCTGGAATTTCAGTGTCTCACCCGGCCCCGGCAAGCCGCCTGCATGAAACGTGATCTCACAACCGAGCAGGCGGTAGACCCGCTCGCTCTGGTTTAACAGGTCAGCGCCCATCCACGCGATCAGGGTCAGGTCTGCCTGTCCGCTCTCAATCAACAAGCCGGGGCGAATGCGGCCATCATGCATCGACCAATCTTGCGCCTCCAAGTCCGTCTCGGTCCAGATCACGCCGGGGCCATTGGTCTGCGCCTGCGCCTCAATCCCGGTGATCCGATCGACCAGCAACAATGGATCGGCAGGCAAACGAACTTGCCGCGCATACATGTCTTGCGCTTTGAACTGAGGCCCGAACAAGTCAGACATCAAGCCGCGTGTTGAGGCCTCAATCGCCGCGCGGTCCCAGCTTGGCCCGGTCGGCATACGCACGGGTAGTGCTTCATGACCTGAATTGACCTTGCGCACCGGCGGGGCCTCATAACCCGGCGGGTGAGGGAATGTCACCGGATCGAAATTCGGCACCTCCGGCTCGGATTTGGCATAGACGGGCGCGGGCAAGTCCGGCGCACGCGGCATGGTTGCGCCGCACACAGGCGCTGGCAGTTTCGGCATCGGATATGGCACCGGCCGCACCGCACTCTTTGCTTTTGAATGTGGCCGCACAGTGCGCCGGGCCGCGTCCAGACGCTTGGCCACAAGCGCGATCTTGCAAGCCCGGCCATCTGCAAACACCACCGCCGACAGCTCGGCGATTTGGCCGAGATCAGAGGTCTCAATCCGGTCGGATGTGACGGCGGTAAACGGCTTGTCGCGCAATATCGACGCCAGACTGCGGGTCAGCGTATCGCGCGGCCCAAGCTCAACGAACGTGCGCACGCCGTCATCCCAGGCTTGGCGTATCGTCGCGGGAAAATCGACCGTGCCCACCGCTTGGCGCGTCAGCATGTCGGCCACCACTTCGCTGGTTGGCTCGTAGGCGGCATTGATCGCATTGGCGTACAGCCGCACGTCGCTGCCTTTGTAGATCTTGCGCGTATGCAACCTGCGCCATGTCTCGGCGAACGGTTGCATCGCCTTGGCATGGACGATCAGGTGCTGGTTCATCTTTGTGCCAGCCCCCTTGCCGAGGGTGTCACATAGCGCCCGGCAGGCCGGGGCCGGGCCACCAATCATGCAATCTGTGTCGCTATAGATGATCGTAATCTCTGCCCCAGCATGGCTTTTCAGCAAGGCTTTTACGTCCTTGACCGGGGCCTGCACCCGCCAGTTTGACCAATCACTCGGGACATTTGGGCCCCAGGCCTGCGCGGCGGTTTCAAACGCCCCGCCAATATGGCGCTCATACATCGCGGCGTCGGAAATCTCGTCAAGCAACGCGCCGGGATCATGCCAGAACCCGAACGCAAACAGTGCGTTACTCTCGCCCAGAGACAGCCCTATCGCCGCGTCCGGTTTCAGCCCAAGCAAGTCCTTCAACAAGATCGCATGAGCCTGACTGACCAGCGTTCCAGCGCATAATTGTTCAAACTCGGACAAGGATGACCGTGACAATAGCGGCGCGATATCATCCGCCTTGCCAAGTTTTGACAAGCCTTTAGCCAGTTCCGGAAACGCCATCAGCAATCCGCGCGCCATGCGCGGATAAACCGCCGCCGAGCCAGTGAACAAGAAGGCCATCTCGCCCTGCGCCTTGCCCTCGCCATAGTGGATGCCCGGCCCGTGCGGTGTTTCATCCTCTTCGAGCGCGGCTTGGGCGACTTCAAGTCGCGCTGCCAGCTCGGCCTGATCCTTGCCAAGTACAGCGAGACGGCAATTGCCCCGTCCGCCAGTCTTGGCGTCCGTAATTTTCGCCGCGAGCAAGGCCTTGGTTTTTGCCGTTGCCCAGAACATATGCGGCGACGGGCGCAGCGGGTCGCCGATGATTAACGGCTTGGCCGGTTTGAACTTCACCGATCCGGCTTGGTTCAACGGCCCGCGCGGCGCACTAATCCTGGTCGCTTTTCCGCTCTTGCCGCTGAGGTCCGGCACCGCGCCGATCTCACCCAGACGCTGGCCATGCGCCGCCAAAAGCGCTTGCACCGCCAGATCAACCAGCACGGTCGCTGCCGGGGCTGTTCCATACGCCTCCCGCACCGGCCCAGCACCGGTTTGCACCGCTTCTGCGTCGCCCCAAACCAGATCTGAAACCACCCCATATATCGGGTCGCCCGCCGCCTCAGCGTCGCTACGCCGTTTCAGCACCAGCGCCGCCGACTGATCTCCCGGAACGTCTGAAATCCCCAGTCGCTGCAGCGCATTCGCGCGCACGGGCTCGCTCGCGAAATCAGCCACAGCCGCAATCGCCATGTCCAAAACCCCGGCCTTCAAGCCATCGCAAGCCAGCTCCAACGCCGCCAATCCAGACGCCGCCCCGCCCGAAACCGAAAACCCCAAGCCCCGAAAATCACGCGCATAAGTCACTCGGTTCGCGGTCATATTCGCCATCGCGCCAAGCACCGCAGCGGAGGTCAGCACCGGGGCGACATCTGTCTGAGCTTTGGCCAAACCTGCCGATCCCGATTGCAGTCCCAATTGCCTGGCCAGCCGCGCGCTCAGGAGCCAGCGCGCACTGTCTGCCGCGCAAGCCATGCCGACATAGACCCCGCAACGGTCCAGGTCCGGCAGTGCCAGCCCGTCCAAAGCTTCATCGACCGTCGCCATGATTGCCAACTGTTGCGGCTCGGCCTCGGTCAAATCATTTGGCGGGGTTCGTGCCAGCAGCGCGTCAGCGCCGATCTGTGTGCACGGTCCTGACGCGCGCAAGGGCTGGTTCATCAGACGGCGCAGCACGGCGTGGCAACCTCGATCCTGCCCCGCGAGAAGACCAATCCCGCAAATCACGATCTCATCGGGGCTCTGTTCCGGCACAGTCGTTACGGGTACGGCTCCGCTAGTCACCTGATATTGCTCCAGAATCAGATGCGCATTATTGCCACCAAAGCCGAAATTGCTGATTGCGGCGCGGCGCGGATGGTCCTGCGTGCGCCATGGTTGCGCTGCGACTTGCGGTGCCAGAGCGGTGCCGTCGAACGCGCGAATTGCGGGTCCCGAAAGCGGCATGGGTGGTAAAGTTTCGTGCGCCATTGCACGGGTCAGTTTCAGCAGACTGGCCAGCCCGGCCACGGTTATCAGATGCCCGGTATTGGCTTTCAGCGACCCAACCGGCAGGTGGTCAGCCTTGGCAAAGACCTCAGCCGAGGCACTTATCTCAACGCTGTCCCCGGTCGGGGTTCCGGTGGCGTGGCATTCAAGGAAATCGAGCGTTTCAGGGGCGAGGTCCGCCGCCGTCCAAGCCCGCCGCATCGCTGCTGACTGGCCGGTCGCATCCGGGGCCAGAAGCCCTTTGCGCCGACCATCATTTGACAGGCCAACCGCGCGAATGACGCCGTGCACAACTTCGCCATCCTCAACATCGCTCAACCGTTTCAGGACAATCGCAACCGCCCCTTCGGACGGCACCAGGCCATCAGCGCCCTGTACAAAGGGCCGCGATTGCCCGGTCGGGCTCAGCGCCTTCAGCGCCTCAAACCCAATGTGCAGGATCAGATTATCGGCGGCATTCACCGCCGCCACCACAGCGCAGTCAAGCTGGCGCGTCTGTAGCTTGCGGCAGGCAATCTCAACCGCATAGAGCGACGAGGCACAGGCCGCATCGAGCGCAAAGGCCGGACCGGTCACACCTAGCGCTTCGGCAATCAACTGCGCTGGCAAAGCCGAACTGAAAGCTTGCATCGGCGACAATTCAGGCACGCTGCCGCGCCAAAGGTCGGCGGCATAGGCGCCATGGCCTCGGCTCGGATAGGATAGATTGGCGACAAAGACACCGCCGCGATCCTTGGTGGCTATGTTCGGTGAACCGGCCTGCGTCCAGGCCTGAATCGCGGCATGTAGCGGCCACGCACAAACCGGATCAAGCGCTGCGGCGTCAATCGCGTTCAACCTGTAACGGCCCGGATCGAAAACAGTGTCGAAGCCCTGCACAATTCCCGACACATAGGTCGATGCCGCCTCTTCGCCTGCCGTCAGTCCAAAGGTCCCGGCGGGCGGGCGGTCAATGACCACACGTTTCTGCGCGACCATGTCCCATAGCGCTTCAACGCTCAGCGCGCCGGGCAAGACACAGCTCTCGCCGACAATTGCAATCGGTTCAAATGTGGTCACGAAACAGTCCACCGATCACCAGCCAAAAGTTCAATCTCAGCCGGATCACCGTCCAGAAGCTGGTCGGCAAATATCCGCGCGCCGTCGCGGCGATCAATCAGACCGATGCCTTGCGCCGCGAATAATTCGGCGAGATTGGCATCGACCATGCCGCCATCCCACGGCCCCCAATTGAACGCCTTGGCGCGAAGGCCCGGCACTTGGCTTGCCAAGCGGTTGGCAATCTGGTTCAGGCACGTATTGGCCATTGCATAGTCGGCTTGCCCGACATTGCCGAAGGCCGCTGAGGCGGATGAAAATAGCGCGACATGCGACAGCACCGAGACGTCCAACGCGCCAAGCACACTCTGCAAGCCCAACACCTTTGGCCCGAATACCGTGTCGAGATCACGGCGCGTCTTTTTCAGCGCCAATCGGTCGGCCAAGACCCCGGCGCCATGGACCAGCCCGGTGATCTGACCGAACCTCGCCTGCATATCCGCGACTTGCGCACGCACCGCCGCGTCATCACTCAAATCCAGCTGCGCGTAATGCGCCGTGCCGCCCGCTGCTGCGATTGCCGCAAGGGTCTCGCCAATCTCTTGCCCGGCCAGCGCTTGGCGGGCCATGCCATCCAAATCAGGCAGTTTGATCTTTTCGCCGTTTGCCTTGGCTTGCTGAGCCAAAGCAGCGCGTAGCACTTTGATATCTGCTGTCTTGGCGATGCCGTCCGGCCACGCCGCCTGCGCCGAGCGCCCAGCTAGAATGAACGTTGCGCCCGTGCGCCGCGCCAGCTCAATCGTACAGGTCGCCGTCACGCCGCGCGCGCCGCCGGTCACCAGCCAGACCTCAGCCTGACCAGCGCTTTGGACTGAAGGTGGCAACATCGCTGGGCCAATTGCTTGCGCGCGCCAGCTGCCATCGTGGGCAATTGCTGCGTCGCCTAGACCATTCGACAAGGCTCTAACGACTAATTCCGGATCGCACGTCTCAAACGCCCAACAGACGGTCTCAACCGTTGCCCATTCCTTTCGCAACGTCCGCGCCAGTCCGGCCAGCCCTGTCTGCGCCAGAACATCTGTCGCTGTCTCTTGCAGGCAAATGATCTTTGCTGCGCCAGTGTGTGTCAGACAAGTGTGTGCCAGACAGGCTTGCGCCAACACGGACCAATGGCGCTCAACCAGATCGCCCGATTGCAAGCCTTCGGTGAGGATTACAGTACGCGCCGCACCGCTCGGCTGATCGACAATCTCCGCCGCAACGCCCGCGCCCTGCAGTGCTTGTGCAAGCGCTGCAGCAAGCGCATTTTCTGCCCCAGTAATTTCAATTGGTGCAAGCCCGCTCAGGTCGGCCAGCGCAGGCAGCGCGGCGGCGGCACTTAGCCCGATGACACGAACAGCGCTTTGATATCCAGCAGGTTGATTATCCGAAACAAGGGGACGAGGCGAAGGGTCAGCCTCCACGCCGCCCCTTAGCTGAAAAAATCAGCAATTGCCCGGATTGTGCGTAGCTCGGCCAGCACTTCCGGATCAACTTCCGGCAGAGATGGGTTCTGGTCTCGTAGGGCGGACAGGATTTCAACCTGCTTGATCGAATCGACGCCAAGCTCACCCTCAAGGTCCATATCATCCTCGAGCATATCCGTTGGGTATCCGGTCTTCTCGGCGATCAGCGCACGCACAGTATCAGCGGTGATCCCGCCATTCGCCGCCGGACGAGCAGGATCGCGTGCAACTGGCGCGGGGATCGGCGCAGGTGCACTTGCCCCCAGATGGCCCTCAAGCATCGCTGCAATCGCGCCAATCGTCCGCAGCTCAAGCAATTGCTCAGGGTCAATTTCCGGCAGGTCCGGCACCCGCTCACGCAGGGTCGAGAGGATTTCAACCTGCTTGATCGAGTCGACGCCAAGCTCGCCCTCAAGGTCCATATCTGGCTCCAGCATATCGTCTGGATAGCCGGTTTTCTCGGCAATGATCGCACGCACCAGTGCGGTGGCATCCATCGCCGGAGCAATCGGCGAAGCCACTGGCATAAGCGTCGCAGGCGCGTGCCCGTTCATCGCGCTCGAGCCATTCAAGGCTGATGGCGGACTGATCGGCGCCGGACTGGTCATAACAGGTGGCGTGGCCGGGACTGGCGCTGCGACTGGCGCTGCGGCCGGGATAGGCGCTGCGACAGGCGCAGTCATCGGCAAGGTTGCAGCAAGTGGCGCAACCGGCACACCGCTCATCACCTGACCGATCATGCGCAAGAATTCTGTATGTGTGGCTGAAGTCACGGCCAGATAGTCAGCATGGCGCTGAGAGATTTCCTGCCATATACGCTCAGTCATACTGGCTGCGACCGGGGTGGTTTGCGGCAGCGTTGAGATCGGCGCGGCAACGGCAACGGGGTTTGGGTCTGGCTTGGCCATCGGGGAAACTGTCCTGTCAGAAGAAGGGGATGTCGGGGGGGAGATTTTTGAAGGTACGGATCGGTTCGGGCTGGCCCGGCCAGATGCACCATTTGCTGGCGGATAAGGCTTGGCGTGATTGGCACCGGAAATCATGATCGCGTGTTTTGACGGCGGCGGGGCAATCGGTTCGGCCGGAATGTTCTTGAACAGCTTGCTCAAATTGAGCTTGAAACCCGCGACGCTGAGGGCGCCGAGGCCGGATAGGAACTGCGTCACGCCATTATGGCGCTTATTGTCGAGCGCGATGGTTTGGTAGTCGCCTTGCCCGAGAATATTCTCAATCAAGCCAGTCACCACAGCGCCCGGCCCGATCTCAACGAACACGTTGGCACCGGCGGCGTGCATGGCTTCGATCTGTTCTCTGAAGCGCACCGGCTTTACAATTTGCGACGCAACTTTGGCGGGTAGATCAATCGTCTTGCCACCATAGCGTTTGGCCGTTGCATTGGCGAACACGCCAATCTTCGGGCTTTGCATGTCTTGCCGGGTCAGCACTTTCGCAAATGGTTCAACTGCGCTTGCAACAATTGGCGAATGGAAGGCCGTTGCGACTGGCAAACGATAGGCTTTCAGGCCGGCGCTCTTGCAGGCCTCCAGCGCCGCCTCGATGGCTGTAACTGGCCCGGACAGGACGACTTGGCTGAGACCATTATCATTCGCCAGAACCAGATCCTTGCCAACTTTATCCAGCACCGGCTGAACCGCCTGCGCATCGGTCTGAACCGCAATCATCGCGCCTTCGGTCTGCTCCGCCGCTTTGGCCATCAGCGCGCCGCGTTCGGCTGCCACGGTCAGTGCCTGGCCTTGCGTCAGTGACCCGGCATAATGCAGCGCCATGATCTCGCCGAAACTGTGCCCACCCGCCAGCTTTGCCTTCAACCCGAGTGTTTTCAACAAAGCCAGCTGTGACAAGGCCACTGCAGCGATAGCGGGCTGGGCGTGCTGCATTTCGGTCAACCGCTCAACATTCTGACTAAACTCAACTTGGTCAAAGGCGGCGGGCGGGAACGCCAGACGGTCGAGCCGAAGCGCCCCAACACGCGGATGCGCCGCTGCTTGGTTCCAGACCTCAAGCGCGCCCGGAAACGCCATAGCCAGATCAGCGCCCATATCGACATATTGGCTGCCCTGGCCCGAAAATACGAACGCGATTTTGCCCGGCGTGGCTGGAGTTACCGCCGCCGCGCAGCCCGGTTTCAACGGCTTGGTGCCAAGCGAACCGCCGCGAACCTGCGCCGCTAAAGCCGCTGCCTTGTCGCGTAGATCCTGCACACTGCTGGCAACAATCGACGCGCGAGCATCTGCCTTGACATCAAAGCCTGCATGGCTCGCCTCAGCGGTCGTTGCCAGCCCGGCATCGCTCAACTCAGCCGGTGCAATGGTTTCAATAGCCGCCGCCAGTTCTGCTGCAGACGCGCCAGAGAACAGGACTAATTCAGACGGCAATGTGCGGTACGGTTTGACCGCGCGCGGCCCAGTATATTCCTCCAGTGCAACATGGAAATTGCTGCCACCAAACCCGAACGAGCTGACCGATCCACGCCGCGGGCGACCAGGCGCGGACACCCAAGGTCGCGCTTCGGTGTTGAGATAGAACGCATTGCTGGTGCTGATCGCCTCAGCTGGTTCATCAACCTTGATGGTGGGCGGCAGGACTTTCCGGCTCAATGCCATGACCACTTTGGTAAGGCTCGCCGCCCCAGCAGCGCCCTTGGAATGGCCTATTTGAGACTTCACCGACCCAAGCGCGCACCATGGCGGACTGGCTTCGCCCTGTCCGAAGACCTGATGTAGCCCAGCTAATTCCGCCTTGTCGCCAGCAATCGTTCCGGTGCCATGCGCCTCAACCAGATCCACCGTATCAGGGCCATAACCAGCTTGCGCATAAGCACGTTTCAAAGCGCTCGCCTGGCCCGCAGGTAGCGGTGCATAGACCGCTGTGCCCTTGCCGTCAGACGCGCCGCCAAGCCCGCGTATCACTGCGTGGATCGTATTGCCGTCGCGCTCAGCATCCGCAAGTCGGCGCAGCGCCAGCATGCCGACGCCTTCGCTCAACATCGTGCCATCCGCTTGGGTTGAGAACGGCCGGCAATCGCCTGTCGGTGACAGGGCGGGCGTCTTGGAAAAACACATATACATCAGGATGTCGTTGAGCGCGTCGACCCCGCCTGCCAGCACCGTATCACTGTCGCCAGAGCGTAACTCATGTAGCGCGATCTGCAGCGCTGCCAGGCTCGACGCGCAGGCTGCATCGGTCACATAATTGCTACCGCCAAGGTCCAGCCGGTTGGCGATCCGCCCGGCAACAACATTGCCCAGCAGGCCGGGAAAAGTTGCTTCCTGCCAGTCGCTATAATGATCTGAAATCCGAGCCGCGATGTCTTGTACATCGGTCTCAGCCAAGCCCGCCTCGCGCATCGCATTGACCCAGGTCGGACGCTGCAGCCGCCCCGCCATATGTGCGGTCAGCTCCGTCGCCGATGCCACACCGAGGATCACGCTGGTGCGCGTCTTGTCGATCTTGCCGGCGCTATCGCGTTCAATATCGTCAAGCGTCATCTTGGCTGCGATCAAAGCCAGCATCTGGGCTGTATCGGTGGCCTGCATGGCTTTGGGCGGAATCCCGAACATCATCGGATCAAACGCTATCGGCTCAATAAACCCGCCGCGCTTGCCATATGTGCGGTCTGGCATACGCGGATTGGCGTCGTAATAGTCTTCAATCAGCCAGTGCGACGGCGGCACGTCTTTGAGCAGATCGCGCCCTTCGAACAGGTCACGCCAAAACCCGGTCGGATCGCCCCGACCCGGAAAGATCGAGCCGATACCTACAACCGCGATGGCAATCGATTTCTTCGATTTCGCTTTACGCATATCTAAAAGTTCCTAGCCTTCCTCACTAAACCATTGTGGGGTGTAATTGAAAGCCGTTGCTGGAACTGAAGCCCCTTGTGACCGCAATTGCCCAGCCCGGGTGATCCGGGCGGCGCCTTCCATCAGGTTCCAGGCAATCTGGCGAACGGTACGGCGCTCGCCTGGTTCCAGCGGTGTGCCCGCGACCCATTCATTGAACACGCCCATGGCTGGCCCGCACCAGATTTGATAGTCGGCCGCACGGCCTTCTTGCCCCTCGCGGGCCCATTGCGCGCCCATGAACAGATAGCGCCGCGCCACCAGTGCCAAACGCTTGTTGCCATCGTTCGCGGCACGTTCAGCCTCTTTCGGATTGGCCTGTTCGATGAAGGCCTTGGTCTGCGACCACGCCGTCTCAAACGGTTCACCCAGCACCGATTCCAGCCAGTCACGGTCTTTCTGGCTCATGCTCTCAAATGAGGCACCAGAACGATATAGCCCGTGCAGCCGTTTCGCCCGCATCCCAAACAATGTGCCGCGTCGGAGCACTTGGACTTCGACGCCTTGCTCGAACATATCCGCCGCCGGGGCCATGATCACATCTGCAGGTCCGGCTTTGCACAGCAATGCCCGCCCCGCCTCGGACAGTCCAGACTCAACGGCTGACTGGTTGATTGATCCGGTCAGCACATAGGCCGCGCCCATCTGGAACGCTGCTGCCACGCCATGCGGGGTCGCAATCCCGCCCGCCAGACCGATCCGGATCGCATTGGCATCGACGCCCGTACGTGCCGCAACCCGGTCGCGCGCCAGACTTAGCGATGCAAATAGCGGCGCAGCTGGGCGATTATCGGTATGGCCGCCACTATCGGCTTCGGCGGTGATTTCAGCCGCAACCGGCACCAAGGCCGCCAGTTCCGCTTGATCCGCACTGATCAGGCCCGCCGCAGCCAGTTCACTCAGCAGCTTTTGCGGTGGCGGGGCCATGAAGGCTTCAGCCACTTCGGCGCGCGAAACTTTCGCGAAGACATGATGATCGCGCTTGATCTCACCATCCTTGCCGCGCGACAGGCCAAGCGCGGTATAGCGCACAATATCCGGCGACAATTTCATATAGGCCGAGGCCGAAACCCGCTTGACGCCTTGTTTGACGAACAGGTCGATCACCGCAGCTTCGTATCCGGGCTGCTGTGGGGAGTGGATCAGGTTGGCACCCCAGGCGATTTGCTCCGGTGACAGGTCGCGCTTGATCGCCTCCACGCCGCTCTCAATCTCCTGCGGTGACAGCCCAGCGCTACCATAGAAGCCGACACATCCGGCCCGAACAGCCTCGACCACCATTCGCGGTGTCGCGATCCCGCGCGCCATTTCACCGACGATATAGTTGAACCGCGCGCCATGCGTCGCCGAGAACGCGCGGTCACCCAGCCATTCAGGATAGACAGGCGCAAGCATTATCTGGTTTGAATCAGTAAAATCCTGCTCCACACCAGACACAATTGTCTCAATCCCGGATACCTGATGTGAAGCCGCAAAAAATCGCCGAGGTGATTTCACTGCGTCCAAGATCGAGTCCACCATTTACCATACTTTCATATACACAATTATCGAGACTACTAAGACAACGAAATCAACGCGCACAACAGTAATTAGACTACCAATTACAGTTAATGCCAAATAAAGTGCGCTTATCCAAAATTACGACCGACCTTGCTCTGGATCAAGGTACTATCCGTCGTCAGATTTTTTAGGCCCAAAGCCCGCCTAAACAAAGGTCTGAACCCAGAGCGCAAAACCGGTCAGTAGCAAGTGCGGGCGATTGGGCCATTCAGCGCTTTTTTTGAATTTTCAGCTTGTCTTGTTTCGCTCTTTTCTTGGTTGATTCCTCTGAGCGCGTGAGGGCTTTGGCAATCGCCTTCAAGCTTAGCCCCTTGGTTGCCAGCATATGTAACTTTTGAATCTCTTCATTTGTCCAGGCTTGGCGATGGCGTTCGAAACGTTCGGTCAATGGGGTCTTTCCTCAGCAGTCCAGACGACCCTATATGCAAAATGATCAAATGGGAAAATGGAGCCTAGGCACTTTCTTCTCCACGCGAATATCACCATGTAGGCGCCTAATAGATTGCCGCTTAGGAGAACGCCACATGCTGGATATGATATCGGACCTGGTTGACTCCTTTGGCCTGTCAGAAGATCTGGCATTCGGTGTTGCGGTTGGGGCCGCATTGCTTGTCGTCCTGGCGCTGGCATTCTTCGCCTACCTTGTCATGCGGTATGTGATTGTGGCCACACTTGCCCGTGCGATCATGCGCTCTGAATCCAAGCGTGACGACACATTCACGCGGATGAAAGTCTTCCCGCGATTGTCCCATGTCGCACCGGCTGCCGTCATCTATGCGCTCGGGCCAGCCGTCTTCGCGCCTTTCCCCATTGCGGTACAGGCGATCGAAACCGCAAGCTTGCTCTATCTCACCTTGATGATCGTCCTCTTCATTGACGCGCTGATGAATGCTGGCGTGGCGATCTACCGGACCTATGAGACTTCGAAGACCTTCCCGATCACGAGCTTTGTACAAATTGCCAAACTGCTGCTCTATTTCTTTGGTGCGATCACCGTGTTGTCGCTTGTGCTTGGCCAGTCGCCATTCGCCTTCTTCGCTGGGCTCGGCGCGATGACAGCCGTGTTGATGCTGGTTTTCAAAGACCCCATCCTGGGCTTTGTCGCTGGCATCCAGCTCTCGGCTAACAGAATGGTCACGGTGGGTGACTGGATTGAAATGCCTAAATTCTCAGTCGACGGCGACATTATCGAGATCGGCCTCACGACGGTCAAAATCCGAAACTTCGACAAGACAATCACCACTATTCCAACCCAGTCCCTGATCAATGACAGCTTCAAGAATTGGCGCGGCATGCAAGAGACCGGCGGACGGCGCATCAAGCGGGCCATCCATCTGGATGTTGGTTCAGTCAAATTCTGCGATGCAGAAATGCTGTCCCGGTTCGCCCGAATCCAATATATCGCAGACTATATCGCCGCCAAGAAAATGGAGCTCTCTGCGTACAACACAGCCGCAGAGGTCGACACGTCGACACTGGTCAATGGCCGTCACCTCACCAATGTCGGCACATTCCGCGCCTATGTCGAAGCCTACCTTCGCGCCCACCCAAAGATCAGTACCGCGTTCACTTTTCTGGTGCGTCAGCTGGAGCCAACCGAAAATGGCCTGCCGATCGAAGTCTATGTGTTCACCACAACCACGGACTGGATCGATTATGAAAGCATCCAGTCAGATATTTTTGATCATCTGTTTGCCGCCGCTCCAGAATTTGACCTCCGGCTGTTTCAGAATCCGACCGGTGCGGATTTTGCGCGATTGAATATGCCGCAAAGCTCAGTCAGTAAAACAGAGACTTAAGGTCAGGACCTAGCTCAAGGGATGAGGGATCATGCAGAAATTTCTGATACCTCACACAGCTCTGCCAATATACCTGCGACAGTTTCAAAGGACCGCACGCGTGCCGCATGATCGTGGATTGTGCCTGTGACCATAAGCTCATCTGGCTGATACGTCTCAACGATGGCGCGCAGTTGCTGCTCGACAGTCGCGGCCGAGCCAACTGCTGAGCATGACAGCGCTTGCTGTATCTGCGCCAATATGGCGGCAGAGACCTCAGACGCAATGTCATCGGTCGGAAACGGTAATTTGCCAGGATGGCCTGTACGTAGTCGCGCGAAGGCGAGCATTTGAGACGAGCGCAGATAATTGGCCTCAGCATCTGTAGCCGCCGCGCAGACACCCGCCGCAACGATCACATAAGGCTTTTCAAGGGTCTCGGAAGGTTGGAAGGTCGAGCGATAGATCGATAGGGCCTGTTCCAGCATTGCGGGCGCAAAATGTGAAGCAAAAGCGTAAGGCAGGCCAAGAAATGCAGCGAGCTGCGCGCCATAAAGACTGGAGCCGAGGATCCACACAGGAACATCGGTGCCTGTCCCCGGGATGGCTCGCACTGCAGCTCCGTCTGGTGCCTGCTTGAAATAGCCGATCAGCTCCTGCACATCTTGCGGAAAGCTATCATCAGACGCCATGTGACGACGCAGCGCGCGGGCCGTCGCCATGTCCGTTCCCGGTGCGCGGCCCAGACCTAGATCGATTCGGTTTGGATAGAGCGTTGCGAGCGTGCCAAACTGTTCTGCGACCATCAAAGGCGCGTGATTGGGCAGCATGATCCCACCTGCACCAACGCGCATGGTCGACGTTGCTGCGGCGACATGGCCAATCACGATCCCGGTTGCGGCGCTCGCGATACCAGGCATATTGTGATGCTCGGCAAGCCAGTAACGCGCATACCCGGCCTGTTCCGCAGCACGGGCCAGGGCAACAGTATTTGCCAGCGCGTCTGCCGGGGTTTTCCCTTCAGGTATCGGCGACAAATCAAGCAGTGAAAATTTCTGCATCATGGCTCCCTCGGTTCGGACCTCGTGATGGCAAGTGAAATGTTCAAGGTCAATCACTGTCGTATTATCGCCGAACGAGGTGCAGTCTTCGCGCCACGTATATGCGCCGCCAAGCCTCAATCCAAGACAAAGACGATTGGCGATTAACGGATTTTTCCGGCCTGCTGCAAAGCTTGCGGGCTCGTACATTTGGCGATTTCCAAATTGCTGCGAACGCGCCTAAGGGGTGGGGTCGTATCTGGGCTGCTTAAGGGAGATGTTGATGGCCAAACCGGTGAATGATTATGCGCTTGATCTGATTTGGCGGCACGGCCGATCGTATAATGGCTGGACCGATCAGGGTGTGCCTGAAACCATGATCCGGGCGGTGTATGATCTCACCAAGATGGGCATGACCAGCGCAAATTGTTCGCCCGCGCGATTTGTCTTCATTGCCAGTGATGCAGGTAAACAGCGCTTGCGCCCGCACCTGATAGAGACGAATGTCGACAAGACAATGGCAGCGCCTTGGGTCGTCATTTGCGCGCATGATCTTCAGTTCCAGGACAAAATCCCGCAGCTGTTCCCGCATAATCCCGGTGCCAAGGGCTGGTTTTCCGATGATGGCGTGCGTGAAGTCACCGCAATTCGCAACGGCACGCTATCGGGCGCTTATATGATGCTGGCAGCGCGTGCTTTGGGTCTTGATTGTGGACCTATGTCTGGGTTCGATAATGCCGGCGTGGATCAGGAGTTCTTTTTCGGATCAGAGGCAACCAGGCATTGGCGCTCAAACTGGCTATGCTGCATTGGTCATGGCGATGACAGTACGATTTTTGACCGATCACCGCGATTGGCCTTTGAGGAGGCGTGCCTAATCCTCTAGGCTCAGGCCCTGTTAATCTCACCACTTTGGTCGCTTCATCTGGTTTGCTGACAAGGCGGAGAGCCGCAGGAAGTATGTTTACTTTCAAGGCTTTCCAGCGCTGCCAGTGGGCCAGATGAAGCGACCTCTGCGGGACGCTGCCCTGACATGGCGCTGCCTGTCGTCAGAGCCTCTTGAAAGGGCTGGCCATTCCTGCAAGTCTCTTCCTAAGCAGCACCATGTCAGGACAGCGCCAAAATGGTGAGATTAACAGAGCCTGAGCCTAGGTATGACCAATGCTGACACTGGCCATCCATACTGCCGATCCGGCCTGTGACATCGCGATTGTGCGTGGCGGCGCGCTGCTTGCGCATATCCACGAGCCAATGCAACGCGGTCAGGATGCAAGACTGCCGGGCCTGGTTCAACAGGCGTGTGTGGTGGCTGGGATCTCACTGACCGACATTGACCGGTTTGGCGTGGTGACGGGACCGGGCAGCTTTACCGGCGTGCGGGTAGGTGTTGCTTTCGTGCGCGGACTGGCACTTGCGACCAAAACCGCCGCGATTGGCATCACCAGCCTTGAGGCAGCGCTGCCTGCGGGCCAGCAAGGGTCTGCGATTGTGGTTTTGAGTGCCAAGAAGCGCGCACCTGACATCACATATTGGACCCAGCGCTTCAGAAGCGGCCTTGCAACCGGACAGGCAGAGGAAATGCCGCTGGCGGCGCTGATTGATCTCTTACAAGCGCATCCGCACATGGTCTACGGATCAGCGCCAGCGCTGGTTGCTGAGATGCCAGAGATTGACGTTCATCCAGCCCAACCGTGTGCCATTCGGGTGGCCGAACTGACTGCCGAGTTTAATCCGGCTGAGCATCCGCCGCGCCCGGTCTATGCGCGCGAACCCGATGCATTGCTGCCCTGCGGAACACCCGTTTGAGTTACAATATCGCCCCTGCAACTGGCGCAGATGCGGCGCAATTATCCGCCTTGCACATCAAAGCCTTTGCCCCTCTGGCGGGCTGGACCCGCGCTGAATTTACGCAAATGCTGAGCCTGGACTCAACATTGGCGCTGTGCCTGAACGGTGACACAGGCCTTGCCGGACTGATCCTGGTTCAAACCGTCTTGGATACAGCGGACATGCTGACACTCGCAGTTGCGCCTGCGCTGCGCCGATCCGGGCTGGCGAGGGCGCTGGTTGAAGCGGCTATGGATGTTCTGCGCGCGCAGGGTGTGCAGCGCATGATGCTGGATGTCGCCGCCGACAATTTGCCTGCCTTTGCGCTGTATCAGACGCTGGGCTTCGCGCAGGACGCGCGTAGGCTCGGATATTACAAGCGCGGCGATGGTTTGCGGGTTGATGCGGTGCTGATGTCGCGTGTCCTTGCTGGACAGAGCTGACCTGAAAGGGCATGTAGTCGCTATGGACCGTCTGGAAAAACTGTGCGCCGAAAAAGGCCTTCGCATGACCGAGCAACGCCGTACAATCGCGCGTATTCTGTCAACCGCAGAAGATCACCCTGATGCCGAGGAATTGCATCGCCGCGCCAATGCCGTGGATAAGTCGATCTCGCTCGCGACGGTTTATCGAACCGTCAAACTGTTCGAGGAAGCCGGGATCATAGAAAGCCATGATTTCGGCGATGGTCGCTCGCGCTATGAAGAGGTGCCGGACGAGCATCATGATCACTTGATCGATGTGAAGTCGGGCGCGGTGATTGAATTTCACAATGAAGAGATTGAGCGGCTGCAAGATGAAATTGCCCGCAAGCTTGGTTACCGCCTGATCGATCACCGGCTTGAGCTTTACGCCGTGCCTCTGAAGCCTGGCGAATAGTCGGCCTATGGCCCGTACGACGCCTTACCTGATCGCCATGACCGGCGGCTCTGGTTCGGGTAAATCCACGGTTGCAGAAGCCTTGCTGGAAGCCTGCGCAACACCCGGCATCGTGATCTTTCACGAGGATGGATATTATTGGCCGATGAGCCATTACGGCCCAGCAGAAACACCTGAACAAAGCCAGGCGATTATTGCCAAGGTCAATTATGATGACCCGATCAGCAAGGAAACCAGCCTGATGGCGCGGCAACTGGCCGATCTGAAAGCGGGTCAAACCATCGAGCAGCCGATCTATGATTATGACCTGCACGACCGCAAAAGCGACGAAACGCTGACCATTGCATCGGCCCCGATCATCGTCCTTGAAGGCATTCATGCGCTGTCTATTCCAGAGCTGAAACCTTTGATCGACTTGTCTATCTATGTTGATACGCCGGACGATTTGCGCCTGGCGCGGCGCATCCGCCGCGATGTGGTTGAGCGCGGACGCGAAGTGCCTGGCGTCCTCAACCAATACCTGACGACGGTGCGCGCGGCCCATTATCGCCACACCTATCCGGCGATGTTCGAGGCTGATCTGGTGATCGCTGACGAGGGCCTTCCGGCCTATGGCAAAGTACGCGCTGGCCGGGAAGCCACCGCGCGGATGTTGGCCCCGATCATGGCCCGTCTCGGCGCTGAAGGTGTGCTTTAACCCTTTGCCGGTAAATGGGTCTGATGTGCAGACTGTTCGCCTTGATATTACTGACCATTGCCTGGTCTGGGGCTAGCTATGCCTGCGACATGCGCACGCAGTTGCGCCCTGATAATGTCGCTGATTATATTGAAAACGGTCGCGACTGTCTGGCGACCCCGCCGCAGGATTATCGCTTTGACGAGATGATGGAGCGGGCCTTTGTCGACAAGATCAATGCCGAACGCGAAGCGCATGATTTGCGGCCACTTACCTTTCGCCCCGAAATGCGCGCCGCTGCGCGGTTTCACAGTCTCGACATGGCGATCAACGATTTTTTTGGCCACCTATCGCCTGCGCGCAAAAGCCATGCCGCCCGGATTGCTGCATTTGATCGGACCCTGCTGCCGCGTTCGTCGGCAGAAAACGTCGCTGCTCTGAAGCGGACATGCCGCGACTGGACCGGACGTATAATCGCTTGTGATCCAGAGATTATGGCCGGTACCGCTGAATACCAGCACCGCCAACTTATGAATAATCCTGACCACAGGAAGAATATACTGGACCCGCAAACGACCCATATTGCGCTTGGTGTCGCGCGCAATGACCAGGCCGTCTATGTCACGCAATTATTTACTCAGCCGGCTGGCACGCTCGCTCAGCCCCTGCCGCTTCGGCTGTCTGCGGGTGCACGTCTGGACGTATCTGCCGACATTCCGGGGTGGCGGATCAAGCGATTGGCGCTGATCGGGGACCGGTTCGTCAAGGACCTGGTCAACCGGATCATCCCGCTCATAACCAGCGGTGACCAAAGCCTGAGTCTAAAAATTGAACGTAATGATCTTGACCGCATTGAATTCAGCTATATTTCCGGTCCAGCCTTCACAACCATACCGGCGCCAGAAATGACGCCATCTCTGGCAGAGGCTTTTTGATCAAAGCGTGCTTGGGCCCTTCGGCTTTCAAAGTCTTTGACGCGGTCATCGAAAAGAAGGCGTGTCGTAGAAAACACCAAATTAATTGGGTTTGGAGCCTAGTCAATAAGATCGAGACCGGGCTTTCGTTGCGCGCTTGATTCTACAGAATGCGCTACGGTTTCGCCGGATATTTGGACCCAGCCATGTTTTCGCTCTTCATAGACCGAAAATTTAGGTGCCGGGAAGGATGGGTCTGCGAAGGCCCCAAGCGGGACCGCAATCACGCCTGGCCAGCCTTCGATCACATAAGCCACGGTGGAGCCGCAAGTGGTGCAGAACTGGTAGGTGGCTTTATGCCCACTATCGGCAATCCGTTCCCAATTTGCAGAAAGCCCGGTGATCTGGACCTGCTTGTCGGGCCATCGAGCCTGCGCGGCAAATGCGCTGCCAGAGCGCTTCTGACAGGCCAGACAATGGCAGACCGACACCCTGACGGGCTCTCCCAAGCAGATCGCGCGCAACTGCCCACAGCGGCAAGAGGCTTCGCGTTCTATCATTTGGAGATGCCCGTCCGGTGCATCAGTCTTAACCCTCTTCTGGCAGATCCGGTACGCCTACGGCATGATAGCCTGCATCCACATGCAGGACTTCGCCTGCAATCGAATGACCAATCGGCGATAATAGGTAAAGCGCGCAGCCTGCGACGCCTTCCATGCGCGTGTCTTCTTTTAGCAGCGACCACTCGCGGCCCGTCCCCATCAGGCTTTTGCCGCCGCGAATACCGGCCAGTGATAATGTCCGCATCGCCCCGGCAGAAATTGCATTCACCCGAATGCCTTTCGGGCCGAGATCGCGCGCGGCGTAACGCGTCGATGCTTCCAGCGCAGCTTTGGCAACGCCCATGACATTGTAACTCGGTACGGTGCGCTCAGCCCCAAGATAGGTCATGCAGATAATCGCCCCGCCATCCGGCATGATCTCTGCGGCGCGGCGTGAGCAATCAATGAAACTGAAGACCGAGATATCCATCGCGCGGGCAAACCCTTCGCGTGTGGTATTCTCGACCATTGAGCCTTGCAGCTCATCCTTGCCAGCAAATGCGATGGCGTGAACCAGAAAGTCGATCTTGCCCCATTTGGCTTTGATTTGATCAAACGCCGCGTCCATACCAGCATCATCGGTGACATCGGCTGGGATCATGAAATCCATGTCGATACTCTCAACCAATGGCCGCACGCGGCGCTCCAGCCCTTCGCCCTGATAAGTAAAGGCCAGTTCGGCCCCTTGCGCGGCCAATTGTTGTGCAATGCCCCAGGCAATGGAATTCTTGTTGGCGACGCCCATCACGACGCCGCGCTTGCCTGCCATAAGTGTGCCAGTTTGCATGTTTCCGTACTCAGCCATTCTTGGTTCCTAAGGTCAAAAATTGTTTGCCAGAGGGCTATTCGGCCCCGGCGACTCCGTCAAGCATAAGGGTATGGCATGCAATCTGCATTTGCCTTCGACATTTGGGGGCTCGCGCAGCTGAGGATTTTGCAATGACACTTCCCTTTTCTGGAAGCAACATTTTTATCCGCTTCATCGTGTTGGGCGTCATTGCCTTATACTTTGGGCGCGGCCTTGCTGTTGTGTCAGCCGAAACCATCCACCAGATCAAAATGTCACAAGCGCCAAAGGTGATTGTCTGGCATGGTATGGGTGGGCCAATCACTGGTGATCTGGTCGAAGTCTCGGCGAATTTTGTTGCGACAGCGGTTGCTCCGACCTATGTTCAAACGGGCATTTTGGACCCGATTGAAACTGGGTTTGATGGCGCCGCCGACAAGACGCAGAAAACCTTCCGCGTCGCCTCAAATGCGGCCTTCTCCATTCGTGCACAAGCTAAGGTTGTTGACCCTGCCGCCGATGCTCCGTTCAGGTTGACGCTCAGCGCAATTGGCCCGAACGCGCAGCTGCCCGGCGCGCGTGACACTCAGTCAGGACTGATGCTGTCAGATCTGCGTACGCCGCAGGTCATTTATCAGGGCAGCCGACGCACGGCAGCCCGGCGCGGGTCGGTCGCCAGCCAATCGGTAGAATTTACTGCCAACTGGCAGGCAGGCCCGCAGGCCGATGTTACATTCACTGTTTTCGTGCCGTAGAAGCGGCAAGGCGTTAACCTAGCATTTCAGGCTTTCTGCTAGTCATGCGCAAATGGCAAGCTTGCGATTTGTGAAGTATCTACACCAGCTACAGCGTATTGCTAATCTTTGTTTTGGGTTGGCAGTGATGACAGGTACAATTTTCACCGCCCAAGCCTGGGTCGAGGATACGCCCTATTTCAAGGTTCAGGGATCGGTCATCGTTTGGGCCGCTGACTCGGCAAGTTCGGCTCCGGTTGTGTCAGACTTCGTCATTGATACCGGCAATGGTGCCACCGCCGCGAGTTCTGGCGACACAGACCTGATCGCGACCGATGTCCATACCGTTGTGACCGGCACGCTTTCGCCAACCCAGGATTCCTTTTCCGGCGCGACCGGCGGCATTCCCTTCGTTCTGACCAATACCGATCGCGGCGATATCAATACCGATACCAATGGCGACGGGATTGTTTCGGATCAGGACGCGTTCACGGCGTTTGGTTTGCAGATCAATTCCGATGCCCGGGTGGATGCGACGCGGCAGCGCTCAAGCTTCTATGTCGCCTCAAATGTGCCATTCGCGATCGACGCACAGGCGTTTACACCGACGACCTTTACCGAATTCATTCTGCTTTTGATCACCCGCGTCACGCTGTCAGTTACGCCTAGCGGCAATGACGGCCTCGCTTTCGGCAGTCAGGCTCAGCCGCCTCATTCCGGTGGCCCGACGGCAGGGTTTGCGCCCTCCCAGCGCCTTTGGGACTTAAGAACAGCGCGCAACATGTTCACGGGCAATCAGCGCACGGCTCTGGCACCCGGTTCCATCGCCGATCAATCGGTGCGGTTTGATGCAGAATATTTCATCGCCGCAAACAGCCTGCGCGGCTATGACCTGTCCCTCGGCACCTTCGATTTCTCGGTTGAGGTGGTTTATACCGTCTATGTCCCGTAGCGCCTAGGTGTTGGGATTGACCATGCCGACTTTCAGATCCTGGGCGAAATAGATCGGCTTGTCGTCGGCAAACACGATCCCATTGGCGATGCCTAGAGCAAGCCTACCGCGTTTGGCGCGGCGGATATCGATCTCGTAGCGAACCTGTTTGATGTCTGGCGTGATCTCGCCTCTGAATTTTACCTCACCAACGCCGAGGGCGCGGCCTTTTCCGGGTGAGCCGGTCCAGCCAAGCCAGTAGCCTACCATTTGCCACATGGCATCGAGACCAAGACAGCCAGGCATTACCGGATCTCCGGGGAAATGGCATTTGAAAAACCAAAGGTCTGGATTGATGTCCAACTCGCCAATCACGTTTCCCTTGCCAAACTCGCCGCCAGCCTCGGTAATTTGCGTAATCCGGTCCATCATCAGCATGGGCGGTGCGGGTAGCTGCGCATTGCCTTGGCCAAAATATTGACCGGTGCTTGATTCAAGCAACTCGTTGTAGGTGTATGAGGATTTTGGGGTGTGGAAATCGTGAGGTCCGCTCATGGCGCGCTGCCTTTTCTCTTGAGGGGCGTGGTGCACAGAAGATATTCAGCCTGTTAGCGACTGGTCTGTCTCCCCGCAAGCCCAAGGATTTGTCAGAGACCGCCAGTGTCGGTTTCGACCCCCCACAAGACAGCTTTCGGAACCCAGCCAGACCGGCGCGCGATCTTGATATGGCACCAATTGGCCTCGCATCTGTCGAGGTCGGCAATGACCCCGGATTTCAGCGCGGCTCGTCCGGCGGCACCGGTATCTGGCTTGCGATACATAATCTGATCCTGGATCAAGGCGACCCGGCGCTGATCTGACAACATCCGCGCCTGAACCCAGACCTCATCGCCGTCCCGGTCACGCACCCGGCGCCAGCCATTGGTCTCTCGCACGATCAGCATCGGCAGGCCTTGCTTCTCATAGCGCCACAAGATCGGGTGATCGAGGCTCGGGCCCTGGCGGCCATGTACGGCTGAATAACGCAGCGATTCAAATCGTGGCACCGGCTTGCCGGAGAACTTGCTGACGACTTCAACCGCAGGATCAGCATATCCACCAGAGACACCGATACAGGTGGCAAAACTCAACGCAATCACAGCAACTATACGAGAAAACACAGCCTTCATCCGGGTGTTCTGACGTATTGATATGAATCCTAGGTAAAACGGAGCATTGGCGAGACGCTCAGGCTTTGCTAAGCGCTTGAAGCGAAAGAGAGGTTGCATGTCTGCTAAGCGCTTGAAGGTGATTGTTACCCGACGCCTGCCCGACCCGGTTGAGCTCCGTTTGAAGGAGCTTTTCGACACCGAGTTGAACGAGGCTGATATCGCGATGACGGCGGATCAGCTTGGCGCGGCGGTGAAACGCGCGGATGTGCTGGTTTCAACTGTTACCGATCAGATCGATGGTCGCTTGCTGGCCCAAGCTGGCGAGGATCTGCGTCTGATCGCGCAATTTGGTGCGGGCGTCGACAATATTGACGTCCAAAGCGCCGTCCAACGCGGCATCACCGTGACCAATACGCCGGGCGTCCTGACCGATGATACGGCCGATGTCACCATGGCCCTGATCCTGGCTGTGCCGCGCCGCCTGCATGAGGGTATCCAGCTAATGGCTGCGGGCAAATTTGATGGCTGGGCACCAACCTGGATGATGGGGCGGCGCTTGGCTGGAAAGCGCCTCGGGATCATCGGCATGGGCCGGATCGGTCAAGCGGTTGCGCGCCGCGCGCAAGCCTTTGGTCTGCAAATCCATTATCACAACCGCAAGCCGGTGGCCCGCCATATCGAAGAAAGCCTGGACGCGACGTACTGGGAAAGCCTCGACCAGATGCTGGCCCGGATGGACATCGTGTCGGTCAATTGCCCGCACACGCCAGCGACGTTTCACCTGCTCAATTCGCGCCGGATCGATCTGATGAAGCCAGAGGCGTTCATCGTCAATACGGCGCGTGGGGAGGTGATTGACGAGGCGGGCCTGGCGCGGGCATTGAAAGCCGGCAAGATCGCCGGGGCTGGACTGGATGTGTTCGAGCGCGAGCCAGCGGTCAATCCGGATCTGGTTGGTTTGGCAAACGTGATTCTGCTGCCTCATATGGGCTCAGCGACGGTTGAAGGCCGGATCGAGATGGGCGAGAAAGTGTTGATCAACATCAAGACCTTCGCCGATGGGCACCGGCCACCAGACCGGGTCATTCCTGCAATCTTGTGATCACGTGGGCTTTAGATTTTCGTTCACGACTATTTCTCAGCTGAAGCTGAGAGCCTGCACGGGCGCGGCGCATTAGCGCCGGGTCGCACTTGCGACCGGAGGCCGGGTACTGAATGGCCAGAAGTGGTCAGTGGACGCTGACCGGCTCGAGTGAATAGGCGTGCGCGGCGGCAATCGCGGCGTCACGACCCTCAATGATTGCCAGTTTCTTGCCCTCACCATTGGTTACAACCATCAGTGAATTAACGTCTTTGACGGTGTCCAGCGCGTTGTCTGGCAATTCGGCCAGCTCACGCGATCTGATGGCGCGGATATAGACCATTTTGCTGACATCAATGGCATCAGCGGCTTTGTGTGTCGTCATATTCATCGTCTTTTCCTTCCGTTCAGACAGGACCAGCCACCATCACCAATGGCCCCATTATGGCAGCCCGATATGAAGCAGTGTTAAAGATAATATGGGAGCCGAAAGCGGCACCATCAAGACGAGGACGTTCACGTTGGGTTGTGCAAGGCAGCGAGGCACAGGGGTCTTGTTTAGCCGCGCGCTAGAGTTTTGCCTAACCCCGACTGCCCCGGGCTTGACCCGGGTTCTCCCGCCGCTAGTCCGGTCTTCGTGGCGCGCGCCACAGGTGTCATGAACCGGGCTCTACCCAACTTGGTTGGGTAGCTCAGGGCTGTTTTTCTCCACCCTCCATTGTCATCCCCGACGCGTAGCGATCCGGGACCCAGGGAAGCCAAGCACTGGGTCCCGGATATTTGCTGATGCAAATTCCGGGATGACAATTTGGTGTGTGGGAGCACAGCCCCTGACCCCGATTGTCCCGGACTTGATCCGGGATCTCTCGCGAGGCTCCCGGTCACCGTGGCACGAGACTCCGGATCAAGCCCGGAGCCATCGGAGAAGGGAACAG
>JAJFFK010000025.1 GCA_021776655.1 Henriciella sp. | reverse complement strand
CGGCGCCTGACGCCTCAGCCAGCACCATCGAAATCGCCGCCGTCAATGTCGTCTTGCCATGGTCAACGTGACCAATCGTGCCGATATTAACATGCGGCTTGTTACGCTCAAACTTTTCCTTGCCCATGGGGGCCTCCTATTACTCTTAATCTTGTTACAGGCTTAGCCAGCCAGTTCAGAAACCAATTTCTGTGCTTCGGCCTTTGGGACTTCCGCATAGTGCTCAAATTGCATGGTGAACTGCGCCCGGCCCTGTGACATGCCGCGCAGATTACCAACATAACCAAACATATTCACTAGCGGCACAAGCGCGTTGATCGCGGTTGCGTTGCCACGTGGTTCAGAGCCCTGGATCTGTCCACGACGCGAGTTCAGATCACCAATAATATCACCCATATAGTCTTCAGGGGTGACAACTTCGACTTTCATGATCGGTTCCATCAGGCGTGGATCGCCTTGCGTTTTCAACTCGCGGAACGCCGCGCGGGCCGCAATCTCGAATGCCAGCACGCTGGAATCGACATCGTGGTAGGCCCCGTCATACAGCGTCGCCTTGAAGTCGGTCATCGGATAACCCGCCAGAAGGCCGCTTACCTTGGCCATTTTCAGGCCCTTCTCAACGCCCGGAATGAAGTCTTTCGGGACGTTACCGCCGACAACCTTGCTTTCGAACTGGAAGCCAGACCCAGGCTCAAGCGGTTCGAATTGAATTTTAACCCGCGCGAACTGGCCAGTACCACCGGACTGTTTCTTGTGTGTGTAATCAATGTCAGCGGCGCGGCCGAGCGCCTCGCGATAAGCCACTTGCGGCTGACCGATATTCGCTTCGACTTTGAACTCGCGCTTCAAACGATCAACCAGAATGTCGAGATGAAGCTCGCCCATACCTTTCATGATCGTTTGACCAGACTCCATGTCAGTCATGACCTGAAAGCTAGGGTCTTCAGCCGCTAAACGCGCCAGGCCGAGAGACATTTTCTCTTGGTCAGCTTTGGTCTTTGGCTCAACCGCAATCTCGATCACCGGATCAGGAAAGTGCATGGTTTCCAGAACGACAGGGTTCTGCTTGTCCGAAAGCGTATCACCTGTGGTGGTCGCCTTCAGTCCGGCCAGTGCGATAATATCGCCAGCAAATGCCTCTTCAATCTCTTCGCGATTGTTCGAGTGCATCATCATCATCCGGCCAACGCGTTCAGGCTTGCCCTTGGTGGCATTCAGAATGGAGCCACCCTTGGTCAGTGTCCCGGAATAGATCCGAACGAAGGTCAACGAGCCAACGAATGGATCGTTCATGATCTTGAAGGACAGGCCAGAGAAGGGCTGCGTATCGTCAGCGGATCGCTCAATGTCGCGGGTCTCGGTTTCGTCACCCGGCAAAAAGCCTTTATAGGCTGGCACATCGAGCGGGCCCGGCAGGTAATCGATGACGGCGTTGAGCATTGGCTGCACGCCTTTATTCTTGAACGCAGACCCGCAGATAACCGGTACGAAGGCCATAGACAATGTACCTTTGCGGATCAGCTCGCGCAGCTTCTCAACTGATGGCTCAGTGCCTTCAAGATAAGCTTCCATCGCGTCGTCGTCCATTTCGACGGCAATTTCGATCAGCTCAGCGCGCATTTCAGCGGCTTTGTCAGCGAGTTCAGGGCGAATTTCACGCTGCTCCCACGTCGCGCCGAGGTCTTCACCAGCCCAGACCCATTCTTTCATGGTCAGCAGGTCAATATGACCTTCAAGCTCAGTTTCAGAACCAATTGGCATCTGAACCGGAGCCGGAATCGCACCCGTACGGTCTTTGATCATGAACACGCAGTTGAAGAAATCAGCGCCGATCTTGTCCATCTTGTTGACGAACACGATGCGCGGCACGTGGTAACGGTCAGCTTGACGCCAAACAGTTTCAGTCTGAGGCTCAACCCCGGCATTGGCATCAAGCACACAAACCGCGCCATCAAGTACAGCCAGCGAGCGCTCAACTTCAATTGTGAAGTCAACGTGTCCGGGCGTATCGATGATGTTGAAACGATACTTGTCAGACAGCGGCGTGGTGCCGTCTTCAGTACGTTCCCAGAAGGTTGTGGTCGCAGCAGAAGTGATCGTGATGCCACGCTCTTGCTCTTGTTCCATCCAGTCCATCGTCGCAGCGCCATCATGCACTTCGCCAATCTTGTGGGATTTGCCAGTATAATACAGAATACGTTCTGTCGTCGTGGTCTTGCCGGCGTCAATATGCGCCATGATACCAAAGTTACGATAGCGATCCAGCGTGTATTCGCGGGCCATAGCATTTACCTTTATTGATCGAGTCCACGTGGGATCGGAAAACTGTTATTTTACCAACGGTAATGAGAGAACGCACGGTTGGCTTCCGCCATCTTGTGCGTGTCTTCACGTTTTTTAACCGCGTTACCGCGGCCTTGCGATGCGTCCATCAGCTCACCGGCCAAACGCTCACGCATCGTGTTCTCGTTGCGATTCTTGGCCGCTGCAGCCAGCCAGCGTATCGCCAATGCCTGGCGGCGCTCTGGGCGCACTTCAACCGGCACCTGGTAAGTGGCACCACCGACCCGGCGAGACCGAACCTCGACAGAGGGCTGGATCAGTTCGAGCGCTTCGTGGAAGACCTCAATTGGGTCTTTCTTGGCGCGGGTTTCAACCAACTCAAGCGCACCATAGACGATGCGTTCAGCTGTCGACTTTTTCCCGTCCCGCATGACTTGATTCATGAACTTGGACAGAATGACGTCTTTAAATTTCGGATCAGGCAGGACCTGACGTTTTTCAGCGCGGTGGCGACGTGACATATCCGGTCTCCCTTATTTCGGTTTCTTGACGCCGTAATGCGAACGGCGCTGCTTACGGTCTTTAACACCCTGCGTATCGAGGACACCGCGAAGAATGTGGTAACGAACGCCGGGAAGATCTTTCACCCGGCCACCGCGGATCAGCACAACTGAGTGCTCTTGCAGGTTGTGGCCTTCACCCGGAATGTAGCACAGCGATTCGAACCCAGTTGTCAGGCGAACCTTGGCGACTTTTCGAAGCGCCGAGTTCGGCTTCTTCGGTGTGGTTGTATAGACGCGCGTACAGACGCCGCGACGTTGTGGATTGCCTTTAAGGGCGGGGGTTTTGGAACGCTGCGGCTTAGGTCTGCGCGGCTTCCGGATCAGCTGTTGAATCGTAGGCATAGGGGCCGTGATACTCTCTGCTTCATGGCCCCTGTAGGACCGGTTCAATTGTTATAGGAAATCCCCGTCTGGCCGTGAGTGCCTCGTGAATTGCCTGCCTCGTGTGTGTGCTAAACAGATAGTTCCGCCAAAGAACTATCGGGCAGATCGTTATGAACCTGCCCAGCCAGCATGTCGCGCGTGTAAGGCCCCGCGCTCGCCTCGTCAAGCCTTGCAGACAGACCGCAGCAAAACCGTGCGATCTGTCTGTTCAGCCAGATAATTTACTCCGCCGCGTCTGGCGCCGGAAGAGCTGCAGCCGCCGCTTTGGCCGCCGCATCGCGTTTGGCCCTTAGCTTGTTGTCGCGCTGCCCGGCAACACGTCGGAATTGACGCATACCGCCGCCTGTACCCGCTGGGATCAGACGACCAACAATGACGTTTTCTTTCAAGCCCTCAAGCGTATCGACCTTGCCCATCAGCGCCGCTTCGGTCAGCACACGTGTGGTCTCCTGGAAGGACGCCGCAGAGATAAAGCTACGGGTCTGCAAGGAGGCTTTGGTGATCCCGAGCAGAACCGGCGTTCCGATCGCTTCACGTTGATCTTGCTTGCGTGACTTGCGAACTTGCGCATTGGCCTCTTCAAGCTCCAGAAGATCGACATACTCACCCTTGATCAAGGTGGTTGTACCCGGATCAGTGACTTCGAACTTCTGCAACATCTGACGCACAATCACTTCGATATGTTTGTCATTGATCGGCACGCCTTGCAGGCGATAGACCTTCTGAACCTCATCGACGAGATAGTTGGCCAGCGCTTCGATCCCCATTGTCGCAAGAATATCCTGCGGCGCTGGGTTACCGTCGATGATATAGTCACCGCGCTTGACATAGTCACCATCCTGCACATCGAGACGACGCGCCTTTGGCACCAGAAACTCAATCGCGTCCTTGTCCGGATCATCCGGAATGATTGCGATTTTGCGCTTTTGCTTATACTCGCGGATGAACGCAATACGGCCGTCCATTTCAGCAATAACCGCATTGTCCTTGGGACGACGCGCTTCAAACAGTTCGGCCACACGCGGCAGACCACCGGTAATATCCTTGGTCTTGGCGCCGCCGGTTGCGACACGTGCCAAGGACTGACCTACCGTGATCTCATCACCATCTTCAACCGCCAGAATAGCGCCTGGTGACAGCATGTAACGCGCTTCATTGCCGTTTGGTAGCTCAAGCGCTTCACCCTTCTTGTCAACAATCATGATTGACGGACGCAGATCTGCGCCTTTCGAACCACGACCATCAATGATCACACGGGATGAGATGCCGGTTGCGTCATCGGTTTCATCACGAGAGGTCAGACCGTCAACAACGTCAACCAGACGTGCGAGCCCATTGACTTCACAAATCACCGGCAGTGCAAATGGATCCCAGTCACCGAGCTTGTCGCCTGGTTTGACCTTCTTCTTGTCTTTGACCGCCAACACCGTCCCGTAAGTCGGTTTGAAAGTCTGGCGAATGCGACCATCAGCGTCTTCGATCGACACGACCATGTGACGACCGGTTACCACTAGTGCACCATCATCACGCTTGACGAAGGTTGGGGTGTCAAACTTGATCTTGCCTTCGATCTGCGCTTCGGCAGAGGAGTCCTCGGCCACCGATGCCGCGCCGCCAATGTGGAAGGTCCGCATCGTCAGCTGAGTGCCCGGTTCGCCGATTGACTGAGCCGCGATAACGCCGACAGCTTCACCTATGTTCACGATCGTACCACGTGCCAGGTCACGGCCATAACACGCCACGCAAACACCAATCTTGGTTTCACAGGTCAGCGGTGAACGCGCCTTGATCCGATCAACGCCCGCTTCATCAATGATCGCCGCAAGTACTTCATCAACATAAGTGTTTGACGGCGCGACCAGATCGCCGGTTTTGGGGTGTTTGACATCCTCACCGACGGTTCGGCCAAGCACACGCTCGCCAAGGCTGACGACGACATCAGCGCCTTCCATGACCGGGAACAGGTCAATACCAATGTCCGTTCCGCAATCGACTTCATTGACGATACAATCCTGAGCAACATCAACCAGACGGCGGGTCAAATAACCTGAGTTCGCCGTTTTCAATGCGGTATCAGCAAGGCCTTTACGCGCGCCGTGGGTCGAGTTGAAGTATTCCTGAACCGTCAGGCCTTCTTTGAAATTCGAGATGATTGGCGTCTCAATGATCGAGCCATCTGGACGCGCCATCAGACCGCGCATACCGGCCAGCTGTTTCATCTGGTTCTTCGAACCACGCGCGCCAGACTCAGCCATCATGAAGACCGAGTTGGTTTCAACCTCACACCCGGTTGCCTTATCGATCTCGATCTCACCTGCTGCGTCCATCATGGCGTCAGCCACTTTGTCCGTACAGGTCGACCAGGCATCAACAACCTTGTTGTATTTCTCACCGCGCGTAATCAGACCATCAGCGTATTGACGCTCATATTCTGTCACTTGCTCTTTGGTCTGCGCCACCAATTTCACTTTGGCGTCTGGAATTTTCATATCGTCCATGCCGAATGAAATGCCAGCTTTCGCTGCTTCACGGAAACCAAGGCCCATCAGGTGATCAGCGAAGATCACCGTCGCCTTCTGACCACACGTCCGGTAGACTTCATCGATCAGATTGCCGATATTTTTCTTGACCATCAATTTGTCCAGCAGAACCTCTGGATCAATCAAGTGATGCTTCGGCAAGATATCCGAAATCATGTAACGACCTGGCGTCGTATCAATGATTTTTACAGTTGGTTTTCCGGCCTCATCAATGCTTTCATAACGCGCTTTGATCTTGGCGTGCAGCGACAATCTCCCGCTATCTAGCGCGTGCTCCAGCTCGGCCATATCAGCGATGGTTGTGCCATCACCCTGCTCATTTTTCTTATCCAGTGAGAGATAGTAGAGGCCGAGAACGATATCCTGTGACGGCACGATAATCGGCTTACCATTGGCCGGCGAAAGAATGTTATTCGTCGACATCATCAGGACGCGGCACTCAAGTTGCGCCTCGAGGCTCAGCGGCACGTGAACGGCCATCTGATCGCCATCGAAATCGGCGTTGAACGCGGCGCAGACCAGTGGGTGCAGCTGGATCGCCTTGCCCTCAATCAATTTCGGTTCAAATGCCTGGATGCCAAGACGGTGCAAAGTTGGCGCACGGTTCAGCATGATTGGGTGTTCACGAATAACCTCTTCGAGGATATCCCAAACTTCCGGCTTCTCCTTTTCAACCAATTTCTTGGCCGCTTTCACTGTGCCAGCCAGACCCTTGGCGTCGAGGCGCGCATAGATAAACGGCTTGAACAGCTCCAGCGCCATTTTCTTTGGAATGCCGCACTCATGCAGTTTCATGTTCGGGCCAACCACGATCACCGAGCGACCCGAATAATCGACGCGTTTGCCCAGCAAGTTCTGGCGGAAACGGCCATGCTTACCTTTCAGCATGTCCGACAGCGACTTCAATGGACGCTTGTTTGTGCCAGTAATCGTGCGGCCACGGCGACCATTATCGAACAATGCGTCGACAGATTCCTGCAGCATACGCTTTTCGTTACGGATAATGATATCAGGTGCACGCAGCTCCATCAGGCGCTTCAAACGGTTGTTCCGGTTGATCACACGGCGATACAGATCGTTGAGATCAGAGGTTGCAAACCGGCCACCGTCCAACGGAACGAGCGGGCGCAGATCCGGTGGAATAACCGGTACAACACTCATCACCATCCACTCTGGCTTGGCACCAGATGCGAGGAAGGCTTCAACCACTTTCAAGCGTTTTGAGTATTTCTTGGTCTTCAGTTCAGACGTGGATTCAGCCAAATCATCACGCAACGTGTCCTGCAACAGATCAAGGTCGAGCCCTTGCAGGATCTCCTTGACCGCTTCGGCACCAATCATTGCGGTGAAAGCATCTTCGCCATGCTCCTCCTGCAGATCCATATACTCTTCTTCAGACAGCATTTGGCCCGGATCAAGCGGGGTCAAGCCCGGCTCAATCACGACATAACTTTCAAAGTAGAGAACCCGCTCAACATCCTTCAACGTCATGTCCAGCAGGCTGGCAATCCGCGATGGCAGCGATTTCAGGAACCAGATATGAGCCACCGGTGAGGCCAGCTCGATATGGCCCATACGTTCGCGCCGAACCTTGGCCAAAGTGACTTCCACGCCGCACTTCTCACAAATAATGCCGCGATACTTGATGCGCTTATATTTCCCGCACAGGCATTCGTAATCCTTGATCGGGCCAAAGATACGCGCACAGAACAAGCCATCACGCTCTGGCTTGAACGTGCGGTAATTGATCGTCTCAGGCTTCTTGATTTCACCGGAAGACCAGCCACGGATTTTCTCCGGGCTCGCAATTGAAATCCGAATGCCCTCAAATGTAGGGGCCTCGTCTTTTGGCTTATAAATGCTAGCAACATCTTGGCGCATGATAGTTCCACTCCTCGGGAGGGTTTGGCCGAGTTTCGTGAGCGAAAACCCGGCCTTATTAAAGGATAACTCTACCGCCTCTACGGCAACCGATGCCGCTTATTGAGCGGCGACGTTCGAGCTCCCATCATTATCTCCGATCAATTCGACATTCAGGCCAAGCGACCTCATCTCCTTGATCAACACGTTAAAGCTTTCCGGGATACCGGCTTCGAAAGTATCGTCACCCCGAACAATCGCCTCATAGACTTTGGCCCGGCCCGCTGTGTCATCCGACTTAACCGTCAGCATCTCTTGCAGCGTATAAGCGGCGCCGTAAGCTTCGAGGGCCCAGACTTCCATCTCACCGAAACGCTGACCACCGAACTGAGCCTTGCCGCCCAGCGGTTGCTGCGTCACCAGCGAGTACGGGCCAGTTGACCGCGCGTGGATCTTTTCATCGACCAAGTGGTGCAGTTTGAGCAGATATTTGTAGCCGACCGTAACTGGCCGTTTGAACTGTTCGCCCGTGCGACCGTCAAAGACGATGGATTGTCCAGAACTATGCAAGCCCGCTCGCTCCAGCATTTCCTTGATGTCCGGTTCGCGCGCACCATCGAAGACCGGCGTCGCAAACGGAACGCCTTTCTTGAGATTACCCGCAAGTTCGACCAGATCTTCATCCGTATCTGGCAGCGGCTCATCCTTGCCGTAAACCGTCGCCAGTGTTTTGCGCAGCGCTTTGGCATCATGGTCTTCGTGCCACTGTTCCAGCGACTCCTGAACCATTTTGCCGAGCCCGGCAGCCGCCCAACCAAGGTGGGTTTCCAAGATCTGCCCAACATTCATCCGCGACGGCACGCCGAGCGGGTTGAGAACAATATCAACCGAGGTGCCATCTTCGAGGAATGGCATGTCTTCGATCGGGTTGATCTTTGAGATAACCCCTTTGTTACCATGACGTCCGGCCATCTTGTCGCCAGGTTGCAGCTTACGCTTCACAGCCAGGAAGACTTTGACGACTTTCATAACGCCTGGCGGCAGGTCATCGCCCTGCTGAACCTTATCGACCTTGTCGTTAAACCGAGCCTCCAGTTCGTGGATCGACTCGTTGAAGCGCGACTGAAGTGCATCAATCTCAGCTTGAGCTTTCTCAGACTTGAGCGCGATGTCCCACATTTCCGATTCATTCAACTCTTCAAGCGATGCTTCGGCAATCTTGCCGGTTTTGAAGCCTTTCGGCCCCGCCGCAGCCTCTTTGCCGATCAGGACTTCACGCAACCGGGAGTAGGTGTTGCGCTCAAGAATGCTTTGCTCATCCTCTTTGTCTTCCTGAAGTTGTTCGATCTGCTCACGCTCAATTTGTAGCGCGCGTTGATCCTTGTCGATACCGTGGCGATTGAACACCCGCACCTCAACAACTGTTCCTGCGTCTCCGGGCGGCACACGTAGCGAGGTATCACGCACATCGGACGCTTTCTCACCAAAGATCGCACGTAGCAGCTTCTCTTCAGGTGTCATCGGGCTTTCGCCTTTTGGCGTCACCTTACCGACGAGAATATCACCGGCCTGAACTTCCGCGCCGACCGCAACAATCCCGGCTTCATCGAGATTACGCAGCGCTTCTTCACCAACGTTCGGAATATCGCGGGTAATCTCTTCCGGTCCAAGTTTGGTATCACGGGCAGCGACGTCAAACTCTTCTAGGTGGATTGAGGTGTAGACATCATCGCGCACAATGCGCTCGGAGATCAGAATGGAGTCTTCGAAGTTGTACCCATTCCACGGCATGAACGCGACCAGCACGTTCCGCCCGAGCGCCAGGTCCCCGAGATCGGTTGAAGGACCATCGGCAATGATATCACCCTTGGCCACAACGTCGCCGACCTTGGCGATTGGGCGCTGATTGATACAGCTATTCTGGTTCGACCGACGAAATTTCGTCAGGCGGTATATATCAACGCCTGAGGCAGACGTTTCGAGATCTTCAGTTGCCCGAACCACGATCCGCAAACCATCCACCTGCTCGACCACACCGGCCCGTGTGGCGACGATAGCAGCGCGCGAATCGCGGGCCACAACCGCTTCCATACCAGTGCCAACCAGTGGCGCGTCGGTCTGCACCAAAGGCACAGCTTGGCGTTGCATGTTCGAGCCCATCAAGGCGCGGTTCGCATCGTCATTTTCGAGGAATGGGATAAGTGACGCGGCAACCGAAACAACCTGTTTCGGGGAAACATCCATGTACTGGACATCTTCTTTGAGCACCAACATCGCTTCGCCATTTGCCCGTGCGTTGATGAATTCGTTGATAATCGCACCCTTGTCATCAACCAGCGTATTGGCCTGCGCGATTGAGTAGATTTGCTCTTCCATCGCCGACAGATAGTCGACTTCCTTGGTCAGCTTGCCACCTACAACTTTGCGGTACGGGCTTTCAATAAAGCCATACTTGTTAACCCGCGCAAATGTCGCGAGCGAGTTGATCAGACCAATATTCGGGCCTTCCGGTGTTTCAATCGGACAAATCCGGCCATAATGGGTTGGATGCACATCGCGTACTTCAAACCCGGCACGTTCACGGGTCAGACCGCCTGGTCCAAGCGCTGATAGGCGGCGCTTGTGGGTAATCTCGGACAGTGGATTGGTTTGGTCCATGAATTGCGACAGCTGCGAGGAGCCGAAGAATTCGCGCACCGACGCCACCACAGGTTTGGCATTGATCAGATCGTTCGGCATCACCGTGTCGATATCAACAGAACTCATTCGCTCCTTGATTGCCCGCTCCATACGAACCAGACCGATACGGTAATTATTCTCCATCAACTCACCGACCGAACGCACCCGGCGGTTGCCAAGATTATCAATGTCGTCAACTTCGCCAGCGCCGTCTTTCAGGTCGAGAATGACCCGCATGACGCCAAGAACATCATCATTGCGCAGTGTGCGGACCGTATCCTCGGCTGGCTCATAGCCCTCAATTGCGACTTTCAGACGTGTATTCATCTTGACCCGGCCAACCGCCGAGAGATCGTAGCGTTCGCCATCAAAGAACAATTGGTTGAACAAGGCGTCAGCAGCTTCCTGCGTCGGCGGCTCGCCCGGGCGCATCACACGGTAGATATCTGAAAGCGCCTCAAAACGGGTATCGTTCTTGTCGGCCTTCAACGTGTTGCGCAGCCAAGGACCACGATCACCATTGTCGATATCGAGAATTTCAATCGCCTTGATCTTCTGCTCGCGCAGTTCGGCCAGCAATTCTTCCTCAAGAATATCACCAGACTCGCCGTAAATCTCACCGGTTTGGCGATTGACGATATCGCGGGCCAGGAACTTGCCCTCAAGCGCGTTTGACGGCAGCAACAGTTCTTCAGTCCCACCTTCTGCCAGGCGCTTAACGGCCAATGCCGTAATTTTACGCTCGGCAGGCGCGATCGTTTTTCCAGATTTAGCATCGACCAGATCGAAAGCAGGCTTTTGCCCCTTCCAAGCGTCCGGGTTGAAGCCGCAGATCCAACCCTTCTTGTCTATCCGATAGACAGATTTCGTATAGAACATGTCGAGGATTTGATCGCTATCATAACCCAGCGCCATTAGCAGCGTTGTCGCTGGCAATTTACGCTTGCGGTCAATCCGAACATTCAGAACATCCTTGGCATCAAACTCAAAGTCGAGCCAGGAACCACGATAGGGAATGATCCGCGCGGCGAACAACAACTTGCCCGACGAATGGGTCTTGCCCTTGTCATGGTCAAAGAAAACACCTGGCGACCGGTGCATCTGAGAGACGATAACCCGCTCGGTGCCGTTGACGATGAACGTGCCCTTATCTGTCATAAGCGGGATGTCACCAAGGTAGACTTCCTGCTCTTTGACCTCCTTGACGGATTTCGCACCTGTGTCCTCGTCGATGTCGAAAACAACCAGTTGAAGACGGACTTTTAATGGCGCGGCGTAAGTCAGATCACGCTGCATACATTCTTCTGTATCGAATTTTGGCGGCTCGAACTCATAGGAGACATATTCCAGTGACGCCCGTTCGTTGAAATCAACGATTGGGAACACGCCTTTGAACACGCCGCCCAAACCATCATCGGTGCGATCGGCTTGCGCCACGTGTTGCTGCAGAAAATGCTCGTAAGAGGAGCGCTGAACCTCAATCAGGTTCGGCATTTCGATGGCTTCGGGGATTTTACCGAAGGATTTGCGGATGCGTTTCTTTTCTGTGAAAGAGAGTGCCATCTTGTGTCCCGTTATTTGCCGTCCGACCAGAGGGGCCAAATCAGCGTGTCGCCTAGAACGCGAGGACGCGGCAAAGCCAAGCATGACTTTGCCGCGCTGAATCAACTCAGAGCTCCGCCTCGCGGAAACAGAACTCTGTACTTTACGCGTCGAAAATCTATTTGATTTCGACAGTCGCGCCAGCTTCTTCGAACTTCTTCTTGAGCTCTTCAGCCTCGTCCTTGGAGACGCCTTCTTTGATCGCCTTGGGAGCGCTTTCGACAAGCTCTTTCGCTTCCTTCAGGCCAAGGCCGCCAACGACTTCGCGGACAACTTTGATGACGCCGATTTTCTTGTCGCCAGCAGCCGTAAGTACGACATCGAATTCGGTCTGCTCTTCGGCAGCCGCACCGCCAGCGTCGCCGCCAGCAGCTGCAACAGCAACCGGGGCAGCCGCAGAGACGCCCCACTTGTCTTCCAGAAGCGTTGCCAGTTCAGCTGCTTCCAGAACCGTCAGGCCGCTAAGCTCGTCGACGATTTTTTCTAGTTTTGACATTAGATAAGTTCCTTAAAACGGAGGTGAGATATTGAAGGTCTGTTTGGTTGTGAAAATGACCGTTTAAGCCGCATCCTTGTTGGCGTAAGCCGAGAAGAGACGCGCCAGCTGACCTGCTGGGGCCTGAACCACGCCGGCAACCTTGGTTGCTGGAGCCTGGATAAGACCGATAAGTTTGCCACGAAGTTGGTCGAGAGACGGAAGCTTGGCCAAGGCCTCAATTCCGCTTCGATCAAGAACCTTGTCATCCATGAAGCCGCCAATGATCACGAGCTTGTCGTTATCTTTGGCAAAATCAGCAGCGCCCTTTGCGGCCGCTACGGGATCGGATGCATATGCAATCACGGTTTGATCAGCGAACATCGCCGCTACATCATCGCCGCCTTTGCCGTCTAGTGCGATTTTCGCCAGACGGTTCTTGACCACCTTCGCTTCAGCACCCTGCTCGCGCAGCATGCCTCTAAGCTTGGTCATTTCCGCAACAGTGAGACCGGTATAGCGCGCAATCACGACACTACCCGAACCTTCGAAAATGCCAGTCAGCATTTTCAGGGATTCGGCTTTTCCAGCTTTATCCATTGCGGATCTCCTTCAAGAGGCGATCGGACCATCCGAGCGCCCGGGGATTGCCGTCCACTCCCCAAAATGGGAAGCTTGGGCACCTGCCCAGGGCTCTAGCAGACCGATGCACACCTTGCGGTGACAAACCTGCCTCACCCCGTCTAGCATAGGACTTATGGCTCTTGTGAAGCCACCCATGGTCTCGGACAGGAAAACGGGAGGCCGCACAAAACAAGGCGAACTCCCGCTAAGTCGCGTCTGTTAACGTATTGCCCACAGGGGGGCAAGCCCTAATTTCAGGAATGTCAAGCCCACCCATTATTTTGTGCTTTTGTCGGCCAAAACTTGCACTGTCGAGCCTCAATCTTCCAAAGCTCGCTAATGCGAAACGCCCGCCTGATTGCTCAGACGGGCGTTGCTTGAACTTTTTCCAGACAACGTTAGATGGCAATTGCGTCGGAGCTATCAATCATAATACCCGGACCCATCGTCGATGATACGGTAATCCGTTTCATATAGGTCCCTTTAGCGCCCGTAGGCTTCGCTTTTATCAGCGCACCGACAAACGCCCGAACGTTTGCTTCGATCGCATCTTGAGAAAAGCTGGTTTTGCCAATCCCGGCATGAATAATCCCAAACTTTTCAACCCGGAATTCAACCGACCCACCTTTGGCGTCTTTGACAGCCTGCGCAACATTTGGCGTCACGGTGCCGACTTTCGGGTTTGGCATCAGGCCACGGGGGCCAAGAACCTTACCCAGGCGACCGACAACCGACATCATATCTGGTGACGCAATCACCCGGTCAAAGTCGCTCTTGCCGTTCTGAATCTCTTCCATCAGGTCTTCTGCACCGACAAATTCAGCGCCCGCCGCTTTCGCCTCGTCAGCTTTCGCATCACGTGCAAACACAGCAACTCGGACGTCTTTACCCGTGCCAGACGGCATCGAGACAACCCCGCGAACCATCTGGTCAGCATATTTAGGGTCAACCCCAAGGTTCACAGCAATATCAATGGTTTCATCAAACTTGGTCGTTGCGTTGGCTTTCAACAGCTTAACCGCCTCTGTGACGCTGTAAGCTTGCTCTGCAACAACTGTTTCGCGCGCGGCGCGGTAACGTTTTCCTCTGGCCATGATCTTATCCCGTCACTTCGAGACCCATTGAGCGCGCAGTGCCCTCAATGATCTTGGTTGCTTGGTCGAGATCATTTGCGTTCAAATCGACCATCTTAGTTTCAGCGATCTCACGACATTGCGTCTTGGTCACTTTACCAGCCGATTCACGGCCGGGTTCATTCGAGCCACTTTTCAGGCCGGCCGCTTTCAATAACAGTGCTGATGCGGGTGGGGTCTTCACGATGAACGTGAAGGACTTGTCCTGATAATAGTCAATCACAACCGGCACTTTCATGCTGCGGTCGCCTTTTTCTGTCTTGGCGTTAAACGCCTTACAAAATTCCATGATGTTAATGCCGCGCTGCCCCAGCGCCGGTCCGACCGGCGGGGATGGGTTTGCGCTGCCTGCGAGAATCTGGAGCTTAAGCTGCCCTAGCAGTTTCTTAGCCATATTGGCCTCTCTGGCTTTACGTGGCCGGTGGTCTTTCGATCCGGCCGCCTTGGTTTTGAGGTTCCGTGGTCAGGCTGGCAGCCTCCCACAGAGCGAAGCGCCGCATAAAGCTGAAAAGCCCTAAGCGGTCAAGGGGCACACAGCCGTTTCCCTTACTCCACTGTCAGCGGCTCAACCACGACCGCATGGCGTCCCTTCGATGCCGTCATGACGTAGCGCAGATCATAGTCGCCCGGCTCATCCGGCACATCCAACACCGCAGGGTTACCGCCCGCCGTATAGGCGTATTTCAGCTCACCATTGGTGCGCGTAAACCCGCGCGGAACGATGTCGATATAGTCGGATGGATAATCCGGCCCGGTCCAGTCGACGCTAAGCTGCCCGCCTGCCGCAATCACCCCTTCAAACTGCAAGGCAATCTCTGGCATCGTCACGTTCAGGTCACGTTTCGCCAAAACCTGGCGGCCATTCGACGCCGACAGGACATAGCGCAACTCATAATCACCCGCCTGCCCCGGCAGCCGGATTGTCAGCGGACTACCCTCGCGCACATACGTGTACGAGCTTTCGCCATTCGTCCGCGTATGCCCATCTGGGACAATATCAATATAATCCGTCGCCGCGCCCGGACCGCTCCAGGTCACCTCGATCACCGCCCCGGCAACCCCACTGTCCGGCGCATTGAGGCTAACCTCAACCGCGTTGAGCGTGAGCGGTTCCGTCACCAGAACCTTCTTGCCATCAGAAGCGTCCAGGACGTAGCGTATATCATACTCGCCCGGCTCGCCTGGCAGGGTCATCACCGCAGGGTTTCCGGCGTTGGTGTACTGGTAAGACAGTTCACCATTGGTCCTGGTATATCCACGCGGCACCAGATCAATGTAATCCACCGGCGATCCCGGCCCGGCCCAGTGCACCTCAACCTCCTGGCCCAGAGACACTTCTGGATCGAAAGCTAGTTCCGCGCGCGCCGGGTCAACCTGCAGATCAACCGAGACCAGCACACGCTTGCCATCACTGGCCACGGTGACATAGCGCAGATCATGTGCACCCGCCTCGCCCGGCGCCTGTATGGTCAACACATCTCCCTGTCTAGTATAAGCGTAAGCCAGCTCGCCGCTGGTGCGTTCATAGCCGCTCGGCACGATGTCGAGATAATCGCCTGCAAGTCCCGGCCCGCGCCATTCAGCGCTGAATGTTTCGCCCGCCTCGACTCGCGACGGCGCAAAGATCGCCACGGCCGCTTCGGTGATCTCTATTGGTGTATGCGCCAGCACTTGCCGCCCCGCCGCATTGACCCAGACATAGCGCAAGACGTGCGCGCCCGGCGCTTTCGGTCCACGCATAGCCACCGGGCTGCCATTCGCAACATAAGCATAAGACAGCTCACCCGTGGTTTTCTCATAACCAACCGGGACCAGATCAACATAGTCATTGTCGCCTTGCGGTCCGGTCCATTCAACCTCAAACGTCGCGCCAATTTCAGCCGAGTCCGGCCCGTTAATCGTCGCCTCGGCCGCCTCGATCACCGGCGCAGGCTCATCGACCACCCCCGCGACTTGTTCGAGCGCACCGCTCAGTTCGCTGGCATCTGAGGCCTCGATATACAACCCACCTGTTACTTCGGCGAGGCAGGCAATCTGGCGTCCCTCGCTTTGGCTCAAGCCAAACCCGATGACGTGCGCGGTGAAGTCCACACCTGCCGCTTCCAACTCCGTCCCTGCGGCGCATGGATCAGCGTTACATGTTTCGATGCCATCGGTGATAACAACCACCGTCGATTTCTGCGCGCCAATGTTCAGGGCTTCAGCGGCGCGGCGTACGGATGCGGTCAGAGGTGTCTTGCCAGTTGGCGTCAGGCCATCAACCATGTCCGGGATCGACACAAGCCCACTTGCACTTGGGGCCAGCAACAGTTCGATATCGCTGCAATCTCTGGTCCGCCGATGGCCATAAGCGATCAGCCCGGTCTCTGCCGCCTCTGGCAGCAACTCAATCGTCTCGCGCAGCGCCCGACGGGCAATATCGCGCTTGATTTCGCCCTCGATCCGCCCCCACATCGAACCGGAACTGTCGATCACCAGCATGACTTTTTCTGATGCCTCCGTCGCGGCGTCCTCCTGCGCAGTCATAACAGGCAATCCTGCAAACCCGCCAAAAGCCAGCGCAAACAAAGCGCGAATTCCAAATCCCGTTCTCATAACAATCCTCCACCGCGGCCAACCATCCCGCATCGCGTATGATCCACGCTAACAGGTGTTCGGCGGATCGCAAGATTTCCAATCGGCACAGGTCCAATTGTCGAGTGAACCGCAGGCTTTTGTTGGAGCAAAACAGCCCACGGTCTGCGTCAATCGTTGCAATTTCGCGTGATGGGCTTGCAAGCATGACAAATCATGCCATTTAGGGCGTCATGAAAATAGCGATTATAAAAGAGACCCTTGCAGGCGAGACCCGCGTTGCGGTTACGCCAGACACGGTCAAGAAACTCGGCGCCCTTGGGCACACGCTTAACCTTGAAAAAGGGGCAGGTATGATTGCGGGTTATACTGACGATGCCTTCAAGGATGCGGGCGCGAAAATCGCCGCAAGTGCCAAAGCTGCGCTTGGCGACGCAGATGTCCTGTTCAAGGTCCGCGCGCCGTCGGATACCGAAATCAAGGTGCTGCCAGAGAACTTGACTGTGATCGCCCTGATGGACCCGTTCGCGCTTGACCCAGCGGCGTTGAACGCAGGCAAGATCACAGCCTTGTCGATGGAATTCACCCCGCGCATTTCACGCGCCCAAAGCATGGACGCGCTGTCATCGCAGTCGAACCTGGCAGGTTACCGCGCAGTGATTGAAGGTGCGGGCATCTATGGCCGCGCCATGCCGATGATGATGACTGCTGCGGGGACTGTCGCGCCAGCCAAGGTCTTTGTCATGGGGGCAGGCGTCGCAGGCTTGCAAGCCATCGCCACCGCGCGCCGTCTCGGCGCTGTTGTCACGGCGACCGATGTGCGCCCCGCCGCAAAAGAACAAGTCGCGTCACTCGGCGCAAAATTCGTCGCGGTAGAGGATGATGAGTTCAAAGAAGCTGAGACTGCAGGTGGCTACGCCAAGCAAATGTCGGCTGAATATCAAGCCAAACAAGCTGAACTGGTCGCCAAGCATATCGCCAAACAAGATATCGTGATCACCACCGCCCTAATCCCCGGCCGCGCGGCGCCTGTATTGGTCACAGCCGATATGGTCGCCGCCATGCGGCCCGGTTCGGTGATTGTTGACATGGCCGTCTCACAAGGCGGCAATTGCCCGCTGTCAGAGCCTGACATAGTGGTCGATAGCGGCGGCGTAAAAGTCGCGGGCTTCAGCAATCTGGCGATGCACTTACCCGCGGATAGCAGCGCGCTTTACGCCAGGAACCTGCTCGCCTTCCTGCCACTGATCACTGCCGAAAATGGTAGCCTGAACCTGGACACAGACGACGAAATCGTCATCGCGATGATGCTGACACGCGACGGTAATACTGTGAATGAAAGGTTGAAAGGATGACGAGCCCTTCTCGACCTCCGTCAATCCCGGGCTTGACCCGGGACCTCCCGCCATCCGTCCCGGCTCAGCCGAACCAGACCCCGGATCAAGTCCGGGGCAATCGGAGTATTTGATATGAAAAAGCTACTCGCCGCAGTCCTGGCGACCGCCGCGCTCGCCCTGCCCGCTTATGCGTCGGAGGCGAACGCCACTAGCCCAACAGTCTTCCTTGCCGCGATCTTCGCGATGGCCTGTTTTGTTGGTTATTACGTCGTCTGGTCGGTGACCCCGGCTTTGCATACGCCGCTAATGGCGGTGACCAATGCGATCTCGTCAGTGATCATTGTTGGCGCAATCGTCGCCGTTAGCGCCTCTGCCACAAGCGATGGCGGTTGGACGGCCAAGGCACTTGGCGGCGTCGCGGTGGCCCTGGCCAGCGTCAATATCTTCGGCGGTTTCCTCGTCACCCAACGCATGCTCGCCATGTACAAGAAGAAGGGGGAATAGATGATGGAACAGTTCACATCGACCTGGGCCCCGCTGCTCTATCTTGTTTCCGGCATCCTGTTCATTCTCGCCCTGCGCGGTCTGTCCAGCCCGGCGACCTCCCGCGATGGCAATCGCAACGGCATGATCGGCATGGTGATCGCGGTTGCGACAACGCTTGCGCTCTATTGGGAAAAGCTTGATCCGGCCACGCTTGGCATCATTGGCGGCGGCGTCGCTGTCGGCGGTATCTTTGGCGCAATCATTGCCCGGCGCATCCCGATGACAGCCATGCCGCAGCTCGTAGCCGCTTTTCATTCGCTGGTCGGGATGGCAGCCGTACTTGTTGCCGCCGCCGCTTTCCTCGCGCCTGAGGCGCTTGGCATTGTTGGCGCAGAGGGTTTCATCTTGCCGATCAGCCGGGTCGAGATGGCGCTTGGCGCAGCGATTGGCGCAATCACATTCTCTGGCTCGGTCATCGCCTTTGCCAAGCTCAACGGCAACATGTCAGGCGCGCCGATCCTGTTGCCCGCACGCCACTTGATCAATCTTGCTTTGGGTCTGGCAATCCTCGGCCTTATCATTGCCTTCTATTTGAGCGATGGCGCAGCGTCCGGCGGTGGGCATCTACTTTGGTGGATCATTGGGTTTTCGTTCATTGTTGGCTTTACCCTGATCATTCCAATTGGCGGGGCGGATATGCCTGTCGTCGTCTCGATGCTGAACTCCTATTCGGGCTGGGCCGCAGCGGCGCTCGGCTTCACGCTCGGCAATTTCGCCCTGATCATCACGGGTGCGCTGGTTGGCTCATCTGGCGCGATCCTCTCCTACATCATGTGCAAGGCGATGAACCGTAGCTTTATCTCGGTCATTCTTGGCGGCTTTGGCGGCGACGATGCGGCCGCTGGCGCTACAGCTGGCGCCGAGGAGCGCCCGTTCAAACGCGGCTCTGCCGAAGACGCTGCCTTCATTATGAAGAACGCCTCGAAGGTCATCATCGTGCCAGGTTATGGCATGGCGGTGGCGCAAGCTCAGCACGCGCTGAAAGAAATGGTCGACAAGCTCAAGGAAGAAGGGGTTGAGGTCAAATACGCCATCCACCCCGTCGCCGGACGTATGCCCGGCCACATGAATGTGCTGCTCGCTGAAGCGCAGGTGCCGTATGACGAAGTGTTTGAGCTGGAAGACATCAATTCGGAATTCTTGACCGCTGACGTCGCGTTTGTCATCGGCGCCAATGATGTCACCAACCCTTCGGCCAAGACTGACAAGACCAGCCCGATCTATGGCATGCCGGTGCTTGATGTTGAGAATGCCAGCACGGTGCTGTTCATCAAGCGCTCGATGGGCGCAGGCTATGCCGGGGTTCAGAACGAGCTGTTCTTCCGTGACAACACGATGATGTTATTGTCAGATGCCAAGAAAATGGTCGAGGAAGTGGTCAAGAACCTCTAGCCGCATTGGCAATGTGCAAGACAGCAAAAAGCCCAACCCGTTTTCCGGATTGGGCTTTTTCATTAGCTTGTTTTCAATCGGCTAAATAAACGCGTATCCACGGGCATTGATAAAGTTGATCAACTCATCACGCCGCCGACCTGGATCTGGATGCGTCGACATAAACTCAGGTGGCCGATTGCCGGCACTGCGCTTATCCATCAACTCCCACAGGCGAGGCGCTTGAGTAACATCATAACCCGCTTTGTGCATGTAATCGACACCAAGCTTATCGGCCTCAAGCTCGTGCTGGCGGCTGAAGGGCAGCAAGACTCCAAACTGCAGTGCCGCGCCGCCAAGGGCGACAATCGCGCCGCCATATTGTTTGAGCTCATCTGACTGCGCGATCGCAATAGAGCCCGCGGCCAAGGCAACTTGAGACGCGACCTGAGTTGAGGCGCGAGCCGCCGAGTGGCGACCATCAATATGGCCCGCCTCATGCCCGAGCACAGATGCCAACTGGTCATCATTTTCGGTCAATTCAGTAATCCCGCGATATACGCCGACCTGCTGGCCAGGCATCACGAACGCATTGACATCATCGGTGTCAAAGACTGCAACCTCCCATTCGCTAGGGGCATATGTACTCTGCTGATTATAAACGTCGACCAGGGCTTCGGAACGCCCGCGCGCGGTGCGGTCCCAGATATTCAACACGCGGTTACGCAGGCGGCTATCGCCGGTTTGCGGTGTCTGGGATTTCATATCCGTCCAAGCCGCCGATGACATGGCCGCCAGAGACGCATTGTCAAAGCCAGGCAGGATCAGCTGGCTGGCGCCAGTCACTGGATTGGTTGAGCATCCGACAATCATAGGAACAATCGTTCCGCAGGCGAGACCTTTGATAATCCCGCGCCGCGACATCTTGATGCGCGGGGCTGTGTCCAGAAAATCCTTTGGCGCGTCGATGCGCTCGCCGGTTTCAATCATCTCTTCTGTAATCATGCTGACTCTCCCTTTGAAATTAACCTTAACCCGAAATTCGGCTCAGGCAAAAGCCCCTGCTTTGCAAGAGGTCACAGCTATCTTCTCATTTTGCGCCTGAACCCATGATGAAGTGGCCGTCAGGCGTCTTCATTGACGACAGTTTCAGCGAGCAGGCTCGCTTGTGCAATCCAGTCCTCACGCTCAACCCGACCATCAAAGGACAGATGCTGTTCAATCCAGGCAATGTTCTCTGGCGACCATTCGGCAATTTGCGCATATGACCAGATACCAAGATCATTCAGCACTTCCGCAATACGCGGTCCGACCCCGTTGATCTCTGTCAAATCATCACCTTCACCTGGAGGGGCATCTGCCGATGTCGGTTGGACGCCAACTATATTCACGTCATCAAGTGCTTTGAGAACGGCCTCAGATGGATGTTCGTCGTCCTCTGCCACTGGATCTGCGACAGCTTCAACTTGGGTTTCTGTTTCTACGTCGTCAGCTGAAATATCCTCAACAGGCGCTGCATCTAACTCGGCCTCTTGGGCCGCATCATCCTGCGCTGCCGCGTCGTCTTCATGATAAGCCAGCCGTCCCTCAAGATAGCGATTACGCCACCTTAGCTGCGCGAGTTCTTCATTCCCGGCTCCAGCTTCACCCGCAATTTGTTCAGACGGGGTATCCGAGGACAGGTCAGCTTCGAGTTCGGCAACACGCTGTTCCAGCCAGGTATTGCGCTCTTGCAATTCGCTGTCTGAGGTTGCCACATCAGAAACCTCAGCGCCGCCATTCGCTTGAGCTTTCAAGGTGTCCAATTCCTGACGCGCAGCGCTCAGTTCATCACTGAGACCAGAGAGTTTCGTCTCGCGTTCATCAAGCTCGTTTTGAAGCCGGTCATCGCCAGATACGGTCTGTGCAGTCTCTTCCTGGCGGCGGCGCTGGGCCGCATATAAGGCATCAACTTCCGTGCGTGATTGTTCAAGCTCGGTTTTCGCAACATCGCGATCGACTTGCGCACGGCGAATCTTGCCACCAACAAACAGGCCGCGGACAGCCATCCCAAACAAGATCCCCAGAAAGCCAGCTGCTGCCAGTGCGATCCAAATCTGTGAAATCAACCACTGCATCTATTCGCTCCATATCCGACCGATTGGCTCAGGTCTTTTATTATCTATATGCGTTGCAACTGTCATTACCACTGATTGCGGCAATTGCAGGGTGATATCTGCAATATCTGACGGATTGGAAAAAGCGCTGTCGACGCTTATGATGCCGCCCCATAACAGCCCACCCCGTCCGGATGATTGCATTACAACTTGTTCAGCCTCACGGGCCGTAGCTGCACTTGGCGGTGTTCCCGTCAATCGTGCCCTTTGACCGTCAACCTGCACATGAGCCCAATCGAAACCAGCGACACTTAAGGCCGTGTCCGCCGCCGCCTGCAATTTTGCCTGCAACTGAACCGCGTTCAAATGATATTCGGATGAGCCATGTGGGGTGATCATGCCGAGTAAAATCAGCCCAGCCCCTGACAGGCCAGCGACCATCGTATCGTATACGCTCATCGACTCTCTCCCCTATCCTTCCCCGATAGGCATACAGGTCTGCCTTATCCCTTTAAATCAAGCAAGTCTGTGTTACAGGGCGGTAATGACCGTTAGCCCTGATCTGATTACCTCTGCCAGCAATCCGCTGATCAAGATGCTCCGGGCGCTGGACAGCAAGAAGACTCGCGCCGATACCGGGCTATTTTTGGCCGAAGGCGCACGCCTGATCGCCCAAGCACTAAGCCAGCATTGGGAAATCGACACGCTGGTTGTATCGGCGAGCAGTCTAGAACGCGACTACGTGAATGCCATTACCGCTCGAGCTGCGCAGCAAGGCGCGCGCATTATACACGTGCCAGATCGCATCGCTGGCTCGATCGCGCGCAAGGATAATCCGCAAGCTGTGATCGCCGCGATCAAGCAGCGCGACCTCACACTCGACGCGCTTGATTCGGCCCATTCCGGTCTTTGGATCGGCCTGTATCAGGTCCGCGACCCCGGCAATTTAGGCACGATCCTGCGCACTGCAGATTGCGCCGATGTGGCAGGCGTTGTGATGATTGATCAGTGCTGCGATCCTTACAGCGTTGAAGCGGTTCGCGCCTCAATGGGATCGCTGTTCGATGTCCGCCTCGCTCGCGCTGACTTTGATACGTTCAATCAGTGGCGCACCAAAGCTGGCCTCCACATGGTCGCCGCGAGTGTGAACGGCGATACAAATCATACCGGCGTGGACTTTGCGCAGCCATCAATCATCCTGATGGGCAACGAACAAGCCGGGCTCCCCGTGCATGTCGAAGCACACTGCGATACGCTTTGCCTGATCCCGATGCGCGGCGGCGCAGACAGCCTCAACTTGGCGCAAGCCACCGCGATCATGCTTTATGAGGGCTGGCGTCAGAGGGATTTTGCATGACACCTAAATCCATCCTTTTCATAGCCGATAATTGGGACGCGGATCAGTACGCTCTGCTTGATAGCGGCGATGGGCATAAGCTTGAGCGGTTTGGCAGTCAGTCCGTTATCCGTCCCGATCCGCAAGCTTTTTGGCCGCCGGCTCATCCGGTTGAAACATGGCAAGCTGATGCGCGGTTTAATGCCAAAACAGACGACGACGACAAAGGCAATTGGCAGCTGATCAATCCCGCCGCACCAACCGAATGGCCGATGCAATGGAACGGTTTGAAACTTAGCGCCCGGCGCACACCCTTTCGTCACCTTGGCTTGTTTCAAGAGCACTCCATCCATTGGCAGTTCGCGCAGGACAAAATCCGCGCAGCAGGCCGTCCGATCAACGTGCTCAATCTGTTCGGCTATACCGGCATGATGAGCCTCGCTTGCGCCCAAGCTGGCGCTAGTGTCACCCACCTTGATGCCAGCCCGAAATCCAATGGCTATGGCAAAGATCATCAGGCGATGAGCGGACTTGAGGATCGTCCGATCCGCTGGATTGCCGACGACGCAATGAAGTTCACCGCCCGCGAGATTCGGCGTGGCAATTCCTATGACGTGATCGTGCTCGATCCGCCAAAATTCGGTCGTGGCACTAAGAACGAGACCTGGCGTTTCGAGGAAGACCTGCCCGGTCTGCTGGCGAATGTTCGCGCTCTGCTTTCGGACCAACCGCTGTTCATCATCCTCACCGCCTATGCTGTGCGACTGTCGCACATCGCACTGGCTCAGGCTTTGGCAGGGCATTTGGACGGCCTTGGCGGGACGATGGAAATGGGCGAGATGGCCATTCCACACGCGCACGATGATCGGCTGTTGCCAACCGCGATTTGCGCCCGCTGGATTGCTGATTAGCGCCAAGCGCCCGATTGTTTATTCTCTCTTTCAGATTCTGCTCAGCTTGATCACGGGGCCAAGGCTTTGAGTTCAACCCACGCGATCTCCTCCCCTCACCTGCAACAGTCATTACACAATAGCAATCATGCCCCATTCCGGAACAGGTTTGCAAACAGGCCCCTAACGCGATCTCCAAGAACCTGACGAATTTTGATGAAAATTCACAGGCCTCATTGAAACCGCCCTTAATCGGCGTCGTGTAGAACCCTCTTCATGGTCACAGAACGTGACACTCTAGAATGCAAGAGAACGGTGGAAATCATGTCGCAGAATGCGCATCAGTTAAGTGTCCGAGGCCCAGATGGGCGTCCGATTACACTCGAAGACCTTCCCAAGCCTGGTATCACGCGCTGGGTTACGCGCCGCAAAGCCGAAATTGTAGCCGCCGTCTCAGGTGGCTTGCTGTCGGAAAACGACGCTTGCAAGCGCTATGACCTCAGCGAAGAAGAGTTTGCCGGATGGCGCCAGCTTTACAGCAAGCATGGCCGCAAAGGCCTACGCGCCACACGGGTACAGCAATACCGATAATTTTGCTGCACTAACGGCATCGTTAAAGCGCCGTTTACGACGCCTCGCGTACAGTCCTGTGGAATCAAGTTCCACAAGTCTTGGGCGAGAGGGATGTCAGAATGGCTTTAACAACCAAATCGCCCACCACGCGTATACTCGCCCTCATTGCCCTTTGTTTGGCAATGGGGGCCTTTTCGCTACGCTCGATCGACTTGTTTTCGGGGTCTGATCAAGCCAGAGCCGCGACACCGATTGAGCAAAGCCTGGTCAATTTGGTCGAGCCGGTTGCAGGTTATGGCAATGTCCGTATATCGGTGCATGGCGAGCTTAATCGCACCATCCTTGTCCTGCTCAATCAAACCGAGGCGGCTGTCGGACAGCAAGAACAAGTCGAATTGATTATCAAAGCCGCCACTGGTTTCAACCCGGAGGCCGATACACTGACAGTGACGCAATTTGCGTTTGCAAATGGCCTTGGTACTGGTCTGTCGCCGCTGCAATTGCTGGAACTATTGGTTCTCGGACTGGCCAGCGCCTGTTTGACGGCTTTGCTTCTCGTCCCTGCCCGGCACGAGGCAGACATGTTACCCATCGCACGCAAACCCATCTCGCCACCAGATCAACCGCCATCCGTGCGGGCCATCGCGCCTGCATCCAGCCGTGAAATTGATCGCGCTACGGAACTCGCCGCCGATGACCCGGCCGGGACAGCGCAGCTTATTCGCCAATGGATGGATGAGGGAGGCAGTGCATGAACTTGCCCACAATCTCCCCCTGTGCATCCATTGCCGACGGCCTGATCCGAAGCGCCGCGTTGATGCGTGCATTAGGATCACACGCCAGCGCCGTCTGGTCGACGCTTTCCCCGCAAGAAGCTCAACACCTGACCAGTGCGATGGAAGCCTTGCCTGACAGTCTGACCGGCGAAACCGATGCTGCCCGCGCCTATGTCCGTGATATGGCGCAGCGATCAGCCGCCGTACCCGTGCATGCCACAAATTTCTGGACGAGCTTGTCAGCCGAAGACGGCGCCGCTGTCGCAACCCAGATTACCAAAGAGAGTCCGCAGATTATCGCCGTTATCTTGTCGCGCCTGCCAGCTGAAACGGCGGCGGCGACCGTGCGACTATTGCCGCCCACGCTGGCAACCGAGGCGCTTCATCGCCTATTGCACCTGGGTGATGTACGCCCGACAATGGTCAACGTGCTTGAAACGCAATTACGTACAGCCTTAAGCCATGGCGGTGCTGCGACACCAAATTCAGGACAAGCCCGCGTGGCCCGGATATTTGACAGTCTCAACCCGCGTAGCGAGCAGGCTCTACTAGCCTCTCTCGATACAGCAGAACCTGGTATTGGCGAGCGCATTCGAGCGCTGATGTTCACTTTTGACGATCTGGCAACGCTAGATCCCGCCAGCATTCAGACGCTTCTGGCCGGAACCGATCGCGCTGTGCTGATCCTGGCTCTGAAGGGCGCAGGCACCGAAACGGCAAACACGTTCTACAACAATATGACAGCCCGCGCGAGCGAGTTGCTGCGCAGCGAAATAGCTGCAGCCGGGCCGGTTCGCCGCCGCGAGATTGACGAGGCACGCGCCGAAATCGTCGCCTTTGCCCGCACCCTGGTTAATCGCGGCGATATCTTGTCACAGGATAAAGCTGATGAAGAGTTGGTCGAATGAGGCGGCGTATAGAAGCCTTGCAACCTTACCGGTTTGAGAGCGATTTCAACCCTGCGTCTCACGGAGCGGCGGATACTGTCGCACTCACGGCACCAGATATTGCCGCACTGTTAGCTGAAGCCCGCGAGAGCACAGCCGCTTTGGTCCGTGATGACACGCTGAAGGCAACTTCAGATCGCCTCGAAGCTGTCAGCGCGAATTTGCACGAGGCTCTGTCTGCGATTGTTCGCCTCGCAGCGCATCTGGAGAAAGCCAGTATTGATGAGCATGATCGCACAATGGCATTGGATAATGTCCGCCATCTCGCCCGCACATTAATTGACGAACAAGGCGAATTGTTCACAAAAAGCCCGCCATATTCACAAGTCGGCAACCATTCTGATGAAAATTGAGACCTGTAGCAAAAACCTGAGACGATGATCTGATGAGTTTAAACCCTGCCCTTGAACAATCCCTGATGGATGTCCCTGTTCGTGTCGATGTCGTACTCGGCGAAGCCCGGATGCCAGTAGAAGAGCTGCTTGCAATGTCGGTGGGTGAGGTTTTGGCGCTTGAAAGCAAGACCAATGACCCGGTCGATATCTATGTCTCAGACCGTTTGATGGCGCGCGGTCGCTTGGTTATCGCCGATGGTGAGCTCGCTGTCACTCTCAGCGAGATTATTGACGAGCGCCGCGCCGCATAGACAGTTTTCCGCCGCAAGCCGGTGTGATCCTGCAAAAAGCTAACAAATCAACAGACTCTGTTAACCATTCCATCGCAACACTCCGAGCATAAAGTGGAGTGTGCCGTATGCGAATGAAGATGTTTGCTGCTGAGTCCCTAGAGACCGCAAAAGCAATGATTTTCGCCGAGATGGGTGATGATGCCATCATTCTGTCTGAGCGCGAAGTCCCTGGTGGCGTTGAAGTCCGTGCAGCAACGGACAAGCTTGGCGGCGGCATGGTTCCGAGTGAGTCGCGTATTCTGGCCCGCCTCGGCGTGGCACCGCCCCCACGGTTGGTTGAAAGCCCCATTCGTAATCGTGTGCGTGATGCCCTGCTCTGGCATGGCTCTCCGCAACGCTTCGCAGACCGCGCCGCTGATGCCGGAATTGCAACCGGGTTTGGAGATGGTGATCCAACCCAGGCGATTGCAACAGGTCTGGAATCCCTGATCAATTGCGATCCAATTCCAGCCCGGCTAATCCGGGACATTCTTCTGGTCGGCGCGCCAGGGCATGGCCGCACCGCAACCGCAGCCAAGCTAACGCGCCGCGCCGCCGTCGCCAATTCCGAAATATTGCCAATTGCTGCAGACCTGGATTCAACCGCTGGGGGCGCACAACTCGCGGCCTATCTCGAACGCGAACAAGATCAGGTGCGTTCCGTCGCGACCCCTGATGAGCTATTCACCTTGCTTAAGCAGATACGCGATGATGAAAAACGCTGCGTTATCGATCTGCCCGCGATTGTTCCGTTTGATCAGGAAGACATGGCCAGCTTGCAAGACCTTATCGCGGTGATTGACGCCGAGCCGGTTCTGGTGATCAGCGCCGAAGGTCATCCCGAGGACCAGATTGAGGCTGCTCGCGCGTTCGCCCGCTGCGGGATCAAACGCGCGATTATAACCAAACTCGACGTTACGCGTCGCCGAGGCGGAATTGTCTCTGCTCTATCGGCAGCAAAAATCGCCTTCTCGCACCTTGCCGTTACACCTTTCATTGGCGGGGGCCTCGTGCCTGCTACGCCGGCCCGACTTGCTCAACTCCTCACCGAGGATGCCCCCGCGCATGTCGCCTTAAGAGGAGCCGCTTAAATGAGCTTCCTGCTTCCAAAATCTCAAGAGCGACCGACGCAGCAACCGCCGCGACGGGTCGAACCCGCATCGATCATAGCGGTCGGGTCTGGCAAGGGCGGTGTCGGCAAGACCTTCATGTCAATCACGATGGCCAGCGCCTTCGCTCAAGCCGGACGTCGCACTTTACTGATCGACGGTGACCTCGGCCTGGCAAATGTTGACGTGCAACTCGGGATTGCACCAGAAACTGATCTGGCCGCAGTTGTCGCCGGATGGGTTGAGCTTGAAGACGCAGTCACTGAAGTCGATGGTGGGTCTGGCAATGGCGGCTTCGATGTTCTGCCCGGACGTTCTGGATCGGGTGCGTTGGCTGAACTGTCTTCGGAAGAAGTTGCGCGTTTGGCCGCTGGTCTCTCTGCATTAGCGCTTCAGTATGATCAAGTCGTTCTTGATCTTGGTGCCGGAATTGAGGCCAATTGCATGCGCCTGGCGCGTGCCGCCGACAAAGTCGTGATGATTGTCACCGACGAGCCAACCTCAATGACCGACGCTTATGCATTTATCAAAGTGCTGAAAGGCTACGCGCCGAATGTCGAGCAGGTGATTGCCATCAATCAAGCAGATACACGCGCCGGAGGGCAGCGCACATATGAAGCGATCGCCCGCGCTTGTCAGACTTTCCTTGGCTTCCGTCCTCCTCTGGCTGGAACGGTCATGCGCGACAAAGCGGTTCGGGAAGCCATTCGTAGCCAGCGAACCTTAATTTCAACCGATCCATCGGCGCAGCCAATTATGGATGCGATTGCCATCGCTCACACCCTCTTGGGGCGATCCGGGCAGGATTTGGAATATTAAGAGGTATGAAGAAAAAACCGTTTCGAATCCGATTGTTAAATCCTTGGTAACTATCATTACCTAGATTCACATTGGCTAACATTGCGGCTAACTTACATATAGACTGATTCGGGGAGTTGAAAATGAGAGTCTTATTAATCGAGGACGACAATGCCGTCGCCCGTAGTATTGAGTTGATGTTGAAAGCCGCTGGCTTCAATATCTACACCACGGACCTAGGCGAAGAAGGTGTCGATCTCGGCAAAGTCTACGAGTACGACATCATCGTTCTTGACCTCTCCTTGCCAGATATTTCCGGCTATGACGTGCTCAAGCAGTTGCGTATGGCGCGGGTGAATACGCCTGTGATGATCCTGTCCGGTAACCCGGATATTGAGGCCAAAGTCAAAACACTTGGTTTTGGCGCGGATGATTACCTGACCAAGCCATTCAACAAGGATGAGCTGATCGCCCGTATTACTGCAATTGTACGGCGCTCGAAAGGCCATGCTGAAAGCGTCATCCGCACGGGCGAAATACTGGTCAACCTGGATGCCAAAACGGTTGAAGTTGATGACGAGCGCGTCCACCTGACCGGCAAAGAATACCAGATGTTCGAACTGCTCTCTCTGCGCAAGGGCACGACCTTGACCAAGGAAATGTTTCTGAATCACCTTTATGGCGGCATGGATGAACCCGAATTGAAAATCATCGATGTCTTTATTTGCAAGCTACGCAAAAAACTGGCTTCAGCGACCAGTGGCGAGAATTACATAGAAACGGTTTGGGGCAGAGGTTATGTGCTGCGCGACCCAAGCGAGGAAGTTGCCGCTTAAAAACCGCCGGCTCACGAAGAATGCATTAGAAAAAGGACGTTGCTTTCGCGCAACGTCCTTTTTTTTAAGCGTCTCTTATTGATGAGAACCTGAAGCCTGATTATGAGCGGGCGCCCATCACGCAGACTTTAGTTTAGAAAGCGCCGCCAAGGCAGGGGATCGCCCGCCATCAGTCTGAACCGCCGCCGACAGCGCGTAAAGTCCGCGATGGCCCTCCACTGGTTTGAATGAATCGCTTACACCCAGCACGGTTTCTGCGGCGCCCAACAGCAAAAAACTGTCAGGCGCCATTTGCGCCGCAAGCCGGTTAAGAATGTCTCTTTTTGTTTCTTGATCAAAATAGATGAGGACATTGCGGCAAAAGACAATGTCCCACTTGCCCAAACTCGCAAAACTCTCAAGAAGATTGAAATTCCGATAGCTTGCCATCGCTTTGATTTCAGGTTTAATCTCCCAGCTTTCCCCCACTTGGGTAAAATATTTAACCAGCAATTGAATGGGCATGCCGCGCTGTACTTCAAATTGGCTGTAGAGTCCGGCTTTTGCTTTTTCCAGTACTTGGTTTGATATGTCCGTACCCAGAATCTCCGTGCGCAAATTCCCGAATTTCGCCTGATTATCCTTTAAAACCATGCCGATTGAATAGGGCTCCTGACCGGTGGAAGACGCACAGCACCAAATACGTATCTTCGCGGAGGAAGCGCGGTTTTTTGCCATGTGCGGTAAAATCACATTGGACAGATGCTCAAAAGGTT
>JAJFFK010000024.1 GCA_021776655.1 Henriciella sp. | reverse complement strand
AAGCGCCTTCGGCGCAGCGAGGCGAAGCAGGTTCCGTATCGGGCTTCGCCCTCACATGAACCGGGCTCAGGGCTCTGGTTTTGCCTCGCGCTAAGCGCCTTGCGGCGCAGCGAGGCGCAGCGAGGCGCAGCGGGTTCCGTTCGCTGCGCGAACATGAACCGGGCTCAGGGCTGTGGTTTGGCCTCGCGCTAAGCGCCTTCGGCGCAGCGAGGCGAAGCAGGTTCCGTATCGGGCTTCGCCCTCACATGAACCGGGCTCAGGGCTCTGGTTTTGCCTCGCGCTAAGCGCCTGCGGCGCAGCGAGGCGAAGCGGGTTCCGTATCGGGCTTCGCCCTCACATGAACCGGGCTCAGGGCTCTGGTTTTGCCTCGCGCTAAGCGCCTGCGGCGCAGCGAGGCGAAGCCGGAGCGGGTGACCTGCTTCGCGAAGCGTGCCCGCAGGGCTTAGCGCTTCGCGAAACAAACCACGTGCCACGAAGACCGGACCAGCGGTGGGAGATCCCGGGTCAAGCCCGGGACAGTCGGGGTTGGGCGCAGCCCTGAGCCTGGTTTCACGCCTTATTCTTCGCCGCCGTCACTGGCTTTGCGGGCTTCTTTGCGTAGGCGGGCGAACATTTCGGAGACGTTTTCTTCGTCATCTGCGTCGCCGGTAGTTTCGAGGCTGAGATCTTCGTCAGAGGTTGGAGACACTGCCATAGGTTCCGGCTCGACACTGTTTTCTGTTTCGCTAATCGGATCAGGGTCGGGCACGGATATCTCCGGCTCACCAGCATCAAACCTTGCCAAAATGGTTTCGGAGCCGATCAGGGTCTGGCCCGGCGCAATCACGATCCCTGCCCCGGATTGGATATAGATATCGCACCAACCGCCGAGCCGCATTGTGCCGATGGTGCGGCCCAGGCGGACTGCGTCACCAGGTTCTGCGTGAATTTCCAAACGTGGGCCAAGCCCGCCCGTAGCCAGCCGCATCCCGACTGCGCGTGCTCCACTTTCAAGCGTCACATAAGCAACCGCCAGTCCAGGCCGGTCGACTTTGGTGGCAGCAAAAGCCGCCGGGTCGCCGGTCTCGCGGATGATATGATCAATCGCACCGTCAATGGAGGCGTGCAGGCCATTGCTACACATCGGCCCAAGCGAGGCGCGTATCCGGGTCCAGCCGCTGCCCTCAAGCCGTAACTCGCTGGGCGGGGTCGCGCCGCCAACTGAGACGACAATACCATCGCACGGCGCAACGATCAGGCTTTCGCCCTGCGGCGCGGTACGCTCTGCGGTGCGGGTGGCCAGGAGGATAATCACTGCAGCGCCAAAGCCGATCCAGAATAGCGGTGACCAGAGCAAGCCAAGCAAGACCCCCACCAGCCATGCAGCGAGCGCGCCGACATAGCCTTCCAGATCAAAACCGCTGCGCAACCACGGCATGCGGTCGCGGCTGAAATCATGCTCATGGTCCGACATGGCGGGCCTCCTAATGGTTCGGCGCGCTGGCCGAGGACGTTTAAGCTGCGGCCACCACAAGCGCATCGCGCGCGGCCTGCCGTGTCCACATATCGGCATATTCGCCGTTCGCTGCCAAGAGCGCGTCATGTGATCCGCGCTCAATCACCCGCCCAGCTTTCAGCACGACAATCTCATCAGCGTTCTGCACCGTCGACAGGCGGTGAGCAACCATCAAAGTGGTGCGACCCTTGGCAGCCTCATCCAGGGCGTCCTGCACCGCCGCCTCGGTAGCGCTATCGAGCGCCGAAGTTGCCTCGTCTAGGACCAGAATTGACGGGTCAGACAGGATCACCCGGGCGATCCCGACGCGTTGTTTCTCACCGCCCGACAGTTTCAGGCCACGCTCTCCGACGCGCGTGTCCCAACCCTCAGGCAAGCTCTCGATAAAGTCGAGCAATTGCGCCCGGCGCGCCGCCTCGCGAATATCGTCCACGCTGGCACCGGGCTTGGCATAGGCGATGTTGGCGCGCAGGGTCTCGTTGAACAAGACCACATCCTGCGGCACTAGGCCGAGCGCACCGCGCAGGCTTTCCTGGGTCACATCGCGCACATCCTGTCCGTCGATCAGGACTGACCCTGATTGCACGTCATAGAAACGAAACAGCAGTTTGAGCAGGGTCGATTTACCCGCGCCCGAGGTGCCGACAAAAGCGATCTTGTGCCCGGCAGGGACGTCGAAGCTGATATCCTGCACGCCAACCGCGCGCGCATCATGGGTGAACGCAACCTTGTTGAACGCGACATGGCCTTTCGGGCGAGGCAGTGGTTGGGCGTCTGGTTTGTCAGCGACGTCGGCTTGCATCTGCATCAGGCCGTGCAGTTTTTCCAGATCCACCGCGCCCTGCTTGATCTCACGCCAGGCCCAGCCAAGAATGTTCAGCGGCGCGTACAGCGAGAGCAGCATCAGCATCACTGCGGTCAAGTCGCCGATCTGCATCCGGCCTTCGACGACATTCCACGCCGACAGAGCCAGGACGGCCAACAGGCCAAGGTTCATGATCAAGGCCTGGACGAAGTTCAGCAAGTACATGCTGCGGATCGCTTCAACATAGCGGTCATTATATTCCGACATTGCTGTATCATAGCGGTCGGTCTCGCGGCGTTCAGCGGCGAAGGCTTTGACGGTCTCGAAATTGGTCAGCGTATCAACCGACACGGCGCGCCAATTGGTATCGGCCTCGTTCATCCGGCGCCGCTGTCGGACCCGCCATTCGGTGATGATCACGGTGGCAATGATGTACAGCACGACCGCCGCAATAGCGATGAAAGAGAGGCGGATATCAAACGCGATACCGAGCGCTACAGAGGCCAGCACCAAGCGTACTAGCGTCGGACCGATATTGAACGCCAAAAAGCGGATCAGGTAGTCAATCGCGCTCGCCCCGCGCTCAATCACCCGGTTCAGCGCGCCCGTGCGCCGCGTCTGGTGAAAGTTCAATGACAGACGCTGGGCGTGCCCAAACGCATCAACGCAGGCGACCCGCTGGGCATGCTGGCTCGCCGGGGCAAACAGCATATCGCGGATCTGCGGTAGGCCAGCTGCAGTAAACCGCACCGCGACCCCGAGCATCAGATAGAACAGCGCGCCCGCCAGCGTCGCGGTTCCGGGACCACTGGCCTTGGCCACCGCATTGATCGCATCCCCGATCAGCAACGGCGAAGCGATTTCCAGAACCGAGGCAACCAAGGTCAGCACGACCGCGACCATCATGACCGGACGCCAGCGCGCCAGTTCAGGTCGAGCGAGCAGTTTCAGGATACGCCCGATCGACACGCCAATGCCGCCATCGGCGCTTTCTATCTTGTCGGCATCAGCCGTCGTATTTGCATTCGTCATTCCCGCGATATGGGGCATCTTGAGCGACACTGCCATGAAAAAAGCACCAGATGGCGGTTTCACAGAGAATTATACTGGCGCTCGGCATTTACCTGGCCTAGAGACTGATCCGTTTGAATTGATGTCCGAATGTTGTGAGAAGGAAACTGTTATGGCGAATATTAAATCAATCTGCGTGTATTGTGGCTCCTCGAATGAGGTGAAGCCCGACTACCTTCGCCTGGCACAAGATCTCGGCCGGACAATGGCCCAGCGCGGCATCCGCCTGGTCTATGGCGGCGGCGGGGTTGGCCTGATGGGCGCATGCGCCAAAGCCGTCCACAGTGACGGCGGTGAAGTGCTCGGCATCATGCCGCGCTTCCTGCTCGACAAGGAACGCATCTTTGACGAGGTCCCGCACGAAATTGTCGACGATATGCACACAAGAAAACAGCGCATGTTTGACGAGTGCGACGCCTTCATCGTCCTGCCTGGCGGGATTGGAACACTAGAAGAAGCAGTCGAAATGCTGTCCTGGGCGCGCCTTGGTCTGCACGCCAAGCCGATGGCATTTCTTGATGAAGATGGCTTCTGGACACCGTTCTTTGAGTTGATGGACCATATCATCGACGGCAAGTTCACCCCGGAAGAATTTCGCGCTGCCCTAGTGCACGAAAGCACGCCGGAAGCGGCGATCCAGGCGCTATGCGACCGGGTGGTGATGTTGGGGGATTAGGCTCCAAACCCAATCAAATCGCCGTTTTCACGGTGTGAGTTTGGCGCGAAGACAAGGACACGTCGTGCAGAACTGGTTTACCCCAATTCAAAACGATGTTGACGCAGGCTTTGCGTCAAAGACGCGCCGTGAAAGTGGCAATTTGAGTGGGTTTGGAGCCTAGTCCTCAACAGTGAAATTGATTGGCCCCGATTGATCATCACTGGCTAATTCAGTGATGAGTTCGCTCCAAGTAAAGAGCCCAGCCTCATTGGCACCGACCAGTGAAATGACAAGCACAAGAATGATCAACGCAATCAAGCTGAAAACCAATAGCAGGAAAATGCGTAACACATTGATTATACGGCTTGTATCATAGCTCTTGCGCAAGAGCCTGAAGAGATAGATCGGGATGGAGACGCCAAAAATACCCCATGCCCAACCGGGCGAGATAAACGAAAACCAGATCGCAAGCGTTGCTGCAAAGTATAAATAAGCCTGCAAATGCAACGCCACGATCACGTGGTCATAAATATAGATCCGTCGAACCCAGATATGCATCACAGCCAGCAACACAACATAGAATGGCAAGAGTAGAAGGCTGAGGCGCGGTGCCCACGTCTTGATTGAATTAAACAACTCATCCCGGCTCAGCCTGACACTATTCAAGCGATCGAGACGGGTCAGCAATCTTTCCGGATTTTGATCGGCGCTAATACGATTATCAGCCTCTAATTTCTGGATAAACACCTCTGCAGCCGCACGGTCAAACCGCCCTTCTTCATCATAGACAGCCTCAAACCCATCAATATCGCCGAGACGCTGGCCATCGATCATCACCGAGGCGATTGCCTCACGCGACGAATTTACCGTCAGGTCATCGCCATTCATCCAGGCCTGCTTCTCGCCAATCCCGAACAGGACAAGGAAAAACAGAACGGAAGCGATCAGGAACATTCGAAATGGCGGGACATAGCGCACCCGCTTGCCCTGCAAGTAAGATCGCGTCACATGGCCCGGACGCAATATCAAGGCCGGAATGGTTCGGGCCATACGGCCATCCAGCGAGAACACATCGTTCAAGATATTCGCGAACAAGGCCAGAAACGGGCGCTTCATATCTTTCGCGCTTTGCCCGCAGGATCGGCAAAACTCGCCCGTCAATTCTTCCCCGCAATTCGAGCATGGCCCCTGAAGGTAGCCGTCGCCATTGACATCCCGCGCTACGGATCCAACCGATGCAGCGCCAATAAGTTCCAATTCGTCTTCCATGCGAACGCCCTCTTACCGCTTCCTCAACTGCATTTGGCCATGCTTTTGCCCTTGCTTGCAAGCGTGGTCTTGCTTGCAGTGCGCCCGGACGTAGGCTCTGCCATCTTTTGCGGAGGGTTTTGCGTCTAGCTGATCAACCGCTTGAGGGCGCGATCACGGCCCATCAGGACCAGTGTATCAGCGACGCCGGGACCGCGTTCCATACCGGTCAAGGCGTGGCGCAGCGGCATGAACAGGCCGCGGCCCTTGCGTCCGGTTTCAGTTTTCAGCGCGCCCGTCCATGTCCCCCACGTATCAGCCGTCATTTCACCCTCTGGCAACAGACGCGCGGCGGCGGCGATGAAATCCTGATCTTCGTCGATAATGATCGGTGTAACGTCACCAAAGACAACCGGCACAAATTTGCCAGCGTCTTCGACGGTCTGGCAATTCTCGCGCACCAGTAGCCAGAACGCTTCGTTCACCGCGTCAGGAGACAGTGCGGCAAGGCGGGTTCTAACTGTCTCGAAATCCATTGCGTGGACCAGAGCGGCGTTGAGGCCGAGCAGCTCAGTCTCGTCGAACCGCGCGGGTGAGCGGCCAATCTTGCCGAAATCAAACTCGTCGGCGAGCTGCACCAAACTGTCACGAATTTCAACATTGTCACTGGTACCGAGTTTGCCGAGCAGGGAGCAAATCGCAATCGGTTCGATGCCATCGCTGCGCAAAGTGTCCATGCCGAGTGAGCCAAGTCGCTTGGACAGACCAGAGCCATCTGCGCCGACCAGAAGCGGCGTATGTGCCATTGCCGGGGCAGCGCCGCCCAGAGCCTCGAAAATCTCAATCTGCGCACCGGAATTGGTCACGTGGTCCTCGCCGCGCACGACATGGGTGACCCCCGCTTCGATATCATCGACGCAGCTTGGCAGCGTGTACAGGTAAGAACCATCGGCGCGGATCAGCACCGGGTCAGACAGGCTCGATGTGGCGATACTCTGCGGCCCGCGCACCAGATCGGTCCACTCGACCCGGTTGCCCGACAGCTTGAAGCGCCAATGCGGCTTGCGGCCCTCGGTTTCGAGTTTTGCTTTGTCAGTGTCGGAAAGGTCGAGCGCGTCGCGATTATAGATTGGCGGGCGACCCTTGGCGCGCTGGACTTTGCGCTGGCGATCAAGCTCGTCTGACGTCTCATAGCACGGGTAAAGCAGGCCTGCCTCGCGCAGCTTGTCAGCGGCGGCGGCATATTCAGCAAAGCGCTCGGACTGTTTGAACGTCTTGTCCCAGGTCAGGCCGAGCCAGGTCAGATCACGCCGGATCCCGTCCTCATATTCTGCGGTCGAGCGCTCGGTGTCAGTGTCATCGATACGCAGAATGAAGCTGCCACCCTGCCCGCGCGCGAACAGCCAATTGATCAAAGCAGTGCGGACATTGCCGACATGCAAACTGCCAGTCGGCGAAGGGGCGAAACGAACAACAGGTTTGGTCATGATCAGGCATCCATACTCTCAAGCCGCTCTTCGACACGAAATCACGGCAAAAGCCAAGCCATCGAGGTCAGATTGATCACTTCGGCTGGCTAACTCACTGCGCTGGTGACGTCACCAATCGGAATGACGTATTCGCGCGAACAGAACTGGCAGTCGACGACCAGGGTGCCGTCCGGCTCAACCATCTCGCGCAGGGCCTCGTCGCTCATCGCTGACAGGGTGCCAACCAGGCGGTCATGATTGCAGGTACAGGCATCGGCGAGGATTTGTGGATCATCCATCACCACGCCGCCTTCATGGAACATGCGATAGAGCAGCTGATCGGCGGGCAAGGCCTCGTCGAGTAATTCCTCGGCGCTCAGCGTCGCAAACAGGGCCTCGGCTTCGCGCCAGCCATCACTGGTGTCGCCGCGCGCATCATCGCCGGCAATGCGCTGAACCATCATCGCGCCGCCAATCCAATCGCCAGCCGCTGTTTTCTCAATCGCCAGCATCAGATGCGTCTCGACTTGCTCGGACTGGCGGAAATAATCGCGCGCACATTCGGCCAGCGAGCCTTTGGTCAGCGGCACAATCCCCTGATAGGGCTGCATGTCCGGATTATCGTGAAGTATGATCAGGCCAAGCCGCCCAAGCGGGCCGAACAATTGCGGCATGTGCGGTTTGTCGCCCTTATTGACTTTTTCCAAATAGGCCCAACGCTCCGGCTCATGCTGGCAATAGGCACGCACGCCGCCATCCTTGCGATACTCACCGACCAGCATCGACACCGGGCCGTCGCCCTCGGCTTGCGCCAGCACCTTGCCTTCGAATTTCAACCCTGCGCCAACCAGCGTCGATAGCATCAGGGCCTCACCAAGGATCTCAGCCAGATGATCAGGATAGGCATGACGTTTCAGGATCGGCGACAGACTGCCCGCACCCATGCGCAGAACCCGTCCGCGCACCGGCAAGCCTTGCGGCGAAAACCCGGCAATAAAGTCATCAAGGCTGAGATTGGAAGGCGTCATAGCACAGCCCTTTCTAGCAAACCCGCCATGTGGCAGCGGCCAACCTAAACGGCAAGGGGTGTCGATGCAGCTGCCATCAGTTCAGCGGCGAGGAAGTCATACACCCGGCGCACACGGGCACTGGTTTTAAGCTCGGAATGGGCCGTCAACCAGATCGGCAGCTGCGGCATTGTGATATGTTCAAACAGGCGCACCACGCCGGGCTCTGCCAACCCAACATCAAGGCGGCTGAACCCAATGCCATACCCAGCTTTGACCATGCGCCAGGTCACTTCCTGATTATCACAGCGGAACGAGAAAAAATCACGCCCGACATTGAGGCCTAGTCCCCGAAACCCCAAAATAATCTGATCGCTGCGATCATAGCCGATCAGATCATGCTGACCCAACTCCTCTGGAGTTGTGGGGTATCCGCAACGCTCAAGATAGTCTTGCGTCGCGAACATTCCGATCTCAACCGTGCCAACTTTGCGAGTGATGACATCAGCCTGCGTCGGTCGGTACATGCGCACCGCGATGTCAGCCTCGCGCAAGAGCAGGTTATCAGTCTGATCAGAGGCGACCAGTTCAACAGCAATCTCTGGTTCAGCTCGGCGTAGAGCGGTCAATATTGGGGGCAGAACATTCACACCCATGCTCTCACTCGCCGTAACCCGTACTGTTCCAGCAATAGCTTGCACCCGGCCCGTCGCCGCCAGTGACAAATGGCTTGCCGCCTCGGCCATCTGCCGGGCATGCTGCAACAGATCGGTACCAGTTGGAGTCAGGACCAGACCTGCTGAGGTGCGATCAAACAACTGCAGGCCAAGCTCTGTTTCGAGGGCGCTGATATGGCGGCTCATGGTTGGCTGACTACCGCCGAGCGCCCGCGCCGCCGCCGAGAGCGACCCCTGCTCAGCGACCGCCGTGAAGGATTGCAAATATGTCCAGTCGAGAGGCTGTGTCATGCCGAGATATCCATAATTGAATTTGAATATACCAACTATGTCGATTGCATATTCATTATTGGATGGATAGAGCGGACCTGTCAACTCACGCATTCAAAAATGGAGGTCATCATGATGGGTAAAGTTATCATTCTCGGTGCCAAAGGCCGGTTCGGACGCGCCGCGATGCACGCCTTTCAAGCTGACCATTGGCAAGTCACAGCCTTTGCCCGGGCAAAATTCGGTGAGCTGAATGAGCAGATCAATTTCATCAAGGGTGATGCCTCTGATGTCGACGCCCTAAGCCAAGCGGCAAGCGGTCACGATGTCATCATCAACGCCCTTAACCCACCCTATGAGAAATGGCCGCAATTGCTGCCGCGTCTAACCCGTAATGTTATTGAAGCGGCCCGAAACTCTGGTGCGACAGTCATGGTCCCCGGCAATGTCTATAATTTTGGGTCAAACATGCCGGTCGAGCTGACCGAGGCAACCCCGCAGGAGCCATCAAACTGGCTCGGCAGATTGCGCACTGAACTCGAAGAAGCCTACGCGATTGCCGCCGATGATGGCGTACGCACAATTATCCTTCGCGGCGGTGATTTCATTGAACGCAGCCAAACCGGAAACTGGTTCGACAGTCAAATCACCAACAAGGTCGACAAGGGCCGCGTGACCTATCCCGGCCCCCTCGACCGGGTCCATAGCTGGGCCTATCTGCCGGACATGGCGCGAGCATTGGTCGGTCTGGCCAACCGGCGCAGTGATTTTGCGATGTTCGAGACGTTCGGCTTTCCAGGCTATAGCTTGACCGGTCAGGCCTTGATTGAGGCCCTCTGCCAAGTCGCAGGTCAGCGCCTGAAAGTCGGATCGATGCCATGGCCACTGCTGCGCGCATTGTCCTTGGTTGTGGGTAATTTGAAAGGCGTCGTGGCCATGTCCTACCTTTGGCAAGTGGCGCACAGGATTGACGGGACAAAGCTGCAAACGGCTCTGTCTGACTGGCAGCCGACGCCGCTAAATCTTGCTCTGACAGACGCGATTGCAGACCGGATAAACCCTAGGCAGGATGTAACCAACACGCCTTTGGTCCCCGATCAGGCGCTGTAACAAGCCCAAGCTTGCCCTTATCTGGTTGCAGCGTACACTCAGCCACAGGAGGGCCATCGCATGGATCGTGAGTCACTAAAAGCCAGGTTTCTGGCGGGCGTAAAACAGCCGACGTCAATCGCGCAGATAGAAATGCTGGCAGCGCGCTGTGCCAAAGCAAAGCGCAAAGCCAGTGCCGAAGACCGGATCGATATCGCGGCGGCGCTCGCCCATACCGCCTTCCTGGCGCCCGACCAGACCGGCAATGTCTATGATGCCTTGAGCCATGGCTGGCGCGGTGAGAAGATCAACTCTGCCCCAGTTATGGCGCTTGACCGCGCGCCCGAAACCGTTCCGGACGGCTTGTGGGAAAGCTATTGGACGATTGTTGAAGATGGCCTGGCCGGAAAGCTCGACGCACTGTCGATCACCCAGCGCACAGCCGCCCTCGGCGAACACTTCACCGACCCAATGGCCCGGCGCGTCGCGGAGATGTCACATGCCTATCCCGGTGTCACCAAAGCGGCGTCCGGCGACCTGCCAGCCAAGATTAAGCTTGAGACATTGGCGGCCTGCCCACAGGGCTCGCTGGGCCAGCAATTCCACCGCCTGATTGTCGATAATCAGTTTGACCTGGAAGTGCTGGACCGTGCCGAGATTGGCCTGGCGGATCTGCCGACACCGCTGGATTACCTCAATACCCGTATCCTGCAGGCGCATGACCTGTGGCACATCACCGCCGGTTACGAGACCACGGCGCTGCACGAGATTGCCATATCGGCGTTTCAAATGGCCCAGTTCGGGCACAATTATTCGGCGCAGTTTCTATCGATCACGGGCGTGGTTGGCGCACTGTCACCGGCCTATGGCTACCGCATCTTGCTCGACACGATCACCAGCGCCTGGGTGCACGGTCGCCAAACCGCGCCGTTGATGACGATTAACTGGGAAGCGATTTGGCACAAACCGGTTGAGACGATCCGAGATGAGTATGGCATCACGGTCTATGATCGCCCCCACCCGGCCAATCTGATTGAACGCTCCCGCCCTGTCGCGTCCTTTATCGAGAAGATTTCGCGCGCCTTTCAAAACGTATTTCGACGCCGGGCTGCAACCTCCACCTAAAAGGCTCCGCTTATGTTCATTGGCCACTACGCCGCCGCTTTCGCCGCCCGCGCCGTCAAGCCCAGTCTTCCGCTGTGGCAGCTTTTCGTCGCCGTACAGCTGGTCGATTTCGCCTGGGCTGGATTGGTTCTGACCGGGGTTGAGAAAGTTCGGGTGACCGAAGGGTTCATGCAGGCCTCGATGCTGGACTTGCATCATATGCCGTATACCCATTCTCTGGTGGCGGCGGTTGTCTGGGCCATCGCAGCAGGCGGGCTGTACGCCGCGTTGCGGCGCGGCGCCGGCAAATGGATAGCGGGCCTGATTATTGGTATGGCTGTGTTCTCGCACTGGCTCGCCGATCTGATTGTGCATGCGCCTGATCTGGCCCTGTGGTTTGGCGGCCCGAAGGTTGGTTTCGGCCTGTGGAATTCAATGCTGTGGTCAAACGTGGTGGAAATTGGCGGGCTGTTGATCGGCGCGGCGATTTACTTTGCCCATACCAAACCGCGCCGGCGAGCGGGGCGCTGGGCCCCGATAGGGTTGATCGCCTTCATGATCGCACTGCAAGTGTACAATCACCTGCCGGTTGAGACCCTGCCCGAAGCACCGCAATTCGCGATCATGGCTTTGGCCGGATACGTCATTCTGGTGCTCGCAGCCTGGGCCACGGACCGCACGCGCGAACCGGCCTGAGGCAGTCTGCGCACACGCATAGCCAACCGCCCGCAATTGCACTATGCCCCGCGCCAGAGACGCTAAAAGTTCGGATCATCGGACAAATGCGTAGACATGATCCGAAAGATTTCGAGATGACCGATACAAACGGCGCAAATACTGCGCATGGCTTGGCTGTTGCCGCGCCTTTAGCTGAAGCTATTGCGAAAAAGGGCTATGACAGCCTAACCCCCGTCCAAGAAGCTGTACTTAATCCTGAGCTAGAACACCAAGACCTGCTGGTTTCGGCACAGACCGGATCAGGCAAGACCGTTGCGTTCGGCCTCGCCCTCGCATCGACCCTGTTGCGCGGCGAAGACCGGCTTGAGAAAGCCGCTTCTCCATTGGCCCTGATCATTGCGCCAACCCGCGAACTAGCACTGCAAGTGATGCGCGAGCTGCAATGGCTGTACGCACCTGCGGGCGGGCGTATCACCTCGTGCATTGGCGGCATGGATATGCGCGATGAGCGGCGGGCGCTGAATCAGGGCGTGCACATCGTCGTTGGAACGCCGGGCCGCTTGGTCGATCACGTTAAACGCGGATCGCTGGTGCTTGATGATATCCGAGCGATTGTTCTGGATGAAGCGGATGAAATGCTCGACATGGGGTTTCGTGAGGAGCTCGAGCATATCCTGGGTGAAGCCCCGACCACACGCCGCACACTGATGTTTTCAGCCACCGTGTCGAAGCCGATTGCGCGGCTAGCCGAAAATTTCCAAAACAACGCCGTGCGCCTGAATACAACTTCCAGCAAGCAGCAACACATCGATATCGAGTATCAAGCGCTCACCGTGAACCCGCATGACACCGAGAACGCGATCATCAATGTGCTGCGCTATCATGAAGCACAAACTGCGCTTGTGTTTTGTTCGCGCCGCGAAACCGTCAACAAGCTGACGGCGCGCCTGAACAATCGCGGCTTCTCTGTGGTCGCGCTATCGGGCGAGTATAGCCAGAAAGAGCGGACAAATTCGATGCAGGCGATGCGCGATGGCCGCGCCCGCGTCTGTGTCGCCACCGATGTCGCGGCGCGCGGGATAGACCTGCCTGGCCTGGATCTGGTCATCCATGCTGATCTGCCGCGCAATCAGGAAGGCCTGCTGCACCGCTCTGGCCGGACCGGACGCGCCGGACGTAAAGGCGTCAGTGCCCTGATTGTTCCGGTGCGTGCCAAGCGCCGGATGGAGCGCCTGTTTCAAGATGCCAAAGTCACCGCGAGCTGGGGCCCGCCGCCATCGGCCAAAGAGGTCTCGGCCCGTGACGACGAACGGTTGCTCAGCCATGCATTCCTGGAAGACGGCATCCAAGAGGGTGAACAGTCTCTGGCCGCCGCGCTGCTGGCCAAATTTGGTGCAGATCAAGTCGCCGCCGCGTTCATTCGGATGCAACGCGAAGGACGTTCACCGCCCGAAGAGCTCGGCAAGGTCAAGGAAAGCAACAAGAAAGATCGCGGCGCCCGCGACGAGTTCCCGCGCGAAGAACGCCGCCGCTCGCGCCAGCAAGAACCTGACTTTCAGAACGGGTCCTGGGTCACGCTCAGCGTCGGGCGCAAGACCAATGCTGACCCGAAATGGATCCTGCCAATGTTGTGCAAGGCGGGCGGCCTGAACCGTGAGCAGATCGGCAATATCCGTATTGGCCAGACCATCACGCACGTTGAACTGCAACAGGACGCCGCGCGGTCGCTGATCGACACGGCCGGGCCAGACGGCCGCATCGACAAGAGCCTGACCGTGCGCCGTGCCGCCGGACCACCCGCCGCAGAGAAATTCGGTGACCGCCCAAGTCGTCCAGAACGATCTGAGCGTCCTGATCGCAAGCCCTATCGCGGCAAGGATGGCGGCAAACCGTCCTCCTTCAAAGACAAAAAGCCACGCTGGACCAAAGACGGCGAGGCCCCACGCCCCAAAAAGCCACGCTGGGAAAAAGACGCCAATGGCAAACCCAGAAAACCCACGAGCAATTGGAAACCCGACGCAGCCGGCGCCAATAAACCCCGCAAACCACGCTCAGGCCCAGCCACAGGCAGCAAATCCAAGCGCCCCGCGAAACGAGACAAATAGACCAGCTCGAATGGGAGCAAAGTGTACTGAACTCTAAGTTCTGTCCCGCGCTCTGGGTTTTGCCTTGCGCCAAGCTCTGGGTCTTGCAATCCTCTAAGGCGCTTTGCGCCACGGATTGCGTAGCAGGTTCCGCGCTGGCGCGCATGAACCAGGCTGAGGGCTCTCGTCTCCTCATGATGCCAGTGCCTTTGTCCGGTGCACCCTTGGGCGTCCGGTAGTTGGTGAGCTTTGGATAACCTCCTGCAATCCGCAGATGCCCGCGCAGGCGGGTGTCCAGGGACAGAACTTTCAACCGAGACAGGTGGATAAGGCCGTCTTTGGACACCCGTCTACACGGGTGTCGGCGGAGTTTGGTCTCCAGGGTACCGGGTCGCGAATTGTAGGCCGTTCAGGACGACAAACCTGCGCCACCACCGCGCCCAATGCGCACAGCGAAATGAGCCATGCCTGCACACCAAAACCCGGCGCATACACCGCTTCTATCCGCGCGCGCCATTGGTCCCGGCTTTCACCGCGAAGGCGGGCGGTAAGATAGCGCTCATGCGCGTGCGGATAGGCGTTGGGTGACCAGCGATCCGGATCATCCGCCACGTGGCGGATATGCACGCGGCCGTATCTGTCGACGGCATAGATCACATCGCGCCCGGTCGTCTCGATCCAGAGGCTGAGCCGGAACAATTGCCACCACAGCCACGGCCAGAAGAGGACCGGGACGTGTCTGTAAAGATGGGGCTGAAGCGCAAAATCCATGGCGAGGAGTATATGCTGGGTGGAAGGGGGGAGGATAAGTTTTTGGATTCCTCGGTGGGGGTTGGAGAATTTACGGGATTGAGGGGCGTTTTCCCAGGACGCAGCTATAAAGCAAACCTTGGTTACAGATTTGACCGACAAGGCAACATGGATATGCGTTAATGTATTTGGGCAAGATACAATATCTAATTTTTCCGGAAACAATTCCTCGCGCCTGAATGAACTGATCAACAAACTCGATGAACAAGTTTCACAACAAGATCTAAAGCCGCAGCAGCACGGAGCCAGCTTGCTCCGCAAGCTCGGTGAAATCCTTACTCCCGACTGTCAGTAGCCCTATTTCCCAAAGCACCAGCGCAGGATTGCTTTCTGGGCGTGCAGGCGGTTTTCGGCTTCGTCGAAGACGACCGATTGCGGGCCATCAATCACTTCGGCGTCGACCTCTTCGCCGCGATGGGCCGGCAGGCAGTGCAAGAATTTCGCACCTGGTTTAGCGAGGCCCATCAGATCTTGGGTGACGGCGAACGGATCAAGCTCGGCCAGACGCGCCTCGGCATCGGCGTCGCCCATTGAGACAAACGTATCGGCGATGACCACGTCAGCATTGGCGACGGCTTCTTCGGCACTGTCATATAGCTCAATCCGGCCTTGTAGATTGCGCGCGATCTCAACGTCCTCGTCTTCGGGGGCATAGCGCGCAGGCGTCCCAACCGCGAGGGTGAAACCAAATTTCGGCGCAACGTGCATGAAGCTGGCGCAGACATTATTGCCGTCGCCAATCCAAGCAAGACGTGCGCCATCTAACGCCACGCCGTGCTCTTCCAGCGTCATCAGATCAGCCATGATCTGGCATGGGTGCGAGCGGTCGGTCAGGCCGTTGATCACCGGAATGCTGGCTGCTTCGGCAAAGGCTTCGACGTCGCCATGATCATTGGCGCGGATCATCGCAGCATCAACATAGCGGCTAAGCACGCGGGCTGTGTCTTCGATCGTCTCACCACGCCCAAGCTGCATATCGGCAGAAGTCGCGTTAATCGTTGTCCCGCCAAGCTGGCGCATCGCCATGTCAAAGCTGAACCGCGTGCGGGTCGAGGATTTCTCAAAAATCATCGCCAGCGTGCGCCCGGCCAGGGGCGCATCGGCATCGGTTTTTCCCTTTGACCAACCAGATCGGGCACGTTTCATCGCATGGGCGCTGTCGAGGATGGCGCGCAATTGGCTGGCGTCCAGCTGCCATAGATCGATGAAATTCCGATAGGTCATTTTGGCTCTCCAGTTTTGGGGAAGCGGCGCTCATAGCGGATTTTTTTGGTTAATGCCAGCACAAGTAAAAACTTGCTGCACGTGAGAAGCAGAAAGGCTAGAGAAGCTCAGTATTATCAGCGGTGAACCATCATTTGGAGGGCGAGACGGCATGGACACTATCCTGATCATTGGCGCCGGGGCAGCGGGCTCTGTTGTGGCGCAGAAATGTGCGATGGATCGCGGCACGTTCAAGCAGATTACGCTGGCTTCGCGCCGGATTGTGTCGTGCGAGAAAGTTGCGGCACTGTGCCAGACGCCGATTGAGATCGCGCAAGTTGACGCCGATGTGGTCGCGGAAGTTGTCGCACTGATCGAGCGGGTCAAGCCGGACCTGTTGATCAATATGGCGCTGCCCTATCAAGACCTGCCAATCATGGATGCCTGCGTGATCACGGGCTGCAACTATATGGACACAGCCAGCTATGAACCGCGCGACGAGGCGCGGTTCACTTACGAGTATCAATGGCCGTATCACGACACGTTCGTCGACAAGGGCATCACCGCCATTCTCGGCTGCGGGTTTGATCCGGGCATGACCAATACTTATTGTGCTTACGCTCAGGACTGCCTGTTCGATGAGATTGAATATATCGACATCGTTGACTGTAATGCTGGCGATCACGGCAAGGCGTTCGCGACCAATTTCAACCCGGAAATCAACCTGCGTGAAGTGACCGCCGACGGCAAATATTGGAAAAATGGCGAGTGGATTGTGATCCCGCCGCTGTCTTGTCGAACAATGATCGACTATCCAGAGGTCGGGCCGCGCGCGTCTTATCTGCTCTACCACGAAGAAGAGGAAAGCCTTGTCCTCAACATCAAAGGCCTGAAGCAGATCCGCTTCTGGATGACCTTTGGCGAGGAATATATCAAACACTTGGACGTACTCGGCAATGTTGGCATGACGCGGATTGACCCGGTGATGCATAAGGGCGTTGAAATCATTCCGATGGAATTTCTCAAGACGCTATTGCCTGAACCAAGCAGCCTCGCGGATGATTATACTGGAAAGACCTCAATCGGCGTGATCTTTCGCGGCACCAAAGATGGCAAGAAAATCACCAAGATGATCTACAATATCTGCGACCACGCCCAGACCTTTGCCGAGGTTAGCGCGCAAGCGGTGAGCTATACGACCGGCGTTCCGCCCGTATCAGGTGCCAAGATGTTCTTTAGCGGCGAATGGCAAGGCCCCGGCGTGTTCAATGTCGAGCAATTCCCAGCCAAGCCATTCCTCGACGATGTCGCGGCGCGCGGCCTGCCCTGGCACGTGATTGATGTGAGCGATGAGGATCAGGCCGAGTTGTTTGGGGTGGAAACTTAGGCAATCCTAAACATGAGGCTTCGAGAGTATTTATGAAAAATTCAGCCCTTAAAATTTTTGTGATTGGCGCAGCCTTTGTCCTGTCAGCTTGTGGCGAGCAGGCCGCTGGACCTGTCGACCCTAACTTACCGCTCTTTGTCGATGCTGTGGATCAGAACACGTTTACGCCAGACCCGGCTTGCGGTTTGGACATTGAGAACGCGACGTACCGCGCCTGTCTTGATCCGGCTGAGCTTTACGCAGCAGCCATCACCTCGGCGCAAGAAGCGAACAATCCATTGATGGTGATCTGGGGCTTTGAGGAATGTCCGTTTTGCAAGAAGTATGCAGCCGAAGAAATGAACCCGAACAATCCGCGCTTGTCGGCCAAGTTTATCTCGCGTGACCTTAGCGAGAAACAGCGCAAGAAACTGCCGAATGATGGCGCGGGCTTCCAGATCAGCGTCCTTCATCTGCATGTGCGCAGCGCAGCGGGTGCCGCCTTTGCCGAAGAGATGGGCGTGACTGATATTGCACGCTCGCGCGGCTGGCACCGGGTCTGGTCACCCTTCATTAGCTTCACCCGCCCTGGAACGGACACGTTCATTGCGCAGACACAGTTCGAGCAAGGCGAAAAGCCTTGTTATTATTCCGACGACTACGCAATCAGTTTGCAGCAATTGGGCTATATTCCGGCTGACCCGGATCATCTACGCCTGATGTGTGCGGCGGGGTAAGCCAAAACACATTCAACTTGTCATCTTGGTCTTGAGCCGGGACCTAGAGCCGCTTAGACCGGACGTTATGGTACTGGGTCCCAGCTCAAGGCCGGGATGACAGGAGAGTTGCATGACCCCAGAAACCCTCCCTACGCCCACCTTCCTCCTCGATGCCGCGCGTCTGCGCCAGAACCTCGAAACCGCCGCACGTATCCGCCGCGAGGCCGGCTGCAAAATCCTGCTTGCGACCAAAGCCTTCGCGCTGCCCGCTATATTCCCGCTAATGCGCGGCTATCTCGATGGCACGACCGCATCGGGCGAATTTGAGGCGCGGATGGGGGCTGAGGAATTTGGCAAAGAGGTACATGTTTATTCGCCTGCCTATACCCAGGCCGAAGTACAACGCCTGACCAGGTTGGCCCAGCATATTTATTTCAATTCCGCTGAGCAGCTCACCCGGTTTGGCGACCAAGCCCGCGCTGCCGGCACGAAAATTGGCCTACGGGTCAATCCGGGCTATTCGAACGCGACGCTGGGCGGGGATATATATGACCCGTGTGCACCGGGGTCGAGGTTCGGCGAAGTCGCTGGAAAGTTAGACGCAGTTGATTGGTCGGGCGTGGATATTTTCCACGTGCATAGCTTGTGTGAGAGTATGGCGGACGGGTCGGTTGGGCTGATCAAACATGTTGCGCAGCGGTTCGCGCCCTACTTGAAACAAGTGAGCGCGGTGAATTTTGGCGGCGGGCATTTCATCAACAAGCCGGGCTATGATGTCGATGCTTTGATCGCCGCAATCATTGCGTTCAAGGCGCGGTTTGGGATCGACGTGATCTTGGAGCCGGGCGCGGGTCTGGTGGTCAATACGGGCGAGCTGCACGCCACGGTACTGGCGCTGCACGAAAATGACGTGTCGCTCGCAATCCTCGATGCCAGCGCCGCAACCCATATGCCGGACGTGCTGGAAGTGCCATATCGCCCGGAGATTATTGGCCCAAATAGTGAAAAAACGGGCGAGCCGGGCGAGCACGCCCACACGTACACGCTCGGCGGCAAGACCTGCATGACCGGGGACGTGATCGGCATGTATAGTTTCAACGCGCCGCTCAAGCCCGGCGACCGCCTGATCTTCACCGACCAGATGCATTACAGTTTCGTCAAAACCAATACGTTCAATGGTAGCCCACTCGCCAATCTCGCTGTGCGGCATAAGGCTGGCGAGATCGAAATGCTGTCTGATTTTACCTATGATGATTTTCGGTCACGACTGGGGCGCTAGTATCAATTGATCTGCGGGTGGTCAGCGCAAAATCGCTTAAGACATGCGCCCACATAATTGATCTGGATCCAAATGCTGACAGATGCTGCTTGTCAAAGAATACCGGCTTACCCGCCTCAGCATACCTGCACATATCATCATCCGTGCATAATTGTGCGCGGATATCCATATAGGTCGCCCTGGAAGTCGCCAAGGCTGTGTCTCTTAAAATTCGGGTTACGCCCATATCATCATCTACCGGCACAAGCATACGACTCAGTTGCTCAGGTTTTGAGTTAATACCGGTTAGAGCGGTGCGCAGTTTCTGTCGTAATGGCAGACCATCTCCGATGACACGGCTCATCGGATCAGTCTCGAATTTGGGGACACTGCCAACAATTATAACTTCCTTGCCCGCGCTGACAAAGACATCGGTAATGTCGCCAATACCCTGCTCCAAAGCGATTGGGTATTCGACGATTTCGCCGACTTGGCCAGCCGTAAAGGTTCGCAAATCCCAACCCGGCATGGTTCTCCATTCGCCTGCAAGGACAACTGTTTCAATAGAGTCGTCATTTAGAATGTCGGCAATCGCGTAATTTAAAAAACGGCCGCAAGCTTTATCAAGGCCGGGCCTTTTCAGAGTGCTCGTCGTATAGCCTAAGAGGGGCCGACAGGCAGATTTGGTGTGCTGAACCACTCGTGTTTCACGGCTCTCTGCGAACAGACGTAGCCCCGGCCCTAGAGCGGAGGCATGACTATCACCGAGCAACGCAATCGTTGCTGTTTCTGGGTTACACTCATCGCCCGTATGCAACTCAAATTCAGCATATTTCAGCAAGCAAATGCCACGGCCTTCCAACCGGATGGCTTCAGCGGTCTGCACGATTTCCGGTAATCTATCGGACCAGCCACCTGTCAGTTTGCCAAAGACCGGCCCGGTCAAGGCGACCACGAGTATCACGCCCGCTGCCATCAGTGTTTTCAATGATGATCTCACCGGGCGCCGGAACGGCTGTTCGACGAAGCGCCAGGAGGCAATAGCAATGAAGAAGCTAGCTATCGCTGCCGCAAGCAAAACCCATGGGCCGGGGGCGCCGTCGCTGATGATCCTCAAATAGGAGATGATCGGCCAATGCCAGAGATACCATGAGTAAGACACCAGTCCGACAAAAACGACCGGTTTCAGAGACAATAAATGAGTGTTGATCCAGCTATCTCTGAAATGCACAAGCAGAACGGTTCCAAACACTGACAAGTAAACCGCCAGGCCCGGAATCGAAAAAGCCCCCTCAACAAGGAACATCGAAACCATCACCAGTCCAGCGCCCAGCATGGCCAGCAAGTTCTCAGTCGCGATTGCAAGCGGTTTGAAAAACCCGTCATGGTGGGCAATCGCGAGTGTTGCGCCCGCGCCCAGCTCCCAAGCCCTGGGCGGCAACATGTAAAAAGCAAAGCTAGGATCTGCGCTCTGGACAAGAATTGAATACCCAAACGACAGAAGGGTCAGGCCTGCAATAGCCAGCAGACGGAACTTCGCGGGCAAACGGACGATGCCAAGCAAGATGAAAGGGAAGACAATATAGAATTGTTCTTCGACCCCCAGCGACCACGTCATCAATAGCGGCTGGAACTCAGCAGCGGTCGCAAAATAGCTGGTATGTTCCCAGAAATAAAAGTTAGGTATCGCGATCAGGGCACCAACTGATTGTGACGACAGTTCCCTAAAACCCTTGGAATCAAGCAGGAATATACCCGCAAGAAAAGCCGCCATAACGACCACAATCAGTGCAGGCAGAATCCGGCGCGCACGGCGCGCGTAAAAATTTCCGAAACTGAAACGCTTCTCAAGTACGGCAGAATAGATAATTCCGCCGATCAAATAGCCTGAGATTACAAAGAATATATCAACCCCGACGAACCCCGACGGAATCAAGCCCGGCAGGGCATGATACATGACGACAGCACTCACAGCGAGCGCTCTCAAACCATCAATATCGGCTCGGTATCGAGTAGAATTCATGCGGTCCCCACACTAAAATGTAGCACACTTTGCGTGAGACATTTCAAGTTAACATACCCCGCCCGTGCAAACGGTGCGCCACATAGGGATTTCAGGCCTAACCCGGCGCTGCAACGAGGTGAGCATGGACGCCGCTTCAATCACCCGCTTTGATCAAATCCACTCGCGCGCGGTGAGCAGTTCGAGTTTCAGAACTTACCGTTCGTATTTTTCCACTCACTGCGAGGCGCGATGTCTTCAGTTGTGTCCCAATGCTCAACAATCTTACGATCAGCGATCCGAAAAAGGTCATAGAAGGCAGAATGGGTGCCAGCATACTTGCCTTCACTGACGCAGAGGACGAAATTGCCTTCGGCCAGAACGCGATGCACCTTTTGATAATCAATCCGTCTGACGCTGTCTTCCTGTCCTTCCAAGGCCGCTCTGAGGGCCACCGCACCATCAATCAGGCGCGGACTGTGCTCGGCGACCGTATCGCTAATAAAATCCGTCAACTTGTCGAGTTGTCCATCGACAAGCACGGTTTCAACGAAAGACCGAGCGACCGCGCGATTGCTTTCAGTCAGGTCAAGGTCAACCGCTTGCGTAGGCCCATCCACCATTGTGCGATCGGATAGATTTGGTCCCTGCCGGACTTGGATATTGTCCCAGTGCTCAACCGCCCGACCACCTTCAAACCGGAACACTTCAAAGCCAACATTCCGGCGCGCGAAATCATACTCCGTATGGGCGAAGACGAAATCGCCATCCTCGAAGGCCCGAACAATATTCACTCTAGGTGAGGTCTTGGATAGGCGCTTAAACAGAGCAACCAATCCCTCACTCCCTTCATGGGTTTGAGGGTTGTGCTGAATATATTTCGCCTCATCAACGACAGCCACAGGTCCGGGCTCACCGGTTTCAATGCTTTTCAGCAAGGCTCGAATTTGATCTTTCTTCATTACCTGCACGCCTACCAGCCGCCGCCGCCACCGCCGCCACCGCCGCCGCCGGAGAAACCGCCGCCTGAGCCGGATGAGCCAGAGCTTTGCGGCATGGCGCTGGTCACGCCGGAGCTCATGCCTGAGACCATTCGGTCGGTCATACCGCCGATTGAGCCGAAGCTGAGCGCGCCCATATTGGTCCAGCCGGGATTGTAACCCGCCGCCTCTTCGGGGATCAGGCGTTCGAAATGTTTGGTCCAGGGTTTTTCAACCCCCAGCGCGACGGCATAGGGCAGGAAATTTTCATAGCGCGCCGTGGTCATTGGCGGCGGCGCCTCGCTGCCCACCTCCACCGCGTTGAGTTGCAATTTCTCGGCGGTCTCGAGATACAGCCGGAAACCCTCAATCTCGGTGCGAATGTCCTGACCCTTGCGCGACGGCGCGGGCATCAAATACATGAACAGGCCATTGAGTGCGACCAGCGCGAGGATCGCAGCGGTGTGCCAACCCGTCCAATAGCTCGCTTGCGTGACCGCAAAGACCAGCGCCCCAACCGACAGGATCGCACCAACAATGACATAGCCGATATTCCACTTGAAATAGGCGTTGCCATAGTCATCAGTGATGCGTTTCCTGAACGCATTATAGGCGGTGGTGAAACCTGAGTCGTATTTTTCCCCGAGCGGCACTCTGGAACGACCTGTGAACAGGTCAGTGTGTAGATGGTTCGATTCGTCTGGCATGTCAGGCCAGTTACCTTCGGGCGTATTGGTCGTCAGTGTGGTTTTCTTCTTGTCCTTGGCATCGACATCAATCGTCATATAGCCCTTGGCGGCGAGCTGCATCAGGGTCGCCACCAGCCCTTTATGGCCGCGCATTCCGCGATAATAGATATGGTGTGCGGCGGCTGGGGAATAGCCCTCAGGCGGGCCATAGCGGGCAAACACAGGCCCTTTGACCGGGTCGCGCCCGACCTTGTTGAAGCTGCGATAATAGAAACCGAACAGCCCAACCAACGAGCCGAGCAAGATCGTCAGCGCGCCATTTCGCGCCCACCATAGCCAGCCTTGATCCGCCGCAGATGGCGGCGCGATCAAGCCCTTCTCAAATGCCAGCGAGATGGTCAGGCCTTCGCGCGGGTTGAAACGGCGGGTGGCCGTGAATGTATGCGTGTCACCCTCGGCCTGGTAACGATAATCACTGCCGGACTGGCCGCGTGATCCGGTATAGGCGTTATGGCTGGTAATTCGCGCGCCTGTCGGCAGGGTTATGCTCGCCTGCGCCGCGTCAATCGGGAAAGACCAATAGGTCCCCGTGGCGTTCCAATAGATCTCGTTATAGGTCTCGAAATAGCGAACCTGGTTTTTGACCCGGTAACGGATCGAATAGGTGTAGCGTCCGCGAGGCAGGAAATAATCTGCGTCGCCAATCCTGATCCGTTTAGCGTTACGCTCGTCCAGCATCTCATACGGTTCTTTGCGCCCGTCCCGCCTCACGCTCAGCACCTTGTAGCGATACGGCAGCCGCCCGCCGGTCTCGTCATCGCCGTAATAACGCGGCAGGTCGCGAAAGATGCCGCGTTGAATTTTATTGCCTTCAGCCGTCACAATGATGGTTTCAGTAACAATAATGTCGCCGCTGCGTTCGACTTGAATATCCACATCAAATTGATTGATCGCTTCCTCGGCGTGAACGCCAGCAACCAGACAGAGGCTCAGAACGAAAAAAACAAACGCGCGCAGCATGGCTCAACTGTCCCCCAAATTGAGATCTGGCACAGCCCTGTCGGCAGTCTCAATCTCGAAGAAGGCTGCCTTGGCAAAGCCGAACAGGCCGGCGATGAGGTTGGCCGGAAAGCTCTGCACCCCGATATTCAGCTCGCGCACCGCGCCGTTATAGAACCGCCGCGCCATCTCGATCTTGTTCTCGGTGTCCGACAACTCGTCTTGCAGGTCGAGGAAGTTTTGCGAGGCCTTGAGGTCGGGATAATCTTCAGCAACAGCAAACAGCTTTGTCACTGGCCGCACCAAAGCCGATTCAGCGACGCCGCGTTTGGCCGGGTCATCACCGGCCTGCAACGCCGCATTACGCTTGGCGACAATATCCTCGAACAGGTCATGCTCGTGCGCGGCATAGCCTTTGACGCTGCTGACGATATGCGGGATCAGATCGGCGCGGCGCTTGAGTTGGACATCAATATCGGCCCAGCCATTGCGGACCATTTGGCGTTTCTGTACCAACCGATTGAACAGCGCGATGATCAGAACGATCACGATTAGTCCCGCCGTCAACAAGATATATAGACCCGACATTTGCGCCCTCCTTCTGGGATGGCCTGACTATCGGTCGATTTTGCCTCTGTGTGAAGGCGCAGTGCGCGATTGCTTGCGCGTTTAGCGCAGCTGTTCATCAAGCTCATTGGCCGTGTTTATCTCGCTGGCACAAGCTGTCACAGCCAGCACCAGCGCAGACAAAACCCAGTTGCGCATTAGGTTTCTGGTGTCCATTCACCCAATGCGGCATCGATGATGCCAACCGCTTCGCGTACATCGCTGTCTTGAATGATCAGCGGCGGCGCGAGGCGCAGGACATTGTTGCCAGCAACCCCAACCAGTAAGCCCTTGTCACGGCAATTATTCTGAACCGGCTTGGGCAGCGCCTTCAGTTGTAGCCCGGTCAGCAGGCCTTTGCCGGTGACGCCAACGACTTTGCCGGGATGCGTATCGGCGAGCGATTTCAAGCCCTGCGATACGGTACCTGCGACGCGGCGCACCTCGGCGAGAAATGTCTCATCAGAGATAATATCCCAAACCACATTACCGACCGCCATGGCGAGCGGGTTGCCGCCATAGGTTGAGCCGTGGCTGCCGGGCTGCATGACGATCCCGGTCTCTTCTGTGGTCAGGCAGGCCCCAAACGGGAAGCCGCCACCAACGCCCTTGGCCACGCACATGATATCCGGCTGTGCGTCTTCGGCCCATTCATGCGCGAACAGCTTGCCGGTCCGGCCCATGCCGCATTGTACTTCATCATAGATCAGCAAAGCGCCATGCTCGTCGCACAGTTTGCGGATCGCGGTCAGGTCTTCTTCCGGGACTGCGCGTACGCCGCCTTCGCCTTGTACCGGCTCGATGAACACCGCTGCCGTCTTGTCGGACATCGCGTTTTCGAGCGCCGCCATGTCGCCAAACGCGACTTGGCAAAAACCCGGCAATGGTGGCCCGAAGCCTTTGAGATAATTCGGGTTACCGCCAGCATTGATCGCGCCCAATGAGCGGCCATGGAACGCGCCCGAAAAGGTGATAATCTCAAACCGCTCCTCATCACCTTTTGCCCAATGAAACTTACGCGCTGTCTTGATCGCGCACTCTACAGCCTCAGTGCCGGAATTGGTGAAGAAGACGCGGTCGGCAAATGTATCACGGCACATTTTGGCGGCCAGCTCTTCTGCTGCCGGGACGCGGAACATGTTTGATGTATGCCAGATTTTCGCGGCTTGCGTTTGCAATGCTTCAACCATAGCCGGGTGAGCGTGACCAAGGGCGCTGACCGCAATACCAGCGACGAAATCGAGATATTCCCTACCATCCTGAGTGAACAGGCGCACACCTTCACCGCGCTCAAACGCCTCTGCTGGAGGGTTATAGACCGGCATAATGTGCTGGCGCGAATCGGACATGGTAAGCTCCTGATTGGTTGACTGAAGGGCATGTGCCCACCCCGAACGCTTTGCCAGCGCTGTCTTTAAAGTCAACTCACCAAGGTGGCTTCTGCGCAGTTCGAACCTCTGGCGACCGCGCTGAATTTGCATACTCGTACGAACAGCAACAGGCTCAGCCCCCTATTACGCGAAAATAGATTGCGTAAACGCAATTTTCTTATTGACGAATAACGATAAAAGAATATTGTTTTTCAATAACACGCGATCGGTAACTCCCCTATTTCCCCCTCTCCCTGAGAAGTTGCCTCGCTAAAAAACACTCTGAAATGACTGCGGCCCCTGAGTGGGGCCGTTTTTTTGCTGGCTTTGAGGTCACCATCACAATGCCTGGCAAGAAAAAAGGGCGCGACCGTTACCGATCACGCCCTATAAAGTGACTGCAGCGTTTCCTCCCAGAAACTTGCATAGTCTGTATCGCCAAGATTTCGCCTTATTGTCAAGCGCTTTGTGACAGCTCTTTAACAAAGTTTTCGAACGCTGAATTGGTTTCAGCAAAGACATGATCGACTGTTGTAATTGCAACAGATCCCAAACCAGAAGCCGCAAGCTTGCGCGCAACCAAGGCTGCATCCGCCACTGGGCAGAGGGCGCTTCCTGATTGCAAGACTTGCAGGTTGAACGTTTCTGCAAGCTCACCCGGGATTGGCAGCGCGGTCTCTAATCGCCTTGTCGCGGCAGCCGCCAAGCTTGCCTCCGTCCCATCAAGCAAGGTGCGCAGTGTGGCGAATACATCATCATCCCACGCCGCTTGTTTAGACACGGTCAGCGCCGCCCGGCTTTTTAGAATGACACCATCAGAGAGGATTTTCAGACCATTTGCTTTCAGCGTCGCCCCGGTCGAAGTGATGTCGACAATCAGCTCAGCGCTGCCAGAAGCAGGCGCCGCCTCGGTTGCTCCGGCGCTTTCGACGAGGCGGTACTCGCCGACCGACTGTTCGGCAAAGAACCGGCGGGTCAGGCGCATATATTTGGTCGCCACCCGCATCCGCCGGCCATGCCGGGCGCGAAACAGTGCGCCGGCCGCTTCGAGATCCGCCATTGTATCAACATCGAGCCAAGACGCTGGCACCGCAACGATTACATCAGCGCCGCCAAAGTTTAGCTGGCGTATCGTTTTAATGTCGCGCGCCACATCGCCTGAGGCTTCGTGCAGCAAATCCTGACCTGTGACCCCGGCATGTAGAGCGCCAGAGATCAGGCCTTGGGCAATTTCGCCCGCTGACAGGAGCAAAATATCTGCGCTCGGTAGGCCAGAGAGCTCGGCGCTATAGCCGCGTCCACCGCCAGCCTGGCGTAATCTGAAGCCGCTGGCCGCGAGCCAGTCCTCCGTCTTTTCCTTGAGTCGCCCCTTTGAGGGTATGGCAATTGACAACCGGGTCATGCGCGGCCTCCTGATCCTGGTTTCAGACGGTGAGGAACAATCATTGCCCCAATCGCCGACGCCTCAACATCACCGCCCGACAGGTTGAACAGTAATCGATCATAGCGGCCACCAGCCGCAAAGGGCCGCCCATCTGCACTGGCGTCTTTGTCGGCGGCAATCTCAAATACGAAACCATCATAATAAGTGAAGCGGCGTCCGAACCGAGTTGCAAAAGTTGCCGCCGCCATCAGGTCTGGCGCACTTTTTTGCATCGCCGTGATCCGGGTAGATAATGCATCAAGCACAGGCTGAACTTTGGACAAACCTGCGCCAGCCGCAATTGCATTTAGCGCGCCGACAGCATCGCCAGCAGGAACATCCACCGCGAGTAGTGCATCGAGCAGCACTTTGGCGTCGTCAGGCAGTGCCGTCATCTCACCCGCGTGCGCACGTTGGTACAGGCGTTCGACGATTTCTTCGCTTGAGCGTTCACCGACGGGGCGAATACCGGTTAGCGCGAAAATGTCACCGACAAAGGCCTCTATTTCGGCGCGGTCCATGCCCTGCATCCGCTTGGCCAATCCGGCTGCGGCCCCACTTCGTGCGCCATTCAGGAATGCCCGCACCCCGCCCTCCTGGCGAAAGGCACGCTTCAAACCCGACGCGATTTCAGGCGGCAAGTTCATGGCGTCAACGAAGCCAGAGAAGACGGATAGATCCCCGATCCTAACTGCGCCCTCGGACACACCTGCCTCAGCGCAGGCCTGAACCACGGCGGCGAAAACTTCCGCGTCGGTCTCCGGTGTGCTCGCCCCGCCAAAGCGCTCAAACCCGGCTTGGCAAAATTCAACTGGCTCGCCGGGCAGGGCTGGTAAGCGAAACACAGGCGCCGCGTAGCGTACGATCTGCTCGCCGCTGGCCCCGCCGCGTCGGCGCGCGACTTCATCAACCGCAACTGGCAGTGTCAGATCCGGGCGCAGCGCCCATTCGCGGCCCTCTTCGTCGGTAAACACGCAAATCCGCCCACGAACCGCCTCGCCCGAAAGCTCCAGTGGCAGTGCCGCCTCTATGACGATGCGCGGCTCGACAAAGCGTCCGCCGAGTCCAGCAAATAAATCACTCATCTTCGGCCTCCACAATGGCCCGAACACGCGCCACAAGGTCTGCGCGCGGCGCCTCGAACTGACCCGGCCGCGCCTCGCGATATTCCTGATTAGAGCTGATCGCTGCCGCTTTGGCGGCGCCAACTTTCAGATCCTTGATCGTGACTACACCTTTGGCCAGCTCGTCACTCCCCGCCATCACCACGGCGGGCGCACCGCGTCTGTCAGCGTATTTCATCTGCGGCCGCATACCTGAAGACCCCATATAGGCCTCGGCGCGAATACCGGCATTGCGCAGCTCAGTTGCCAGTCTCAGCGCTTCACTCGGATCATCACGGTCCATGTTCAGCACCACGACCGGGCCGTTCAACGCGCCGATAGTCCCAGCCATGGCAAAGGCCGCCGCCAGACGACTAATCCCGACCGAAAACCCAGTTGCAGGGACTTTCTCGCCGGTAAAGCGCGCGACAAGGTCATCATAGCGCCCGCCGCCGCCAACCGATCCGATCTGCACGACGCCGCCCTGGTCATCAACGGTCTGCTTGAGCAGCACAGCCTCAAACACCGGGCCGGTATAATAGTCCAGCCCGCGCACGATCGAGGGATCGAACACAATGTCGGTTTCAGGTGCGCCAAACGCCTCTAACGCTCGCGTAATCGCGTCCAGCTCGGCCAGACCAGCGCTCGCCTCTTCGCCCGTGCCAACGACAGTGCCGAGCGCCTCAAGTGTTTCGCCGCGCGTCGCGCGTCCAGCCTCGGCAAAGGCCAGCACCCGCTTGACGCCATCTATGCTCAACCCAGCGCCTTTGGTGAAGTCGCCAGATGCGTCCATACGCCCAGCGCCGAGCAGATCGGCCACACCAGATGGGCCAAACTTGTCGAGCTTATCCAGCGCTCGCAAAATGGTCAGCCGCGCGGTTTCGCCAGTTGCGCCAATGCCTTCGAGGACCGCATTGAGCAGCCGTCTTGTGTTGACGCGCACCGTAAACTCGCCGTCCCCCGCCCCCGCAGCGCGCATCGCTTCGGCGGCCATGGCGATCATTTCGGCATCTACATGTGCGCCGCCCGCGCCAACCGTATCGGCGTCACATTGCAGGAACTCACGAAACCGACCCGGGCCTGGCTTTTCATTGCGCCAAACCGGGCCCGCAGCGTAACGGCGGAACGGCTTGGGCAAGGTCTGCCAATTCTCTGCTGCAAAGCGCGCGAGCGGCGCGGTCAGATCGTAGCGCAGGCTTAGCCATTGCTCGTCGTCATCCTGTAACGCAAACACACCCGCATTTGGACGGTCATCATCGGGTAGAAACTTGCCAAGCGCGTCGGCAAATTCAACCGCGCCAGTGTCCAGGCCCTCAAAGCCCCAACACCGATAGACCGCAGTCACCCGTTCGATCATCGCCTGCTCAGCATGGATCAGGCCTTCACGCTTGTCCGGTAAGCCACGCGGTTTGCGCGCCATGTCAATTGGCTTTGGCGATTTTGGAGCTTTCTTGCTCATGAGTGTCAGCCTTTTATGTCTCTTAAAGCTTCGCATAAACGAAGCCTCTATAAGTGTGAAGTGTGGCAGCCGGGACTGGGTTTGACGTGCTCAAAACCGATCGTCCTACGAATAGACAACCCGGCATAGGGTCGGATCGGTGGGCATTTGGGATTTTCGTGAAAAAGCCAAGTCAGGCTTTGGACTGAAAACTTGAAGGCGCACCGAGATCATTCGCGCCTCAAGAGGGCGCGTCAGGTCTGTTGATGAAGATGATGCAGCGTTCTCATGTGGCGCGCGATAGGCGTTTATAGAGAAATTGTCAACGCGCGCAGGCTGTCAGTTGTCTGGCACCGACGAGACGGAGACGCGCAGAATTGTCAGCTGGTACGCCATTTGCTGCTTGCTGCGCATATCATTCGGAGCCGTGTCACGATGAAACGCTTATGTCTTGCCTTGCTTGTCCTTGCCCTACCCGTCTCAGTGCCCCTTTCAGCGCACGCCAACCCCGAACTGGCCCGCCAATGGGCTGGAAAAGCGGCTAACCTTCTGGCTGAAACGACTGATATGATCGATGCAATTGATACCGGCCGAGCGCCAGAGATCGACTTGCCATACTTGATTGAAGTTGGACGGTTCACAACCACAGCCTCACACCTTGGGGTCTGGACAGAGGGGCATGGTAGCGCCGCCGGACTCGGCTGCATCTATCACAGCATGGCGACCATTGGCGCGGCCCAACTCAAAACACTCGACGTGAGCAAGGATACGCTCAAAACCCGCCGGGCGTTGCAACAATTGGCGTTCATGTTTGCGGACGCTGAACAGGTTGCCAATGCAACACGCCAGCGCCCGCTTCGGCCCGCACCTGCCCGTCGTGATCAGCGCGAATCCTGCTTTGGTACTTAACCGATGCTTACCAAACCATCGCGTCTTTAAGATCAGCCATCAGGGCTTGCGGTGCATCGACCTGGCTTGAGGTCAAATCAATCGGCGCATCACCAAGCTGCAAATAGCGCCAGCCCTGAAATGCGCGTTTTGGGGTCGGATCCACCAATACCAGCTCTGGATCGAATACCAGTTCACAGGCTTTGCGTTCGCTGCGATCGACAAATTCATTCACCGCCACGATGCGCTGGCGAGCCTGTATGACGCCTTTGACAACCCAATAGATCGACCCGCCATCAACCAGTTCAGCGGCGCGCTTGGGCACCATTCTCGTATGATGAAATGGTGCCGGATGATCGCGCATCGTGCGCGCCTGCCAAGCCGCAATGTCAGCAACTTCGTCAACACCGACGCAGAGTTTCAGCATGTGAATCGTCATCAGTGAAACTTACCTGAACGCGACCCAATCGAAAACAGTCAAATGCAAAATCTACACAAAACTCTGTGAGCACACTTGCAATCCCAGCTCTGTTGGTGATTGTTACTGTGACTGTATCCACCCTCCCAGAGGAGTCCATAATGAAGTCTGTTATCGCACTTGCCGCTCTTTCAATACTGTTCACTGGCGCTGCTCACGCCGACACTCATGCGGTGTTCGGCACGTTTGAGACCCCGGAAAAGACCTCCCACATAACCATTTCCGACTGCGGTGACGGCACACCATGTGGGCGCGTTTCATGGATTGATCCGGCCTCAATGCAGCCCGGCCTGACGCCTGAAACCGCGCTGACCAAAACCGGTGATCCAGTTCTCGGCCTGCTCATGTTGCAAGGCTTTGACAAAAAGCGGCGTGATTGGCGCGGCGGAACGATTTATGACCCAGAAGCTGACAAGAGTTACGCCTCGCGCCTGAAGCGTCGTGACAATGGCACGCTGCAGGTCAAAGGCTGTATCGGCCCGATCTGCCAGACACAGGTCTGGACCGAAGTGTCCGCCATGACGGTTTCAGCCGCCGATTAGCGCTCAGCGAGTTTCTTTTCTTCAATCCGTTGGGCAGATACGAACTGGGTTTCGGCCATACTGCTGGCAAAGAAGAATGTCGCTTCGGTGATCACAGCGGCGTAGCTTTGACGGATAGTCTTGAACGGCGCCTTGGCTTCGAACTCGAGCTTGAACTGAGAGATATAGGTCAGACCCCATTCCGGCTCTGTCTCAAACAAATAAGATTGGTGAAACCGGGTCAGGCGGCCACCTTTGGGCCCGCGTACGGGGCGGGGCAAATGGTAGTCGATGCGCAGGAAACGCCCCTCGACCGGCTCCAGCCACGCCTCAGCTTTCAAGCGTTGACTGGCCCAGATGTCCAGGGCCGTGTCATTGGCGGAGGGCGCATGCTCGAAGGCCAGACGCCAGCCGCCACCAAGGTCCTCAACTTCAACGATTTGCCCAAGGCTGGCGCGCAAATCGTCCGGGAATAGACGGCCATCTGGCGCAGCTTCTGCACCCCACGCCGCCGCTGCGTCGTCTAACGCACTATCCTCTCCGGTTGCGTAGACCAAACCCCATCTTTGGTCGGGCGGGAGGCGTGGATCAAATTTCAGGATGCGCCGACCTTTGGCGCTCGTCATTTCAACTGTGAACGCAGCCCGCAAAGCCTCCGGCGCTTCGGTTGCGCGCAAAGCCGCATCCATCGGGCCAGCGCCCGTCGCCATCGGAAATGCAAGGGCAATTAGCACGCTCATGGCGCTGAGACTTCTCCGATAATTACGGCAGGTCCAAGGCCAGCCTGATTAATTATCGAGACTAAAGGTCCAAAGTTGATACGGCATGAATGACAGGCTTGTCATGTCACCGTGCCGCGTTTGAGAAGTTCAATCACACTGGAGAAATCCTTGTCGCCCAGGCCTTGTTCGCTGAGCATGGCGTAAAGCGCTTCAGCGTGGCCGCCGAGCGGGGTGACGCCGCCGCTTGAGATCGCCGCCTGTTTGGCCAGGCGTAAATCCTTCAGCATCATAGCGGTGGCAAAGCCGCCTTCATAGGCCCGGTCGGCGGGCGATTGCGGGCCGACACCTTCGACCGGGCAATAGGCCGTCATCGACCAGTTCTGACCTGATGATTGAGAGGAAATATCGTAGAAACGCTGCGCATCTAGGCCGAGTTTCTCGGCCAGCGCAAAGGCTTCGCAAGTACCGATCATCGAAATACCGAGCAGCATGTTATTGCAAATCTTCGCCGCCTGCCCGGCACCGCTGCTACCGGCTTGTAGGGTCACGCGGCTCATTGGTTCCAGCAATCTCTGGACCGGCGCGAAGTCGGCCTCTTCACAGCCGACCATGAAGGCCAATGTACCCGCATCTGCAGCGGCGGTCCCACCCGAAACAGGCGCATCGGCGGGGCGAAACCCCTTCCCGGCGTCGCTACTCAAAGCCGCCACAGCGCGCGCGCTGTCCACGTCAATCGTTGAGCAATCAACCAAAAGTGCGCCTTCCTTGGCGTTCGGTAGAATGTCGGCTGCATAGACACCGCGCACATGTTTGCCAGCCGGTAGCATGGTGATCACCGCGTCAGCTCCGCTCACCGCTTCCGCCGCAGAGGCACATGGCGTGCAGCCAGCAGCCTCTGCTTTTTGCAAGGCCTGCGCCGACAGATCAAAGGCTCGAACAATGCGGCCCGCAGCGGCTTGATTGGCGGCCATGCCACCGCCCATATTGCCAAGCCCAATGAATGCAAGTGTGGTCATGATGTGCGCTCCGCCCGACGGTTTCTGATGCAAGCCTTTTGGCCCAGCCCCCGCTTTGCCGCAAGCGTCGCCATACGATCAGGCGTTGTGCGCGGCGATCAACGTGTCACAGACTTTGTGGATCTGGGCTTCACTCAAATACGGATGCATAGGCAGGCTGAGGCTTTCTTCAGCGGCTTTTTCACAATGCGGCAAGCTGCCCGCCGCAGCGCAATGGGCAAAAGCAGGCATCTGATGGATCGCCATATCGTAATAGATCCCGGATGGAATGGCGGCCTCAGCCAAGGCGGCACGCACCGCATCGCGATTACGTACACGTACAGTATAAAGTCCGTAGGCACTTTCCTGACCATCAAGGGCGACCTGATGATCGATCAAGCCTTCGAGCCGAGCATTGTATAGCGACGCAGCAGCGATACGGCGCGCGCGCTCTTCAGCAAAGATACCGAGTTTTTCCGCGACCACAGCACACTGAATCGAATCGCAGCGGCCATTGATCCCAACCCGGATCGATTCCTTGCGATTATCCCCGGTGCCATGCCAGCGGATCGAACGCAGCCGATCCGCAAATTCAGCGTCGCGCACCAGAATAGCGCCGCCATCACCATACCCGGCCAAGGTCTTCGTCGGATAGAAGCTGATCGCGGTAATCTCGGCAATATTGCCGACCCAGTCGCCATTGTCCTTACCCCCAAACGCCTGCGCACCATCAGCAATCACACGCAGATCGTGCATGTCTGCAACAGCTTGAATGGCCTTATAGTCGGCCGGCAGGCCATAGAGATCGACCGGCATGACGCAGCGCGCGATCAGATCACCCTTGGCTTTTACCTCGTCAATTTTTCGCGCCAGATCAGCTGGGCACATGTTAAACGTGTGCGGGTCGATATCAACGATCACTGGAAATGCACCGGCCAGCAAAACCGCATTGGCAGTGGCATTATAGGTGAACCCGGGAATGAACACCGCGTCGCCTGTCCCAATCCCCATGGCCAACAGTGGCATGACCAGCGCTTGCGTGCCTGACCCAACTGCTACCGCATCGCCAGCCCCGGTCAGATCGGCCAAAGCGGTCTCACACTCGTCGACTTCCGGGCCACCAATATAACGACCATGATCAAGAATGGTGATCCAGCGTTGCTCAAGCGCCGGGCGGATCAGCTTTTGCTGGGCTTTCAAGTCAAAAAATTGAACCGGGGCAGCGCTCGGCAGATTGACCAGCAGGCTTGTATCGGGTGCGGTATGGCTCATGGCTTCAAGCTCCAAGTGTATGTAAGGCCGACAGTTCGGTTCGTTCAGCCATATCGACAGCCAGGGCAGCTTCGCGGCCAGGTATGGCGCACTCACGCTGGTTCAGGCAGGTGGCAAAGAAAGCTTCATCTGCCGCGGCGAGCGGGTCTGGCAGCGCGTCCGAGACGTCGACCTGAACTGCAAAAGGTGTCGTGTTTTCAACCTCTCGGGTCAGGAAGTTGATGGCGATTGTACCGCTGGGATAGGTCAGGCTCATCCGGCGATCACGGGTCTCAGCGCAGCGGCTGGCCGTAATTTCAGCTGACCCGTGAGAGAATTTCAGGACAGCCGTGGCCTCATCAATATGATCCGTGTGGGCGCGTCTGCCTGTCGCTTCAACATAGACCGGCGCGCCCATCAGCTTGCCAACCATGTCGAGATCATGGGTCATCAGATCCCAGATCACCGAGACATCCCCGGCCCGACCATCGGGCGCAGGTGGCCCCATCCGGCAAGCTTCAATCCGGGTTGGTATTTCAGCAATAGCAAACAGACCCATCGCTTCAAGAACGAACCGCTCCTGATGGCCGACCTGCAAAACAAGTCCCTTCTCATCGGCCAATACCGCAAGTGCATTTGCGCCATGCCCGGTCAGAGCCAATGGCTTTTCGACCATCGTATGAACGCCCGCTTGCAAGGCCGCGCGAGCCACTGCTTCATGATAAATCGCCGGGCACGCAATCATGACGGCGTCGCACGCGGCAAACAGGGCAGTCTGGTCACTGAAAGTCGCGACGCCATGCCTGCGCGCCAGTTCAGCACCGCGCGTGGTATCAGGATCGAACACGCCGATAAATTCCGTTTGGTCTGAGCCAGCAATCTTGCCAGCGTGATAGGCCCCAAATACCCCGGCGCCGATAAGACCGACCTTTAGCTGTACCATGCGATACTCCACCTATTTTCGCGCCTCATTCGCACTCCAAATGCCCGCTCACAAGCACCAGAACCAGCCTGATTGATCAAAAGGCATTACGGTTTCTTACGGCCCGCCGCGTGGGAACCCCTTTCTTTTGTCTCTGTCCCGGCCCAAATAGCAGGCAGACATTTTGGAGAACTTATTATGACAGCCATCACATCACGCGACTGGGCCTTGGCCAAACGACCTGTTGGGGAACCGGCAGAATCTGACTTTGCGATGCAGACCAGCACCGCTGGCGATCCTTCGGACGGCCAAATTCAGGTCCGCAATAGCTGGATGTCAGTCGATCCATACATGCGCGGGCGGATGTATGACCGCGAAAGCTATGTCCCGCCATTCCAGATCGGCGAAGTGATGCAAGGCGGCGCGGTTGGAACCGTCACCGCGTCTGCCAATCCTGATTACCAGGAAGGCGATCTGGTCTTGTCGATGGCCGGTTGGCGCGAAGCCTGGACGATGGCACCTGAAATGGCGATGACGCAAAAGTTGCCAAGCGGAACCGGGCTGCCAGACAGCGCCTTTATCGGGATTGCCGGGATGCCGGGTCTGACCGCCTATGCCGGAATATTGCGAGTTGCCGAGTTAAAAGACGGCGACACGGTGTTCGTCTCTGGCGCGGCGGGCGCTGTCGGCTCTGCTGTGGTGCAAATCGCCAAGATCAAAGGCTGCACGGTGATTGGGTCAGCTGGCGGCGCAGAAAAATGTGCCTTCGTCAAACAGCTTGGTGCGGATGAATGCGTCGATTACCGCGCGGCGGGCGATTATGCAGGCTTGCTCGCGGCTCTGCGGACGGCTGCACCTAAAGGCATTGACGTCTATTTCGACAATGTTGGCGGCGACCATTTGCAGGCGGCGATTGAGATGGCCAAACCAATGGCCCGGATGGCGCTGTGCGGCGCGATCTCACAGTATAATGACACCGAGCCTGCGCCCGGCCCGAACAACATGATCCAGCTTGTCGGCAAACAGTTACAGTTGCGCGGCTTTATCGTGTCTACACATGTCGACATGCAGGCCGAGTTCATGGCCGACCTCGCACAGTGGATTCCATCCGGAAAACTGAAATTCCAGGAAACCGTAATGGAAGGGATCGAGGCTGCACCTGCCGCCTTCATGGGCCTGTTCAGTGGCAAAAATAAAGGCAAGATGCTGGTCAAGCTCGGCTAGAAAATCGGTATTTCCCGCGCCTTTGAAGCCCTCTTAGGGGCGGGAATCATCCGTTTGGGTTGGATTCGGTCGTGATTATCCCAAACCTGAACGAAGAGACGAACTCGCCTAGTACGCGAAAATTCCACAAAAATCGGTGCAAAAATGGCTAAAAATAGCAGAAATACCCCGAATCGCCCGTACTTATTGGCTTTTTGGGATATTCAGGCAAACCGAATCATGGACAATGCCAAGTACGGTGACAATTGCCGTAACGAAAAGGGAGATCCCAATGAACAAGGGTGAACTTACTAAAGCTGTCGCTGATGCGACTGACTCGTCACAGGCCGAAGCTGGCCGTGCTGTAGACGCTGTCTTCGATTCAATTTCTGGCGCCGTAAAAGGCCGTCAGCAAGTTGCTATTGCAGGCTTCGGTACATTTGTCGCGAAAACTCGCGGCGCCCGTGAGGGCCGTAACCCGGCCACTGGCGAAAAGATCCAGATCAAAGAGAAAACCTCGGCGGCTTTCAAGCCTGCTTCGGCGCTCAAAGACATCTAGGTCTTTTGTTCTTCACGGAACTAAAGAAACGGCGCGTCACACCCTGTGGCGCGCCGTTTTCCATTGCAACAAAGCAAGCTGTGAAACGCCTGCAACAATCACACTAAGCGCCGCCGCTTCGATCATGCCTTGTGCGCCGCGCTGCATCGTAATGCCGAGCGTATAGGCCGCCGGGATCAGCACGACGAAGAATGAGCCAATATGAATGATGCTCGGCACCCAGATCACTTCCTGGGCCCGCAGTGCCATTGAGCAGGTTGCTTGCAAACCATCAAACACAATCGCGACAGCGACTGTTGCCAAAAGCAATGCCAAGGCTGGTGCAAGCAGGACCCCATCCATAACCGCCGTTGGATTGACCAGCAGTTCTGAAATTGGCTCTCGCGCCAGATACACGAAACCGCCAAGCAAGCCACCAACAGTTAGCGTAGCAACAACGCCTAGCCGTGAGGCGTCATTCACGCCCTGGCGGTCGCCCCGGCCATAGCTTTCTGCGACCCGAACGCTAGTTGCAGTACCAATGCCAAGGAAAGCCATAAATGCCAGCCCCATCATCTGCGTCGCATAACCGTACACCGTGTTGACCTGCAAGCTGATCCACGTCGCGATGATATAGGTGAAATTGAAACCACCCCACTCGACGACATTGCTGATCGCGGTGCCGATACCAACGCTGAATTGTCGTCGAACCTCCTCATCTGGGCCTTTTGGCGATGGCTTGAACGCTGGCGTAAATGCAACGATCGCCCAACCGAAAGCAAGGATCAGGATGGTGCGCGTCCCAGTCGTTGCCCACGCAACACCGTTCGCGCCCATCGGCTCAAACGGGCCCCAACCTGCGACCAAGGCAAGGTCGAAGCCAAGGTTCAGCAACACGCCAAAATACATCACCGCAGTAACAAATAGCGGGCGACGCAACGCCTCCATATACATGCTGCACACTGTCGTGACCATGAAGCCAAACATGCCGAGCGACATGATCCGCGTGCACGATGCAACAGCAGCTGCGACCTCTGGCGCAAAGCCAAATGCGCGAAACATCGGCCCCGCCAATAGATAGATCAGCGCTGTCAGAGCCAGCCCGAGCACCGCAGAAAAGACCAACGCCCGCCGAAATATCCGCCCGGACTCCTGCTCGCGCCCGACCCCCATCAATTCCGAGGTCAACACTTGCACGCCGATCAGGATACCAGTGCCTAGCCCCAACGATACGCCAATCGGCAGCCATGAATTGAGCACGTATGGCAGCTCGCCCGGCGCCATCTGACCAAGTACAATTGCGTCGGTAATGCCCATCAGCATCATCGCCGCGCGCGAGATCGCAATCGGTCCGGATAGCCGTAACAGGTCCAGTATCTCAGATGCCCGTGCCCATGCGGGCCATGCCCGCTGGGTCATGTCAGTTGCTCTCTTTAATTGGTTGCGCGTGACGGCATTTGATTGGCCTCTTTCAGTCCGATCAGCTTGTCGGCGATCAGAAAGGCAAGTTCAAGCGCTTGTTCGCCATTCAGACGAGGATCGCAATGAGTGTGATATCTTGATGACAGGTCTGCCTCTGAGATGGCCTGCGCGCCGCCAATACACTCGGTGACATCTTGCCCTGTCATCTCGAAATGAACCCCGCCCGGCACACAGCCCTCGGCGCTGAGCACATCAATGAAGCCACCAACTTCGCTGAGGATGCGGTCGACCGGACGGGTTTTGAAACCATTGGAGGTCTTCAACGTATTGCCGTGCATTGGATCACACGACCAGATCACTGTGCGACCGCTTTGCTTGATCGCACGCGCCAGCGGCACCAGCCCTGCTTCAACACCATCAGCACCAAACCGCGCGATCAGTGTAATCCGCCCAGCTTCATCGTCCGGGTTGAGTGTCTCTATGATGCGTAACAGCTCATCAGGGTCCAAACCCGGCCCGCATTTCATCCCGATTGGGTTTTTGATGCCCTTACAGAACTCGACATGGGCATGGTCAACCTGGCGCGTACGGTGGCCGATCCACAGCATATGCGCTGAAGTATCATACCAGTCGCCAGAGGTACTATCGACCCGCGTCAGGGCCTCTTCATAGCCGAGCAACAGGGCCTCATGCGAGGTATAGACCTCAACCTGCGCCATTTGCGGCACACTTTGCGAGGTCACGCCGCAGGCCTTCATGAAATCCAGCGCGTCGGAAATCTTGTCGGCCATATCGCGGTACTGCGTCCCTAGCGGAGAGCGATCAACAAAGCCCAGCATCCAGGAATGCACGTTGGCCAGATCGGCATAACCGCCTTGGCTGAACGCCCGCACAAGGTTCAGCGTCGAAGCCGATTGCGAGTATGACTGGATCAGGCGCTCCGGGTCCGGGATGCGCGACTTCTCGTCAAACGCCATGCCATTGATATTGTCACCGCGATAGGAAGGCAGGGTTACACCATCAATCGTTTCAATCGCGGATGAGCGTGGCTTGCCGAACTGTCCGGCCAAACGTCCGACTTTGACCACCGGCTTTGACGCCGCATAAGTTAGCACGACCGCCATTTGCAACAGCACCCGCAATGTATCGCGGATATTGTCAGCGTTGAATTCCTTGAAACTCTCCGCGCAATCGCCGCCTTGCAACAAAAACGCTTCACCCGCCGCGACATCAGCCAAACGCGATTTGAGATTACGCACCTCACCGGCAAACACCAATGGCGGAAAATCCTGCAAGCGTTTCTCGACATTCGCGAGAGCAGTAGAGTCCGGATAATCCTCAGGAATGTGTTTGGCGGGGCGTTCGCGCCAGCTGCTAGGCGTCCAGATCATCGGTAATCTCCTTCAAGCCGTGGTCTTTTGCACAGGCAATGCATAGAACTCAAGTGTTACCTTGAATTCATGCCGTAAGAGTGTAGCCCAATTGTCCTATTCGGGTTACCCGACTACAGACCCTCCTGAGATTTGGACCTACAATATGTCGCATATTTTCATCACTCATGGACCGCGTGATGTTGACGCCTTGCTGACGGTCCATGAAGTTATGCGCCAGGCTTCAATTCAGACCTGGTATGCCCCGCCGGGCAGTGATGGCGAGGCCGATCCAGCCCAAATCAATCAAGCCATCGACAATGCCGCTGGCATGGTGGTTCTGGTCTCAGCCTCTTCGACCCGTTCGAACGCGGTGCAGGCCCAGCTTCAACGCGCGCTTGATCGCGGCCTGACTTTATTCCCGATCCGGGTCGATAATGGCCGACTGTCACGCTTTTTCAAATCTGCACTGGCCGATAAGCTCACTGACGCGATCTCAGACGAAGGCGCGCTTGAACGCCTCGCTACGGCTTGCCGTGAGCGCTATCAGCGGCGTTGCCCGGTGATCGCGGTGATGAATTTGAAAGGCGGCATCGGCAAGACCACCGTGTCGTCGCAAGTGTTCGGGGCCTGGCAGACCAGCCTCGGCGGGCGTACGCTGCTGATTGACTTGGACCCGCAATACAATCTGACCCAGACCTTCTTTGACATGGACCATGCCGACGCCAGCGCGGCGCGGGACAAGTCGGTGATTTCGCTGTTCGAACGCTCGCGCCTGCACGCGCCGGAAGCCACGTCACCAGCCGATAATTGGTCCAATTTCAGCACCGAGCCGTTCGCGCCAGCACCGACCGAAACGATCACGCACAATCTGCTCACGCCGGATGGCCCCGGCGGGCGGCTCGATCTGATCTCTGGCCAGTTCGAGATTTCGAAATATGCCTTTGCGCCAAGCCCGCAAACGCTGGCCCTGGTCGGATCAAATTTCCGCCGAATGATTGACCACTATCGCAGCGAATATGATCTGATCATTTTCGATACCAACCCGAACGCCACTTTCCTGACGCGCTGCGCTCTCGAAGCCTCAGACCACGTGCTCGCGCCGATGCATGCCGATGTCTATTCGCTGCGCGGGGTGCGCCTGCTCAATCAGGTGATCGAGGAACAAGTCAGCGCCGACATGCGCCCCGCCCTGTCGGTCCTGTTCAATGCGGTTGGCCGATCCGAACAGTCAAACTTCGAAGCCGATGCGCGCAATGGCGCGTTTGATGAACAGGCCGGGTTCGCCCTGTCGAAAGCTCTACTAAGCAGCGCCCTGCCCAAATCCGGACACTTGGTCGTGCGCAGCCCCGAAGAGGGCGACGCACCATGGCAGCAACTCGTCATCCACAGAGGACGCGGCGGCGGCCTGAAATCCATCCGCCAAACCCTGAACACGATCGCGCTGGAATTAAAGAAACTGGTTGAGGGATAGGACTGCTTCTGGTGCCAGCACCTGCGTCCGGTGCGCCGTTAGGCGTCCGGGACTAAATTTGAGTTGGAGAGAAAACAGCCCTGAGCCCGGTTCATGTGAGGGCGAAGCCCGATACGGAACCTGCTGTCCCGCGTGCGCCGCAAGGCGCTTAGCGCGGGAGAAAACCAGAGCCCTGAGCTGCGTGTAGATTCCAGCACCTGCGTCCGGTGCGCCCTTAGGCGTCCGGGATTAAATTTGAGTTGGAGAGAAACAGCCCTGAGCCCGGTTCATGTGAGGGCGAAGCCCGATACGGAACCTGCTGTCCCGCGTGCGCCGCAAGGCGCTTAGCGCGG
>JAJFFK010000023.1 GCA_021776655.1 Henriciella sp. | reverse complement strand
CTTTTTCACCCCAACTCAACTTGTCATCCCGGACTGTGTGCAAACACATATCCGGGACCCAGTGGTGTGCGAGCCGGGCTCTGGTTTTGCGAAGCGCTAAGCCCCTTCGGGGCACGCTTCGCGAAGCGGGTTCCGCGCCTTCGGCGCATGAACCAAGCTCAGGGCTGTTTTCTCTCCAACTCAAATTTAATCCCGGACGCCACACGGCGCACCGGACACAGGTGCTGGAATTTACACGCAGTTCAGGGCTCTGGTTTTATCCCGCGCTAAGCGCCTTGCGGCGCACGCGGGACAGCAGGTTGCGTTCGCTGCGCGAACATGAACCAGGCTCAGGGCTGTTTTTCTCTCCCTCACCCTCCATTGTCATCCCGGACGCGTAGCGATCCGGGACCCAGTGCCAAGCGTCCCTGGGTCCCGGATATTTGCTGACGCAAATTCCGGGATGACAATTTATATGGGGGAGCACAGCCCACCTCCGACTGTCCCGGGCTTGACCCGGGATCTCTCGCAGGGCTCCCGGTCACCGTGGCACGAGACTCCGGGTCAAGCCCGGAGCCATCGGAGACGTGAACAGCCCTGAGCTTGGTCCATCGCGTAGGCGAAGCCGGAGCGGGTGACCCGCTTCGTCCCGCGTGGTGCGAAGCACCTTAGCGCGGGACAAACACAGGACGCTAGCTCAGTGGGCTCCTTAGTCCTCTTCTTTGTCGGGATCCAAAGCCAGCGTGGTGTAGATCCCGCGTTGATCGCCGGAATGTTGCGCGACGGCCCAATCAGGCCGCGCCGCCAGCAGAGCCTCACTTTCTGGTCCTAACCCATAGGTCTGCGCCATGACCTGTAATTCGGGGGCAGGGGCCTCAGCGCCGATATACAAGGTCAGGGTGCTGTTGGCACAAGATCGGCCCGTGCAGATGATAAAATGCAGAGGTGCATCCACGGCTTCGATCTCCTCGCCTTTGAAACTGAGCGCCGTGACCACCGGTTCTCCTGCAAGCGATAGCCATACCCGGTCAGCGTCTGGAGCCGCCACATCTATCGTGATGCTACGCTTTTCATCGGTGATCCCGTCAGCGACGATGGCCACCGACAGACCTGCGCTGGCAAATCTTGGCGCGGCTGCAAGGTGCTGCTCGCCGAGGATTGGATGCTCGCTCAAGGTGACATCGCCAGCAATGTCGCGCATGGCTTTTGGAGGGTCTTCACGGCCAGAGAAAATCCAATGGGCTTGGCCTGATCCAGCGTCCTGAACGTGCCGGACAGACAGACCTCGCGGTGCAGTATGACTGTAGGCGGGAACCAAAAGGCTGGCGATTGTGAAGGCGACGAACAGGCCAGTGACAAGCACCGCAATCTGTCGGCGTTGCGGCCACATCTGGCCGTCTTCATTCAGTGTCAACGGCGCGGCAAACACAAATAACAAACCCGGTATGATCGCAAATGGCGCTGCGCCTTCAATGAACAATCCGATCTCGCCAAGTGCCGCCAATAGCAGGGCAATAATCGCGAAGACCAGTGCGGCGATAATCGCGAGGATGCCAGAGGCTGCGGGCCGCTTCAGCAAGATCAGAATTGCAGCGATCCCGAAGATGATAAGTGACGGCGCAAACATGATCGCCGCGCCCGGTACGAGCATAAACAAAGCCAGCCCCAATATCGCGAACCAGAGCCAGGCTGAGGCCAATAGGAGCGCGCGTGATGTCGCCCTGACATAATAGGCGTAGACTAGGAAACCGCCGAGCAAAGCTGCACTGCCGTGCACACCGCGTAACGCCCATGAATGCGTACCGCCAAAGAACCTTTCAGGCCGGATCGCCGCCACCAACCAGGTCATGGCAATCGCCAGAATCAGTCCCAGGACCAAGGCAAGCAAGGGCGCGCTAGCGGCGCGAATGATCGCTCCGTCGCTGCGTTTCGTGTACAAGAGTGCCCCGGCCATCACGCCGCCAAACAGCATGAAAGCCGCGCCAAACATCACCGGCGTCGAGATCACAAAGCGGCTGAATATATCCGCATATAGCCGCGCACCTTCTGGCTCATTGCCGGTTTGCGCCAGAAACGCTTCCGTCGCCGCCAGTCCGTTCATACCCATATGCGCCAGCGAGCGCTGATCCAGATTGGCAAGGCTATCGCGCGGTGTATGATAGAAGGGCGCACCATTGCTAATCGCGTAATTGGCGGCATCAATATCCAGTCCCAAAAATGCGGTCATGTCAGTATCATTCGGCAATAGGTCGTAAATATCAGCGTTCAGTGAACTCGCCATTGGCCGCGCGCCGCGCTGCAGGACTTTCAGATCGCGGCCATTGGGCCGGCTGGTCTGGATCAGCAAAGCTGGGCCCTTAACCCCGCGCGCTTCCATATTCACCACCGCTCCGACGTGCGCGACCAGTGGATCATTTGCGACAAACGCACTGGCACCAAGCAAGCCGGCCTCTTCGCCGTCAGTGATCAAGACCAGTAGCGGGCGGGGCAGTTCGCGGGATTTCATGATTGCCGCAATTTCCAGGCTTGAGGCTACGCCGATGCCATCATCGGCCGCGCCCGGTCCGGCCGGCACGCTGTCATAGTGCGACATCACCATGACCGCATTTGGTCCTGGTGCGGTGACCCAGAACGCAACGTTCTTAACCCGGGCACAGCGCGCAATGCCAGATCGGTGAGTTGAGCAGTGAAACTGGTCCCTGATAATTGGCTCAAACCCCATTAGAGTAATCTGAGCGAGCAGGCGCTCGCGCACCAGATCATTCGCATCACTGTCGACGGGGTGTGGGGTCTCATCGCCGAGAATGGTGGTCAGGCGCTGAAAGGCTCGTTCAGTATTGAAGGTCGTATCAGCTGTGATCTCTGGCGCGCCGACAAATATTGGGCGGATTTGATTGGCGATGAAAATCACGGCCACCAGGGCAAAAAGGCGCAAACTTGCGGCTCCAAATTTTGGCATATGGCAAAGCCCTCCTGCATGGATGGATAAGGTGTGCGGTGAAACGCGCAAGTCTGGTTGTGGTGGCTGGCCTACGCGCTCGCTTGCTTGTATAGACGCCGTTGACCAGACGGCTGGGCAGTCGCTGGTATGGAGGTAACTCCATGCTGGAGGAAAGTCCGGGCTCCATAGAGACAGGGCGGCGGATAATCTCCGCCCAGTGTGAACTGAGGGAAAGTGCCACAGAGAACAGACCGCCGCGAGGCAACTTGCGGTAAGGGTGAAAGGGTGAGGTAAGAGCTCACCGGGGCGCTGGTAACAGGGCCCGCACGGTAAACCCCGCTCGGAGCAAGACCAAATAGGGGGTGCACATGGGCTGTCTTTGGCCCGCGCCCCGGGTGTGTCGCGTCAGGCGTTTCGCGAGAAGCGTCGCAGAGGAATGATTGCCCATCCGATGCCCGCAAGGGCGCGGTGGACAGAACCCGGCTTACAGGCCGTCTGGTCAATATTATCTGTCTTGCACAACGCAAATGCCAAATGCGCGTCAAGGCTTTGCCAAATTGCGTGGCAGTCTATAGCCCCTAAAGGGGTGAATTATCGGGTAGGATGATCGTTTGAAGCTGAACTCGATACAGATATTGCGCGCGATCGCAGCTTTGGTTGTCGTGGTTTATCATATTCGCGCCATCGAGGCGTTGACGATTGCTCAATCGGGGCTGGTCTCGCCCGCGACGGGCCTCGCCGAACCCGGCCTGGTGTCGGGGCTTTGGGCGAACGGGTTCATTGGCGTCGACCTGTTCTTTGTCATCTCTGGGTTCATCATGGTCTATGTGACCCGCGATACCGGCACTGGCTTGCGACAGGCGAGGTCGTTCCTGTTTGCCCGGATTGGCAGAATCTATCCGGTCTGGTGGTTGTTTGCGAGCGTCATCGCGATTTACTTCACCATCGCCTATGGCGCGCCGGTTGATATCAAACAAGCTGCCGCCTCGCAGCAGCAGCCGATATCGCATCTGCTCAAATCATACCTTCTTGTGCCACAGCCGGTGTTTCCGGTTTTAGGCGTCGGCTGGACACTGGTGCATGAAATGTATTTCTACATTGTCTTTGCCGGAGCTTTGTTATTGCCGAAACGCTGGCTGCCATTTGTTTTGGCAGCATGGGCGCTGGTCTTGATTGCCGGAACATTTGGCGGGCTGCATCGCGGGTTTGCCGTCGATTATACAGCTTTGGTTTTCTATCCGATGACGCTCGAGTTCATTCTGGGCGCGTTTGCCGGATTGTTGATATGCTCCGGGCGGCTATGGGGCGGGCGAATGCTGCTATTTGTCGGCGCTCTATGGCTGGTTGCTGCCATGCAATTCGTCGCGCCGCCAGTTGGTGAGGACCTCGCCTGGATCGAGTTCATGCTGCGCTGGGGACGGGTGCTGGTCTATGGGGTGCCGAGCGTCATAATCGTCTATGCGCTGGCCTGCTTGGAAAAGCAGGACCGGCTCAATGCCTGTTTGACGGCGCTTGGTCTGGCGGCTGGGTTCGTTTTTGGCTGCATGGTTGCAGGCGGTGCCGACTTGGTCTGGCGCGTCGTTTCTAGCTGTTTGGGTGCAGCCTTCGCTGCCGCAATGGTGACGGTCTGGATGCGCCGCCAGACAGTCAAGTCGCACAGCTTGCTGCTGGCTTTAGCTGCGGTCGGAAACTGGTCCTACTCGCTATATCTCAGCCACACGCTGGTCCTGACGGGCATGCGGCGGATCTTGCCATTCCTGGGGAATGTTGGCGAAAATCGGCTGGGTCTGCCGGGGCCACTTATGGATGTCCTGCGCTTGGGTAGCCCCGGATATCTCGACAATTGGGTTTTTGTGATCCTTAGCTTGAGCGCCACCTTGGTTGTCTCATGGCTCGCCTACCGGTTCTTTGAACGGCCCGTGGCGCGTAAGTTTGGTGGGTGGCGCAGGCGGCTATTTGCATGATCAGGTCGGGTTAATATCGCCCCAGACGATGAAGTGTGGATTATCGTAACCGCGCGCTTTCTTGCCATAGACTAGCGGTGTTGTATCGAGCTCTGTCACCCGTGCGCCTGCCGCTTCTGCGACCGCTTGCCCGGCGGCGGTATCCCATTCCATCGTGCGACCGTGGCGCGGATAGAGATCAGCTTCGCCCGCCGCAATCAAGCAAAACTTGAGCGATGATCCAGCCGATATAATCTCGGCAATAGTCTGGCTTTCGAGGAAGGCATTGGTTGCATCCGAGCGGTGGGATTTCGAAGCGATAGCCGTCAGTCCAGCTTCTGGGGCCTTGCGGATTTTCATCACGCGGCGCGCAGCAGCAGGTGGGACATCACCGCCCGGTTCAACATCAGCTTGCCAGGCTGTGTGCGGGTCTTCTGCAATGAATAACCGCTTCAATGCTGGAGCATAAACGACGCCCATAACCGGTTTGCCGTTTTCGATAATCCCGATATTGACCGTGAATTCGCCGCTTCTGTTGACGAACTCCTTGGTGCCATCGAGCGGATCAACCAGCGCGAATCGTGATCCATGCTCGGGAATATTGCCTGCGGCGGCGGCTTCTTCAGCGATGATAGGCAGATCAGGATCGGCAATCATCAGGGCCGCCAGGATCAGGGCTTCGGCCTTTTGATCAGCTTCAGTTACCGGAGAGCTGTCATCCTTGCGGGCGACGTCAAAATCGGTGGCATAAATATCCATGATGAGCGCACCGGCATCCAGGGCGATGCGGGCGAGAATGTCGGCGGTCAGGCTCATATAGGTCCAGTCCTGTTTTCGGAAAGCTAAGTCTTGAAGGGGCGAACGTCAGGTTTGCGCTGGTGAATGGCAATCGGGTTCCAGCGCATTGAGGCAGCCAGTTGCAATAAGCTTGCCTTTCGGGCTTTGCCGAGGGCTTTGCGATCTCTCAGAAATGGCCCCATTCCGGTTATGCCTGCCTTCAGGCCGCGCAAGCTGGCACCGATATGCGGCTGGTTCCAATTGTGAACAAGCACGGCGAGAACGATGGTGACATGCAGCGGAAGAGTGAGAATTAGAAGCGGTAGGGGTGTGTTTTTGACATAGGTCCACAATCGGTTCCGGGTGCCGTGAAACATCGAAAACTCAGATTTGTGGCCCGAGATTGCACTGCCAGCATGTTGGATCACAGCATCAGGCAGGAAGACGCAAGTTTCTCCGGCAAGCCGCATTCGATAGCCAAGATCAACATCTTCGCAATAGCAAAAGAACCGCTCGTCAAATCCATTGTGCTGCAAATACACATCACGGCGGATCATTGCGCCAGCGCCGCAGGGCGAAAAACAGGTTCCTTCTTGGGGCAGCGTCGATACCGGATGGCCAAAACCACCGCGCCATGGAATGCCGTAGCCGGAATACGCATCGCCAGCCCCGTCCAGACGATCCAGATCGTGCATACAAATCTGCGCTGATGCGAACATTGAAACACCGGGATGACGCTGGGTCGCTTGGGCTAAAGTTTCCAACCAGGTTGGCGAGGCCTCGGCATCCGGATTGAGCAGGACCAACCAGTCGCCAGAGGCTTTCTGGGCTGCAAGATTATTTGCCGCTGCAAAGCCTAAATTTTCGCTCTGCTGCAGGACGTAAAGCGCGATGCCGGTATCGTCCCCATTAGGTCCGTGAAGGCGCTGATCTGTCAGAGACTTGCCAGAGATACAGGCCATGGAATCGTCAGAGCTGGCATTGTCGACAACGAATATTTCAAAGTTACGTTCGGTTTGGGCAGCAAGAGAGGCAAGCGCACCGGACAGATAATCGGCGCCATTGAAGTTGGCGATGATCACTGAATACGTGGGTTGGTGGTCTGCGTTCATGCGGCCTTGTGCTCGAAAGTGGGATGGGCGTGACAATATCGGATAGATCCCCGTGAATAGTTCTTGCTCGGCGTATCTCGTTGAACAATTGCCTGCAACCGCCTACGACACAAATCTTGAGACTGAAGGCGATGTTCGCGATTGCGGAAGCGGAGAGCAGGTGATGAAAATACTGGTGACAGGCGGGGCCGGATTTATTGGGTCAGCGCTGACGCGCTACCTCCTGACGCAGACGGATGCCAGCGTCACTCTTGTTGATAAACTGACTTATGCGGCGAATTTGAACTCTTTGGCACCCGTGTCTGATCATCCGCAGTACAGGTTGCTTAAACTTGATATTTGCGACGGTGAGGCGATGGCCGCTGTGTTTGAGAATGAGCAACCTGACCTTGTCATGCATCTGGCTGCGGAAAGCCATGTCGATCGCTCAATCACCGGCTCACGCGATTTTATCGAGACCAATGTGATGGGAACGTTTCAATTGCTCGAAGCCGCGCGCCGCTACTGGGACGCACTGCCGGGTGTGCGCCGCGACAGGTTTCGTTTCCTGCATGTTTCAACCGATGAGGTTTATGGATCGCTGGGATCAGAGGGTCTGTTTGAAGAAACCAGTCCGTACGATCCGTCTTCACCTTATTCGGCGTCGAAGGCAGCCTCCGACCATCTCGCAATTGCATGGCATCGAACTTACGGATTACCCGTGATACTTTCCAACTGTTCGAACAATTATGGACCGTATCAGTTCCCCGAAAAGCTCATTCCCTTGATAATTCTGAATGCCATGCATGACTGCGACTTGCCGGTCTATGGGGATGGCAGCAATGTTCGCGATTGGCTGTATGTCGATGACCACGTCAAGGCGCTGATGCTGATCGCGCAAAACGGGCGTGTGGGTGAGAGGTACAATATTGGCGGCGGCAATGAGCGTACGAATCTGCAAACTGTCGAAACGATTTGCGATCTTCTTGATCAGATGCTGCCGGCCGCCTCGGCGCGGCGTGGCCTAATCAAGTTTGTTACCGATCGACCGGGCCATGATCAACGCTATGCGATCAGTGCCGCAAAGCTGTCCGGTGAATTGGGCTGGCGAGCAGAGCAAAGTTTTGACACAGGCCTCAAGCGCACGGTCAAGTGGTATATCGACAACCAGGACTGGTGGGGACCTCTGAGACAGGGTGTGTATCACGGGCAGCGGCTGGGCCTGACAGATACAAAAGATGCGAGATGAATGTCAGTCGAGAAGGCTTTTGAGATAGTTATAATACTCGTTATCAGTTCGGTTTGACAGTCGCCGCAACTGTTCAGAATCGATAAAGCCTTGGCGCCAAGCGATTTCTTCAGGGCAGCCGATTTTGAATTTCTGGCGTTTTTCCAGGGTTTGGACAAAGTGCGAAGCTTCCAGGAGGCTGTCACAGGTTCCGGCGTCGAGCCAGGCTGTGCCACGCGGAAGTTTGACGACATTCAGCTCGCCTTGCTCAAGATAGGCCTGGTTGACGCTGGTGATTTCGATCTCGCCGCGCTTGGACGGTTTGACGGCTTTGGCAATCTCAACCACTTGGTGATCGTAGAAATACAGACCGGTAACGGCCCAGTCACTTTTCGGCGCGGTTGGTTTTTCTTCTATCGATACCGCTTGGCCATCCTCCGCCATCTCGATAATGCCATATCGCTGCGGGTCGTTGACATTATAGGCGAGTACCGTCGCGCCTGTTCTTAGCGCGCTGGCAGCCTCCAGGATCTGTGTCAGCCCGGCCCCGTGAAACAGATTATCCCCAAGCGCGAGCGCACAGGGTTCGCCGTTTAAAAACGATTCTGCGATCAGGAAGGCATCCGCCAGTCCGCGCGGTTCATCTTGTACGGCATAAGAGAATGACATGCCCCAATCAGACCCATCGCCCAGGAGGAGTTTAAATTCCTGTTGCGACTGGCCGGTCGTAATCACCAATATCTCTTTGATGCCCGAGAGCATGAGCGTGCTGATTGGATAGTAAATCATCGGCTTGTCATAGACCGGCAGTAACTGCTTCGAGACGCCGAGCGTAATCGGTTGCAAGCGCGACCCCAAGCCGCCAGCCAGAATAATACCCTTCATGACGCAACCTCCTGTCAGGCAATGTCCTGACCTACATTTCCTGGCTTCGTCAACTGTGCTTTTGACTCATTTGCTTCGTATGTATTGAAAGGGGCTGTACATACAACACTTAGGGCTTGGAGAATCGCTGGAGCTTCGCCAGACTGTTCTTGTGCAGGCGCGTAGCTTCTACGCTGGGTAAACGGAATATTTCACTATGGCAGACCTCATACACCCGGTTATCTTGTGTGGTGGCGCGGGCACGCGGCTCTGGCCTCTGTCGACACCGCAGCACCCGAAGCAGTTCCTGGCTTTGACGTCTGACAAGTCCATGATTGCAGAAACGGCTGATCGGTTTTCCAGAAGCCGAGTTGCTGGGCTGGAATTTGCGCAAGCAGTTGTGGTCGGGTCTCTTAAACACCACTCATTATTACAGCAGGCCGTTCCCAGCGCTCGGCTGATCCTGGAACCATTTGGCCGCAACTCTGCCCCGGCAATCGCCGCCGCTTGTCTGGTAATGGACCCTGATGATCTGTTGCTGATCCTGTCAGCCGACCACAGTATCAAGGATGTAGATGCGTTTCAGAGGGCGATTGCGACCGGTGCGAAGGCGGCGCAGGACGGGGCGATGGTCACGTTCGGAATTCAACCGTCTTTCCCCGCCACGGGTTACGGGTATATCAAGGCGCAACCGCCAGCTGGCGCGGATATTTTGAAGGTTGAGGCTTTCGTCGAAAAACCGCCTTTGGCTGCGGCCCAGTCTTATCTGGATGACGGAAATTATTATTGGAATGCTGGCATATTCCTGTTCCAGGCTGGAGTGATGCTGGCGGCGTTGGAGGCGCATGCCGTAGATATTCTGCCGCCTGTCCGCGCGGCGCTTGGTCAAAACAGAGATGATCCCATCAAGCTTGCCGCAGACGCGTTCAAGCAAGCACCAGATATTTCAATTGATTACGCGATTATGGAGCGGGCTGAAAATGTCCAGGTCGTCCCGCTCGAAATGGGCTGGAGTGATGTTGGCGATTATCAGGCATTGCTGGATCTGTTCTCGGAAACTGAAGGCCAATCTGTGAGTGTGGGGCCGACAGTGCAGGTTGAAACCAAAGGCGTTTATGCCAAATCGACCGGGCCAGTCCTGGCGGTTAGTGGCGTGAGTGATCTGATCATTGTGGCAACCGGCGATACGGTGATGGTCGCGCCCATGGGGGCTCACAAATCGGTCAAGACGTTGGGCAAACTGGTACAGGGGCATCGCGACCGGATTGGCGTATCTTCGGATACGATCGACCAAGCCCGGACGTGGCTATGGACGGCCTTTGATGTCTGGGGGCAGCGCGCCTGGGATGGCGAGCGTGGCGGATTTGTCGAGCAACTTGACCTGGACGGCGTTGCCGATACGGTCGCTCACCGGCGTGTTCGCGTTCAGGCCCGGCAAGTTTACAGTTTTGCGCGCAGTATAGAGCTGGGGTGGCCAAACCGATCTGTGGCAGAATATCTGGTGACAAAGGGTGTCGAATATCTCGACACGCAGCTACGCCACCGCGAGGGTGGCTGGATACATGTTGCGGATGAAAATGGGCAAATCGTCGATGAGGAGCGGGATCTCTATGATCATGCATTTATCATTCTGGCCGGTGCAGCGGCGTACAAGGCGACCGGGAATGAAACTGCACTGAAACTTGCACACGACGCGATTAATTTCATTGAGGCCGAGCTGAAAGATCCACAATATGGCGGATGGCTTGAAAACCTCTCTGGCGCTTCGCCGCGCCGGGCCAACCCGCATATGCATATGCTTGAGGCGATGTTGGCCCTACATGCGGCAACGGGCGAGGCCCGCGCTCTGAAAATTGCGACTGACGTGGTTCAGCTATTTGAGGCCAGGTTCTTTCGTCCTGAATGTGATCTTCTGGGTGAGACATTTAAGTCAGACTGGACACATTTGCAGGCCTCCGAAGAGGCTGTTTTTGAGCCGGGTCATCATTATGAATGGGCGAATTTGCTGGCATATTATGAGCGCTTGACCGGTCACGATACGATTAGCTGGCGTCGACGACTGATCCGCCGCGCAGATGAAAGTGGTCTGGATGCCGCGAGTGGATTTGCTCTGAATACAGCAAGATTAAGCGGCGATCCGGCAGATGACGGGCGGCGTCTATGGCCGCAACTCGAAATGTTCCGCGCACATCTATTGCATCCTGGCGTGTCGGCCTCAGGTTCAAATGACAGCCGTTTCAGAGCGATTATGGACAAATACCTCACCTGGGGACCAGATGGTGGTTGGCTCGATGAGACAGACCGGTCTGGAGAAGCCAGCGTGTCCGCGATACCCGCCAGCATTCTATATCACCTTATAACAGCATTTTCGGCGCTCATCGAGCCATAGGCCGTGTTCAATCAACCGCCATCCATTCGCTCGTAAACCTGGTCGATCGGCCCAAACGCGCGCATGCGTCCGGCATCCAGCCACATGCCCAGGTCGCAGACTTTTCTAAGCAGGTTACGATTGTGGCTGGCGATCACAGTGATCCCAGCCCGTTCGACGAGGCTGTTCATTCGCTTGGCGGCCTTGGTTTGGAAGTTTGTATCACCGGCGCCAATCCATTCATCCAGAAGAAGAATCTCCGGGGAGAAAGATGTGGCAATCGCAAAAAGTAACCGCATTCGCATGCCATCAGAATAGGTGCGTATCGGAAGATCAATGACATTTTCAAGCTCGCTGAAATCGATTATTTCAGGCATTTTCTCGCGTATCTGTTTACGCGACCAGCCTTTGACCAAGCCACGGATAACGATGTTCTCGAGACCCGAAATATCCGGCTGAATGCCAAGGTTCAGGTTGAACAAGGACGAAATTTTACCCTTCGTCTGGAGCATTCCTCCGGTTGGCGCATAGATGCCACCAAGGACTCTCAGGAGTGTGGATTTCCCTGATCCATTGCGGCCAATGAGGCCAACACGCTGGCCCTTTTTGATGTGAAAGTTGAGGTTTCGCAAGGCCAGAATATAGCTCTTATTGCCAACCTCGACGCGGTTTTCAGGCGGTGGTGTGCTGCGCACACTGTTGCTTGGCGCATCAGTCAAGGGGTAATGTACGCACAGATCAGTCGCGATGATATCAGCCATGTTATTAGAACCAGAAGACGATACGTTGGCGGAATCGGGCGAAAGACAAGAATCCCAGACTTGTCATGATCAAATACAAGGTTCCAACATATATCCAGCTTGCGGTTGGAAAGCCGCCTTCCAGCAAAGGGGCCCGGAAAATCTCGATATAATGATACATTGGATTCCACCAAAGATACTTTATGAGATCGCCGATTTGAGATGGCATCCAGAAGATTGGGGTCAGGAACATCATCGGCATCATGATCGCCTTGACCATATGTGAAATGTCTCTGACCCGCGCGCTGACAACCCCAAGCAGAAGTTTTATCGAGAATGCATTCAGCAACAAGAACGCGATGCCAAGCAAGCTATAGAGCAGACCATTCTTCAGTGGTGTACCAAGATATAGGATAGCAATGACAACAACGATTGAGGTGAGAGCGAGATTATAGAATTCCCGCATCACGCTTTTCCAGATATAAAGAGAGAAGGGTAGCGGCTCACTTCTAATCCACCCTTTTGCCGCGGTAAATACATCAGGCGATGCGCTGATGGATTGCTGCAAATACATCCAGATGAAAAACCCCAGAACCAGATAGGTATCGTAATACCCGTTGCTGTCTGTTTGCAGCAGGGATGAGAAGATCAGGATTTTGACAAACACAAAACCAGCAAATGACAGGACGACCCACATTATGCCAAGCAGGGAGCGCCGGTAGGTGCTCGAAAACTCATGCCATGACAGGGCAATCCAGACCCGCCACATAGCCAGCCCCTCGGTGATGTCCCGGATAGCGGTTCCGAGCCGCAGCTCATAAACGGTCACAGCCTCATGCAAATTGTAATCTTCCTGGGCACCAGAATCTGCCATCAGGTAACCCTGATCAGTTTGATGCACTCGATGCACACCGACAATGCGCGCGTATCGGGTTGGCCAAACTGCGACGGCGAAACGGTCTCCGGGCAAGTGATGGTAAGTGTGTGTTCGCCTTCACTATCTCTGTCGGCATCTGTTGGTAGGGTCGCAACCACCTTCATCGGAAATGGCTTATCGGCTTTTTGAAGGTTCGCGCGTATCCGGCGAAGCGGGGCGAGCGTTCCGGTCAGTTCGCTGAGGATTTGAGTTGTGGCAGTCAGAGGTTTTCCATCAAGCGAGAGGCTGACATTCTTGGCAATATCAAGGCTCATGGCATCCACGATCTTGATTTCAATTTGGTGGCGATCTTGCCCCAGGGCCGGCAATTTGAGCGTACTGATCCGGTCTGGCCCGGCCCAGCGCCCGGCTTGTTCCGGGCTATGCCAGCCTGTGCCGTTCACATAAGAGCGCATGTCGACCACAGTATCTGAAGGAGTACCGATGGGCGTTGAACTTGCCGCGATGTTGGTGGCTTTTTTGACTTCCGAAGCAGGCTCTTTGGCTGTGTCAGACTTGGTCTTCAGGTCCTGATACTTCCCGAAATACAGCTCTAATTCTTCTTGGACTTGATGCAGTTGCAGCATCAGAAGTTCATTCTGATTTGTCAGGTCATCGGTCAGGTTATTGTCGGATGCGGCGGTCTCAGCGTCCGACAGGTTTTGAGTCAATTGATTGATCTGAGTTTGCAAATTCTCGATTTCAGAAGATTTCTGTTGATCTGAATCAGCTGTCACTCGCGCGGCCAGAAACTCCTTGTAGGCGTGTTGCGGCATGATGGCGGTGTTGTCTTCCAGCTCATTGCCGGGAAGGTCGGCTGAGCTTTCCAGCTCCGTGTAAAGGGCCTGTTCAAGATCGTTGGCGGCGAGTAATTTGTCAGCGATCAGCGCCAAAATGGGTGATATCTCGCGCATTGCGCTATCATTCAGAAGGCGCGGTTCGAGGTCCAATTGTTTCGCCAGAAGTTCGGTTACATCGGCGGCTGTGTCCTCAAACTTGTCGATCTTGATCAAAAGGCTGTGGTCGCGGTTGGCCTGATAGAAGCGTAGCAATTGCTCGTGATAGCTGACCCATTGGCTGAGGTGCTCTTGGATATCGTCCGCTTGAAAATCTTCTGTCGCTAAACTGCAGGCGAGGCTTTGGGCGGGCGAGCCATAAACCAGCACGAACTTACAAAGCGGATCGAAGTCACGCCAAAATTCAAGAAAGTAGATGTTTCGCGGGTCTGACCATCCCCATGTGCCGTTCTCAGCATTTGCCATAAATATGTCAGCGGCTGCTATTTGCCAGGCCTTGCCGGGGGCTGCTTGATCTATGTCGCTGCTGGACGTGAGTGAAAGTTTGTGGGCCGCGCACATCTTCTTGGTTAGCATGTGCGGTGTGAACGCGGTTTTCGCGGCCTCGATTGGGTCCTGAATGCCCATACTGGACAGTCGGTCCTGCACAAACTCGCACCAGGTTCGTTGCAGGCCGCATGTCAAAAGGATTGTCATACTGTTTCGTCCCAAGGCTATTCTACGCTTAGAGGCCCCTAACTAGCCTTGGATATCAGCAGGGTCTACTCTTTTAACTGTTCTAGAGTCGACGCACCTTGTCGCGGGGCGGATGGTTGACATGGCTAAAGGAACCGACAATGCAGAACGTGCTGAATGAGGCGCAATAGCGGTCTTATTAGCTCGGTTGAGTTTATCAGGAATACCAAGCGGAAGTAGACAATGAGCCAATTGCCAACGCCAGACGAGAAAAACCTCCTGGCTGACCTGGCTGTGCTGTTCCCGATCACCAGTCTGTTACAGATTGGTGCCTGTTTTGACGCGCAGGTGCAGTTCTATTCGGACTTGGGCGCGGTTGTGCTAACCTTCGCTGATGGCGACGAAGCGCGGGTTGAAAAATTCAATTTGCAGCAATCTGATAATCTGAGTGTGAACCAGGTTGTGCTGTCACCGGATGGATGCAAAAGCCAATATTACACAGCCAGCCTCCCAACCGAATCCGGTCTGATCAAACCGGAGAACCTGCAATCGATCTGGCAGAATATCGCAACAATCGATGAGTGTCCCGTTCAAACCTCGACCTTGGATGCGTTCGTCTCTGCACAGGGGATTTGTGCAAACTGGATGTTCTTGAATACTGTGGCGGCACCTGAGATTATGAAGGGTGCGGATCAGTGCCTGCAAAGTGTTGATGTTGTCATTGCACATTCGGTGCTTGAGGTTGGCGAGAACGCAACGCTTTGCCAGTACAGTAAGGACATTCAAGACGCACGCATGTTCAGCTATAGCTTCATCGCCTATGCGCAGCTTTCAACCCGCCATCCGGCAATAGCCCGGACCGTTTATGTCAAGGATTGGAAAACAACCCTTCAGGAAAATTTGAGCATCTTGGATAGTAGGTCAGATAAGGAGCTGGCCAAGCGACAAGCCGAAATTGACAGGCTTCAACTCCAGAAAGACCGATCTGACGATGAACTTGCCGAGGAAGTCTCCCGCCGCGAGGAGACGATCCAACGCGTAACGGACGCTAAAAGCCAACAACAGTTGAGTGATAATAATCTGCAGGACTTACGCACTCGGTACAAGTCACTGGCAAAATCATACAAGGGCCAAGCCGACATTATCAAAAAGATTGAAGCGCAATTGCTGGCGGCGCAAATAGCCCTCACCGAGAGCGATGATTCCACCAAGACTGTGGGCAAGAAGACCGGTGATGATGATGAATAAGCGGTCGATCTTGGCGGCGTATCATGTTGACAACGCTTTGGGTTTGGCGACCGAGGCGCGTACCGGAAAGGGCTTGCGAAAAGTTGCTCAAAGGCGCGTTGACGCGCATATCAATACTGCACTGAATCTGGCACAAACATCTAATTTGCTGGACGATGAGGCAATTAGGACTGTGCATCATTTTTCCTGTACCGGAGGTACATTATTTGCCAAATGTATTGCCTCCATGGCAAATGTCTTATTACTGAATGAGATCGATCTTCACAGCACAATGCCGCGGGTCAATAGTGGAAGCTCGACCTTCACGCCTACAGACATAATCTCTCTTGTGCGTCAGGGGGATAGGGATATCTCCTCAGACCTGGTGGCGAAACTATTCTTGGGTGATCTGGAAGTTCTACGCGAAGAGCAATGGATGATCGGTCGTAATATCGTCCTCAGAGATCACTCTCACAGCCATTACCTGACGGGAGAGATCGTTGCTGAAACGCCCACTTTATGTGAACTCGTCAGATCAAGATTTTCAATTCGATCGATTGTCACCGTTCGCGATCCCATCGATAGCTGGCTTTCCATGATTACATTAGGATGGAATGCCTATTTCGAACCGCCAAGTTTCGAAGAATATTGTAGGCGGTACCTTGTGTTTTTAAATGATTACAAAGACGTGGATTTGTACAAATATGAGGATTTAGTAATTGATCCGAAAAAGTGCATGAAAAGAATATGCACTGCATTACACTTAGACTATTTTGATGGTTTCGAGCAGGCTTATGGAAGCTTCAGATTTTCAGGCGATAGCGGCCGACGAGATAATCAGAATATCATGATTCATCAGCGTCGGTCAGGAGGCCCCGAAATTCAGCTTGAGATTGAGCGTGCGCCATCATATTTACCATTATGCTCTGTTTTGGGGTATTCAGGGGTTGCGCCGAGTGTGTAAGTAGTTTGTTGCTTCGGGTATGGCTTGTTACAAGAATCTTTTGAATCGAGGTTTGATTTCTACAAAAATCTCTTTGGTTGAATAATTATTAGGTGAAATGCTTTGGAATCTAGACTTAGTAACACAATATCGCTTCGTCGCCCGCGCGCAGTGGACAGCTTGATGCGAATAAAAAGAGATTTACCTGAATTATTTGACGATGTAATAGACGTCGGCGTTCAGGGTTTGACTGACTACCTTGTTGCAGCTGCCGCTGAGAGCTTTCATCACCTTATTGAACCTGCAACTGAATACCATAGTATGCTTTTGCGTAATTATGAGCAACGAGATATCCGCCATCGCCTATACCCAATAGCGCTGTCGGATACATCCAATGTGATGTTTCTTCATAAGCTGTCGAACAACCATTCCGGCAATGTTACACATACTCAAATTCTTCCAGAACGAGATGACGAAAAGCAAAACCTACTCGGAATTGATTCAGTTACAGTGTCCACCTTAGATGAAACCTTTCCCGAAGGTGCACTCAAGCCGTTTACCTACATCGTCAAAATTGATGTTGATGGCGTTGAAGAGAAGATTATTAGAGGCGGTGGAAGGGTGCTATCTAAGGCCGCAATTGTTGCTATTGAGGCGCCCGTATCAACTATATTTCAACGTATTAGCATGCTTCGAGAGCTTGGATTAAAGCTTTTTGATATTACCGAGCTTTGTTATTACGATGATGCGTTATGGCAGGTGGATCTAATTTTCGTGCATGAGAGTATATTGGAGCGAACGCCGAGCCTGTCGCCGCTCCGCACGGCACAGAATTCGGGTGGCGTTGATTTTGATTATTGGTTTCCTCTCAATCGAGTCATGAATTAAAGACTGGGGCCTTTAGTATATATAACAACCGTAGCTGTTCTCTGGGTGGATTAAGATATGTCGGATACAGTTTATATTGCTACGCCGACTTTCAATTCAGAAGAAACGATTGATACAACAATTTTAAGCGTAATCGCCCAAGAGGGCGATTTTAATATTCGCTATCATATCCAGGATGGTGGATCTAATGATGGTACTTGGCACAAGCTTAAACACTGGCAAACCTTAATTGATGGCGGTTACTTTCCGAAACGCTGCAGGAATATCTGTTTCACATTTTCAAGAGAGTCGGACCGAGGTATGTATGATGCTCTCTATAAAGCCTTCGGAGTCTTAAGTGCTCCTGATGAAGCATTTGTTGGCTGGATTAATTCAGATGATTGGATCAATTTGGGCGTCTTTCAAATTCTAAGCAAATTATCTGATCTCTTTGAACAAGAGGAGCTGGCATGGCTGATTGGGACGACGTCGGTAAACAAAAATGGCATGTACAGTGGATTGCGGAATATTCGATTCCCTCAAGAAGTTGTGAAAGCAGGTCTCTGTGATGGAATGCACTGGCCGTTTCTGCAGCAGGAAGGCACATTTTTTAGACAATCATTGCTGAATCAGATCGACTTAGGAAATGAGTTTCGCTGCTTTCAGATGGCTGGGGATTGGAATCTCTGGCGCCGGTTTGCAGAAATTGCGGTGCCTGTTACGTTAGACTATCCACTTGCGGCATTTCGTTCACACTCTGGGCAGCTGACAGCAGGTCATTTCGATGAATATCGTCGCGAGATGGACGATACAGTCTCAATACGAGATCGAGCAAGTTCGGCAAAATTGTTTGAGGGTTTGGCATCGCCTTATGTAGCCCGTATCGTACACGCACCTTATCCAATGTCCGAAATCACGTGTGTGAACGTCGAAACTGAACATCCGTTTGCAGGCATGTTTAAGCGAACTTAGACCTCTCCACCTCAATCAAGAAGGTTGAGAGATTTGGTTCGGGCGAGATGCCCAGAAGTCAGAAGGCTAGCATACTTCACTTGGCTATGGTTCTGCAGAAAAGTTTGCTTTCTGGCTTCGCTAGAGATTTTTAGAATATTTTTGTTCCGAATACAGTTCTGAACAACCTGTGCTAAGCCTTCAACTCGATCAATAACTACACCTCCCCCAGTACTGATAAGGTGTGCGCAGAAAGTATTTGTGAAAGTTAAATATGGCACTGCAGCACAAATCGATTCCACGGCTATGCCGGAACCCCGTATCTTGTAACTGTCTTGATTGTACAGTAATAACAGAAGATCGGTGTTTGACAGTGCGCCGAAATACTGGGTTTCAGATAGCGACGACCTTTCTAGTTTAACAAAACTATCAGGATACCTACTCAAATTTTCGAGCGCGGCTGTAATAGTCGAATTGTAGCCAATTTTTTGGGGCGTGCATTGGATAAAGAATTTGACGCTGTCTCGGTCAGCGCTGTTCCAAATTTGTTGCACAATGTCTGGCAGAAAATGAAAGCCTTTTTCTTCACGGGCCGCTCCTAGATACGAAATAACATAAAGGTTATTTTTCTCGAATGGTGCCTCATTCTTGCTGTCCATGCCAGTTGGCGGCAAAGCTAGGCACTGGAAAGCGGCCCCAAAGCGATTGTTGAAATGTTCCGTTAGTAAATCCGTTTCTGCCCAAAGAAACAGGTTCATATTCGTTTGTGGCAAGTTAACGAGCGCTTCAAATATTGGGTCAAGCGGTACAGTTGCGTCTTGGGCTGGCATTGTTGTTAAATCATAAGGGGTGCAAATGTGCGTAACGGGCCAATTGTAGCTGGTGCTTTTTGATATGATATTCGTATACGCTCGAAAGAGGTCGCCGTAACCGGTGTGAAAATAGAGGATATCGTCAGACCCTAGGTCGAGGAGTTTAGATAATTTGAAAATATCGTTAGCTAGAATCTCATCCAAATCTATTGGAAGTTTCGACTTCGTTTTTGGATCATACCGATCATACATTGTATGACTGAAGAGTGGGTATGTCGAATAGGGGACATCCCGACTTTGGGTAGTAAAACTATGGTGAGTGGCCCAGACCACATGATGTCCTTGACTGGCGCAAGCTTCAGAAATTCGGTGTGTCAGGGCGTAATGGTGCCCCATTTTATTATTGAGTGAAGGGTCTGCTATAACAATCCGCATTGTTAAAAGACTGACCAGGCTTCGGAAGGTGAGATCATGTTGAACGGAGCATTTCGAAACCGGGGCTTGTCCGGGAAATGCGTGGAGTTATCACCTAAACCACAATTATAAACCACTTGCTTCGGAGTAGGTTTGTGGAATTGATTTCGCATCGCTGTTAAAAGCGCAAGGGTTTCATCCCATGCGAAGAAAAACTTCAGTGTTGAACTCGGTTGACGACCTGGAGTAACTTCGAGTCGCTCAATGACCTCGTCATTCAGAGCGCTGCTTACGAACGCGAGATAAGCAGCTTCACTTAAGGAGTAACAAGCAACTAACATTCTAAGTATGGGTGTTAGTTTCTCGCTGGTTGTTGCCCAACCCCAACCTTGGAATCTAGAGCACAATGGCTGCTCCGATGGCATTGAGAAATGAGCGCCATAAACGGAGAAGATGCCTGGATCATCTCTAATAATATCGAGCTCTTGTCTAAATACGCTAACTGCATCTCGGGTTGGGAAACAATCATCTTCGAGAATCAGGATATTGTTATATCGGCGAGACATATCAAGTAGTGCTGTCAGGATCATTTTTCGGAATCCAAAATTTCCGCGTTGGTAATGGATTTGTTTGACGGGGAAATTTGAAGCGATACCAACGGCGCTTTCTATCCGATTCTTTAGTGTTTGATTTCCTTGGTCACCGTCAAACCAAACCTCAGTAAACGCGAGAGCGTTTTGCCGCTCTAGACTGGTCAGAGTGTTTTCTAACTCTTCCGTTCTAGTGTGCCCAAACACAATAATACCAAAATCCATCTTATTCTCAACTCCAATGGCGTAGGCTGGTTTCAATTCGGACAGCATAGAAAATATCTTCATGTCTGCTGCTGCGATGTCCAAGTCTTCTTGTGAGTGATAATTGCTGCCACCGATGAGTTCCATCGTCCGGGAAAGGAACTCTAGGCGTTTCGACTTGACAATTTCATCTTTCTCTAGCCGCTGACAGTTTCTGTATAGCTCCCCCAATATGACAAGTTTATCTTGGGTGCGGGTCGGTGATAAATTTATGGCGTTGTTGAACTCTTTCCAGAAATTGGAGTTAAGAACATTTATTGTCATTCATAAGATTCCCTACATTGCAGATGATCCGCTAAACTTAATTCGAATGTTCTGTGCCTCGCTATGTACTTCCTATAGTCACAGAATTTTTCGAGTTGGAGCGCACGTTTTCTACAAAGGATAAAGCAGTATCAGTTGCATTTATTCTTATGCAGTGCCCAGATGGAAAGCAAATGTGTACCTGCCCCATAGGCTCAAGTTTAGCTAGACGATTTCCTTTCACGTATGACTTTCCCATCTACAATATGTATTCCACATTCTGTTTTATCCTGGTCCTGCCAGCGTCCCGCGCGTGAATCACCATCAGCTGAGACAGCGACTGTACATGGTTCACAACCAATGGAGCGAAATCCGTGGGCCACGAGAGGATGTGGTGGCAAGTTGAGTTCCTTGGCGTATGCGAATACGTCACTTGCGGCCCAAGCTGCTAAAGGGTTGATCTTCAACCATCCCTCCTGCACTTCCACAATCTCTAGCTGTTCTCGATTTGCGGTTTGAAAGCGTTTTCGCCCTGTAATCCACGCGTCGTAAGGGTTTAAGGCTCGCACCATAGGAAGGGTTTTTCTTATGTGGCAGCAGGAATCTGAGTCTGTTTGGTGCAGCAAACCGTGTGCATCTAAAGCTTCGATCTCTGCCCCCCGTGGGCGGGTAATTGTCAACGTTTCAATAGACAGACTGTCGCGTAAGGTGGAGACATATTCTAAAGTCTCGGAAAAATGCTTGTGAGTGTCGAGGAAAATAACCGGCAAATCTGATCGTACCTTCATCGCCAATGATAGCAGGACGGCTGATTCGGCACCAAATGACGAAATCAAACCTATCCGGCCTGAGAAAACCTGATTGCAGCAATGATCCAAAATGTCTTCAGCAGACTCCGATGCAAGCTTTTCGTTCAAAGCCGAAGCCTTTTCAGAAAGATCTTGTCGTAAGCCTGTCTGCACGGTTTTATACCTAGCCTCTACAATTTTTCGCGTCCGATGCGTCTATGACCAAGTCGAGACGCACGGAATTTTTGTCTTATCACATCTATCGGAATAGCGTTCCGCGATCTCTTTTACTTCTCCAAGCAAGCCCTCGCTAAGCGTAATTGGCTTTAAGCCCATCCCTAGAAACCGATCATTCTCGACATGAAGTTCATTCTCGTCCGCCTCGTTACGCGGATTGTCTATGAATGCGATCTCGGCACCTGTTTGTTCGGCAATCAGTTCGGCAAGTTCTCGCACCCGATGGGTCTCGGTCATTTGATTAAGTATATTCACACGTGAGCCTGCTTTAGGTGGTGAGTTGAGCGCCAACTCGATGCAGCGGCAGGTATCCTGTATATGAATAAAGGCCCGCGTTTGGCCACCAGTCCCGTGGACTGTCAATGGATAGTTTACGGCAGCTTGCATTACAAACCGATTTAGAACTGTTCCATAGTCTCCATCGTAATCGAATCGGTTCATCAAGCGCTCATCCATCTGCGTTTCTTCCGTTTGGGTGCCCCAAACTATACCTTGATGCAGGTCAGTAATTTTTACGCCGTCATTCTTATTGTAGAAGTGAAAGAAGAGCTGGTCCTGAGTCTTAGTCATGTGATAAATGGAGCCAGGGTTTGCTGGGTACAGGATTTCTTGTTCAGTGAGCCCGTGCTCAGTCTCAATATGCACCTTGAGATAACCTTCAGGGATTTTCATTCCGGCAGTACCATACCCGTATACGCCCATTGTCCCCAGGTGAATAAGATGAGTATCCAAACCTGACTCAACAATAGCGGCAAGAACGTCATTAGTGGCATTAAGATTATTAGAGACTGTATACCGCTTGTGCCAACTGGACTTCATTGAATAAGGGGCAGCCCGCTGTTCGGCGAAGTGAATTATGGCGTCTGGTTTTTCTTCTGTAATCAATGTTAGAAGGCGATGGTAGTTTTCGCCGACAGTGAAGTTTTCAAACTTGATTGTCTTGCCAGAAACGTCCTTCCAGGCAAGTAAACGTTCGCCGAGAGGTCGTATCGGGGTCAGACTTTCGACTTCCAGTTCGATGTCAATCTTTCGCCTGGATAGATTATCCACAATGGTCACATCATGACCCCGTCTGGATAAGTGTAGTGCCGTCGGCCAACCACAGAATCCATCACCACCAAGCACTAAAACCTTAGACATCAAACTCTCCATCGTGTCACATGAATTGCATTAAGCGGCTCGACTGTTTTTTCAAGAGGCATATATGTTGCGCGTGAATAAGGTTGGGATTTTTCACTATTATCGAGAGAATATAAGTGAGGCTGGTGGATTGAATTAGTCGCTGGATTTAGTCAAAGCTTGTCGTAGGCGGCCGAAAAACGGGAAGAGTACATGAAACGCGCACTTATCACCGGCACTACTGGCCAAGATGGCTCTTATTTGGCGGAGCTTCTCCTTGAGAAGGGGTATGAGGTTCACGGGCTTAAGCGCCGAGCGTCGTCTTTTAATACGCAGCGCCTGGATCACATCTATGAAGATCCACATGCAGAGCATCAGCGCTTTGTCTTGCACTATGGTGACCTGACCGATTCTTCGAACCTGACGCGTATTCTGCAAGAGGTTCAGCCAGACGAAGTTTATAATCTCGGCGCGCAGAGCCATGTCGCGGTCAGTTTTGAGTCGCCAGAATATACCGCTGATGTCGATGCTTTGGGAACGCTGCGTTTGCTTGAGGCGATCCGCTTGCTGGGTCTGGAACAGAAAACGCGGTTCTACCAAGCCTCGACGTCCGAGCTGTACGGCCTGGTTCAGGAAACGCCGCAAAAAGAAACGACGCCGTTCTATCCGCGCAGCCCGTATGCGGTCGCGAAAATGTATGCCTATTGGATTACGGTGAATTATCGCGAAGCTTATGGCATGTACGCGTGCAATGGCATCCTGTTCAATCATGAGAGCCCACGTCGCGGCGAGACGTTTGTAACGCGCAAAATCACGCGCGCGCTCTGCAATATCTCACAAGGCCTCCAAGATTGTCTGTATCTCGGCAACATGGATGCTCTGCGCGATTGGGGCCACGCCAAGGATTATGTCCGTATGCAGTGGATGATGCTGCAACAGGATGTCGCTGACGACTTTGTCATTGCGACGGGCAAACAGATTTCGGTGCGTGATTTCATAAAACTGAGCGCGGCTGAGCTTGGCCTCACCCTGCGGTTCGAGGGTGACGGCTTGGCGGAGAAGGCGATTGTTGAGGCGGTGTCAGGTGACAAGGCACCAGCCGTTTCGGTTGGTGATGTTATCGTTGCCGTTGATCCGCGCTATTTTCGCCCCGCCGAAGTGGAAACGCTGCTTGGTGATCCGTCAAAAGCAAAAGAGAAGCTTGGCTGGGTGCCGGAAATTTCGGTTGAGGAGATGTGCGCTGAAATGGTGGCCAGTGATCTCGCGCAAGCGCGCCAACATGCGTTGTTGAAGGCGCATGGGTTTGATGCGCCTGTCGCGGTTGAGAACTAGGCGGGCGGTATATGGCAGATCAGCCAACAATTTTCGTAGCTGGACATCGCGGCATGGTTGGGTCGGCAATCGTTCGGCATCTTCAGGCGCGCGGCGATTGCCGACTGATTTTGCGAACTCGGCAAGAGTTGGACCTGCTGGATCTAGCGGCGGTTGGGCGCTTGTTTGAGAGTGAGGCGATTGATCAGGTCTATCTAGCGGCGGCAAAGGTTGGCGGTATCCATGCCAACAACACGTATCCGGCTGAATTCCTGTATCAGAACCTGATGATTGAGGCGAATATTATCCATGCCGCGCATGTATCGGGCGTTCAGCGGCTGCTCTTTCTTGGGTCGTCCTGCATCTATCCGAAGCTTGCCGACCAGCCGATGCAGGAGACGTCGCTGCTAACCGGCACGTTGGAGCCAACAAATGAGCCTTACGCGATCGCCAAGATTGCCGGGATCAAGCTGTGTGAGAGCTATAACCGACAATATGGTCGTGACTATCGCAGCGTCATGCCAACCAACCTGTACGGGCCTTTCGACAATTTTCACCCCGAAAACAGCCACGTTGTTCCGGCTTTGCTGCGTCGGTTTCACGAAGCAAAGCGCGATTGCGACGCGAGCGTGACGGTTTGGGGCAGCGGCACGCCAAAGCGTGAGTTTCTGCACGTTGACGATATGGCCGACGCTAGCCTGCATGTTATGGCGCTGGAGAAAGCGACTTATGACAAACATACCGACCCGATGCTGTCGCACATCAATGTCGGTACAGGGGTCGATTGCAGTATTCGGGAACTGGCTGAAACGATTGCTGAAGTGGTTGGTTTTGAAGGCACCTTGGAGTTTGATTCCTCGAAGCCGGATGGAACGCCGCGCAAGCTGATGGATGTCTCACGACTGGCCGCGCTTGGCTGGACGGCTGGGATATCTCTGCGTGACGGCCTTCAGGACGCGTATGTCTGGTATAATGCGAATGTGGAGCGGGCGTCGGAACGGTAACGAATTCAGCCATAGCGATGCATAATTGGCTAGGAATCTAAACCCGGTTCAAGTTAATCTATCAAAACTGAAGTTTGGGGCAGTTGAGTGAAACCATACAAAGCGCAAAGATCTCTGCGCCCGAAGATGGGGAGTATGTTGTATGAATGATGCGCCCTTGCAGCGGTCTAAATCCAGCGCTGGCAAACGCCAGTTCAAGCGGTGCATTCTGCATATCGGGACTGAGAAAACCGGCTCAACTGCGATCCAAAATTACCTGATCAATGCCCGTCAGAACTTGAGAGGGCATGGTGTCTTGTATCCCAAGTCGGCTGGCTGTCATCATTCTTCACAATGGGAATTTGTCGCCGCGGTCCATCATCAGGCCTGGAAGCAGGACCTTGGCCGGACATTTGGAATCGAGGATGCAGCCGGGCAAACCGTGTTTAGACAACAGCTGATCAGCGATCTTCAGGCTGAATTTGATCAATATCCAAAGACCGACACTTTGGTACTTTCAAGCGAGCATTTCCACAGTCGCCTGCATGGCCTCAAAATGATTGAAGCGCTAAAAGAATTACTCGAAGACTGGGTCGAGGTGTTTGAAATCATTGTCTATTTCAGGCGCCAGGACCAGTTGGCTGTATCATTCCAGTCGACGCGTTTGAAATCATCAGTGGCCCTGTCAGAGGCAGATGTGAACAGCGGCGTGAATGCTCCGCCAGCCTATTTCGCCTATGACAAATTGTATGAGAACTGGGAAGCAGTGTTCGGCGAAGGGACAATTACGGCACGGCTGTACGATCCGACGAGTTGGGCCAAGAATGACCTTGTTTCTGATTTCTGCAACAGCGCCGCAATCCCTGGACCGCACAAACCGTCCGAAATAGTGAACCGATCTCTGAACCGGCAGGGATTTCAGTTTCTACAGGCCTTGAACCAGACATACCCGGTCACACCGGGTGATATGAGCGATCCGGCGAGAAGTGCGTTGGTACGCGAGATATCGGAGCGCTATGCCGGGCAATATTATCCAATTTCACGCGCGCGGGCGCAGGCATTTTATCAACAGTTTTCGGAAACCAATGAACGGCTTCGTCAGATGGCATTTCCGGATTATCCCGCGCCACTTTTTTCTGAAGATTTTTCTGATTATCCTGAAACCGCCGAACCGCTAGAGCCTGACTATTCAGACGCTGTCGAAATCACCATGGATCTGTGGCGGCGGACTTGGCTGCCCCAGTCGGGACCGGTTCGCTTTGTCAGGCAGTTACGGCGTTGGTTTCGCGCCGGTTCCGGTTAAGTCAGTGATATGACCCAACCAAATACACTCGTCTCAATCGTCATGCCGTCCTTCAATCAGGCTGAATTTATTGGCCGGTCAATCGACAGCGTGTTTGCGGGTTCTGATTTGGATATTGAACTGATCATTGCTGATGGTGGTTCAACCGACGGTACGCTGGATATCCTGCGCGACAAGGCGGCGCAATATGACCAACTGATCTGGTCATCGCAACCAGACACCGGGCCTGCCGATGCCTTGAACAAAGCCTTTTCGCAAGTTCGTGGTCAGATTGTTGGCTGGTTGAACTCCGATGATGTATACGCCGATGGCGCGATTGACCGCGCCCGGCAGGCTTTATCCGAGCATCCCAATTGGATCATGTGCTATGGCCATGGTGAACACATAGATGCAGACGACCAATTCATCGGACCGTATCCAACCCTGGAGCCTCGCGTCGGGTTGCAAGGGTTTGAGGTTGGCTGTTTTATTTGTCAGCCAACGGTTTTCTTCAAAACGCCGATGCTGACATTGCTTGGCCAATTGGATGAAAGTCAGAAGACATCATTCGATTATGATTTTTGGCTGCGGGCCTTCGCGGCATTTCCAGAACGGATTGGGTTTGTTGATGCGTTGCAGGCCAAATCACGACTGCATGATGCGTGCATTACGCAGAACCTGCGCCGCACAGTGGCTGTAGAGGGCGTTCGGCTGGCCAGGAATTATCTTGGCCGAGGGGTCGAGCACTGGTTGGTGACTTATCTTGAAGATGTTCGAACGGACTTTCAAAAAACCGCCGCCTCGGGTGAGTTTGAGGCACATGCCAGCGCTTTGATTGATGAGGTCGCCGATTGTTTTGATGACCATCAACTGGCTCGTCTGCGCGGCATGATCCAGTGAGCGAGCCGCACAAGCAATCAGAGAGGTTGGCGCTTCTTGCCCGCGCGCGGCGTATCTGGAAGCTGTTGCCAGAGGGCGCGCGGTTGCGGTTCTGGAAAATACTTGGACCGGGATTGCAGAGCGCCTATGGCCGTCAGTTGCTGGCTCGCCCGGCCCAATACAGGCCTGCTGATCCGCAGACGCCGCTGGTCGTCGCGGGACTGTTCAGCACGGCCAACGGTATCGGAGAGGCGGCCAGATCGACATACCGCGCGTTACAGGCGGCTGGATTGTCGCCGATCGCCGTTGATCTGTCGGACAAGCTAGCCAGCATTGACATGGTTCCCGACATCAAATGCCAATCGATGCCGATGGCTCAGGAAGGGATATTGATCCTTCAACTCAATGGCCCGGAGACCGTCGCGGCACTCCAGCATTTAGGTATGCGCCGAGGTCGCAATTGGTACACGATCGGGTATTGGGCCTGGGAGTTACCAAGTTTTCCAAAGACCTGGCATCGGGCCTTTCCGTTCATTTCCGAATTGTGGACGATTAGCCAGTTTTCCGCTGCCGCCTTAAGCCAGCATAAGCGCGCGCCACAGACCTATGTGTTTCCGCATGCCATCGTCTCGCCTGAATATGTCGAGACCGACAGAGGCCAGTTTGGCTGGCAAGACGATACATTTGTGTTCCTGACAATGGCCGATTCGATGTCATCTTTGCAGCGCAAAAATCCATTTGCAGCAATTGCGGCCTTCAAGTCAGCTTTTGGAGATGATCCGTCGCGGCACCTGGTCATCAAGACCCGCAACCTTGAGCGGGACCCTCAGGCATCTGCCGATTTGCGATTTGCGATGGAGGATGCAACCAATATCGAGCTGCTGGATGTTTCGCTAAGCGAGCAAAAACGATGGGAGCTGCTGCAAGCTGCTGATGCCATTATCTCGCTGCACCGGGCAGAAGGATTTGGGCTTGTGCTCGCTGAAGCTATGGCATTGGGCAAGCCTGTGATCGTAACAAACTGGTCTGGAAATATGGATTTTACCGACGCTACAACCAGCTTTTTAGTCGAGTCAGCGCTGGTCCCGTGTCGAGATAAGTATGGCGTGTATGATGATGAGACAGCGCAATGGGCAGATGTGTTTCCAGACTCGGCACGCGATCAAATGCTCTTAGTGGCGCAGGACGCCGAGTTGAGAGGCCGCACGGCCAATGCCGCCTTCAACAAGATGGCCAAATGGGGAAACCCGAAGCGGATTGGTGCCGCGATGGCTGGCCGCTTGACGGTTATTGCGGCTGGCGACCGCTGATTTTCTGAAACTAACAGGCTCAACGGGATGTGAGCTGTTATTACGTATCTGATCCGAGTAAGTCTTGCACGCATTGTTTGAGCCCGCTTCGCCATGGCGGCAACGTAACGCCAAACACGGCTTCAGCTTTGCCGCAATCCAGAACCGCACGCAGTGGGCGACGCGCAGGTGTCGGGAAATTGGCGGTCTTGATCGGATGAACGCTGGCGCTGGGGCCATCAAGGGCTTGGCTATCGCTGAATATCGCTGATGCAAAGTCAGCCCAAGAGGCTGAACCCGAACCGGCCAAGTGATAGATGCCCCTTACATCTGCTTGCGAGTTGAGAACGGTCTTGGAAATCTGCACCAAAGCTGTGGCCAGATCACTTGCTGAGGTGGGACGACCAAATTGGTCTTCAACGACTTCGATCCTGTCTTTGGTTCTGGCTAGCCGTAGCATGGTCTTCACGAAATTTTTTCCGATGGGGCTGTAAATCCACGAGGTTCGGATGATCAGGTGTTTGGGGTTCGCGGCGATAACGGCTTTCTCGCCCGCCAGTTTTGACGCACCATAAGTATTTAGCGGGGCAGTTGCATCGGCCTCTGAATAGTCTGTGCTCACGATCCCATCGAACACATAATCGGTTGAAAGTTGGATTATTGGGCAACTCAGCCGCTCTGTCTCAATCGCGATATCGCGCGCGCCGTCTGCGTTCAGTTGATAGGCTTTCTCTGGCTCCTGCTCGGCGCGATCAACATCTGTGTAGGCAGCTGTATTGATCACTAGATCTGGTTTGATTTGGTCTAACCTATTGGCAATTTGTGACGGGGACGAGATGTCGAGTTTCGCTCGTCCCATGCATATGATGTCTGTATCTGGGTGCCGGGTCTGGCTGAAGGCATGTGCCATCTGGCCCGTCGCGCCGATGATCAATAGCTTCATGATTGACGACTCCGCTATTGTCGGCCGGGTTGAGTTTGGCCGTGTTGATTGGGATAGTTACTCCCCGGATTCTGTCAAACCAGAAACGCGTTAATCGAGACATGAGATATCCCGACATTTCCCCCAAGATCCAATTCTCGAATGAAGAGCAAATTTGAAGATGAGACTGGCGATGGCGTGTTATTGGGGATAATGAATTGTGCTTGGGGCGAAGATTGTGCAGCATATCCTCGGGTTCCCACAAATGACCCTGATAAGCCGTCAGGCGATATTTCGATGCCAGCTTCAACTCCGCTGCCAGCGAGGGCAGCCATCTTCACAATCGCTCCTGATTGGTAGAAGGCCGTACCGAACAATGAAATCATCATTGGGCTGACATCGACCGCAATGACGCGGTTGGGCGTCTCGCTGGTTGGATCGCCAAACTGGATCGTGTCCCCGACCTGCCATCCACTTATTTCGGTAGAGGTGCGCATTTGCAGCGATGACGTATCAACAGAGTTAATGATCCAGGCGGGCTCAATTGGTGACTTGGACAGGTTCCATATGCGGACCATGGCGACCCCTTGCATATAGCTGGCTTTGATCATCTGATCAGCCGAGGCGATGGTCATCGTGATTGTATCGCCGGCGATGGAGGCGATTGTGTAACTTCTGGGGTTTTGGGCACGAAGTGTTTCTACACGATAGATTGAATCGACCCCATTGCCGCCAGGTGTTGGCAGGATTTGTCGGGTGAAGGCACTGCTTGCTTGATGTAACTGGCCGCCTGGAAAGGTTGCGGCGCCGGTATCGGCATCGAATTGAGCGCAGGTTAGCTGTGAAATCCCATCCTGAGAGACCTGAAAGGAGAGATCATTATTGCCGAGTAATCCAATCTCGGCGTGTCCCGTAAACCCACTCTGGAACACCGTAGAGGCAGTGGCTGCTGCGTCAGCTTTATTGATGATTTTTCGGGCATTGCCTGACCCAGGGGTCACGTCATCATGACTGAGCAATTCCGCATCTGACTTGACCGCCAATCGATTGACCGGATCGGCGCTTGTATTGATGCCGAGCTCAGTCGCCCCGTTGACGGGTGTACTGGCGACCCAGACGCCGGCCAGGAACCGAAACGACTGGCCTGTTTCTTGATCATAGCAGATCCAGCCCTCGCCGGGCGTGACGTAGGACCATGCTGCGTCTTGCAGGGCGGCGATTTGCCCTCCTGTAGCCCCGCTCCACGCGCCGCTGAGAACACCAGCAGGAAGGATGTATATGTCGCCTTCGCTACTCGCTGGCGGCGGCGCAGTCAGCACCATTGAAATCACCGATAACTGCACTAGAGTATCGAGGCGTTGCAGACTTTCGTTCACCGTCACATGCTTTTGTGCCTGATTGGGCAGAAGAAAGGGCAGGTTCAGGCGCGCGGACGTATCCATATTTGTCTCTCCAGATTGGGTATTCCAAGGTTGGGGAAACTATGGAAGAGACCGCAACTCGGTCGGATTGAGACGCTGTGCCTTCGTCTAACTTACGGAAATACCTTAACTAAACAGATTGACCGTGTCGGATTGAGCGCTGCCAATCCGCACTGAAAGAGGTCAGCTTTGCTGTGGGTCGCCATGTTTGCGGATCAATTCTTCGGCGTGGACGGCATCTTCTGGTGTATCGATACCCCACATTGCGTTTGGCGATGGCGCGACTTTGACAGCTTTGATACGCATCCCGTTTTCGAGAAACCGTAACTGTTCAAGCCCTTCCAGTGCCTCATAGTGGCCTTCAGGCAGCGCTACAAAGCGTTGCAGCGCGTCGCGGCGATAGCCGTAAAGCCCGATATGACGCCAAACCGGTGAAAGTTGCGACCGTTCACGTAGCGCGTCTTCACCGCGAAGACTTGGAATGATCGCCTTTGAGAACCACAGAGCTTCGTCATCGCTGCGGACAATACACGTCGTGCCCGAGAAAGGCGCGGTTGCTTTGCGGTCACGTACCTCGTCCAGATCAGCCCATGAGAGTTGAACGATCGGGGTGACGAGATCGTGCTCGCTTTGTTGCCCAGCGCTGATGATCGCATCAATATACGCCGCTGGCGTGAACGGTGTGTCGCCTTGCAAATTGACGATGAAATCAGCATCGGGAGCGATCAGATCAGCCGCCGCAAGGGCGCGGTCCGTTCCAGATGGAAGCGTCGGGTCCGTCATCACGACGGGCACGCCGATCTCATGCGCATGGCGCTCGATGTCGACGTGATCCGTAGCGATAACGTATTGCCGATTGGCGTGCCCCAAGCAGGCCGCCTGTGCGATATCTGCGACCCGTGCAAGCAAGGATTTCCCGGCGATGAGATGTAGAGGTTTTTGTGGAAAACGGCTCGATGCGTACCGCGAAGGGATGACAATCAAAGTGTTCATCGGACGCAAACCTTAAGTCTTGGCAGAGTTAGAGGTTCACTGACTGAACTGTTTGAGCAACAGAACGGCCTGACCTTTGCTGAACCCTTCGGGGAGGGGTGCACGCAGAATCAGAACGCGGTTCCATATTGGCCCCATCAGCGTATCCACGGCTTTTTCGAGATCATAGTCACGGCGGATAATGTTCTTGGTGGCCACTTCAGCCAGGATCAGGCGAAGCGGCGAACGAATATTATCGCGTAACCATGCGCGCCAGGTTTCCCCGGCATCCTTGTCATCGCTAGCTGCCATGATCGCGCCGCGAAACACGGCGTGGCCAGATCCAGTGCAAATCGCTTCCTCAATCGGGCTCAGCAGGTCAGCAATGCGCTCGGCTGGATCACGGCCCTGTTCTTTGCGGGCGGGTACAAGATCAAGAGCCGCTTCGACACACATGTTGCCAATAGCAGGCCACCAGCGATAAATGGTCTGTTTCGAGGCTTTGGCGCGCCGTGACACTTTGTCGACACTGAATTTGCGCCATCCGCTCTCTGCCAGCTCTTCTCGCGTGGCCGACAGGATCGCGGCCCGTGATTCTTCGCTACGGCGGGGTGCCGAACGGCTTTTTGCTTTTGTTTCAGTCATATCTTTGATGTCATCGAAATTACTCGCCAATTGATTAACACGGTACGGATCGTTCGTCCTTTTCAATTGCAGTTCGCCCTGATAGCCTTAACCGGTGGCTGAGTCCCCCCTATGGAGATCGAAAATGCGCTCACCGAGTGATTTGATACAAGGCTATCGAAAGTTTCGCAGAGGACTCTACCGCGAACAAGTCGACTTGTATCGCAGTCTGGGTGAGGGTCAGAACCCCGATGTCATGATCATTGCCTGCGCCGATAGCCGGGCCGAGCCTGCCGAGATATTTTGCGCCGCTCCTGGCCAATTATTTGTGGTGCGAAATGTCGCCAATCTTGTGCCACCGTATGAGAATAGCGCTGGTTTGCACGGCGTGAGTGCGGCGCTTGAATTCGCCGTTACAATACTGAAAGTAAAGCATATAATTGTTATGGGGCATGGCGGGTGCGGCGGCATTGCAGCGTCATTGGCGGCCGTAGATAGTGAAGCGGCGGGAGAGTTTTTAGCGCCTTGGGTAAAACTGCTTGATACGGCACGCAATGAAGTGCTCTCGCGACAACCAAAGGATGCTCAAACCCAGCTTGAATTGGCCGGAGTGGAGCAATCAATCGCCAATCTGATGACGTTTTCATTTGTTCGATCCGCCGTCGAAGCAGGGGATTTGGCCCTGCATGGCAGCTGGTTTGCAATAGGCAGTGGCGAGTTACATTGGCGCAATCCAAAGACCGGGGTTTTTGAAGTGGTCGATACCTGATCTAAGCGCGGCAATTCCAGTCGCGTACGGTGACGTTGCCGTCGGCGCTGATATCCAGCACCCCATAAGCCGCAGTTGCGAGTTTGAGCGCATGGCCTGCATGGCCATCTTGGCTGGCGAGTTGCAGCGCAAACCGCGCAATGCCGTTCGACGTGACAATCAGTGCTGGACCTGATTTTGGGCTCGACGCGATGTGTTTGAAACAGGACCTCCACGCCTGGATAAGCCGCACCGTATCCAACTTCCATCCTTCAGGAACCACTGCGGATTGTTCCCACAGATCAAGCGCATTTCGGCCTATTCTAGCGATCACTTCTGCTTCGGGTCGGTTCTCATCTATGCCGTAATCAATTTCGCGAAGAAACTCGCAAAGCTCAATACCGGCACCGCTATCCTGCGCCGAAATGACGGCCTCGGCCGTTTGCAGGGTGCGGCTAAGGGGACTTGAGAGAACGCGGGTGAAGTTGAGGCCAAGATCGGCGAGGTGGCTTGCGAGCTTTGCAACTTGAATTCGCCCTGAGCGCGACAAAGGCAGGTCCGTACGCGCACCAACACGGGTGACCACATCACCCTTGTCAAACGTATTGCCATGGCGAACGATATAGACGGTTCTGGTCATCGCCTGAGGGCTCACTGGACAATCTGATGGATGGCTTTGAGGTCACTCAATAATGGTTTCGCGGCGCTCAAGGGGAGGCAGCTAGGTCCGTCGCATAGTGCTTTATCAGGATCGGTGTGAAACTCGAGGAAAACACCATCTGCACCAGCGGCAATGGCCGAACGGGCGATGACCGAAACCCCGTCGCGGCGTCCGCCGGTGGAGGCACCGGCCGTGCGTGGGTCAGCGCCAGGCAGTTGTACAGCATGGGTCGCATCAATCGTCACTGGACAACCAAGTGACTTCATCTGTTCGATCCCAAGCATATCCACAATCAGATTATTGTAACCAAAACTGGTGCCACGCTCACACAGAATGACCCGCGCATCCGGCGCTGCTTCGGCGATTTTTGCGACGATATTGCTGGTGTCCCAGGGGGCCAGAAACTGCGCTTTTTTGACTTGTACGATCCCGCCTTGCGCCGACGTCGCTTTGGCGACGGCCACGACTAAATCAGTTTGGCGACAAAGAAAGGCTGGTATCTGAACAATATCGGCGACGGCCGCGACCGGCTCGACCTGCTCAATCTCGTGCAGATCGGTGCATATCGGTATATTCAGGTCGGCCTTGATCGCCCGCAATATCTCCAACCCCGGCTCAAGGCCTGGCCCGCGATAAGAGGTGATTGAGGAGCGGTTCGCCTTGTCAAAACTCGCCTTGAACGCAAAAGGCAAGCCCAGTTCCTGGCAGACAGATTTGAGCTGCGTGGCAACCGTGAAAGCCAGATCGCGGCTTTCCAATACGTTCACCCCAGCGATCACGCCGAGCGGCTGGCCGGTTCCGATTGCCCAGTTGAAAGCCGCCAAAGAATGTGTGGTCATATCGGGTGTCCTCCTGTTGCTGCGCCGCACGCATCAAACTCAATCGGCGCTGGGCGCGCGGTCCACTGCGGTTGCGATCAATTCTCTCGCTTTCTCGATACCGGCCCAACCTTCGACATTACTCCACTTGCCTTTTTCGAGGTCCTTATAGTGGGTGAAGAAGTGCGTGATCTTATCGACCAGGATATTTGGCAGATCGTGATAGGTCGCGATCTTGTCGTAATAGGCTGTCAAATTAGGGTGTGGCACAGCCAGGATTTTCTCGTCTGGGCCCTTATCGTCAGTCATCATCAGGACGCCAACCGGGCGGGCGCGCACAACGCATCCCGGTACTAGCGGGCGGTTGCCGACAACCATGACATCGATCGCATCGCCATCAAGGCTCAACGTGTGCGGAACGAAGCCGTAATTACACGGATAGCGCATTTCTGTGTACAGATAACGATCAACAAACATGGCACCGGAATCTTTGTGAATCTCATATTTAATTGGGTCGCCGCCAAGCGGGACCTCAACGATTACATTGATGTCGTCAGGCGGGTTTTCGCCGGTTTTGATTTTTCTCATGTCCATGGGAGGGGTCTTCATTTTGATGTTTTCGAATATGCTGGTTGCGGTGAACGAATGTAACACTTTCGTCAAGCAGCGTTTCTTGCTTGGCGCGAAGGCGCGTGGGTGCTTAATAAGAGGCTGTTGTAACGGGTAGTGAGATAGTGATGAAACTTGTAACACGGTTTGCCGCAGCGTTTGCATTGAGTTCAGTCGCGATTGGAGCCGCTAGTGCGCAGGATGTTCGCTCCGCTTCGGAGGGCGTCGTTGCATGTCAAACGCTGACGGATCCGACGGAAAAGCTGGCCTGCTATGAAGCGGCAGCTGCGCAGGTTTCACAGGCGCTTTCTGCCCCTGTGGCCGCACCTGAAGTTGCGGTTGTCAGTCCGCCAACTGTTGTCGCGACGGCTGAACCAGCCGTAGCTGAGAGTTCGAGTGAGGCTGTTCAAACCGCATCGGCGGAGGCTGTAGATGAGCCAGGACGGCGACGGCTTCTGCCCTCGTGGGTCCCAAGTATCAGCCTGAAGCTTGGCTCGGATGGGAATAGAGAAAAGCAACCAAATTCATTCCCGGTCTCTGTCACTCGCATTCAGCGAAACAAGGTGGGACGGCATTTCTTTACGACATCTGACGGCCATGTTTGGCGGCAAATTCGGGTCGAGGAAATCACCGCGCCGCCGACGCTTCCTGCAGGCGCTGTTGTGAAACGGTCAATGACCGGAGCCATTCGCATCCGCTTTGATGACGCCTCAAAACACAGCTATAATGTAATTCGGATTGAGTAGATCTCAGTCGTTCAACGAGTAGTTGAAGCTGATTGAGATGCGTGGATCTTCGCTCTGGTTTGCCGTCACTTCATGGCGTAGCCAGCTCTCCCAGATCAGTATATCACCTTGTTTTGGCTCAATATAATGGAACCGTTTCCGATCGTCCGACGCATCGGGTTTGAGCTTGGGTGCGGCCATCATCAAGGGTAAGCGCGGGTCTTCTATTTTCAGGCGTCCGGCGCGCTCTGGCATGGCGATATAGACCGTACCGGACAGGACGCTATTGGGGTGAATATGGCCTGAATGAGCGCCGCCCTCGCCAAGGATATTGACCCAAAGACTGTCACACTGGAGCTGCGCGGTGCCGAGATCCCAGTGCAGCTTTTCGGCAATGATTTTTGCTTCTATATCAAGTACTTGCACCAGATCAGCAAAGGCTGTCGCGCGGGTTTGCAGGTCGTTCAAAGAGGCGTAAGATGTATAGCCGGGATAGCCTTCTGCCGCGCACCAGTCCTGCCCGGCTGTGTCGCCATCTTCGAGCATCCAGCAGGCCGATTCCAGGTCGTCAATCACCGCTTCGGCGGGCAGAGTTGCGCCATGAACCAGGGTCGAAAACAGGCTTTTTGATTGCATGATCTGCGCCTTATAAGTGTTGGATCAGTGTATGATGAGCGCTTGATAGCGGCGTGGTGCAAGTCCTCTGTTTTGGCTTTTCTTACCAGATCAGGTCACATTTGCATGGTCCAGCCTTCGACCCCCATCGCGGCTTGCCGGATCGCCTCTGACTTGGTTGGGTGCGCGTGACAGGTGCGCGCGATATCTTCAGATGAGGCGCCAAATTCCATCGCGACACAAATCTCGCCAATCATTTCACCGACGCCAGCGCCGATCATATGCGCGCCAAGAATCCGGTCAGTGCCTTCCTCGGTGAGGATTTTCACAAAGCCGAGCGTCTCATGATTGGTCCGGGCACGGGAATTGGCCATGAAGGGAAACTTGCCCTTCTTGTAGTTGATGCCGGCGTCTTTGAGTTGCTCTTCGGTTTGGCCGACTGAGGCAATTTCCGGATTGGTATAGACCACGCCGGGGACCAGATTGTAATCGACATGTCCGGCTTTGCCCGCGATCAGTTCGGCCACTGCTGCGCCATCATCCTCGGCCTTGTGGGCGAGCATCGGGCCTTCAATACAGTCGCCAATCGCCCAGACGCCGGGGGCGACGGTGAAATGATTGGTGGTCTCAATAACCCCGCGCCGGTCCGTCTTGCCGCCAACACTTTCCAGTCCGAGGCCTTCAGTATAAGGCTGCCGGCCAATCGCGACGATGACGATATCGGCGTCGAGGGTTTCGGCCGCGCCGCCTTTGGCAGGCTCGGTTGTCACTTTGAGCTTGGTTTTGAGTTTTTCAACGCCGGTGACCTTGGTGCTCAGTTTGAAAGTCAGACCTTGTTGCTTGAAGATTTTCCGCGCTTCTCTGGCCACCTCATTGTCGGTGCCGGGCAGGATGCGGTCGAGATATTCAATCACCGTCACATCCGCGCCAAGCCGCGACCAGACCTGACCCATTTCGAGGCCGATCACGCCAGCGCCGATCAGGACCAGCTTTTTCGGGATCGCTTTCAGGCTCAGCGCGCCGGTATTGGTGACGATCCGTTCCTCGTCAATCTCGATGCCGGGCAGGGTGGAAGGCTGCGATCCGGTGGCGATGACAATATGCTTGGTGTCGAGGGTCTGGGTTTTGCCATCGGCGTCAGTGACGGTCACTTTACCGGGCCCGGTTATTTGTCCCTTGCCCTGAATATGGGTCACCTTGTTCTTCTTGAGCAAAAAGGCGACGCCCTGGGTCAGGCCTTTAACAGTCTCGGCCTTTTGCGCCATCATCTGATCGAGATCGACGTCAAGCTTACCGGTCTTGATGCCCATGGCCGGGAAATCATTTTTTGCAGCGGCAAAGGCTTCTGAGGCATGCAGTAGGGCCTTGGACGGAATACAGCCGACATTCAGGCAGGTGCCGCCAAGCGTCTCCGCCATTTCGACACAGACGGTTTTCAAACCCAGTTGGCCGGCCCGAATAGCACAATTATAGCCGCCGGGGCCACCGCCGATTATGACGACATCAAAGGGTTCTGCCATGGTCGATTTCACCTGTTTGAAAAGCTTGCTGGTTTGGCCTGTAATCTAAGTTCCAAACCTGCGCAAATCCACCCTTTTACGGTGTGATTCTGAAACAAGGTGTTTTCTCCAAGCCTTGTGCTTTGATTTTGCGAAGCTAAGCCCTGACGGGCACGCTTCGCCAAGCGGGTCACCCGCTCCGGCTTCGCCTCCGCGCCCACGGGTGTCATGAACCGGGCTCAGGGCTCTGGTTTTCTCCCGCGCTAAGGTGCTTCGCACCACGCGGGACAGCAGGTTCCGTATCGCGGCTTTGCCGCTCACATGAACCGGGCTCAGGGCTGTTTTTCTCTCCCTCTTTAGCTTTGTCATCCCGGACGCGAAGCGATCCGGGACCCAGTGCAAAGCGTCCCTGGGTCCCGGATATCCGCAAGGGCGGATTCCGGGATGACAAGGTGAGTGTAGCCCAGAGACCGGACATGCCGAACACAAAACAGCCCTGAGCCCGGTTCATGACACCCGTGGGTGAGGGCGAAGCCCGATACGGAACCCGCTTCGCACCGCGTGACGCGAAGCGTCTTAGCGCGGGGCAAGACAAAGCCTCGTAAAATTCAGACCCGGCGCAGGGTCAGGATCAAAAAGCTCAGCAAAATACCAGCCATCGCGTACAGCGCTTCGTCCAATCCGACCTGGATGTCGGATGTCGAGCTGAGCAGAAGTGCGCCTAAAGCCGCAATGATCAGTGATCCGACCAGCCCGGTGATTGCACCGCCCTTGATCCGTAGCGCGCCAAGCAGCCCGCCAACCACCATCAAGGCTGACCCGGCCAGCTGCAATATCCCGCTCGGCGGCTCAAACAGATAACCTGCAAAGTCCCCGCCGCGCGCAGAATAGGCGCTAGCGGCATCAACCACGCGGTAGAGCAGGAATGCCCCGATGCCAAATATGACCAAAGCTGCCAGTCGCCGTAACACCATCGGTTTACTCCCTACTCGCTACCCATGAAGCCCTAACTTGACGAGCTTCGCAAGTTTATTACGCGCCGATCAGGTTGGTACGGGGTCTGATTGCCGGCGGCCTGTGTTCTTTGCCACGACCATGGTGAGAAACAGGCTGGTCAGGATGATCAGATAGACCGCCTCACTCTGCCAAGCGAAGACCGATCCATGACCGCCTAACAAGGCTAATGTTTCAAGCAGTAACAACGCGGCTGCAAAGCCGGATAACCAGGCCCCGCCTTCGCGTTCAGTCAGGGCAGCCAAGCCCGCCAGGAAGGCGGCCATGGCACTGATCATTCGCAGCGAATGCTGCGGATCAAACAGCAGCAGGCTGAATTGTGCTGTGCCATTGGCGTGGAAATACTGGGCCAATGCAATGCCGGTTTGCCACATCAGGACGGCGCCTACCAATCCGAGGGCAAAGCCAGCGGCTTTCTTCACATCCATGTCGATCTCCCGGTGTTCACGAACCATGTATCTAACAGTTTGACCTGATCAGTCGGTGAAGTCAGTCGATGAAATTTGATCGAGTTTGACTTGAATAAATCGGCTTAGCGGCGTTTTCGCTCACAGCTATGTCTTGCATGCGCAAGAGCCTGCACGGGCGCGGCGCATGAGCGCCGGGTCGCGCTTGCGACCGGACGCGCGCTTTGGCGCGAAACCTGAAAGCGCTCTAGCGCCGCCTTTGCCGCTCGAGCATACGACGCCCTTCGGCAGCAAAGTGGGCGCGTTGGCGGGCAATTGCGGCCGGCACGGGACGATAGACACGGGTGCGCTTGGGTTTTGGCTCGACGGGCGGGGGGGCAATGATCGCCTCGGCTGCAGCCGGTTGAGGTTGCACTGCTTTGACCAGCTTTCGACGCCGCCGCCGCAGGTTCCAAACCGCAATTGCGAGCAAGATAGCAGCTGCTGCCGCTCCGGCGACCCCGCCCTCGCCAATGCTGGGATCACGCCACCACCCGGCTTCAAAATCGACCAGAAACACGCATGGAAAGCCTGCGATACAGCCCATCAGATACCAGGCCATCGCGCCTTTGCGGCGCTTGTTAAGACTTATTGCCGAGGCGTACAGGCATAAAGCGGCCAGGAAATAAGGCGCGCCATAGACAATTCCGATTTGTCGCCAGTCGATGTTTTCCAGCCCAGCCATTGGCTGCTCTTCGAGCATCAAGGTCGCCAGCAGCATCAGGCTCGGCCAGCGGATCGCTGCCATTGCTCCAAAGGCAAAGGCGATTGCATATAACGCAATCAATAAAGTGATCAGTCGTCTTGGCATGGTCGTGTTAATAACATGGTGAAATTGATATGCGATGAATGTCGTGAAGGTAGATTGCGATGTATAAATTAAAGACTCCACAAGCTCCTCTCGCATTGACGACAGCCGGGTTGATTCCGTTTTTCGTTTCGGCTGGCGCGATGATTGTCTGGCGCGATGATCCCGCGCAGGCAAATACAGCTGGCATCTGGCTGATCGTTTATGCTGCGCTGGTGGTCAGTTTTCTCGGCGGCATACGCTGGGGCGCGGAGATGACGCGCCGGGACAAGCCAAGATTTGGCGAGCTTGCGCCATCGACCTTTGGTGTTCTGATGGGCTGGGGCCTGGTTATCGCCTATTTCAACTGGCCAGACCGGTTGGTGTTTGTCGGGATGATGGCAGCCTTGGTGTTCTATTATTCGCTGGATGCGCTGTCGGGTGAGATGCCGATCTGGTATCGGCGTCTGCGCCTGTGGCCAACGATTGGGGCACTGGCGAGCCTGGCTGCCGCGTTCTTTCTATCAGCTTAAGCCGTGCCGATCGGCCGGGCGCGGTGAAGGCTCGCAGCGCGGAAGCTGATCAGGGCCAGGAACATGGACACGACCGCGTTCCAACCGGCCATTGACAGGCCCAGCCAGGTCCATGGTGCCTCATCACAAGACGAGACGGCATGGCGCGCGTTCAGATCGCTGAAATCAATCGCGCCAATGTCGACAGCGTCGCCGGTGCATCCGGTTGGGGCGGGCCAGAACTTCCACTCGACCCCGGCATGATACGCAGCAACAACACATCCGGTCAGGAAAATCAAACCGATCATGACATTGAAGGCCAACATGAACCGCCGGTTCGGGCGAACGCGCCAGACGACAAGCGCGGTCAGGGTGACGGCGACAGTCGCCCAATAGACCTCACGCTGACGCAAGCAGAGCGGGCAGGGCAACAGATAGGCGAAATGCTCAAACCCATGCGCCGTCCCGAGCATTGCCAAAGCGGCGACAAGCGCCAGCACAGGCCAGCGCCAGCTTGTCAGTAACGGGTCGAAACGGTCGAACATTGTGGCCAAGTCCTGTCTGGGAGACCCCTGACACTCGGCGATGGCGACCGGCCTGTCCATGCGGCACCGGCGCGCGGCCTCGCGCCTAGATCAGGGCCTTCAAAGACGTAATGATCCAGGTCGACCCGGTGACCAGCATGGCGATCCAGGCCGATCCCAAAAGCCAGCCCAGGATGACCAGAAGACCATCGCGCGACATCAGTCCAAACGCCATGATCGCAACAGCAATACCCGGCACAGTATTGGTCAATGGAAATGGCAACAGGATCGAGGCGCAGAACACGGTCATGAACAGGGCCAGGACCTGATCCATGCCTCTGCCCGTGATCCACAGCAATCTTGGGTGCGAGATCCGTTCGAGCCAGCCAAACCACTTGCGGCCAAATCTTGAAGTACGCGAGAGGCCCTGCTTGTCGATCTTGCGGGCGCCAAACTTTTCCGGCAGCCAGGGCTCGTCGCGCCCAGCCAGCATTTGCAGGGTCAGCACCATCATTGGCAGTGAAACAATCTGTGGCACGCCGTAAAGAAACGGGATGCTGCACGGCAGCGCCAGAATGAACAGCCCAGCCCCAAAGGCGCGCTCATCAAGCCGGTCGAAGATGGCCTTGAGGGACAGGCCCTCCTCGGGGGCCTCGTCTGCCATCGTCTCGAGCGACTGTAGAAATGTGCGCGGCGCGCCGGTTTGGGTCATGGCATAAGCGTTAGCGGTGTTTTCGGCAGGGGAAAAGCCCGAGGGCCAGACCTTGGGTCAGGCCCGGCCAAAATGACCGGCGGCAAGTGAATGATACGGCTTGGCAGAGCGCCAAGACTGGGCTAGTGCAACGCCTGCCCAAACCCGGGCCTGTGTGGCGGAATTGGTAGACGCGCGGGATTCAAAATCCCGTTCTCTTATGAGAGTGTCGGTTCGATTCCGACCACAGGTACCAGCCCTTCTTGTTCAATCCTGTCATCGCCATGGCGTTGGTTGGGGCCGTCCACCCCATCAGTCTAATGCCAACCCGAATCGCCAGACAGCAACAACAAACGTCTTGACATTGTACCGTAAATGGTACATGCTCCACGAGAAAGACGAAGCTAGTTGGCAGACACAGCGAAGAAAATACAGGCTGTGTTCTACCAAGCTGCATCCGGCAATGAGCCGGTGCGGGACTGGCTCAAGGAAGATGTCAGCGATGAGGCCCGCAAGATCATCGGAACGGATATCGCCACTGTAGAATATGGCTGGCCGGTAGGCATGCCGGCAAGCAAGGCAATGGGAAATGGCCTGCATGAAGTGCGCAGTCATCTGCCGGGCAAACGTATCGCGCGGGTTCTATTTTGCATCGAGGATGGCCAGATGATCCTCTTGCACGGGTTTATCAAGAAGACCCAAAAAACACCGAAGGCGGACTTAGACCTCGCCAAAACACGAAAGAAGGAGATCGGAAAATGAGCAAAGCAAAAACCAAGGCCGGGATCGGCTCCACGTTCGATGACTTCCTGAAAGAAGACGGCATCCATGAGGAGGTGCAGGCTGGAGCGATCAAGCGTGTCATCGCATGGCAGATCGCTCAGGAGATGGAGAAACAATCTCTCTCCAAGGTCAAAATGGCTGCGCAAATGAAGACCAGCCGCAGCCAGCTTGACCGGCTGCTGGATCCGGAAAATGATCAGGTGAAGCTTGAAACTCTGAGCCGCGCAGCCCGCATTCTTGGTCGTGAGTTGCGTGTTGAACTGGCTTAGTCAGGCACTGTCGACAGGTACTGTCATGTGTGGACGGCCCCGGTTGTGCAAGAGTAAAATCGAGATGATTCTGATCTGACGGGATGCGGTCATGTGTCCGGCCTGTTTGCGTGGTGGATATGACCGCTGGCCCTGATGAAGCCCGCTGGCCGGGTTCCATTCAGACTATCGAACTTGCCGTCCTGACAGTGCCTTAAGTGCTATGGAGATTGCTGAGGCGGATGCTTCGGGTGTGATCACCATACGCTACATCCCGGGGCCGGGTGTGGACCAGCGTGTGGCGATGATCCGTGATGATGGGGCGGTGCACTTCTACCACGCCAACCGGCTCGGCCATGTCATCGCGATGGCGTCGTCTGGCGGGGCGTGGAGTGATCGCTATGTCTACACGCCATATGGGGTGCAAGAACAGATCGCGGGTGACCCGGCGACTAATGCGACGTCATCAGCCTCGTAAACTCTCACACCGTGGCCCTTCCCTCAGCCCCCTTATTGCCTCTATTTAGTTTCAAACGAAACTAAACAGGAATGATCCATGTCTGCTATTGTACACCTCGCCATTCCGGCTGGCGATCTCAACAGGACCGTGACGTTTTACACCGATGTTCTCGGTTGCACCCTTGGTAATAGCGAAGAGGGGCGCTGGGTCGATGTCAATTTCTGGGGCAATGAGCTGACTTTGCATCAGAGCGAAGAGCAGATGCCAGTCGTCCGCCACGATGTAGAGATGGGCGCGGTGCTCGTCCCCCATTTCGGGGTTCATCTGACCCAGGAAGACTTTGACGCTGTCAAAACCCGTATCGCCGCTGCGGGCCTCGCCTATATCGATGAACCCTATCGCCGCTTCAAAGGTGACAAATACGAGCAAGAGACCTTCTTCATCGCCGATCCGAATAATAACGTGCTCGAGATCAAGACAATGATGAACCCTGAAATGCTTTTCCCCAAAGCCTAGGGTCAGGACCTATACTGAAAGACACATAGCATGACCCGTCCTCCGCTTCCCCCGTTCACGCGGGAAACCGCCCTGGCCAAGGTGCAAGCCGCAGAAGACGCCTGGAACACAAAAGATCCTGAGCGGATCGCACTGGCCTATACGCCAGACAGTGAGTGGCGCAATCGCGATGAGTTTCTGGTCGGGCGCGAAGCGATCAAGGACTTCCTGAAACGCAAATGGGCCAAAGAGCAAGCGTATTGTCTGGTTAAGGATCTGTGGGCGTTCACTGATAATCGCATCGCTGTGCGCTTCACCTATGAATGGCACGACAGCGAAGGCCAGTGGTGGCGTAGCCATGGCAATGAGATGTGGGAATTTGACGAGGCAGGCTTGATGCGGACACGCTGTGCTAGCATCAATGATATTGCGATCAAGGCTTCTGACCGCCGTCTTGGTTGATGGCGGGGTCAAGGCGCAAGTCTGAAAGCAGAGGCGGCGCTGAATTGCCTCATCGGCATGTCGGCGGTTTGTTTCGCGGGGTTTTCGTCTATGCAGGGTGAGTTGAAAGAGCCCGCCGATGACTGACCTGCATATGCAAGCTGCTGAGCACAGCAAAATTGGCGTTCTGTTGGTCAATCTCGGCACGCCAGACGGCCCCGACACCTGGTCCGTGCGGCGGTATCTGGCCGAGTTTCTGTCCGACCGGCGGGTGATCGAGTTGCCGCGCTGGCTGTGGCAGCCGCTCCTGCATGGCCCGGTCCTGACGGTCCGGTCGAGCAAAGCGGCGCATGCTTATCGCCAGATATGGACCCGCGAAGGCTCGCCGCTACTGGTCTATACCAAGGCGCAGGCAGAGCGGCTCGCCGCGCGGATCGGCAGTGGCAGCGTCATGGTTGATTTCGCGATGACCTATGGCAAGCCGTCTATCGCCAGCAAGATTGCGGCGCTGACAGAGGCCGGGTGTGACCGCATCTTCGTCCTCGCGCTCTACCCGCAATATTCTGCCACGACGACGGGCGCCGTCTATGACCGTGTGTTTGCGGCGTTGAAGACCTTGCGCAAACAGCCTGCACTGCGCACTGCCCCGGCTTTCTATCACCGCCCCGCCTATATCAAGGCCCTGGCCGGGTCGATCAGGACACATATTGAGGCTCTCGATTTCGCGCCGGATCGGGTGGTGATGTCCTATCACGGTATTCCCAAAGCCTATTGCGACAGGGGCGATCCGTATGACCGCCATTGTCTTGAGACCTCGCGCCTGGTTGGGGGGGCGCTTGGCTGGGACAGTGATTTCCTGCTGACGACATTTCAAAGCCGGTTTGGCCGAACTGAATGGTTGCAGCCTTATACTGACAAGACGCTTGCGGCGCTGGCCGGGCAGGGCGCGACAAAGCTGGTTGTGGCGTCACCGGCTTTTTTCTCTGACTGTCTTGAAACGCTTGAGGAGCTGGCGATCAAAGGCAAGGCACAATTCCACGCGGCGGGCGGCACGGATTATTCAATCGTGCCATGCCTGAATGACAGCGACGCCGCGATTGATGTGCTTGAGAATACTGTGCGTCGTGAGTTGGCCGGATGGGTTGAGTAGCGCGTGGCTGACTGGATCAAGGCGGGCAAGGTGCAGGGGCGACTAACCCAAGACGGCGCGCTGGAAATTCGCTGTGCTGGCCTGACCACACAGGCGAAATATTACAAGACGCTGCTACGTGAGTTTTTCCGCAAGGACTTCCCGTCCCTGCACCCCGGCCAGGGCGATTATCAGGTCCATATCATCATGGACTATACGGGCGATGCGCCATGGATGGATCTGGATAATCTTGCCAAGGCTTTGCTTGATAGTGTTACTGGCAACGTCTTTGTCGATGATCACCAGGTCGCCCGCCTGCTGGTTGAGCGCCGCTCGGCTGCGCACGAAGGCATCTATATGCGCGTCGCCGCGCTGGATTAGCGGCGGACTTGTTTTGCGACGCGCTAAGCCCCTTCGGGGCACGCTTCGCGAAGCGGGTTCCCGATCCTCGCTGCGCTCGTCCGATGAACCAAGTTCAAGACTGTTTTGTATTCGGCATGTCCGGTTTTTGTGGCAAACAGCCCTGAGCTTGGTTCATGCGCAGCGCAAAGCGCTGTCGCGGAACCCGCTTCGTCTTGCGTCGCCCGCAGGGCGATAGCGCAAGACAAAACCAGAGCCCTGAGCCCGGCTCCGGGCAGCCCGCCTAGCTCTGCGCTGCTTGCTCGGCCAGGGCTTCGCGGCGTTTTTCGGCGGCGGATTTTTTGATACTCTCGGAGCGTAACTGGCCGCAGGCGGCGAAGATATCGCGGCCTCGCGGAGTGCGGATTGGGCTGGCATAACCGGCGCGGTTGACGATGGCGGCAAAGGCTTCGATCACGTTCCAATCGGAGCATTCATACGGGCTGTTGGGCCACGGATTGAACGGGATCAGGTTGATCTTGGCGGGGACACCCTTGAGTAGTTTGACCAGATCGTGTGCTTCGGCAGGGCTGTCATTAATCCCTTTCAGCATGACATATTCAAACGTCACCCGTTTGGAATTGTTCAGGCCCGGATAGGCGCGGATCGCCTCGAACAGGGTCTGTAGATCATATTTGCGGTTGATCGGCACCAGTTCATCACGCAGATCATCGCGCACGGCGTGCAGCGAGATGGCCAGCATCGCGCCGGTGCGCGCGCCTAGTTCAGGAATTTTCGGCGCGATCCCGGCGGTCGACACCGTGATCCGGCGACGCCCGATACACATGCCCTCGCCATCGCTCAACGTGTCGATCGCCTCGGCGACATTATCGAGATTGTACAAAGGCTCGCCCATGCCCATGAACACGATATTGGTCAGCTGACGCCCTTCGGCTGAGGCCGGCCATTCGCCTAATCCGTCGCGGGCAATCATCACTTGAGAGACGATTTCCTGCGCCGTCAGATTGCGCACCAGTTTCTGCGTGCCGGTATGGCAGAACGTACAATTGAGCGTGCAGCCAACTTGGCTGGACACACATAGCGCCCCGGTCTTGCTGACGGCAGGGATATAGACGCTCTCGCCCTCCACGCCGGGGGCAAATCGCACAAGCCATTTCTGGGTACCGTCAACCGAGACCTTGTGCTCGGTGATATCCGGCCGGTCGAGTGTGAAGGCGTGGGTTAGCTCGGCGCGCAGCTCCTTGCTGAGATCGGTCATGTCGGCAAACTCGCGCGTGCCGATATGGTGCAGCCAGCGGCGCAGTTGCTTGGCCCGCATCCCGGTCTGTGTCTCCGCGACACCAAAATCCAGCATCGCCTGTTTCAGCGCAGGCAGCGACAGGCCAGCCAGCGAGGCGGGCAAGGCAGGCGCGTCTGGACGCCGCGACAGATCAAGCTCGGTCTTCATCGGCTGGCCCATAGCAGAGCGTGGCTAAAGATGCACGCGCCTTGAATCAGCAAAGCCGGACACGATGGCCCGGCTTTGTGATGTGATTTTGAGAGCGGTGGTCTATTCGAACACACCCGGATCAACACCGCCATATGGGTCATCGCCAAACCGGTTGGCACCCTTGGTACCGGAATTACAAAAGAAAATCAGCAAGATGATACCGCCGATCAGTGGGACTAAGCCGATAAAGTACCACCAACCCGAGCGATCTGTGTCGTGAAGGCGCCGTACTATCACAGCAATGCCCGGAACGAGTGCGGCAAGGAAGTAAAGCACCATGGCGATCATGAAAATGATTGAGAGGGCGGGTAGCCCAATAACAAAAGCAAGGCCCATACCTATATAGGCGGCAATGACCACCAGAAACTGGAATAGAAACACCCACCAATATTCTGCTCGCGATGAGCGTCCTTCAAAGTCTGTGTAGCGTGCAAAAAACATTTTAACTGCTTCCATCATGCCCATAATATTATCCTCCCTAAATGAGGGGAACCTGCCTGACGTCGCGGTGTTCGGCAAGTAAATTATTAGAGCAGGCGTTGGAGTGCTGTGCGAGTGGTGGCGACAGGTTCAGCGTAACGCGCCCGCATTGCGGCGGTGAGCTTGGCTGGCGCAATGTCTGGATGGCCGGTCTGGGTCGGCGGCGATGGGTTATATTCCAACCCTAGCTGCACAGCCTCGGCGGTGCGTTGACCGGCAAGTTCCTTGAGCACGGTCAGGGCGAAATCGATCCCAGCTGTGACCCCGCCGCCGGTAAACGTATTGCCATCGCGTACTACCCGGCCTGGGACATGCGTAGCGCCGAAGATGGGTAAAAGATCGGTATAAGCCCAATGGGTGGTGGCTTGTTTGCCCTTGAGCAAGCCCGCACCGCCAAGGATCAACGCCCCAGTGCACACCGAGGTGACATAGGCCGCCGCCCCACCTGTCTGACGGACAAAATCCATTGTCTCAGTGTCGCCAAGCGCTTCAACCACACCAAACCCACCCGGCACACAAATCATGTCGAGGTCTGGTGCTGTATCGAATGTATGGGTCGGCATCAGCCCGAGACCGCAATCGCTGGCCACAGGCGCGGCTGATTTGGCGATGATCACCGTGGTTGCGCCCGGCAAGCGATGCAAAATTTGCAACGGGCCGGTAAAATCCAGCTGCGTGACATTTGGGAACAGGATGAAGCCAATTTTCATGCGCCAGCGATTAGCACGGATATCAGGCGGCTTCTACGGCCCCGTCATTGCCATTTCGCGCGTACGCCGCGCGCACATCACGGGATGGGTTCAGACCCTCGACCAGCCCGGTCAGTGTTTCGGTTGAAGATGAGAACATCAGGCCGCCGGGCAACAGTTGCGCGGCGATGTGGCCTGCGGCCTTGGTGCGCATGTTCGGGGTCATGTCTGACAGGACATTTCGGCACAGGATGATATCGAAATGACCGAGACCACCTGCCTCTTCAATCAGATTGTGCGGCTTGAACGTAACAGGCGCACGCAAGGCTTGCGAAATTTCCCATTGGCCGGATTCCAGACGCATGAAATTCTTCATCAAGCGATGGATCGACAGGCCTTTCTGAACCTCGAAATGGCCATAAGTTCCCGCCTTTGCCGTTGCCAGGCAATCGTCTGAGATATCAGTGGCGATAATTTCAATCTCGGCACTGGCCAAGGCTGTATCGGTCAGTTCAGATAATCGCAGGGCCAGGGAATAGGCTTCTTCGCCAGTTGATACACCGGCACACCAGACCCGAAGCCGTCCGGTTTTGGACTGTTTCAGCCGCTCCGGCAAGGCATGGGTGACAATCCGCTCGAGCAGGTCACGGTCGCCAAAAAAGCCTGTGAGCTTGCCGGTTAATGCGGCGGCGATTTCTTTTTCAAAGCGTGGGTTCGGGCGCGCCCTGAGGCAATGAGCAAGATCGTCAAGCGTGGCAAAACCTTCGCGCCGACTGATCGTGCTCAGACGGGCTTCCATCAGATAGGCCTTTGAGGCCTTGAAGGCCTGGCCCGTATAGCGCAGCGCCAAATCGGCGATCTCGTTGAAAGTCGTGTCCTGCATGTCGTATCGACCAGCCCTAAATCGTGTCAAAGGTTACTAGAAACGGCGACAATCTTAAGAAAGGCTTCAGATCAGACCGACTTCTGAAAATTTACTTTCAATAATGTCCGCATCGAACGGCTTCATGATGTACTCATTTGCCCCTGACCGGATCGCTTCGGCGATGTGCTCGGCATCATTTTCATTGGTACAGAACAAGATAACGGGGTCTTTACCACCTTCTTCGCGGCGCAGTGCGCGTAGAAAGTCGAGGCCGTTCATCACGGGCATATTCCAGTCGAGCAGGATCGCATCGGGCATTTTTTCGCGGCACTGGGCCAAGGCCTGTGCGCCGTCCCCAGCTTCCGACGTTTCGAAAGACAGGTCTTTTACGATCCGGCCAGCGACAGTTCGCACAACGCGGCTGTCATCAACGATTAAACAGTGTTTCATAGTCCACCACAAACAGGTTGCATATGGTTTCTGTTATGCCCGACGGATGCTTAACAGCAGGTTAGGGTGTGAACCCAAAAGCACAAGTCAGTTGGGTTCACACCCTAGCTAATGGCGCGAAGACCACTCGCAATGAAGGTGATGTTTTCTTCAGCCTCGAGCGCGCTTAACCGTCCACCAAGATCATCGATGACCATTTTGGTAAATAGCGGCTGGATTGTTCGCGCCGACCAACCCTCTTCAGGGGTCCCGCCATCAACCGCCGCGCGGGTGAACTCGGTCAGCTTCGCGCGCGGGCCGCGGCTATTTGCAGTGACGGTTATCATGTTGCCTTCATTGTGTATTTTCAGCGTGATAACCCCGCCCCGGGGAATGGCGGCAGTGGCCATGATGACCAGATTCATCAAGACGCGCGCGTGGCCATAGCTGAATTGGTCGGCTTGAATATCCCAATCGACACTAGGCTTGTGGCCATTCATGAAACTTTCGACAATCTGCTTGACCTCATGGCGATCAGCGCCGCTATCAGACAGGCCAGCCGAGCCAAAGGCGTAGCGCAGCAATTGAATGCGCGCCGCCGCCGATTCGGCGCCGCTGACCAGCAATTGCTGGGCTTGCGTCTTCATTTCAGGATCAATCGGCTCTTCAAGTAGCTCGAGCGCTGAATTGACCGAGGCAACAGGCGATACCAGGTCATGGCAAATGCGCGACGCGATCAGCGCAGCAAGGCGGGACGGTTCAATCATATCAGACCCTCAGGATTTCACCTTGCCAGCCTATCCGATTCGTTTGCCCTTGGCGCGGTCTAATCGCCTTCAAACTCGCGGCTTACCAAGTCGTCATGTCCAGAGCGCGAACTCCTGAATGTGAGATAGAATAACCCGATCGACAGGGCGATGCTGGCAAAGCAGCCCAAGCCATAGGCAATCCAGCCATGCAAACCGAGGTGCAAGCCGGATTGGGACCACAAATAGCCGACGCCTGTAAATGTTGCGATCAGGGTGATGGTCGCGGCGAGGATGATCAGAACAGTTTTGCGCATAGTTTGGGATTTATTTTTGTGTCCAGCCGCCATCTTCAAGCATGACATATTCGCCTGGCCCTGCTTTTGCGATCTGCTTTTCGCCAGTCACGCGCGCCACTTGCGCGGTTGTCGTGCCAGTGTCGCGGGCGGTGCGATCATACAGGGCCCGGCGCATATTATTGATCTCGTTCAGCTTGCGACGCAAAGCTGGGTCGACATTGCCGTCAACAATCCCGAGATAGCCATCAATGCGTTCGCCAACGACGCCTTGCCCCTGAGCAGCTTCGATTTGGGGGTCACCAGCCGAGGCTGGCGGCGTGACCAGACCAGCCAGGCCAGCGAGCATGAACAGGGTGAGACAGGTACGTATGAATAAAGTCATGATGGGCCAGCTCCTAAAACAGATCGGGGTTGTTTGCGATCAGATCATCGACTTCCTTGTCGAGGATGACGCGCACTTCCTGTTCGATCGTGACATTGAGGTTGATCTCTATCGGCTTGTCCGGTGCGACGATCTTTAGCGTCGGCGTACAAGCCGCAATGATGGTTATCAGCGCAAGCGTCGCAGGAAGGGTACGTGTCATTCACAGGACTCCGATTAGACTATCTAGATGAGGCATTTGATCTGAACGTCAATTGAATGGCTCGTCTGTTTCGGGTTCAGGATCAAGCGCAATCACATCGGCAAGCCAGCTAATACTGGCAGAGCGGCGGCTCGAACGGATCAATTGTGCGAATTTGGCCGCGATGGAAATCCTGAAATCAAACTCGGCGCCGCCATAATTGTCCGGATTTTGGCCGAGCAACCGCACGGACATGGTCACATCATCTACCAAGTTGCCGTCAATGCCGACTTCGAGAATTTTGAAGTGAAAATCACTTAAGGCCGTGAAGGCGGCATTGACGCGTTCGTCGCCAGCGCCCACCTGCGCCGCAGCATTGCCAGTATAAGCCAGAGTTCCACCATCGCGGTCGACGGCAAATCTTGCCTGTTTGATCAGGGCGATACCGTTCTTGAACTCGATTGGGAATGTCCCCGACAGGGTGCCGTCAGCGGCGATATCCGGCAGCGAGAAGAGGTCAATCAAATTGGCCAATTCAAGCTGTCTGGCATTGATCACAAGCGTGTCGCTGAGCCCGGCAATGGTCCAGGTCGCGGGTGTCAAATTGAGACTGCCGCCCCCGAAGGGCCAGTGGGCGGCAGCGATTTCGACCCGCTCGCCGGTGACGATCTGAAACGTGATTTCACCATCTTGAAGCGGTATTCCAGGGTTCATACTGGCAATTGTCATGCGCTGCCCCAGCGGCGTGGTCAGGGCCAACAAGTCGCTGAAATACAGGCTGCCATTGATGCCATCAATCGCCCCAAGCCGTAGCGTATCAAAGCCGAAATCTGTGGCCTCGATCTGCGCTGTGCCCGTGACCGCCCCGCCGATAATGCTGAAATCGGCAAGTCCAGATAAGCTACCGCGACCGTTTGAGAGAACGCCGCGCACAAGGTCTGACAAGGCCTTTGGCTGCAGTCCCTCGCGTGTAAATGTCAGCAATCGAGAGGTGATCTGAGCCGTGCCATCCAAGGCCAGCAAGTCCATACTCAATGCCGCGTCAGCGATGACTTGCCGGGAACTGGCGAGCCGTATCGGACCGGTCAGAGTGATATTAGGTCCGGCAAATTGCGCGGCAAGGTCAGCCCGCAAAGGCTGGTAGCGCGGGTCATCAAGGGTGTCGGTGGCCTCAACATTGTCCATCACCGCCTCTCCGGTAAATCCCGCTTGCCCAAACTGCCCAGCAAACTCGGCTTGGCCGATGCCGACATTTGCTGGAATGAGATCGCCGGCGAGGGTTGACTGGCCGACATTTGCCCGCAGCCTGGTTTGCCGGCCAAAGGTCAGTCCGGCACGCGGCGATGCGGCGGCCAGTTTCAATGAGCGATCCCCAATCAGCATGGAAAAGTCGAGCGCGTCTGCATCAATCTGAAAATCAATTGCGTTACCGGTGGACCATTCGAGGGTCGCCTGATCGAACTTCGAGTCTCCGGAAATATCGGTTCCTGAAAATGGCAAAACGATATCGCCAAGCAATACGCGGCCGTGTGCGCCAGCTGCCGTCTGTTGAATGAACCGGCCATTCTCCGGGCAGATATTCAGCGCCAGAGCACCCAGCGCTAGATTGCTGCTGATCTTTGCGCCGCCAATCTGAAGGCCAAGGCAGGCTTGGTCCGGTGTCTGGACCCGCCAGTTTGAAGCATCCTTGATGGCATCTATGCCGCCAAATAGCCGCGTATCGGTGAGCGAAATTCGGCCCAATTGGCCGTCGACACGGACCTCACCAACCGCCGTGATGGCGAGTTGATCAGGTGTGCTTTCGAGGTTGAACCGATTGAGTTCTGCAGAAAACCGCGTTGCTCCGGCTTGCCAAGGCTGGATCTCCAGGCCACCAATTTGCAAGCTGAGGTCGGTCCCATCGATCTTTAACAGGCGTATATCGGCATCGAGATCAGGCAGGCCAGCGCCGTCCAGTGCGATTATGCCTGCGATCTCTGCCATGCCTGGCGCCAAGACAAGGGCGGGACGTGCATTGACCGGGGTGAGGGAAGCCGACGCGCCCGACCGACTTTGCAGCGCGAGAGCTTGCGGAAAGATGAGCTGCCAATCACGGAGCGATGTTGCATCAAGGCGAAACTCAGCGGCAGTGGTGAAGCCCGAAAACGCCTCACGCAGGGCGGTGCGCAATTGTGCGGTATGGGCCTGAATTGCGCTGCTTTCGGGCAAGTTTGCGAGCAGTGTCTGGCTGAACTCTGAAGTCAGTGCGCCGTCTGACAGAAAGATCTTTCCGGTGCCGAAAAGTGATGTCTGTTGACTGTCTAGTTTGCCATCAAATTCCAACGTCATGAGATCGGCGCGAAACTTGGGGCTGCTCGCCTTGGTGATCTCGGCTGCCGTGCGCAGGCCGAGCTGTCCTGGGCTGGGTCGGTCGACCGCCAGTTCAAATGTCACAGTTTCAGCATGGTAATCATACAAGGCTGCCCTGCGCGTCTGGCCGTGCGCCGTGACGGTCTCAACCGCGTCAAGATCGGTCGGTATCTGCGCCAGGGGCGCGTTTAAGCGCAGGTCGCCATTTGCGGTTGTTTGGCCCAGGCTAAACACGTCCCCGCGGTTCAGGCCCTCAAACTCGATCTGCCAATCCAAATCGATCTGCTCTGCCCCTTTGATCTGCGCATTTGCGTTCAGATTTTTAGCGTGAAGCGTGCCAAGTGTTAACGCGCCGATGGCCAAATCAAGCTTGCCATCGATTTGAGCGCCGGATTGAACCAGTTTGAGTGAACCGGCCTGTAACTCCAATACATCGTCACCTGAGCGCAGGTTTGCGGGCGCAAGAACCAGCTCAGCATTAAGCTCTGAGCCCGGCATTCCTGTCACAGCGAATATCCCACCAAGCTGACCGGCAGGTGTGGTGAGGGTCAAGCGCCCATCGGTTATCCTGAATGTCGGCAGAGCGGTGCCGGTCTCGGCACGGTTTGCGGTGAACAGGGTTTCGAGGCCGTCGAGCGTGAATTGTGTGCCATCGAAATCAGCGCGCAGCGACGGCTCGGTGACCAAAATCTCAGTGAGCACGGGAGAGAAAAGGCGTTGCCATTTGAATTGGATCGACACGGAACGCGCGTCCAGGAGGTTCTCAATATGCGGGCCAGACACTGCAATATTGCGCAGGTTCGCGTCGGTAAACGTCAACTGGTCGATCTCGAACAGGCAGGTCAGGTCATGCTGCTGGCACCACTGATTGACCATCCGTGTCGCGATTGGTTTTCGGGCAAACCAGAGCCCCAGGGCGAGCACCAGAATGAGGCCAAAAACCAGCGCTGCGGTGATCCGAAATCGCCGCCAGAAAGGCCTGTCTTGCTGTGATGCAGGGCCGTTAGATGACTGAAAAGACATGTAAATGTTCGACCTGTAGACTTGTCATATATGAGAACCTCAAATTAATGTCTTTCTGGTCAATATCGCCGCGTACATGAATATAGGCTGCACACGCCGATTGCGAGTCTTGGTTCACATCAATTGTGGACGATCGGAGAACTGATGAGTATCGCCACACCCTCACTCGGAATGCGAAGTCTGGCTTTATTGTGCGGGTTTGCGGGCGCGGCGATCATTGGCGGGTTCGTTTTGCGTGAAGCCATGCCTCTATCACAGGCTCCGGTGGACATCGTTGCGGCCGCAACATTAGCATCATTGCCAATTGATCCGGAGGTTTTTGGGCAAGGGCCTGCACTCACCCGGATTGACGCGAAATTGCGGCGCGGTGAAACCCTGTCCGGCCTGATGGACCGGCTGGATATTCCGACCGTCGATGGCGCGCGGGCTTTGAACAGCCTGACCGCGCCTGAATATCTTGATGCGCGCCGTGTGCGACCAGGTTTGCAGATCTCGTTACATATGGACGGCGACAGGTTGACCGCCTTGTCGCTTGAGCCCGAACCGGGCCGCCACTTGCTGACGAAGCGACGCGGCGACGACGAATTCTTTGCGGTCGAGATGATGTCGCGCCTGACATCTGTCCCGCAAGTGGTTAGCGGCGTGATCGAAACCAGCCTGTATAATCAGGCCCGTGACCTGGGCGCGGGCGACCAGCAGGTTGTCGATTTCGCGCAAGTATTTGCTTACGATGTCGACTTTCAGCGCGAAGTGCATCCCGGCGATACGTTCGAGATTGTGTTTGATGTGATGCGCGATGAGCGTGGTACGGTGATCAGTCGCGGCAATGTTCTATATGCGGCGCTGAATGGCAAAGCGGTGAAAAAGGCGTTCTATCGCTTCACCACGCCAGATGAAAATGTCACCGACTATTTCCAATATAATGGCGAAAGCGCGACAAAGTTCCTGATGAAGACGCCGATTAATGGCGCGCGCCTATCCTCATCTTTTGGCCGCCGTCGCCATCCGATCAGCGGCTATACGCGCTTGCACAAGGGCACGGACTTTGCCGCGCCAAGAGGGACGCCGGTCTATGCCGCCGGACACGGAACAGTCGAGCGGGCCAACCGCTATGGCGGGTATGGTAATTATGTCCGCATCCGCCATGCCAATGGCTACAAGACAGCCTACGCGCACCTGTCGCGTTTCGGGCGCGGCGCGAGAGCCGGGCGGCGTGTGCGTCAGGGCGATGTCATCGGCTATGTCGGCTCAACCGGCGCGTCAACCGGGCCGCACTTGCATTACGAAGTCTATGTCAGAGGCAAGGCGGTTAACGCCATGCGCCTGAAACTGCCGACCGGGCGCAAGCTCGCCATGGCACCGGATATTCTCGAAGCATTTGTTAGTGCGCGTGACGGCATAGATGCGATCCGCAATCTGACAGATAGCGAGGCGGAGACAGCCGTCTTGGTGGCCAGCGTTCCGTCTGCGCTTTAGCGCTTAATGCAAGGCAGCTGCGCCTTTCACGATGTCGCTTGGAACGCCGTTAATCGTCAGTCTGTCGGCGTCGACATCGACCTTGATGTCTGATCCGTCGTGGACGGCGCCTTCAAGTAATAGTCGTGCAAGTGGGTCCTGCAATTCGCGCTGGATCACTCGCTTGAGCGGGCGCGCACCATAGATCGGATCATACCCCCGATCTGCAAGCCAGTTGCGGGCTGCTTCTGACAGACTGATTGACAGCTTGCGTTCGGCCAGAAGTTGATCGAGGCGCGCCATCTGAATATCGACAATATGATCGATCTCGCTGCGCCCAAGCCGTTTGAAGAACACTGTTTCATCGATCCGATTGATGAATTCTGGCCGGAAATGCGCGCGGATCGCGGCCATCACGGCCTCCGTCTGCGCGGCGCTGAGGTCACCTTCATCGCCGCTCGCCAGAGCCTCTGCGCCAAGGTTCGACGTCATGATGATAATCGTATTCTTGAAATCCACCGTGCGGCCCTGTCCGTCGGTCAGGCGGCCATCATCAAGCACTTGCAGCAAGACGTTGAACAGATCGGGATGTGCCTTTTCGACCTCATCAAACAAGACGACCTGATACGGGCGCCGACGCACGCTTTCGGTTAAGACCCCGCCCTGATCATAGCCGACATAGCCTGGCGGCGCGCCGATCAGGCGAGCGACGGAATGTTTCTCCTGAAACTCAGACATGTCGAGACGTAGCACCGCGCTGTCATCATCGAACATGAACTCGGCCAATGCCTTGGTCAGCTCGGTCTTGCCGACCCCGGTTGGGCCAACAAACAGAAAGGAACCGATCGGGCGGTTGGGATCCTGCAGGCCTGCGCGAGCCCGGCGCACGGCGTTGGATACCGCATGCAGAGCGTCTTCCTGACCGACGACGCGGGCGCGCAAGGCGTCTTCCATACGCAATAGCTTGTCACGCTCACCCTCGAGCATCTTGTCGACCGGAATGCCGGTCCATTTGCTGACCACGCCAGCGATATGATCCGGCCGGACAATCTCAGAGACCAGACCCTGATCATCGCCGTCATCGCCAAATTCAACCTCGGCGATTTGTTTTTCCAAAGCGGGAATGGTGGCATAACGCAGCTCCGACGCCGTTTGCAGATCGCCAACCCGCTGCGCCTCGGCCATCTCTGCAAACGCGCGGTCAAGCTCGTCCTTGGCGCTGGCCGCGCCTTTCAGGCGTTCTTTCTCTGCCGCCCAAGTCGTGGTCAGCTCGTCAGAATGGGTTTGCAGATCGGCAATCTCACCCTCGATCGTTTTCAAACGGTCCTTGGACGCGGTGTCTTTCTCTTTTTTGAGAGCCTCCGCTTCGATCTTGAGTTGTAATAAGCGCCGGTCAATCTCGTCCAGTTCTTCCGGTTTGGAATCGACTTGCATACGCAGACGCGACGCCGCTTCATCCATCAGGTCGATGGCTTTATCGGGCAAAAATCTGTCGGTAATATAGCGGTTTGACAGGGTCGCTGCCGACACAAGCGCGCTGTCAGAGATCCGCACGCCATGATGGGCCTCGTAGCGACCTTTCAGTCCGCGCAGGATTGAGATCGTGTCCTCAACAGTTGGCTCTTCGACATAGGTCGCCATGAAGCGGCGCGCGAGCGCGGCATCGCCTTCAACATATTTGCGGTACTCATCCAGCGTGGTAGCGCCCAAACAATGCAATTCGCCGCGCGCCAGAGCAGGCTTGATCAGGTTGGACGCATCCATCGCGCCGTCGGCTTTGCCCGCGCCGACCAGTGTGTGCATTTCATCAATGAAGAGAACGACGCCGCCTTCAGCCTGTTCAACTTCTTTCAGAACCGCTTTGAGACGTTCTTCAAACTCGCCGCGAAACTTCGCCCCAGCGATCAGCGCGCCCATGTCGAGGGCAAGCAGGCGTTTGTCTTTCAGACTTTCAGGCACGTCGCCATCAATGATACGCAAAGCCAACCCCTCGGCAATCGCCGTCTTGCCGACGCCCGGTTCGCCAATCAGGACCGGGTTATTCTTGGTGCGTCGCGACAGGACTTGCATGGTGCGACGGATCTCTTCATCGCGGCCAATCACCGGATCAAGTTTGCCAGATCGCGCGTCGGCGGTCAGGTCGCGGGTGTATTTCTTCAAGGCTTCATAGCCGTCTTCTGCGGTCGCTGTGTCGGCAGTGCGACCTTGGCGAAGCTGCTTGATCGCAGCTTCCAGGGCGGCTGTTTGTACACCCCCTGAGCGCAAAGCATCTGCGGTTTTTGAGCCAGACAAGGCGGTTAGCGCGATTAAGATACGCTCGACTGTGACAAAGCTGTCGCCAGCTGTCTTTGCAGCCGATTGTGCGTAGGTGAACAATTTGGCGGTGCTTTGATCGAGCCGCAGGCCGCCGCTACCACCACTGACTTTCGGGATGGCGCGCAGAGCCTCGTCATTGAGCTGAATCACGCGCTCGGGTTGGCCACCGGCAGCGCGGATCAGATTGACGCCAAGTTGGTCGCGATCATCCAGTATTGCTTTGAGAATATGTTCAGGCAGAAATTGTTGATGCCCGCTGGCCAGAGCGCTGGTCTGCGCCGTTTGCAGGATCGCTTGCGCCCGTTCCGTATAAGTTTCAAAATCCATATCGTATCCCCTTTCCAAGGCAGATGAAGTCTCCCGCCAACTCATGTCGCGCAGGTTTGGTCGATGAGGTCCCGCTCAGCAGCAACCTCGATATTCTGGATGTGGGAAGGAAGGTGTGGGCGTGCAAGTCGCCGCGTCAAACACACCGCATAAAAAAAGCCCCACCGTCCGGCAGGGCCTTTCTTTTAGACATTACTCGTCGTCTTCAACGTCACCCTTTCAGGCAGCTTTCTTCTTTGCCAAAGAGCGGGCCAGCCGGTCCATGGCGGCATCATGGTCGATGCTTTCAACCGCAGCCAGTTCGCGGGCCATACGGTCGAGCGCGTTTTCATAGAGTTGACGCTCGGAGTAAGATTGCTCTGGTTGGTCCTCAAGCCGATGCAGATCGCGGACAACTTCAGCAATCGAAATAAGGTCGCCAGAATTGATCTTGGCTTCATATTCCTGTGCCCGGCGCGACCACATGGTCCGCTTGATCCGGGCTTTGCCGCCCAGTGTCCGTAGTGCGTCGTCGACCAGCGGCGTGTCTGCCAGAGCCCGCATACCAGAGGCCACGGCGCGATTGGTCGGCACCCGCAGGATCATTTTATCTTGGTCAAACGAAACCACATAAACTTCGAGGGTCATGCCGGCGACGTGTTGTTCGTCGACGCTGGTGACGGTCCCGACGCCATGTGCAGGATAGACGACCTTCTGGTCTGCCTTGAAATCCAGTTTCGTTGTTGTTTCTGATTTAGCCATATACAGACCCTTTTTCTACGCAAACGAGCCATGAAGCCGATGTCTGTAGGAAACAGATACCGACAATTCGCATGGCTCGCATGTATGGTTGTCACGGACAATATAACAGAATTTACAACTATTCTCAAGAGCTGTGTTTGCAATTGGTATTAATCGCCAGTTCCGGGCTTTTCACTGAAGTATTTTGCCAGCTTTCCAGTTTCCTGCGTGAAATCTTCGCGGTCGGCAGGGGGCTCTTTCATCAAGGTTATATTCGGCCAGATTTTGGCAAAATCAGTATTCAGTTTCAGCCATTTTGCATCTGGATCATCTTCGGTGTCCGGCTTGATCGCTTCGACCGGACATTCAGGCTCACAGACGCCGCAATCGATACATTCATCCGGATCGATGACGAGCATGTTCTCGCCCTCATAGAAACAATCTACCGGACAGACCTCTACGCAGTCCATATATTTGCAGCGGATGCATGCATCCAGCACGATGTAAGTCATGTATGGCCTTCGTCATTCTTATTGCAGGCCAGCAAATGGCGAGGCCAGGCCGCGAAGTCAATCCTGATCAGGAAGGCGTGTACAGTTTACCGGCAATTTGTTCGGCGCGCTTTCGAGCGCGCACCCGGGTGATATCGTCAATGTGCAGCAGGCTTGCAACATGGCGGATGAAGGCATCCTCGAACTTGCAGGCCTCGCCATCAGCTAAAGAGACTCTATACAATCCCTCAATTATACGGGCGCGCTCATGGGCGGGCAATGTTTTCACATGCCGGGTCAAAGCATGGGTGTCGGTGGCGGTCTCGGCCAGATCCTCGCCGCGCTTCAAGACGGCGTCGGCGCGGTCAGCATCCATCGCAAAACTGGACACCAGAATTTCAGCGATCATGTCGCTTTCCAGATTGGCGTAGATACCATCGGCGAGCGCCGCCTCAACCAGAAGCGCTGCTGCAGCTTCGTATGGATCAAGATCACGGACCGGCGGTGCAGGCTGAGATGAACCGAAAAGCTTGGAGAAAAATCCTGCCATCAGCCTTATTCGCTCGGCGCTGCATCCCTGTAAAGGGTTTGTGCTTCTGCACTCGGGCCGCGCCGGGTTCCGGGGGACAGAAATTCGACGGTCTGAATGGCTTTTGCGCGGTAGAATGTCAGGATATCACCGGGCAAAAGATGTACGCCCGGCTTGGTGGTTTTGCGGGTTTTACCGTGTCTGGTCAGGCGGATACCCTTGCGGGAAATATAGTCAGAAGCTGCCCCGCGCGTTTTGAAGAACCGGGCGCGCCAGAGCCATATATCCGCCCGCGTCTCGACGTTTTTTGTCTCACTCATTGCTTGGGTTGAGCTTCGCATCAGGGCCTGATTTGGGCATTTTCGGCGTTTTTTCCGGCCCGATACCTGCCGCATTCGTGCGGGAAACATGCGGGATAGCTGCTGGATCAGTGCTGGGTGTCTTTGCCTGTTTTTTCTTCGGTTTGCGTTTTCGCTTCGGCTTGGCAGCCGGAGCAGCCGGCGGCGGCGGCAGTAAAGCGGCCAGCGCAGCGAACGGACTGTCGGGATCAGGCTGACGCGCGGCGGGCCGGTGATTGCGCTTGCCTGCGCCGTGCGGTTTTCCCCGGCCGCGTGCGTCGCCCGGTTTGGAGTTACGCTTGCCTTGCGGCCTGCGGGTGCGATTTTCGCGTTGAGCCTTGCGCTGTTCAAGCACGGCACGCGATTGGAAGCGCCAGAGTTTGATCGTGCCGGTTTCAAGGTCCTTCTCCGCCGGGGCAAGGCCAAAGCCTTTCAGCACGATGTGGAAATCATCCAGCGGGCAAGACACAATCGAGGCGAGGTCTGGCGGCACTTCAAAGGTCGCCTTGTCGGCGTCTTTACGGCGTTTGGAGAGTTCCCAACCGAGACGTTCGGCGAGATCAGCGCGCACCGCCCGCTTGCCGAACCGCAAATAGCCTTGCGCGGCGAGATCTTCATCTGGCCAGTTGCCATCGAGTTCAAAAGAGCCTGCCCCTTCCGGCGCAACCTTTCGTTCCCGGCCATCGCCAAGCGTTTGCAGAACCGCGATCAGCCGCTGGCTCGCGGGCTTTTGTGCATCGGGTATGTGCGCGGCGATACGGCCAGACCGGATACCCGCCTCTTTCAGCTTGGCGCGGTCATCCGGGCCGGGCTGCAGGGCGCGGTCATCCTGGCGCGTATCAATTGCCGCGCCGCTTTCCAGCAAGCGAAAGGCGAGGCCACGGGCGAGGCCTTCAAGGCCGGTTTCATCGGGCGAGAATTTCAGCTTGAAATGGGTTGGCAGGCGCTTGGTAATCTCGGTGCCGAGCCATTCATTCAGGCGCGTCGAGGCGGCGTCCTGCTGATGCTGCTCAGCGCTTTCGCCGCCGAGCAGTTGCGCGCTTGGGGCGATCCAGTGTGGTCCTGCGACCAGATGTGCGACAGGCGCCTCATTCCAGATGATTTGCGCCTCTGGATTGATGCTGAGTGCGTTTTCGGCGGCCCCGGAAATCGCTTTCAGGCGCTGCGCAATGATCGGTTCAAGTGCTGTGATGGCAGCATTGCGCAGGGTCTTGCCTGCCAATGTCGCGGCATTGGTTTCTGGCGAAAAGGTCAGGCCGGTCAGTTTGCCAACGGCGTGGCCTTCAATCGTCACTTCGCCAGTGTCTGAAACGTCTGTGGTCAAAACATCTTCCCTTTTTAGCCCGGCCATCAGGGCTGTAGTGCGCCGATCAACAAATCGCGCCGTCAGGGCCTCGTGTAGCGCATCTGACAGGCGGTCTTCAATGGCCCTTGTTCTGTCGCGCCAGATTTGCGGGTTTTCAAGCCAATCGTCGCGAAATGCGGCATAGGTCCAGGTGCGGATCATCGCCAGGCGTTGTTGCAGTAACCCAATATCGCCAACCGTCTTATCCAGCGCTTTCAGGCGCTCTTCCAGTGCAGTGTTTCCAAGCCGCGCATCCGGGTCGTGCAGGGTTTCCGCCAGGCCGAGGACAAGGCGGCCATGGCCTTCATGTCCGGCTTTGCGAAAATCTGGCAGGCAGGCAATATCCCATAGTCGCCGCACGTTTCGAGGCCCGCGAATATCTGGACCGATGCCCGCGTCTTCGGCCATTCGGCGCAGCACCCATTCATCAAGCCCGTGCGGGTTCTGGCGCAAAACTGGATGCGGAGAGGGCCGCGACAGGCTGGCAATCAGGGTCTTGATCGAGCGGTAATCAAGCTCGCTATTGCGCCAGCTGAGATCGGTCACCGGATCGTAGCGGTGGTGTTCGATGGCGCGGATCAAATCCTCCTCAAATGGCGGGCAATCATTGGTCTCGCCGAACGCGCCATCCTCGCGGAAGCGTCCGGCCCGCCCGGCGATCTGACCCATTTCGGCGGCGCTGAGCCAGCGATTGCGGCGACCATCAAACTTGGCCCGCCCGGCAAAAGCGACCCGGTCAATATCAAGATTTAGCCCCATGCCAATCGCGTCCGTGGCGACCAGATAATCAACTTCTCCCGATTGATAGAGGGCCAGCTGGGCATTGCGGGTGCGCGGGCTAAGGCCGCCCATCACCACGGCGCTGCCACCTTTCTGGCGGCGCAGCACTTCGGCGATGGCGTAAACTTTCTCAGCACTGAACGCGACAATTGCGGTTCTTTTGGGTAATTTTGTGATCTTCTTCAGCCCGGCATAATGCAGCTGTGAGAAGCGCTCGCGGGTGTCGGTCTCGATATCGAAATCAAGCTCGCGCAAGACCTCACGCATGGTTTCCGCGCCAAGCAGAAGCGTTTCCTGCGCCCCGCGCGCGTGCAAGATCCGGTCCGTGAAAACATGGCCGCGATCAGCGTCCTCGGCGATCTGGATCTCATCAATCGCCAAAAATTCGACACGGATGTCAGTCGGCATCGATTCCACCGTGCAGACCCAATAGCGTGGCCGGTCAGGAACGATGCGTTCCTCGCCCGTGACCAGCGCCACAGCGCGCGCCCCCTTGGCAGCGACGACGCGGTCATAGACCTCACGCGCCAATAGCCGCAATGGCAGGCCGATCATGCCGCTGGCATGGCCCATCATCCGCTCCAGCGCGTAATGGGTCTTGCCGGTATTGGTCGGGCCGAGAATAGCTTTGAGGATGGACATTAGGTCTGGATTTAAGTTTGATTTGGCAGCGCGGCTAGGGTTGATCGCAGGAAGAAGCGGGAGAGGTGTTTGTTTTGCCTCGCGCTAAGGTGCTCAGGTTTTGCCTCGCGCTAACGCCCTGACGGGTGACGCGAGGCGAAGTGGGTTCCGCGACAGCGCTATGCGCTGCCACATGAACCGAGCTCAGGGCTCTGGTTTTCTCCCGCGCTAAGGTGCTTCGCACCACGCGGGACAGCAGGTTCCGCGCTGCGCGCATGAACCGGGCTCAGGGCTGTTTTTCTCTCCCTCACCCTCCATTGTCATCCCGGACGCGTAGCGATCCGGGACCCAGTGCACGGCTTCCCTGGGTCCCGGATATTTGCTGGCGCAAATTCCGGGATGACAATTTGGTATGGGAGAGCACAGCCCCCTCACCCCGATTGTCCCGGACTTGATCCGGGATCTCTCGCAAGGCTCTCGGTCACCGTGGCATGAGACTCCGGATCAAGCCCGGAGCCATCGGAGACGTGAAGAGCTCTGAGCCTGGTTCATGTGAGGGCGAAGCCCGATACGGAACCTGCTGTCCCGCGTGCGCCGCAAGGCGCTTAGCGCGGGAGAAAATCAGAGCCTTGAGCCCGATTCATGACACCCGTGGGGCGCGCAGCGAACGGAACCCGCTTCGCCCCGCGTGACGCGTAGCGTCTTAGCGCGAGGCAAAACCAGAGCCTTAGCGTTCTGGACAGATCGGCAAGCGGTTCAGGTGCTGATCCTTGAAGCGGTCTTGCCAGGCTTGATCGCGGGTCAGCTGATTGTAATCGCTGGCAAGGTAGAGGCGCAGCTCACGGCGCAGTGGGCATCCGTTTGGACGATGACCAAGATCGACGCCGACCAGGCCGACCGCTTGCCAGAGGGCGAAATCTGCCCTGATCGCGGTGCGCCGGTTCGAGCGATAAGAGGCAACCAGAACATTATCATCCAGCGCATCGGTCATCGCCGCAGCTTCAGCAAAACTCTTGGCACCTGGATTATAGCGCCACAGGATCAGCGGCGCGTTGAGGCGTCCGCGCGTGTAATAATCAAGGCCATGCCAGACCTCGCGTTCATCGACCAGAATTGCGCTGGGCTGAACGCGGTCGCTAACAGCGACCAGTTGATCGCCAAGCGCCTGCCAGCCGCGCACCCGTTTGAGATCATTGTCGCGGCCGGTCGCGGCGCTCCAGCTGACGGGTCCGAGTAACAGCGCTGTGGCGACCACACCAACCGCAACCTGAAAGCCAATGCCGCCCCAGAAAGGACGCCGCCATCGCGGTGAACGCGTCAGCAAGCTGGCAAGCAAGACGCATGCGGCGGGGTAGGCGGTCGCGGCCCAATTGGCGTGCGCCCGCGACAGCACGGCTTGCACCAGGATGATGATCAGAACCGGGACAATGAAACAGGCGAGCCAGGTCTCTTTGCTGGCGACCTCTGGCGCGCGCCCGGAGCGCCTGTAGATCAGAGCGCTGAGCAGCGCGATGAAACTGACCGGGCCAAACACCCCCATTTGGTCGACGAGGAATTTCGGCACGTGCTCAAGGTTAAATAGCTGGCCGCCAAGATTGGCATTGTCCAGCGTGTGGCCGACCGTCTGAAATGAGTTGAGCGCGTTCCAGATCAGGTGCGGACTGATCACTGCAAGCGCAGTTGCCGCGACAAGCCCGCCGCGCCAGCTGAGCAAGGCTTTGCGCGTCGGCTGATCGATCAAAGCGGTCAAGGCGATGGCGAAACTGAAATAGATCATCGCATACTTTGACAGAAAGCCAGCCCCGATGGCGAGCCCGAGCCCGAGGGCACCGCGCCAACCGATCCGGCCTTCGCGTAACTGCCAGAACAGATACAGCGCCAGACACCAGAACGGGAACAGGACACCGTCAGTTGAGATGATCGTCGATGACAGGATGATGCCCGGCATCAGCAAATAGGCGACTGTGGTGTACAGGCCAGCCTTCGGCCCGAACATCTGGCGAGAGAGCAAGAGCAACAGAAACGCCGAAACGCTATGCAGAATTGGGGCGAAGAAACGGATCGCCCATTCCGAATCGCCGAACAAGCTGGTGCTCAACCGAATCACCCAGGCAATCATTGGCGGTTTTGAGTAATATCCCCAGTCGAGATGGCTTCCCCAGCGCCAATACTGGGCCTCATCGGCATAGAGCTCCAGCGGCGACAGCATGACGATGGCGAGTCGCAAGAGCAACAGCCCTGAAATCATTACGATTCCGATACGGGTTGATCTGTCAGCCAGACGTCGGAAAGTCATTGAGGTGTCTCGTTCACGGCAAATTTCGAGGCGGGGGTCAGCTTAAAAGTGTGTCCCATTTGCAATGCCAACTAACTGAATCCACGCCAGCATACAAGCATGTCGAGACGGTCACATTCGCGTCATATAGGGAGGCTGTAGCGCGCTCACTCGCTTCGAGGCAGGTGTGCTCTGTAATACATCAACTGGCATTTCGAGGGGAAATCTCATGTCCAACTGGAAACTACTATCGGGGGTCGCCGCCGCCTCCATTATGGCCGCAGCCATCGTCGCACCTGCAGAAGCGCAAGTGACAACGTCAAGCGTTCGCGGACAAGTCACAAATGAAACGGGCGCGGCCGTCCAAGGCGCAACCGTAACCATTTCCAACCCGCTGACCGGTCTGACGCGCAGCACGACAAGCGGCGCAAACGGCAGTTACTCGATCCGCGGCCTTCCGGTCACAAACGGATATATTGTCAGCGTTACGAATGATGCGTTCCAGGGCCAGACGGTCGAGAATATCGGACTGTTTCTGAGTGATGCGACCAATCTTGACTTCGCGCTGACCGCTGATGCGACCCGCACGCTCGACACTGTGGTCGTAACGGCAAATATTTCCGATGTAATGCAGACCGCAGTTGGACCAAGCGCCACATTTGGGCTGGATACGCTTGAAACAGTGCCGGTTATCAACCGCAATATCACTGATGTTCTGCGGCTTGACCCGCGCGTCTATGTTGATGAAAGCCGTGGTGACATCAACCCGGTCCAGTGTGCCGGTAAGAACCCTCGCTTCAATTCACTGACCCTGGATGGTGTGCGTTTGAACGATGGCTTTGGTCTGAACTCAAATGGCTATCCAACCGAGCGTCAGCCCTTCCCATTCGACGCGATCCAGCAAGTTGCAATTGAGCTTGCGCCATTCGATGTTGAGTATGGCGGCTTTACCGCTTGTAATATCAATGCGGTGACCAAGTCAGGTACCAATGAATTCCACGGTAGCGCATTCATCGATTATACCAGCGATGATTGGCAAGGCGACAGCCTCGAAGGCCAGGATATCGTTCTCGCCGACTTCGACGAAATTCGCTATGGTATTCAGATCGCCGGGCCGATTATCAAAGACAAATTGTTCATCTCGGTGGCCTATGAGAAGCTCGAAGGCGCAAACACATTTGACCGTGGTCCACTTGGCTCTGGCGCGATTAACGAGGTCAATATTACCCAAGCAGAGCTTGACGAAATCCTCGATATCGCCCGGACCATCTATCAGTATGATCCAGGCGAGACGCCATCAAGCTTCGACAATAATGATGAAAAACTGCTGATCAAGCTGGACTGGAATATCAACCAGAATCACCGCGCGGCGTTTACCTATAACTATAATGATGGCTTCAACACAGTTGAGTCAGATGGTGATCTCGACGAGTTCGAATTCTCCAACCACCTGTACGAGCGTGGAACCGAGTTGAACCAATATGTCGGCCAGCTCTTCTCTGACTGGACCAACAATTTCTCAACTGAAATCCGCGTCGGATACGTTGATGTTGATCCGCGAGTTGCATCTATTGGCGGGACTGACTTTGGTGAGATCACAATCGAGACTGATGATGTCGATGTCTATATTGGTAGCGATGACAGTCGGCAGGCGAACGAGCTTGACTATACGATCTTCAATCTCGCATTTAAGGGTTTCTATCAGTACAACGAACATAGCCTGACCTTCGGTTACGAGCGCGAAGAGACCGAAATCTTCAACCTGTTCGTTCAGCATGTTGATACCGAGATCGATTTCGAAGACGATTTTGGCCGGAGTGCGATTGAAAACTTCCGTCTCGGATTTGCGTCAAATATCGATCACAATAATGCGCCGTCTGGCAATCCTGCAGACGCGGCAGCTGAGTTTACCTCCGTCGTCAACACTTTGTACTTGCAGGATGAATTCGCGCTTACTCCAAAACTCGATGTGATCCTGGGACTGCGTTATGATTTCTACACAACAAATGATGCGCCAGGTGAGAATCCGCAATTCGTTGCCGATTATGGTTTCTCAAACTCGCAGAACCTTGATGGCGAAGGCCTGTTGCAGCCACGTTTGGCATTCACATATGACGCCTCGGACAATTTGAATTTTCGTGGCGGCATTGGTCGCTATTCTGGCGGTGATCCAACTGTCTGGCTGTCAAATACCTTTTCAGGCAACAATGTCCTGCAATTTGGGGCCGGCGGTCGTAGTCTCGGTCTCGAAGATGGCTCGACTTCACTATTCGGTCTGACTTATGTTCAAGCTGAAGATGGTGTTCCAAACACCGCTGGTTACGCGGTTCCACAAGGCTTGGCGGATGCTGTTGCAACCGGCACTGGATCAAATTTCGAGCTGAGCTATCTCGATCCGGATTTCAAGCTGCCATCAGAATGGAAGTTTGCTCTCGGCGCGACATGGGTACCTGAATTTGAAGCGCCCGGGTTCCTGGGCGGTGAATATGTTGTAAATGCTGATGTTCTGGTTTCACGCGGTGAGAACTCGGCAATTATCCAACGCGGTGATTTGGATCAGATCGGGACGAACGCTCAAGGCTATCCGATATTCACCAGTCCGCGTCTCGACAGCTTTGTTCTGACCAACGCGAAAGATACATCCAATCGCTCATTCACAGCGTCGCTTAGCGTGGCCAAAGAGTATGATAATGGTGTCGACTGGTCACTGGGCTATGCCTACAATGATGCCAAAGATGTTCAGCCAATGCCCAGCTCGGTTGCGTTCTCTAACTATACTAGCCGCGCCTTCTTCAACCCACAGGCTGAAGAATTGGCGACATCGAATTTTAATATCACTCATCGCTTCACAGCCTTGGTTGGTTATGAGCATAATTTCTTTGGTGATTATGCGACCTCGGTGTCGGCCTTTGGTAGCTTGAATTCGGGTCGGCCATCTTCGATCACGACACAGAATGCTGGGTTCTTCGGCTTCACACCGTTTATTGGTGATTCTGGCATACTGGCACCGGGTGCAAAGCGAAATAGCGAGGAAGGGTCATGGTGGGGCAAAGTTGATCTGCGCTTTGAGCAGGAATTGCCCGGTCTGCGCTCACAGGATCGCACAGCGGCCTTTGTTGTGATTGATAACTTCACGAACCTTTTGAACGACGAGTGGGGCATTCTGCGTCAAGCAGACTTCCCACTGGTTAACCCAGATGAGGCACGGATCGGTGACGCATCGCGTTACGAAATCCGCTTTGGTCTGCGTTACGAATTCTAGGTTCAAGCGTTCATCCTAATCTGAAGAGGGCGGCCCGGTTGGGTCGCCCTTTTTCGTGGCGGGCGGGATGGCGCGGGGAGGCGCTTTGTGGCATGGCCGCGTGGGATGACCGCTGATCGAACATATGTGCCTTCTGAAGGGGCTGAGCAGGCTGAGCTTTGGGTTGGTTGGCCGCACTTGCAGGCCGAATGGGGCGACACGTTTGATGGCGCGCGAGTTGAGATCGCTGACTTTGTTCAGGCCGCTAGCCGATTTGTCCCGGTGGTTGTGGCCTGCGGATCAGATGCAGCTGAAGCCAGCGCCGCAGCGGCGATTGGCGGCGATCGCGCAGCGTGCCGGCTGGCGCGGGTCCCGACCGGGGATATCTGGCTGCGCGATACCGGGCCGGTCATGGCAGAGGTCAATGGCGCGGCGACGGCGCTGGTTTTCGCGTTCAATGGCTGGGGCGGGAAGTATGTCATGCCCGGTGACGCTGAGACGGCAGGTGCAATGGCGGCTGAGGTCGGGGCACCGGTGCGCGCGCATGATTTTGTGCTTGAAGGCGGCGCGATTGAACTCGACGGCGCTGGCCGGTTGCTGACCACACGGCAATGCTTGCTCAACCCAAACCGCAATCCGCGATGGGATGAGGCGGCGGCAGAGACGGCGCTGAAGACGGCCTTTGGTGTTGACGACGTGATCTGGCTGGATCACGGTTTGGCCAATGATCATACCGATGGCCATGTCGACAATCTCGCGCGCTTCATCGCGCCGGGCCATGTCTTGTGTCAGCGTGGGTCGGGCGATGATGATCCGAACGCGGCTGTCTATGTGCAGATCGAACAGGCCTTGCGCGCAGCTGGCCTGCAGGTCTCGACCTTGCCCTCGCCGGGTCTGATCGGGGACGCGATGCCCGCCAGTCATCTCAACTTCACCCTGACCAATGGCGCGCTGGTCATGCCAGCTTATGAAGGCCATTACAGCGCCGCTGCGATGATCATCCTGGCTGAGCTGTTCCCGCGCCGTGAGGTCATGGCCCTTCCGGCCCGAAATATCCTTTCTGGCGGCGGTAGCTTCCATTGCATGACGCGTGAAATACCGCGCTTTCCGACAGGAGTTGCATGATGCGATCTCTTCAACTGGCGGCGCTGCAGGCGTCTTTCGGGGCTGATATGCGGGCCAATATTGCCCGCGTGAGCGAGCTGGTCCGAGAGGCTGCCGGGCAAGGCGCTGACGTGATCCTGGCGCCGGAATTGTTCTGCGGGCCGTATTTCTGCAAGACCCAGGACGAGACCCATTTCGCCAGCGCCTATGCCTGGACGACGCATCCGGCGGTGACCGCTTTGGTGCCGCTCGCCGCCGAACTCGGCGTCGTACTGCCAGTGTCGATCTTTGAGCGCGATGGCCCAAACTATTACAATAGTGTGGTGATGATTGACGCCGATGGCACGCTGATGGGGGTTTATCGCAAGAGCCACATTCCCGATGGGCCGGGCTACCAGGAGAAGTTCTACTTTCGCCCGGGCGATACCGGCTTTCGGGTTTGGGACACACGCCATGGCAAGATCGGGGTCGGTATCTGCTGGGACCAATGGTTCCCGGAGGCGGCGCGCGCGATGGCGCTGCAAGGCGCAGATGTCCTGCTCTATCCGACCGCGATTGGCGCTGAACCACAGGACCCGTCGCTGGACACCGCCGCGCGCTGGCGCCGCGCGATGCAGGGCCACGCCGCCTGCAATGTCATTCCGGTGCTCGCGGCCAACCGGGTCGGCAATGAGGACGGACAGCCCTTCTATGGCAGCAGCTTTATCGCGGACGAAACAGGCGAACTTGTCGCCGCTATGGATCGCACCAGCGAAGGTGTCATCAGCGCGCGCTTTGACCTGGATGCGATCGACCGCGACCGCGCCGCCTGGGGCTTCTTCCGCGACCGCCGCACTGATCTGTATGACGGGTTGGTTTAGAAGGTTTTGAGAATGCTAGTTGCCAAATTTACGCTTGAGCCATGCGAGCGCCTGTTTTTGGTCATCGAGTTTAGCGCGCCGTAACTGAGATACTAAAGTGACCCAAGTCGGTGTATCGAGTGTCAAGTTTTGTGCGCCTTCATTACAAAAGGAGCATAGCGCGCGTAGATTTGAGCGATCGTCGGAACCACCCTTCGACTTGTCCACAATATGGCTGATGTGCAGCCGTGTATTTCGCTCTGCATCATCTGGGTTTGGTTTACCGGCTTCAGCGCCACAACTCTGGCAGGTGAAACCGTTCCGATCGAGAATATACGCCCTTAATTCCTTTGAAATCGTACTAGAGATGACGGGTTTAGGCTTGGCCGAAATTAGTACGTATTCTCCCGGCATCAAATCAGCGCGATCATTGTGAGTGAGGATGTCGAATCCTTCGTCGTTCCGCAGCTCCCTGACGCGCCTTGCCCATTCCGATATGTTGGCAACAGCGCGTAAATCGCCAGAGTTCAGAATCTTTCCGATGTTGGCTAAGAAAAATTCACGTAATTTGTCGCGCGCTCCCATCTCAAGCTCTTTGAAGAACGCTGACTTGTTGGCCGAGTAGGGCAGCATGTATCTGTTTGGCTACGGTTGCTGCTACGGGCGGGGGGAAAGCATTGCCGACTTGTTTGTAGGCACTGGTTTTCTTACCAACGAAATGCCAATCATCAGGAAAGCCCTGCAAGCGGGCCACCATAGGCACCGTTAGTCTCGGCATCCCAACAAAATCATGCTCTGGAGGCATGTCTGCGATAGACTTGCCGTTCACACCTAAACAAGCCCACGCTGCGCGCGCCCTTGTAGGGCCTAAATCAGGGCCTCCATGTTTCTTTGATCCGCCAACAATGGTCGGTGCTATCTCATCGGCCTGCTCGATCCAACCCTTCGTGCCGGACCAGCCATTTTCTCCCATGAGGTCTCCAACAACATTCCCAACCGTTGGCGGGGTATTTGGCAAAGGCTCAGGCCAGTTGAATCGCTCCGAATGGTCGGCGCGCAAGGCAATGATGACCACTCTTGGCCGCAATTGCGGTACGCCATAGTCTGATGCATTGAGCAAACGCCATTCCGTTACATAGCCTAGTTTTTTGAGTTGATCCTTTAAGTGCTGTCTATAATCTGAAAAAACAGCGCCCAGAAATCCACGCACATTCTCTATCATGACTGCTTTAGGTCGGATCGATTCAATAATTTCCAGTGCTCTCGGGAACAGATTTCTCTCGTCAAGTTCTCCGAGCTGTTTGCCTGCTGACGAAAATGGCGGACAAGGCAACCCGCCCGCGACAAGGTCAATTCCCTTGTATGGTGTTGGATCAAACTGATTCAAATCCTGCTCGAATATATTCCATTCGGGCCTGTTGTATCGAAGCGTTTCACAAGCGCGCACGTCGATCTCAACTAACGCTTCGTGCCCGAAGCCTGCCATCTCTAAACCTAGTGCCTGCCCCCCAGCGCCAGCACAGAGTTCAAGAGATGTAGGGCGGTCTCCAAGCGGTAGTGGCATTTGGTAAATGTTCTTCATATGTACTGCTTATCTGAGTCGTCAAAAATATCAAAGCATTTCCCTTTGCTGGAGTTGTATAAAACAGCAAAAACCGGGTGCATCTGACGAAATGATGCGCTAGGCGGGTGGGATGGATCAGATCTCTGCCTTTCCGGCGACCGCTGTGTTAATCGCCGCGAATGTCGCTGCCAGCCTGTTTGCTTTCACCAATTCTGCTTTCATGAACAAGAACCTGTTTCATGTCGGGCCGATCCTGCATCGGCGCGAATATCATCGCCTGCTGACCAGCGGTTTCCTGCATGGTGGCATGTTGCACCTGTTCATCAACATGTATGTGTTGTGGGGGTTTGGCCGTTTCCTTGAATATAATCTTGGCACGGTGAAGTTCCTGATCATCTATTTTGCCGCCTTGCTGGGCGGTAGTCTCTGGTCGCTACTGGAAAACAAGAACAAGCCAGACTATCGCGCGCTCGGCGCGTCAGGCGCGACCTCCGGGATTATCCTGAGCTATTGCCTGTTTCTGCCGCTCTCGATGCTGGGCTTCTTTTTCATCCCGATGCCGGCGATTGTGTTTGCAATCATCTTCATTGTCGCCAGTGCAATCCTGGCGCAGCGCGAGAACAAAGTGATCGGCCACGAGGCGCATCTTGGCGGCGCACTGGTTGGGATTTTGGTCACCATTGCGGTTGAGCCGCGCGCGCTGTCGATCTTTTCCAAGCAGATGTCCGCTGTTCTCGGGGGCGGCTGAATTTGGGCGCTGTGTCTGATCTTCTGGCGGCGCGGATAAGCAGTGGCGCGCTGAGTGCAGACGCGGCCCAAAGCGACGCTGCGGCGCAATTGGACCAGGTTCTGGCGCGTTTGAAGACAGGCCGGCGCGGTCTGTTTCGCAAAAAAAAGCCGGTTCGCGGGCTCTATCTTTGGGGCGGGGTTGGGCGTGGCAAGTCAATGTTGATGGACATGTTTCAAGCCCATTCCCCGGTTAAATCCAAACGTGTCCACTTCCACGAATTCATGGGCCGGGTACATGACCGGCTGGCGCAGGCGCGTGCCCGCAAGGATGTCAGCGACCCGATCCCGCCGGTCGCCAAGCAATTTGCTGCTGAGGCGAAACTGCTCTGCTTTGACGAGTTTCAGGTCACGCAAATTGCCGATGCGATGATCCTGTCGCGCCTGTTTGAGCATATGTTCAAGCGCGGCGTCACTGTGATCGCGACCTCCAACCGCCACCCGGACGAGCTCTACAAGCATGGCATCAATCGCGACCTGTTCACGCCGTTCATTGATCTGCTCAAACAGCGCTGTGAAGTGTTTGAGCTGGCGGCAAGCCGTGACTACCGTTTGGAACGGTTAACCGAGGCCCCGGTCTGGTATCTCGAAGCGGGCGAAACCGCGCTGGACCGGGCATTCTCAAGGTTAACGCTGGACGCGCAGCCACAGCGCTGTGAGCTGACGGTGAAGGGGCGAAAAATCCCGGTTGAGCGTCAGGCGGCTGGGGTCGCCCGATTCACGTTTGAGCAATTGTGCGAACGCCCGCTCGGCGCGCGTGATTATCTCACCATTGCGGCGACATTTCATACCGTCCTGCTGGATGATATCCCGGTCCTGACGGCCGATTATCGCAATGAGGCGGCGCGGTTTGTCGCGCTGATCGATGCGCTGTACGAAGCCAAAGTGAAACTGGTGGCGAGCGCGGCGGCTGAACCTGAGATGCTGTACACGGATGGGACTGGCAGTTTCGAGTTTCAGCGCACCGCCAGCCGCCTGCACGAAATGCGTTCGCTGGACTATATGAGTGAAGCTCATATCATGCCGGAAATTGCGATCTGACCGGAAGTGGAGCTAAGCATGCGCCAGCTGAAAACACGCCCGATAAGCGCTGCAATAATCGCACTGGGTCTGACGGCATGTGCCATCGATCCGGGTGTCGCAACCGCCAAGTTTGAAGCGCAGGCCGCGCTGGACATGGCCGAAGCATTGAGCCGCGATGACTTGCAGGGACGCCGGGTTGGCACGGCTGGCAATCAACAGGCGCGCAGCTTGATCGCGGCGCGAATGGCGGCGATTGGACTGCAATCCTTTGCGGATGACTATGCCCAGAACTTTATCGCCTCATCCGGCAAGGACGGCGATACGGTGTCCGCCGCCAACCTGATCGGCATGATCAGAGGTCGCCGCGATAGCGGCCTGACTTTGGTGGTGACGGCGCATTATGACCATCTCGGCGTCGTTGACGGCGAGATCTACAATGGCGCCGATGACAATGCGTCCGGGGTCGTGGGGATGCTCGCCATCGCCGAGTATTTTGCCGCAAATACGCCGGACAATGACGTTCTGTTTGTTGCTTTTGACGGCGAGGAATTTGGCCTTCTGGGATCGACCTATTTCGTTGCCCATCCGCCGGTTGATGTGTCGGCGCTGACCTTCAATCTCAATCTGGATATGATTTCACGCGGCGATAATGGCAGTCTCTGGGCCTCTGGCACGGCGCATAATCCGGGTCTGATCCCGATGGTTGAGGCGGTGGCCGTGGCGGCGCCGGTGACTGTGAAAATGGGCTTTGATGTCGCCGACGAGGGACTGGAAGACTGGACCCTGATGTCGGATCAGGCCGCCTTCTTCAAAGCGGGCATTGCGCACCTCTATCTCGGGGTTGAAGACCATCCCGATTACCACAAGCCCAGCGATGACTTTGCGAAAGTCGATCAGGACTGGTTTCTGAAATCGATTGAGACCGCCGTGATGATGGCAGCGGCAGCAGACTCGCGGCTGGCTGAGATCGCGGCGGCGAGGTAGGGGTTATCGGAGAAGCTCCTGTCATCCCGGAAGGCGCGTAGCGACTATCCGGGACCCAGTCAGTTCGGGTGTGATCTTTGAAATTCTGGGTCCCGGATATTTTCTGCGAAAATTCCGGGATGACAAGTTGAGGTGGAGGTCAAAACGTCAGACTGTCATCCCGGTTGAAACGCCGGGACCCAGAATGGCTACTCCACCTTGCCCATATAGCGCGGCAACCAGCCTTCATGCGCTTCGCGAAGGCGGGAGAGGGGAATTCGGAACTCACGCATCATCGGTTAGGTTGTCAGTTAGGCCGCGATTAGCCCCTCATACAGATCGTTCCATTGCCGATTGGCTGTCTCGATGAGGTCCAGTTTCCACGACCGACGCCATCGCTTTATTCGTTTCTCGCGCGTTATAGCCGCTTCGACAGAGATGTGGTGTTCAAACCAGACCAGTGTTTTGACATTATACTTGTCGGTGAAGCCTTTAATGTACCCGGTTCTATGTTCCCATATCCGTCGTGCGAGGTCGTTAGTAACCCCGGTGTAGAGGGTTCCATTACGCTTTGAGGCAAGGATGTAGACGAAGTAATTATGCTCTTTCATGTTGAGAACAATAAGTGAACAAAATAGGTTTGTCATGCATTTATTGATAACCTACAATTGTCATCCCGGGCGCATAGCGACCCGGGACCCAGTGAGGCCGAGTGTAGTATTCGTAACTCTGGGTCCCGGATAAGCTCTACGAGCTTTCCGGGATGACAATTGAGGGTTTGGGCCTAGTCCACCTTACCCATATAGCGCGGCAACCAACCTTCATGCGCTTCGCGGAGGCGCGAGAGGGGGATCCGGAACTCACGCAATATCGGTGAAACCACATTGGGTTGGTCCTTCCAGACGAATTCTTTACCACCTATTTCTGCGTAGACACCGCACCAACGGCATCCGGCTTCTCCAACCATAGCTTCGATTTGCAGTATTCTATCATGGTCGATTGCAACCAAATAGCTTGATTGATTTTCGCCGAAATGAAGAGAGGCTTCAGTTGGAAAATAGCTGATCCACCCCAAGCCGGCTGACATTCCCATCTCCGCCGCTGCACAAGCTATCCCGCCATCGCTGACATCATGCACAGCGTTGACGAGACCCTGCTCAATCAGCATCCGGACGAAATCGCCGTTGCGTTTCTCAACCTCAAGATCAACCGGCGGCGGGGGCCCTAGCGCTTCGCCTTTCAGGCCTAGAATTTCGCGCGCATAAAGGCTTGCGCCGATATGGCCTTTGGTTTCGCCGATCAGGATCAGGACGTCGCCGGGCTGCGCACCTTTTAGTGTCGCGGTCTTGGCAACGTCTTCGATCAGGCCGACGCCGCCGCAGACCGGGGTTGGCGGGATGGCGACGCCGTCTGTCTCATTATACAGGCTGACATTGCCCGACACGACGGGGAAATCGAGGACGCGGCAGGCCTCGGCCATGCCTTCGATCGCCTTGACGATATAGCCCATCGTGTCGGGCTTTTCCGGGTTACCGAAATTGAGATTATCAGTGATCGCAATTGGCGTCGCGCCAACCGCTGACAGGTTGCGATAGGCCTCGGCAACGGCCTGTTTGCCGCCCTCATACGGGTCAGCGGCGACATAATGCGGGTTGCAGTCAGAGGTCACCGCGATGGCCTTTGGGGTGCCGTGAATGCGTACGATGGCGGCGTCACCCATGCTTTGTGAGCTGTCGACCGTGTCGCCCATGACGTGGCGATCATATTGTTCCCAAATCCAGCGTTTCGACGCCATGTTCGGGCAGGACATCAGCTTGAGCAGGATTTGCGCATAGTCTTCAGGCTCATCATATTTCGACATGTCAAGCGGTGCGCGCTTGGGCGGTTCAATCCACGGGCGGTCATAATTTGGTGCGTCCTCAGCCAGCGGTGCGACCGGGATATCGCAAACCACCTCGCCATGCTGGAGCAGGGTGAGGTGGCCGGTATCAGTGGTTTCGCCGATCACTTCAGCGTCGAGGTCGTACTTGTCGAACACCGCCTTGGCGACGTCGATCTTGCCGGGTTTGAGCACCATCAACATGCGTTCCTGGCTCTCTGACAGCATGATTTCGTAAGCGGTCATTCCGGTTTCGCGTTGCGGGACTTTGTCGAGGTCTATGGTCACGCCAATGCCTTCGCCATTCACGCCGCCGCTATCGGCCATTTCGACGCTTGACGAGGTCAGACCCGCCGCGCCCATGTCCTGGATCGCCTGGATCGCGTCGGTTTCCATCAGCTCAAGACAGGCTTCGATCAGCAGCTTTTCGGTGAACGGGTCGCCGACCTGAACGGTCGGGCGTTTCTCCTCGTCGCCTTCGGAGAACTCAGCGCTGGCCATGGTCGCGCCGTGAATGCCATCGCGGCCAGTTTTTGAGCCGACATAGAAGATCGGATTGCCCGGCGTCGCGCCGCGCGCGTAGAAAATCCTGTCCTGATCGGCGAGGCCAATCGCCATCGCATTGACCAGAATATTGCCATTATAACCCTCATCAAACTCGGTTTCGCCCGCCACGGTCGGCACGCCGACACAGTTGCCATAGCCGCCAATGCCCGCCACGACGCCCGCGACAAGGCTGCGTGTCTTGGGGTGATCCGGGCTACCAAAACGCAGCGCGTTGACCAGTGCGATGGGCCGCGCGCCCATGGTGAACACGTCGCGCAAGATGCCGCCAACACCCGTCGCCGCGCCTTGGTAGGGCTCAATATAGGACGGGTGATTGTGGCTCTCCATTTTGAAGATCACCGCTTGGTTGTCGCCTATATCGACGACGCCAGCATTCTCGCCGGGGCCTTGGATTACACGCTCGCCCGTGGTTGGAAACTTTGACAAGTGACGACGCGAGGACTTGTACGAGCAATGCTCGCTCCACATCACGCTATAGATGCCGAGCTCGACCAGATTGGGATGGCGGGTCAGGCGGGTAATCAGCCGGTCCCATTCCTCGGCATTGATGCCGTGGCTGGCGGCGTCCGCATCGGTCTGAATGGCCTGCATGGCGGCGGTGATCGCGGATGTATCTGTCATGCGCCCGCGTTTAGCGCGAGGCGTAGAGATTCGCTAGTGCTCTTGCGTCGACTCGCTCTCATGAGCGGCAATCCAGGCTGCACCTTGGGTCTCAGCGAGGCTGACAAGGTTGCCCATGGCGAGATTCATGTCGACGATGTGAAGGCCCCAATCCTTGATGATCATGTCGCCTATTTTCACATCGCCGCCAATGTCGTCAATGCGGGCATCGTCGGCATCGGCGTGAATACGGATGGCCAGCCAGTCATGCGTGTCGGAGCGCTCACACGTTGCAGATAGCAGGCCCGGTACAGTGACGAAGGGCGTGGTGATCGCAACGCCAAATCTTGACTCTTCACTGGAGTCAAACCCGCTCACAACCGGTAAGTAGGCGGCAAGCTCGCCGTCGCCAGTGAGTGCGGCAGGGTTCACACAGATCGCGCGGCTGTCACCATCACTGATCCCGAAAAATGTGCCGGCAGGCGGCGGGCTGGTGTCGCGAAAGCTGACATAGGTGACAAGACACCCGGTATCATCCGACGTCGCGCAAAGCGGCAGGCCCTGCCAAGTGCCAGTTGCAGTATCGACGTGGCGGGTGGTGCCAATGGAATGAACAGCGACGATCTGCTTTTCAGCTTCAGTGCCGACAATATCGCGTTGCAGCAGCTCATATACCATGCCAGCGCCTTGGCTGTGGCCGATCAGGATCACGCCGCGCCCGTCATTATGATCGCGCATATAGGTGGTCCAACTGTCGAGAATGTCGCCATAGCGAAGCTCAGGGTCGCCCAATTCCTCTCCGGTCGCCATGGCCCGGCGCAGCGCGGTCAGGGTTCGCTGGCGGTAAATTGGTGCGAACAGTCGGCAGGATGCGCCATAGCGGGCAAACTGATTGGCAATGACGTTGATCTCTTCGGCATTGGCGATCATGTCACTATTATCGGTCTCGTCATTGGACACGGTTGGATAGTAATAGAAACAGTCGAAACCCGGATCGCTCGCCGCTTCAAAAGGGATAATTTCGGTACTGTTATCAGGATGGATAGCGGTCGATGTCAGATCAATCGCGCAAGCATCATCGGCTTTGTCTGGGTGGCACAGCCAATTTGCCATGTCGGTATAGTCATTATGACTGAACGCGGCGGCCTCAGGTGTTTCTGTAGCAGGAGGGGGTGTCACAGGCGTCTCGACAGGGGTTTGAGCGCAAGCAGCAAGGGTTAAGGCAGCAACAGCAGTGAGTGTCCGCAACATCAGGTTTTCTCCAGTTTCCAACATCGAGATAACCGCGCCACAGATTTGAGCAAGGTTTTGCGCGAGACCATTCAAGCTTTACCGATCAGGCGCAGATACACATCCTTGACCTCAGGATCAATTTCGACCGGGCCGCTGCCATCGGGATGTCGATCTTTACCGCTTTTCTTTGCGCCAGAGGCCCAATAGGCGTTGCCGCTGTCAAAGTCGAAATAATTGCCTTCCGTCCAGCCATGGTCCTCGCGTTCCGCTATGGTTGCCTGCTGCAGCAGGGCGCCGCGAAAGTAGAAGCCCTTTTCGGTCTTGGTATATTTGACGCGCGTAATCCAGGCCGGGCCGTCGCCATGATACCCGGTTTTCAACTCGACATACATGAGACGTGATCTTGCCATGTCTAAACCACCCCAACCAGGCTCTCGAACATGGCCAGGCCGTCGGTGCCGCCTTCATGCCCGCCAATCGCGCGTTCAGGATGTGGCATCAGGCCCAGGACGCGGCCATTCCTGCTCAGGATCCCAGCAATATCGCGGGCCGCACCGTTCGGGTTGCCAACATAGCGAAAGGCCACAAGGCCATCGCCTTCCAGCGTGTCGAGCGTGGCCTCATCGGCAACATAATTGCCGTCATGGTGGGCAACCGGAATGGTAATCTCGGACTGGCCTGCATAGGCCGAAGTGAATGCCGAGTTTGCATTGGCAATGCTCAAGACCTGCGACTTGCAGACGAAATTCAGCGACGCATTGCGGATCAGCGCGCCGGGGAGCAATCCGGTCTCACACAGAACCTGAAAGCCGTTGCACACCCCGAGGACATAACCGCCGCGCGCCGCGTGGGCCTGCAATTGGCTGATCATCGGGGAATTGGCGGCGATGGCACCGCAGCGCAGGGCGTCGCCATAGGAGAAGCCGCCGGGGACCATGACCAGATCCGTGCCGTCAGGGATGGTCCCATCCTTGTGCCAGACCATGGCAGGATCGGCCCCGGTTGCCTGCTTCAAGGCAACTTGCGCGTCCCGGTCACAATTGGAGCCGGGGAAGACGATGATAGCAGTTTTCATGGTGCGCCTCATTTAGGGAGGCGTTTAGCAGGGAGTCGCGGTTAAAGGGAATAGACTTGTGTTGAAATTGCTGCGGTGTGACTATGCCCAATCGATTCATGGAAGGGATCGCAAGATGAAACAGGTTTTAATCGGTGCCGTAATGGCGAGTTTACTCATACTGCCTGCATGTTCGACGTTTGACGGTGTCGGCAAGGATGTCAGCGCGGCCGGGCGTGGCCTTAGCCATGTTGCCAATGAAGTGCGCGACGAAGTGTTTAACCCAGAGCCGGCCAAGCGCGCTGTCGCCAAAGCAGGCGAACCCTGTGATCCCAATAGCAAGGACCTGAAAGGCGGCTCGGGCCTGCCGGCCTGTCCATCTGTGACCAGCACGTCACAGTAACAATGTTTGGACAATCGTGATGACCGCCATTGCTTGCCCTGGCAGGGTGGCTAGCCCATATACGCGAAACAAATGGAGACCAGCCCAATGAAAGCTATCATTCTTGCCCTCGTGGCCCTGCCGCTACTAACTGCCTGCAATACGATTGAAGGCCTTGGCAAAGACGTTGAATCAGCCGGAAAAGTCGTCAAAGACACGGCTGCCGACGCAAAAGACTAGGGTTTGGTGCCTAGGCTCCAAACCCACTCAAATCGCTGTTTTCACGGTGTGAGTTTGGCGCGAAGACAAGGAAACGTCGTGCAGAACTGGTTTACCCCAATTCAAAACGATGTTGACGCAGGCTTTGCGTCAAAGACGCGCCGTGAAAGTGGCGATTTGAGTGGGTTTGGAGCCTAAGCAGCCCGAGGCATAGCCGCTGATATTGCGGTGAGCGGGCGGCGCGTGGCGAGCAACAGCCGCGCCGTATCTGCTTTGCCCTGACGCAACAAGGCATGACTGATTGCGTATTCGACCAGATCGCGCTGCGCCCGGCTGCCGCCAATACGCGCGTGATCGCCTAGGGCTGAGGTGAGGTGTGCCTCGGCAAGCGGCCAGTCTTGCGCTGCAATTGCCTGAAAGGCTTCGGCCAGCGTCACCACCATATCAGCCGCAGGGCCGTTGGCATCACGGATAATCTTTGACAGCGCCTCATGATTGCCCGTCATCGCGTGGGCAAGGGCAGCATGAATGTCAGCAAAGGCTAGCCGTGGTTTCGGGAAACATTTCTGCGCATAGGCGCTGACCTGCTGCCAACGCTGTTGCGAGACTTCAACCCCGACGATCTCAGCGCGATACAGGATTGAGGCGAGATCCGTCATTACGTTGAGGGGCGGGCTGAGCGTCTGTTCAGGATCAACCGCGCTGTCAATGATCGACCACATCGTCTCTGTGTCGCCTGTCGCCAGGGCCCAGAGCGCAACATGCCAGGAAATGTGGCAATGCATGATGCCTTCGCGGTCATAGGTGCTGAGCCAATTGCGTAAGTATTCTTGCCCCGCCGCCGTCTCGCCCTTCTCATAGTGCAGGTGGGCGCGGTGATGGGCGGCATTGGCGTCGCGGCTGTTGCCTGCGAGCGAAGCTTCGATAGATCGCTCGGCCTGGGCCAATTGCCCGACTTCCATTTGGGCGAAGGCGAGGTTGGACAAGAACCATGGGTCATCGCCGTAATCACGCGTGAGGCTGGCGGTCACGGCGAGATTCTCTGCTTCCCGGCCCGGTCGCCCGCTAAACCCGATCAGGCTGAACACCCCCATGCAGAGCGATGCAATCAGAGCATCGCGCGGATAGTCTGCCAGATGAGCCTTGGCCGCTTCGAACGCATCATCCCCGCGTCCGCCAATCACTGTGGTCAGGATGGCAAGGTGCTGGCTTTCGCGTTGCGACAGGTTGCCTTTAACCGCATTGGCCTTTGCCAGCGCCGCACGCGCGCCATGGCCATCGCCGTGTACGTGGTGTTCACGTGCCAGGCTGACATGCGCAAGCGTGAAATCAGGATCATGGTTGAGCGCCTGTTTGAACGCCGCCTCTGCGCCCGGTTGCGCGGTGAAATAGAGCTCCATCCCACGATTATAGGCGTCACACGCCGCCATGGATGTGGTCGAAAGCGGATTGTCGTATCGATCTTTCAGCATGCTGGGTCTCTTTGTGAACGGGCGTTCTATTGCCTGCCAGTCAAGGCTGACAATGTGAGATTTGCAAGCGATTTGACGGTTGCTTGCCATTGACGCCGCGTCCGCTGAGCGCCACACCGCGCCGATGTCGATATTGCATACTTATAAGGGCAACGCGCCAGTGCGCCTCAACAAGTGGATGGCCGAGCTTGGTCTATGCTCACGCCGTGAGGCCGAAGCGCTGATTGCGCAAGGCGGCGTGATGGTCAACGAAGAACTGGTGACCGAGCCGGGCCACAAGATCAACACCCATGAGACGCTGACCCTGACCGCTGCGGCGCGCATAGCATTGGCGGATAAATTAACGGCGATCCTGAACAAGCCGGTTAATTATGTCTCGGCCCAGCCAGAGGCGGGGCAGGTCCCAGCGGTGCGATTGCTGAAAACAGATAACGCAACTGACGGTGAGCCGGGACCGGGCCGCGATGCCAGTCTCGCCCCACTTGGGCGGCTCGATATGGACTCGCGCGGCCTGCTGCTCTTGTCAGAAGACGGCGTGTTGGCCAAAGCGATCATCGGACCAGAGCATACGCTCGACAAGGAATATCTGGTCACTGTAAAAGGCGTGATCAATGATGGGCGGCTGACCTTGCTGCGCAACGGTCTATCGCTGGATGGGCGCAAGCTGAAAGCCGCCAAGATCACGCGTGAGGGCGAGCAGACCCTGCGCTTCATTTTGCGTGAAGGGCGTAAACGCCAGATCCGCCGGATGTGTGATCTGGTTGGCTTGAAGGTCGTCGACCTGTTGCGCGTGCGGATTGGGCCACTCGGGCTCGGCGATCTGCCGGAAGGCAAGTGGCGTAAGCTGACGGTGCGTGAACGCGCGGGCCTGATTTCAGCGTCGTTGGGGGAACGCCCCAAACGCTTGCGCGATGAAGATGGCAAACCGGTCCGTAAGGGTCGATCTTTCGTTGGCAAAGGCGGGGCGGCGCCGAACCGTGAACCGCGCCCGGATCGCAAAGACCGCCCGCGCGGACAGGGCAATGGCTATAAGGGCGCTGGCACAGGCCGCGCGCCGCGCGCCAAGCGGGATGGCCGGCCGGGTGGGCCGAAGCGCGATGCGTGATCGCTTATTGCTTCACGCACGTCGCCTGAAAGCGCGCTAGCTATTTTTGCGGAATGACCGTTGGACGCGACGCTGCTGGGGGCACTGGCGCTAGGGGCGGCGTCAGTGACCGGCGTGATTGACCCGCGCTGCTACGCCCGCCGCCAAGCAGGTTTGGTTTGGTTGGGTAGAAGATAAGCGGTTGCGGGCTGGACGCAGACGCGCTGCTGGATGACGGGGTACGCAGCGCCTGAGCGGGCTGGTGAGCCGGTTTGATCGCGGGCGCGCTGGCTTGTCCGGGCACTGTGTCCGTAGACGGCAAGGCCACGGGCGCAGGCGGCTGCAAGTGTGCGGCGATACCAGACGTCGCGCCGGGGCGGTATTGCGCTGCGCCAACACTGCGCTTCAGTTCGCAGCGCGCGGCCTGACCGGCCGCAACCGGGACCAAAGACCAAACCCGGCAAGCGCTATTTTGATTGCAGACAAGCTCACATTCGCCAGGGGTGGTTGCCGGTGCGGCTTCAAGCAGGATGCCAAACCGGTAAGTGTTTGGTTCATGCGCAGGCAGACGCGCTTCGATCTCAGCCCCCGCCAGCTCATCTTCAGCCAGGGCGATGTGCGGCGCGAGTGATCCCAAAAGGATGGTGCCCGCAAGAGCGATCAGGATGCGCATAAGACAGTCTCCTCAAACAGACATTTCCCAAGGCTAGGAAATCGGCGTTAATGAAGCGTTCGACGCCTGATCCAGAAGCTATCATGGTTAATCGGGCCAGCGCAATTTCGGGCGGGCAATTGGCGCGGGTTTAAAGTCTTGCGCGTACAGTCTGAGGTATAGATCAGGGATAGTCTCATGCGTATTTCACCCGCCATCACTCTCGGCCTGTCTGTAGCCTTTGGTTTCGCTGCAGTGCTGGCCGCCCGTTATTTTACGACGCGCGACGCGGAACCGGCGCCCGTGGAGCTGGTTGAAGCCCCGATTATCGAGATGATATCCGTTGTGGTTGCTGCAGAAGACATTGGTCGCGGCGATACAGTGAGCGAGGTCAACCTGATGATCGAGGACTGGCCTGCAGCCCAGGCCCCCTATGGGCGGTTCAGCTCAATCGCTGCTGTCGGGTCGGATCAGTTCAGCCCGCGCCAAGCGATGACCGTGATTGCGGCGGGGGAGCCAGTGCTGGATTCGCGGTTGTCTCCGGCGGGCATGCGGCCAAGTCTGGCGGGGCGTCTGGAGCCGGGTTACCGCGCCTTCACGATCAGCATGAATGATGTTGCAGGCGTCGCGGGTTTTGTGCTTCCGGGGGACCGGGTCGATGTGTTGCATACGCGTAATTCCAATCTGAATGGTCGCACCAAGAATCTGGTATCGGACATTTTATTGTCGGACATCGAAGTTCTGGGCCTCGGCCTGAACGATGATGTGCGCAGCAATCAGCCGTCAGAGTTTCACAATGCGACCCTGGCCGTCAGTGTCGAGGATGCCCGCAAACTTGCGGTTGCTGGCGAAACTGGCAACCTGTCCTTGGCGCTGCGCGGAACCCGTGATCGCGGTGTGGTTGATGTCATAACCGCCAGAGCAACGCCGGTGCGTCGCCCGCGTCGCCGTGCAGTGGCGGCTACACCCAGGGTTAAGCGGCCGGTCTTCGATACGGTCCAGGTCATCCTTGGCGAAACGAAAACCGACTATACCGTGCCCGAAGGACGCCTCGCTGGCGCGCCGACGCGACTGACCCCGGTCGTGGTTGCAAATGCCGACAAGGTGTCACCGCAAGAATAGACGTTTGGTTTGAGTTTTTGTGGTGAGTGGTTTGTTTTGCTTCGCGCTAAGCGCCTTCGGCGCAGCGAGGCGGAGCGGGTTCCGTTCGCTGACACCCGTGGGGCGCGAACATGAACCGGGGCTCTGCCCAACTTGATTGGGCAGCTCAGGGCTGTTCACGTCTCCGATGGCTCCGGGCTTGATCCGGAGTCTCGTGCCACGGTGACCGGAAGCCTTGCGAGAGATCCCGGGTCAAGCCCGGGACAGTCGGAGGTGGGGATTGCTCCCCCATACCAAATTGTCATCCCGGAATTTGCGTCAGCAAATATCCGGGACCCAGAGATGCTTGGCGCTGGGTCCCGGATCGCTTCGCGTCCGGGATGACAATGGAGAGAGGGAGAGAAAAACAGCCCTGAGCTTGGTTCATGTGGCAGCGCAAAGCGCTGTCGCGGAACCTGCTTACGTCTCGCGTGGTGCGATAGCACCTTAGCGCGAGGCAAAACAAACTACGCGCCACAAAACCGGACCAGCGGCGGGAGATCCCGGGTCAAGCCCGGGACAGTCGGAATTGGGATACAGCCCTGAGCCCGGTTCATGACACCCGTGGGGCGCGTAGCGCGGAACCTGCTATCCCGCGTGACGCGAAGCGTCTTAGCGCGGGAGAAAGCCAGAACTCAGTCCGTCAAGCTTGGGCTTCGAACACCCACATCATACGCACGACAGCCGGCAACATCAGCACGACGAGCAATGACGGGAAGACGAACCCGATCAGCGGCAAGACCAATTTTGCTGGCAAAGCCAAGGCTTTCTCTTCGGCTTTGAGCATACGTTTTTCGCGCATATCGTCAGCAAATACGCTAAGCGTGTCGCCGACACTCGTGCCGAGGTCCTCTGACTGCTTGAGCATTGTGGCGAGGGAGCGCGCTTCATCGAGCCCCAACCGCACGGCGAAATTCTTCCAGGCACTGGACCGGTCACGCCCGGCGCGGGTCTCAAGCGTCATCAAGTGAAGTTGCGCCGCCAGATGCGGGTGGCGACCGCCCAACTCGTCGGCAATGCGCAGCACAGCGGCGTCGAGGCTAAGGCCAGCCTGAATACACGCGACCAGAAGGTCCATCATGTCCGGGAAGCCATCGCGGCAGGCTTGCTTGCGCTTTTCAACCTGCTTGTCGAGGATCATCGAGGGCAACAAATACCCGATCACTGCTGCGACGACAGAGGCCATTAACAGACCCGCGCCGAGGACGTAATCGTGGATGAAGGGCCAGGCCATGAACAGCGCGACCTGCATGGCGATGAGTGAGAACAGGCGCACGCCGAGATAGACGTAGGGCGCTGACTTTGAGAAATATCCAGCCTGCATCAGGCGGGTTTGCAGTTTTGATACATCGCTTGATGTCGGGTCGGCCAGACGTCGGCCAAGGCTTTCGATCAGCTTGAATTTGGTTTGCGATCCAGCGGGTCCGTTGGCGAGATCATCTGGGCCGCCCAGTCGATCATTTACCCGGCTGCGGTGGCGGCTCGAGGAGATCAGCAGCGGTGCCAGAACTGACAAGGCGAGAATGGTGACCGAAAAGATCAGCAGGCCAGGATTGTTGAGAAAATCTTGCAACATATCGCCCGCCTCAAACCTTGAACTTGATCATTTTGCGCATCACCAGATTGCCGATCATCATCCAAACGAATGCCCCGCCCAGTCCCCATTGGATGAGGGGCTCATGAATGACATCGCCATAAAAATACGGCGTCATCAGGTGCATCGAGATCAGCATGACAAACGGCGCGGCGGTCAGGATTGTTGCCGACATGCGCCCTTCTGACGAGGCGGCTTTAACCTTCAGGCGCATCTTCTGGCGTTGCCGAATGGTGCGGGCATTGGTGGCGAGAAGTTTACCAAGATTGCCGCCGGTACGCGCCTGTAGCCGGATATTCGCGGCGAATAATCCAACATCCGGATGCTCGGTGCGCTCGGCCAATTTGCGAACCGCTTCTTCGAGACTGGAGCCGTAAGAAATTTCATCGGCGACCATGCCAAACTCTGAGCCAAGCGGGTCAGGCATCTCGCGCCCGACCAGGCTAACCGCAGTTGGCACCGGATGACCGGCTTGCAAGCTACGCACGATGATTTCGAGGCCGTCGGGAAGCTGATCGCCGAGTTGCCGCTCGCGCCTGTTCACACAATATCGCAGCACCATGAAGGGCACGAGCAAAGGGACGATCACCAGAGCCAGTCCGGTCCATAGGATACTATTGGTGTAGGCAAAGGTCCCAATTGCGGCGGCGATCGCCAGAACCACTGTCCCGGCGCACCAGGCCATTGGCCGGAAGGTCAGACCTGATCGGGTAATCATCGAGCTTAGGCGTTGCATTGACAGGCGGGGCAGCCCGTCTTCGTCGAGACCGCGCTTGCGACGCAGTTGGACAACAGCTTCGGAAACGGAATCTGTACTGGCCTGGACTTTCAACCGGTTATTGACCAGCGATTTGTCTGACATCTCCCGGCCAAGGTCGAGCATAGAGCGCACGGCCAGAAAGGCTGATGCGAAAGCAAGAACATAGAGGATGACCGAAAAGTCCATGACGGCTATTGCGCCTGTCCAAGTGGATGAGACGGATCGAAATGGCTGGCCGGTAGCATGACACCGCGACGTTCAAGCTCTTCAATACATTTCGGGCGCAGGCCGCTGGCGCGAAATTCGCCAATAACTGTGCCATCATCAGCGGTGCTGAGGCGATTGAAAGTGAAGATATCCTGCATCTGAATGACATCACCTTCCATGCCGGTCACCTCGGTGACGTGGGTGATGCGGCGTGAGCCATCGCTGAGACGCTGGGTCTGCACGATCAGGCCGATGGCGGCGGAGATTTGGCCGCGCACAGCGTCTTGTGAAATACGCAGGCCGCCCATCGCCACCATCTGTTCCAAACGGCTGATCGCTTCGCGCGGATTATTCGCGTGAATGGTCGCCATGGAGCCTTCATGGCCTGTATTCATGGCCTGCAACATGTCGAAGGCTTCTTCGGACCGTACCTCACCGAGGATGACCCGGTCGGGACGCATACGCAGCGCATTCTTGACCAGTTCACGCTGGCTGATCTCGCCATTGCCCTCAAGGTTTGGCGGGCGGGTTTCCATCCGCGCAACATGCGGCTGCTGCAATTGCAGTTCGGCGGCGTCTTCGATGGTGATGAGACGCTCCTTGTTGCTGATCGCTGCTGACAGGGCGTTTAACAGGGTTGTCTTGCCTGAGCCGGTGCCGCCTGAAATCAGCGTGGTGACGCGGCATTTAACGGCGTTGAACAGAAATTCGGCAACCTCTGGCGGCATCGCGCCAAACCCGACAAGCTTTTCAAGCGTCAAGGGTTTTTTCGAGAATTTACGGATGGAAACAAGCGGGCCATCTATCGCGATCGGCTCAATCGCGGCGTTGACACGAGAACCATCGAGCAGGCGCGCATCGACCAGCGGTTGGGCCTCATCGACACGGCGGCCAACTGCGGCAACAATCTTGTTGATGATGCGCAGCAGGTGGGCATTATCGCGGAAACGGCAGGTCGATAATTCCAACCCGCCATTACGCTCAACATAGACCTGTTTATAGCCATTGATCAGAATGTCGGCGATGGAATCGTCGGCGAGCAAAGGCTCAAGCGGACCAAGGCCGGTCATTTCATGCACAATGTCAGAGGTGAAGCTGCGCGCCTCGGCAGCACTCATCGGGATGCGGTCCTTGGCCACGGCCTGGGTCACAAAGCCGCCGATCTGGCGATGGAGCTCGCGCTCATCAAGCTTGTCGAGATTTGACAGATCAAGCTCATCAATCAGGCGGTTGTGGATGCGCAGTTTGGCCTCAAGCAAGTCAAATTCCACTGCCCCCTTGGCAGCAGGTTTATGTCTTTTTGGGCGTTCAGGCGCGGGCATGGGCGTCGCTGTGTTGGCCGCTGGTTTTGGCGCTTCAGGCTGGACGGGCTCTGAGAGGATCGAGAACTTGGCCATTAGGCAACCTTGCTACGCTTGTTGGATGGCACCTGCGCACGGCCAGTCGACGGTCGCAGCGTGTCGATCATCGCGGCGACGTCTTTGGTGATGATCGAATTTGGTTTGGCCACACTGGCGGGCTGGCCGAGATTGACCGCTGCCATTGCGGCAGGCCAATCGGAATGAACCGAGCCGAAGACTTTTTGCTGAATGGCTTTTCCGGCCTGTTCGATTGAGACGCTGCTACTGAACAGGCTCTTCTGGCGACGGTTCAGGACCGGCTTGATCCGGGTTGTGCCGGGTAGAACATCGGCGTCAAAGTCGATGATCCAGTCACGTGCCGCGTTCAAAGCCGGGACCGTCAGTTCGCTGATCAGGAGCGTCTCATCGGCGCCCTCAACAATGTCCTTGGTCCATGGCATCGGCCAACGCGGCATATCAACGATGACATAGTCATAATTCTCGCACGCCACTTCCAGGCAGCGCAGGACAGCATGGCGAGATGGAAAGGCGTCTGGATCGGCGGTGCGCGGCGCGGCCAACAGGTCGAGACCTGCTTTATGCGTCGTCGTCAAGGCTTTGAGTAGAACTGTGTCGATCCGATCCGGCGATGTCGCCAAAGCCGACAGGGTCAGGTTGGGCTCACAATTGAGGTATTGAGCACACGAGCCGTCAAAAAAGTTCATATCGATCAGGCAGACGCGGGGCTTGTCTTCGGCCTGAGACAGCTGGTAAGCGGTTTCAACCGCGAGGAATGTCGCGCCGCCGCCGCCAACCGGCGAGGTAAAGGCCCAACATTTTCCCTGTTTGGCCGGAACAACCGCCGGTGCATCCGTCTCTGGCTGTGCACCAACCCGCAGAATCGTTTCGCGCAGAACATCGAACGAGGTCGGCAGTTCGAGAATATCCCAGCGATTGAGTGCGAGCAGTGAGCGCACCGCATTGATTGGCAGGTTATTGCCGAGCACGATCCCGGGAACTTTGGTTGAGGTTTCACGGATCAGTGCCAGCACCTTGACGGCGTCGACAGCGCCGCTGGCCTCAAACACAACAACACCGCTGGGATCGGCCTTTATGGCTTCGATCAATTTTTCCAGTGATGGATGAGCAACCGGTTTGAAGTTCGCATTCTGACTGAGGGCCTGGGCCAGATCTGATCCAGCGGATTCGGCGAGGATGTTCAGTACGAGCTGGCGTTGCGGCGTGTGATCACTTGTCATTATGAGCCAGCTCCAGACGTGTTTGCAACGGGTTCGGTCATCGCTTGGGCTTCGATATTGCGCCGGGTCGCTTCGCCGAATGGCAGGCCGCCTTCAGCGTCCATTTCACCGAGCAGATAGCGTTCCGCGTCGCTTGGCAGTTCCGCATTGGCGAGTGGGTCGTCCAGTCGTGTACCGGAACTGGTCGGGCTGACCAGACGCGGTGTGATGATCACCACAAGCTCGGTTTCATTATTGCGAAAGCGACTTGAGCGAAACAGCGCGCCAAGAATGGGGATATTGCCAAGCAATGGCGTTTGGGCTGACGAGCTGTCATAGGTGTTCTGCAAAAGCCCAGCGATTGCAAAGCTCTGACCGTCGCCAAGCTCAACAGTCGTATCAACCTTACGGACACTCAGCGCCGGGATTTCGACATCCGACAGGCGAACCGAGTTGCGCGGATCAAGCTGGCTTACCTCAGGGGTTACCTTGATGATGATGCGGTCTTTATTGATAACTGTTGGTGCAAAATCCAGCGATACGCCAAAATTCTTGAACGCGATCGTCACCGCGCCGTCGTCGGCAGCCACTGGTACTGGAAACTCACCGCCGGCCAGGAAGGACGCGGTTTCGCCAGAACGCGCCACCAGGTTCGGCTCTGCAAGGGTGCGTACAACCCCTTGCTCCTCAAGCGCGTTGAGGAAGACATCTATATCGACGCCGCCAATTCCACCAAAGACCGTAGCAGCGGTCTTTTGAACCGGGCCTGACAGAAGACTAGGTGTCGTTAGTAATAGATAGTCGCCGGTCCGGCTGATCTCACTGCCAAACCCGACTTCCTTGATGTCATCGCGTGAGGCTTCAACGAACCGGACTTCGAGCAAAACCTGCTGCGGCAAAGCAACTTTCATCGCATTGATCACCCGGTCTGGGGCATGGCTGGAGACGATATCCAGGATGGCGGCTTCGATCCCGGCATCGGCCACTTCGCCGCGTACGTGTATCCGGTCAGCCACCGAATGCAGCTCGACATCGACGTCTGGAAACAGCGTTGTCAGGTCGCGTTCGATCGCGTAGATGTCGGGAATGACTTTAACGTCCATGATCTGCTGCAATTTTCCATCTTCGGAATAGATCAGGATGTTTGTGGTGCCGACCAGACGACCGCGAATATAGTATTCAGTGGTCGAAACCGGCGCAGCGTCAGCGATGATTGGTTCGGATACGGCGAGGCGACCAAACGCTTGCGACACCGGAATGGGCAGTGAGGCACCTTGGACGACAATCAGCGTTTCGCGTTTCAGGCTCGAGTCCTGGGCTTGGCTCGCAGGGGCAAACAGGCCAGCTTGTGCCAGAAAGATCGCGGCGGAGCCGGAAACGAGTTTGAACCAATTGGAAGTCATCTTTTGCGCCTCTTGAGTGTTGCCCGGGTTTTTTATCTGTGGCGAACACGGTTCAGCCGTAACCGGTCTCTCTGAAAACCACCTCAATTCAGGGGTTTGGATTTATATCAAATTTGTCGCTGCATCGTATCGGTCTGGTCAGAATCAGGTGGGCGCGAAGCGTTGACCTTGGCGCTGCATTGGGGTTGTTTAGGCTATGCTCAGATCGGCGCGGGGGAGGTCCAGACGCGCCCTGTAAAAAGGACGATCCAATGAAACTTACTTATCTATCTGGCGTGGCGGTAGCCGCCTTGGCGCTATCGGCCTGCGAAGGGTTTCCGCTCGATTTCCTCTCGGTTGCCGACGAAGCAACTGTCGTCGAAACGCCTGAAGTGGCCGTCAAACCAGTCAAACCAACCGCGCCAACCCTGGTCGACACGCAAGCCTATCTCGATGAAGCCGAAGCGCGCTTGGGCGAGATGAGCGAATATGCCGCCCGTGTGTTTTGGAACCAGGCGACCAATATTACGTTTGATACCAATTGGCTCGCCGCTAAAGCAGGGGCGGAATATACGGTATTGGCGGTTGAATATGCCAATGGCACCAAACAGTTCGAAGGCTTGCTATTGCCAGACGACATGGCCCGCAAGATCCAAATCTTGCGCAGCGGGATCACTATTCCGGCGCCGTCAACGGCAGGGGCGGCTGAAGAGCTGTCACAGATTACCACGGGTCTGGATGCGACCTATAGCACTGGCACGTTCAACTATAATGGCGAAGACCTGACATTGGATCAGCTTTCGACGATTATTGAGACATCGCGTGATCCGGCTGAATTGCAAGCGGTCTGGGAAGGCTGGCGTACGGTTTCACCGCCAATGAAGGACAATTATGCCCGTATGGTCGAGATTGCCAATCAGGGCGCGAATGAACTTGGGTTCGATAATCTCGCCGATATGTGGCTGTCCAATTACGACATGCCACCAGAAGATATGCGGGTTGAGGTGAACCGGCTCTGGGGCCAGGTTGAGCCTCTATATGAAGAGCTGCATTGTTATGTCCGGGCTGAATTGAACGACGAATACGGCGATGGGGTTCAGCCCGCCTCCGGTCCGATCCGGGCAGATCTGCTCGGCAATATGTGGGCGCAGCAATGGTCTGGCATCTATCCATTGGTGGCCCCGCCCGCTGCTGATCCCGGTTATGATCTGACCGAGCGATTGGAAGCCCAGGGCTATGATGCGATCAAGATGATCGAGACCGGCGAGGCCTTCTTCTCGTCACTCGGGTTTGATCCGTTGCCTGACACATTCTGGGAGCGTAGCCAAATTACCCGTCCGCGCGACCGCGAAGTGGTTTGTCACGCGTCAGCCTGGGATCTTGATGATCAGGATGATGTTCGCATCAAGATGTGTACGGAGGTCAATTCTGAGGACTTCTATACCGTCCACCATGAGCTTGGGCACAATTACTATCAACGCGCCTATAAGGACCAGAGCTTCCTGTACAAAAGCGGTGCGAATGACGGTTTCCATGAGGCGATCGGTGATTTCATTGGCTTGTCGATCACACCGGATTACCTCAAAGCTATCGGTCTGATTGACGAAGTGCCGCCGGCCGAAGCTGATCTTGGCCTGCTGATGACAACCGCGCTCGACAAGATCGCCTTCCTGCCTTTTGCAGTGACCGTAGATAGCTGGCGCTGGGGCGTGCTCGATGGCACAACACCGCCAGAACAGTACAACCAATCCTGGTGGGAGACGCGCACCAAATATCAGGGCATTGTCGCGCCCGGCCCGCGTCCGGACAATGCGTTTGATCCCGGCGCGAAGTACCACATTCCAGGTAATACGCCTTACTTGCGTTACTTCCTGTCTTACGTGATGCAGTTCCAGTTTCACAAAGCCGCTTGCGAGCAGGCCGGATGGGAAGGTCCGCTGCACCGCTGTTCAATCTATGGCAATGAGGAAGTTGGTGCCAATTTCCGCGCCATGATGGAAATGGGCGCAAGCCAGCCTTGGCCGGATGCGCTGGAAGCGTTCACCGGAACGCGTCAGATGGATGGCAGCGCGATCATCGAGTATTTTGATCCGCTGATGACCTATCTCGAAGAAGAGAATGCTGGTCGCACCTGCGGCTGGTAGGCTTTAAATTGCGAACTCGAACGGCCCTGTCAGATCGTCTGGCAGGGCCGTTTCTATAGGAAGACGTCCTCAATCTTGATATCATCGCCGAGGGTCATCCCGACGTCGTAACACCAGTTCAAATTGCGCTTGCGACCGTTCGCCATGTCGCGCATGCCTTTGCAGATTTTGGTGATCTTGGCTTCCTTGTCCCGATCAAGTCCAAGGCGCAGGCGTAATTCGTCATTGTTGAGGTTCACGTCGTGATGCTGAAACTGGAACAATGGCTGCTGGGTAAATAGCTCACCTTCAAGACCATCAATTTCACTGTTCAGTTGCCACGGCTTGCGCGGCTGGGACATGGCTTGCAGTAAAAGCAGCGTATTGCGCTGGGTTTCGGAGATCATGCCGCTGAGTGCACCGATGCCTTGGGAGATCGCCCGGCGGCTGACAAATTCCCCGGTCTCAAGGCGCTGACGATACTGGCCCGTCCCGATTGACAAGATGGCGAGATTGTCCTCACCGGTGCGCCAGTTGAACCCGTAAGACGGCAAGGTGACGGTTTGGAAGGCGGCCAGTGCCGGGCAGTTATGGCCGCCAATGGCGCCGTCAACGAACACGCCGACCTCTGGATCAAATCCGTCTTTGCCATCGGAGATTTGAATTGTCATGGGCGAGAGATAAGTTGGTGCCGCCGTGCTGGCCCGGATCAGGTCTTTGAGTTTGTAATTCTTGTTCGGCAGCCAGGTCTGTCCATCCTTGGCATCAAAGAACTTACCGCCGGGGTGATTGGTCAGGATCCAGGCTGAGTCAGTGTCCATCCGCTTGGCGCAAATCAGAAGGCCGGTTTTAAGCAGCTTTGAGCCAAGCGTGAGCGGATCACCCGCGTCATCGACCAAGTGACGATCAAGGCTACCTTCAAGCAGTCTTGCATCATGTTTGGGCATGATCACACCCATGCGGCGATTAGGTTTGAACAGGACCGGACAGAGTTGGTCATACATCTCTTTGATTTCTGAGACCCGCCAACCCAAGACCAATCCGACGGCAATGATCGAACCGGTCGAGGTGCCACAAATCAAGTCAAAATGCTCGCATAGGCGAAAGTCAGGGTCGCCCTTTTCAGTGCGCAGCAATTGCTCAACTCGTTCCAGCGCGCCGAGCGTGACAAGGCCGCGTACACCGCCGCCTGAGATCGACAGAATACGCTTTTTACCTGTGCTCGGATCAAGGTGATCTGCCAAGCTTCTGCTCATCAAACTGTCTCCCCTTTTTGGTCGCGCTGCGCCTCATGCGGACGCTGGATGACGCTCAATCTGAAATTAGATGCGAGGATCGCAGTAATGGCAAGGCCCACCGCCGCTTCTTGAATTTGTGTGAGGGATAATTGCCTGTCTTTTCCAGATGTTAATTTGACCTGTGTTTCTGTTACCTTCATCACTCGAAGAGGGCGGGCAATGGTACAAGTTAGGACACGTATGCGCTTTTTTTGCGTGCTTTTCGCCAGTCTCTTTGTCTCGGCTTTCGGGTTACAGCTTCAGGCTGCGCCGATTGATTATGACTATCTCGATCAGCGGCTCACCCAATTGGCTGATCAGCGCGGCATGGTCGGCCTCTCGGTTGCGGTGATCGAGTCCGGTGAGATTACCTTTGCGCGCGGTTATGGCGAGACGGTGATTGGCGGCGGGCAAGTCAGCGAGAATACAGTGTTTCGCTGGGCCTCGCTGTCGAAAGGTGTCGCCTCGACTTTGACCCTGTTGATGGCCGAAGAGGATCGCCTGGCGCTGTCAGATACGGTCAGCAGGTTTCACACGAGCTTGCGCTTGCCCGGCGGCGGCGAGCGGCGCGGTACGATTGAGAACCTGCTCTCGCACATGCTCGGGATTGTGCCCAATGCCTATGATACGCGCCTCGAAGATGGCCGCGATCCAGCCGATATTCGCCGGGCGCTTGGCGCACTGCGTGCAACATGCGCTGTCGGTGAATGTCATACTTACCAGAATGTTGCGTTTGATGCCGTGTCAGAGATTATCGAGGCGGTCACGCAGATGACCTATGCCGAGGCAGCCGAGCAGAGGCTGTTTGATCCTTTACACATGACGACGGCGAGCATCGGGCGCGCAGAGCTGCAATCGTCATCGTCCTGGGCCCAGCCATATCAGCTGCGCCGAGGGCGAACGATACCAACCAAGCGTACCGTGAAGCTGGCCTATTACCGGGTGCCGGCTGCGGGTGGGGTGAATGGATCCATTCTCGACCTGGCAAAATTTGCCCGCGCGCAGATGGGTCTGGAAACCGATATTGTTGCCCCCGGCGTTCTGGCGCAACTGCACACGCCGCGTGTCTACACAAGGCGTGAGCAATCGAGCATGAGCCGCCGCTATGGCGGTCACCTGCGCGATGCGCGTTACGGGCTGGGTTGGCGCATCTATAAATATGGCAGCGCCGGGACACGGGTTGTCGGTCATCGCGGCGCGGTTGAGGGCTATCGCTCGATGATCCTGTTTGATCCTGAACTGGACACCGGAATTGTCGCGCTGTGGAATTCAAACTCGCGCCAACCTGTCGGCATTCAGTTTGAAGTTATGGACATGGCCTACGGCTTGGCGCGCAAGGATTGGATTGGTTTGAACGCAAATGCTGTAGGTGCGGCACGTTAGGCTTCAAAACCAGAGATAAATCCGCTAGCTCTGTTGCACCGAACTTTTGTGTCGGCTGGAAAGGGCATTGATGCAGACCCAAGGACTTGAGAAGATTGGCCGCACCGTGCACCAAGCCCTGAACGCTTGGCGGGTTGCAAATGGTGGCCTGAAAATGGCTGACTGGGACGATCTTGATGCCGAACGAAAGGCGTCCACGATTGCCAGTGTTCGCTATGTTATCGACAATCCCGAGACCAGCGCTGAGGCGCAACATGATCAATGGACCGCACAGAAACAAGCTGCAGGCTGGAGCTATGGCGAAGTGCGAAATGACGCCCGGAAAATCCATCCATTATTGCGCCCATACAAGACGCTGCCAGAGTTCGAGAAACGCAAGGACGCTCTGCTAAATGCCATCGTCAACGCTCTGACACTGGAGGTAAGTTAGCTATGCGCGATTTGCTCGGTGCGCCAGAAACGGCTGATGCAGCACTGGCCTTTGGGGCAATCGCTGACCAAATTCCCGATGACGCTTCTGCTTTGCGAGATATCCTTCGGGCCAAGGCGGTTGAAGATGAAACCGGCGCATTTGATACACTGGACGAGCTGGCCAACAAGAACCGGCAAGCCCATCAGAACCGCATTCAGCGCGGGCTTGCAGCGGTCCTCTGGTCGGCTATTTTTGCCGGGCTGGCAATTGTCGTCTCGATCTATTTCAACTCGACCGGTCAAACTGAGCACGCGACGGACTATCGCCGTATCTTCACCTTCCTGCAGTTCGGTGCCTTGTTTGTCGGTGTGTTTCTGTTCGGCCTGGATTCCCGGCGAAATGGCAATGAGAGTTGGAAAAAAGTGCGGGCGCAAGCAGAGACACGCCGCCTCAAACAGTTTGTTGCCGTCCTGGAGGCCCCGCCGCCGGATGGGTCTGATTCGAAAACAGTGCTGCCGCTGCAACTGGCTTTTATTCGCCGCTATCTATGGCAGGCGCAAATCTTCTACATTCAGGGAAAACTGCGCCAAGCCGATGATCGCCGTGATCGGCAAAAGACCGGGATGAATTGGATCCGGATTGGCATCTTGCTCGCGGCTGGTCTGGGTGTCCTGCTTGGACTTGCAGAACTGACGGCCTTGTCAGGTTGGTTCGGTGCGCAGTTTTCCAATGCACTGGATGCGCCTTGGGTGGTTGCGTTTGAAGGCGGCGCCAGCGCAATTGCTGTGATTGCGCTTGGGGTGATTGCACATCGGCACGGTAGCGAAGGCTTCCACCGCGATAGCGACACACGCTAAAGACTTGAAGCGACACAGACTGTATTGCGCGTCCTTGGTGGCACGTGGGAGGCCCCGATCGGGGTTTATTTGCGGGCGGAAACGGCTGCGCAGGAGGGAGACCGCCAGCCGGTTCGTGACTGGCTCGATGCGATCATGTCGGTCCAGGAATCCGAGCATCATGAATGGCTCGAAGAGATGGAGCGCGCAGTGCCGGCATCTACCGATGCTCTCGCGATCTGGCGGGTCTTGCAATCTGATTGAGTCTACAGCCGTTGGCATGGCTGCATTCGGGCGATTTGCCAGGGGCTCAGATATTGACTTGAGCCGATATCCAGACAGTCTGTGAGTGAGGTCTCGCGAAGACCGGATGATTTGGGTGGAGGACTAATCATGCAGCGGCGTCATTTTCTGGCAAGTACCGGGGCCCTGGCTGTCATGTCAGCGTTAAGTGGCTGTGGCAGCGAAGTGCCAGATGAAGATGCTGCGGTGCCCCCGCCAGCTGAACCAATTGCAGATGCCGTGACGCAAGACGTGGCGAGCGCAGTGCCCGCCGATTTTGACGACGAGCTGATCAATGATTTTCTGGCTGAGAGTTTCAGTGAGCCGGATTCGGTCCCAAGCGCGGTTTCCGACACCGTCATCAGTTTGCGGGATTTAGAGGACAATCCGGAGCTTTTCATCACCGGGAGACAGGTTCTCTATGACGTTCGTGATGGTAAAATCAAAGCCGCTGAAATGGCCGATGAGGACGCGGTTGATTTCCGTCATTTGGCCATCGATGAGACGTTTGGCGAGACGGCAGCTTTTAGCGAGGCAGTGTTCGATTTGAACAGCGATCTTCTATTGTCGATTGCCGGGGCCAGTCATTACGAGATTGATCCTGAAACCTATCCTGAAGTTCTGTTTGGTTTGCGCGGGTGTGAGCTGGAAACAGGATCGACAGCAGAAGGCGAGACGATCAAGGTTCGCGAGGCGAAAATTGATCATATCAAGCGGCGATGCCTGATCGGGGTCTGGAACACGGTAACCGGTCATATGCGCGTGTTCGAAGGCTCAACCGTGCCTAATCTGGTCAATATGCAGCTTCACCTGTTGTGGAAATATACGCAAGATCCACTGAATGACGCGACCTGGCCAGAACGCAGGTCGGCATTGACCAATCAGCTGCCACAAGGCCTGCATTCGTATCATGTCGGAACCCATTTACGCAGCAGTTCCAATGCCGCGCGGCGTCATCCTGGGGCATTTCTGCAAGCCTCACCGTCGCCGGTTTTGCGGGCACAGAACGATCTGTCCTATAGTACGGCCGAAAACTGGGACCCGCTGGATTGGCGGCCAGCCTCGATCAGCAGCGATCGCGGCGTGCGGGTCACCAACAATAATATCCATGCGGCAGTCAACAAGGTCTTCCCTGGCTATGCCTCGCAAGGGTGCCAGACGATTCAAGGGTTCTACCAGCCGCGCGGCCAAAAGGCAGTTGGTGCCTGGTCGGCGTTTCAGAAGGCGCTTGGGATTACAATTACTGAGACAGATGGAAAATATGCCAGCAATCTCGACGACGAAAGTACGCTGTATAAATACTTTCTGACATCTGGCCGGGAGGCGCGTCTGCACACGCTGGCGACGGAAGAAAATGGCTATAGCACTGCCCTGAAGCGCCTTCGGATTGGATCTTCCGGGGCTGTGGTACAGGCCTTACGCGCCAAGCTGACTCTGTCAGAGGGCGACCAATTGGACGCAGAAGCGATGAATGAGGTTCTGCGCTGGCAAAGCAGTCGCATGCCCAAGGATGGCGTCATTACCCCGGCGATGAATGCTGATTTCGAACTGGGTCTGGAGCTTTAGCCCGGTTTGAAAGGCGTATAGGTCATACGGAATGGCGATTGATGTATCCCTTGATGATGCCCCCGCACTGACCTATGCCGGGCCATTTTATGCAATCCGGATTGGCACCGGGAGGGACAATGATATTGTTATTTCCGGTGCCTCTGCGGGGGTGCACGAGCATCATTGCACTTTGATCCATACCGGCAGCTCGTACCGGATCGAAATGCTGCCAACGCATCTGGTGTTTATTGATGGCGAGTTGGCTGAGTGCGGACAGCAACTTTTTCTGGAGAATTTCAGTCGCTGTGTTTTGTCGATTGGCGGGGCACCGGCTGGCAAAGGCCTGAACGCTTTTGATCCACCGCCCAAGGTGGTTTGTGTGCGCATCGGCGAGGCGGTCGATCCGAAAACCTCGACCCAGAATGGCAAGCCGATGTATAATCGTGACCGGGTGGGCGAGAACCGAAAACTGATCACCTCAATTGTTTGGTGCGTCACAATTGCCCTGCCGGTGATGCTTGGATTCTTCGCCTTGACCTGGTTTCAGGCCGGTCAAGACCGCGCGCGGATCAACCAGATAAGCGACATAGCCTCGCAAATTGTCAGTCAGGAGGTGGCGAATACTGCGACGCGATCAGTGGTTCAGCTCGGTGTGGTTAGCAGCGAGGATGGGGAGTTTTATCCAATAGGAACTGGCTGGATTTGGGCCGCTGACGAGGGCAATAAATTGGTCACCAATATCCATGTGCTGAATGGGGTGATCAGTTGTACACAGGTCGGCGCGACATGTGCCGGTGAGGAGGCTGCGACAGCGGCGGTGAGGTTGCACCAAGATTTTGACAGAGCCCCAATAGCGCTGCCAGATCTTGCTGGATTGGCCAGTCGGCATCCCGATTACAGCGCATTTTCTGTCCAATTGGCCCAGCGTGGGCGCGACCTTGGTGTACCAAACATCTATGATGTTGCGGTTCTGAACTTGCCTGATCTTGGCCTAGGCACTGACGTGAAAGTTGGCCTGGCCATTCTGGAAACAGTTCCTGTGGCTGGAAAAATAGTGGCGACGATCGGGTTCCCTTTAGAGGGTGATTTGCCCGCCGAACAGAGTGCAGCGGCGACGATCAGAGAAGCCCGGATTGGCCGCGTCTCAGGTCCATTTGGGATCCCGTCGCGGACACGCGGCGAGGGGGAGGCAGACATTGGCTTTGACCCGATGACTGAATTTCTGGTGATTACGGGTGCACCGGCGCAAGGCGGCGAGAGCGGCAGCCCAATTATTGACGGCGAGGCGCGGGTCGTTGGGATGGTGTTTGCGGGCTATTTCGATAGCGACATTCAGACCGGAACCGCTTTGGCGCGGCGCCAATCTGGCACCGTCAAGCTCAAGGCCTTGAGTGCCCGTCTGTTACAGGATTTTTCCGGACCAAGTGAAGATAGAGCACCGTATTGGTCTGAGGGCTTGGACCGGATCAATTTGGGATATAAAGAGGCCTTGCTGAAACGACGGGAGATTGATGAGTGCCCAAATGCGCTCGCCGGACAGACCGGGGACCCAGTGGTTCAGCGTCAAGGCCAGTTGAAAGAGGTTGTTGAAGGCGGGGTTTTTGCCGCACAGGCCGTATCATTTGCAATGGCTGATGAAGTCTCACTGTCGCTTGCAGATCTCGACACGGACGATACGGCCCCCTTTGTTGTGGTCGCGTCCTCGTCTACCAGTCCAAAAGGTGTGGTCACGATGCGGGCCAAAAATCCAGTGACAGGGTACCCCGTGCGCAGCGCCGATCAGGTCTCCTCGCAGGCCAGTGTAAGTTTTCGGGTCAATGTGCCAGCCAATCGCTCGGCGCTGAACCTGCAATACGAAGTCTATTCAGATCAGGCCGGACCCGTGATGATAGAAGTCTACCGCATCACGTGCGGCCCGGAGGGATGATATGGAAAACCTGACATCAAGCCAGATACAGGCACCGATCAAGACGGCCTTGAGCCCGGATGAGCGCGCTATCTGGGAACATGTCGAAACCGCTAATGGAGATGCCGTCATATCAGGTTTCCAATTGGCCGGGCAGGCATCTGAACGGCTGCAATTGCTCGGCGTATTGGCGGTTCAGAATAGTGGCCAGACACAGGCGGCTCTTAAGCTTATGGACCAGCTGCCAGACCAGTTGGGACCGGTCTATCGGCTCTGGCAACGGGCGGAATTTCAGATTGCCGCGCGCCGCGAAAGTTCTCTCATGCTTAGCCTTGAGCAGACTTTACGTGTGGAGGAATTGGCACCGTTGGCCAGTTCCAGGGATCCGGTTGAGCGTCTGGTTTTAGCGCGCGCAGAATTGGCGCTTGGCCTCAGTCATTTGCAGGACAGCGAATATGACGCGGCAACGACGCTATTTGAAGCCTCGGCAGCAAATATGCGGGCGATTGATTGTGAGAGCGGTTTGGCGGTTGCGCTGACCGAGACCGGCAAAGTTCACGCTTGGCGCGGGCGGTTGCAGACAGCGCAGGCCAATCTGCTCGAGGCCCTGTCGATCTGGCAAATGCTGAATGGTGGACAGGCGGATGCGGTCTGGCACGAGATCGGGGCAAGCCTGCTTGATTCGGGTCGCGGTGAACTCGCCGCCGGCATTCTGGAGCGGGCGTTTGAGCGCAATCGATCTGAACGCACACGCCATGCCTGGATCAGAGCCTTGATTAGCGCCGCAAGCTGGGACGATGCTGAAGCGGTGGCTGGAGAAGCCTTGAAAAGCGAACAAGCAACCAACCATGACTTGATGCAGGCGAATGCGGCGCGCCCGGACCGGTATCGCGAAAATATGCTGCTGCGAGAGTTAGGGATGATCGCAGCGCAGCGAGCACTTGCAGATCCGCAGAGCAGTGAAAGCGAAGCGCGAACCACCGCGCTCGATTATCTCAATCAGGCGATTGAGGTGTTTGGCGGCAAAACGGACCCGAAAATCCCGGCCTATACCCAATGGATTGGTGCCCTGGATCAGCACAGCCGCACTCCATCTGACGGTGATGGGGCAACCGGTGAGATCAGTTTTGCTCAGATCCGCCTAGTACAACTTGAGTTGCTTATCCAGTCTTTCAACGCGCCTGCCGAAGCGGCGATCGGGTTTTCCAAAGTGGCTGAGGTGTTCTCCCGGCGCAGCGAGCCAGTTCTGGAAATTGAGGCCCGCGAGCAGTCTGCGCAGGCGCGATTGCGTGCAAAAGAGACCCGTCAGGCAACGCGCCAATTGCACTTGGCCCTGCGTGTGGCAGTTGAGCGCGGCTTGCAGGAGAAAGCGGGAATGCTACGCGCCCGCATGCTCGAACTGGTCAAATTTGGGCCGCGAAAAGCGTTTGCGATTGATGGCTATTTGCCGGTGCGGGTGATCCGGTCGGATGGTCTGCATATGATTGCAGCCGCCGTTGATGTCGTCGATGGTCGTCAGACCACGATCCATCGGTTCGAGTTGCCCGGTGACGTCGATAAGTCTGACGCAGATGAAAAACTCAAAGCCTTGGAAACCATTTCGGGGCTTGGGCGTGGGCACCCTGGATTGCCACGTGTCCTGTTTTCAGAGGTCCGGCAGTCCACGACCGATCAGTCTGCGATGTTTCTGGTCACCGAATATATCGAAGGCCAGCTGCTGACCGAGTATATGACAGTTGATCCTGGTAATGTGCGAGCGGGTGTTCGGGTCATTCGAGATCTTAGCGAAGCGATACAATTGTTGCATAATATTGGTATTACGGCGTGTCGCCCCAGCGCAGGAAATGTCATGATCGAGATGGGGGATAACCCCGTTTTCTGGGACCTTTCGCCGTTTCAAGCTCCCGGCAAAGCCGATTCAAAACCAGATGTGGTCTATCTCGCTGACATCCTCGTCAATTGGATCACCGGTGGCAAAGGCGCGCCCAAGAAGGGGATGCTTGACATTTTTTCTGGCCGGTTTCCGTACAATAGCTTGCTTAATGCTGTGTCTCGAGATGCGGTTGATCCGGGGCTTGTACAGCTTCTCAATGATGTGCTTGACCAATCAGGATCCAGCCCGATGACGCCCGGCCATTTCGCGGCGCAATTGCAGACTTTTGTCTGATTTTGAAACACCTGAGCATTTGAGCGCGATTTTTCTCTGGAAAAATATCCCTAAGTGATTCTTGAAAAACGAGCTCAAATTTTGCCTGACCGGTATGTGTCGCGGAGATATTCCGGGCTTGTTCCAATTGACAGCGTTTACCTTGGTGTTCTCTGCCGTTTTGGCTGGCAATCGAGCGAATGTCAGGCTTTGTACCGAGCCAAAGCCGATAGGCCGACAAGACAGGCACGTCGTTTGCTAGACAAGAGATGTAACAAATCAGGGGAACATCGTGTCCAACCAAATTGTAGAGTTAGCCGATCTGGGCGTGGACGCTGGATCCGTCATGGAAAACTGGAACGAAGCGCGCTTGTATGAGCATGCCGTAGCATCGGGTGAAGCGAAGGTTGCCAAGGGTGGCGCGCTGCTGGTTGAAACGGGCCTCCACACAGGTCGATCGGCGAAAGACAAGTTTACGGTTCGTGATGAGATGACCGAGAACACCGTCTGGTGGGACAATAATGCCGCAATGACCCCAGCGCAGTTCGATGTTTTGTGGGGCGATTTTAAAGCTCACCTTGACGGCAAAGACCTGTTTACCCAAGAGCTCTTCGGCGGCGCTGATCTCGATCACCGCCTGCCGGTTCGCGTAGTCACCGAATATGCCTGGCACTCACTCTTCATCCGGCATTTGCTGCGCATTCCGACAGAGGCTGAGTATCCGGCATTTGCGGCTGATTTCACGATTATCAATAGCCCGAGCTTCCGCGCGGACCCGGCCCGTCACGGCACTGTATCAGAGACCGTTATCGCGGTGAATTTTACCAAGAAGATCGTGCTGATTGGTGGCACGTCCTATGCCGGTGAAACCAAGAAATCGGTGTTCACCATCCTCAATTATCTGCTGCCGCCCAAGGGCGTGATGCCAATGCATTGCTCGGTCAATGATGGCGGCAATGATGACGCAGCGATCTTTTTTGGCCTGTCAGGCACCGGCAAGACGACATTGTCTGCAGATGCCAGCCGGACCCTGATCGGGGATGACGAGCATGGCTGGTCTGAGAACGGCCTGTTCAATTTCGAAGGCGGTTGCTACGCCAAGATGATCAATCTGTCAGCGGAGGCCGAGCCAGAAATCCATGCCACGACGAGTATGTGGGGCACTGTGCTGGAAAATGTCGTGATGGATCCGGTGACGCGTGAACTGGATTTCAATGATATTAGCCTGGCCGAGAACTCGCGCGGTGCCTATCCAATTTCAGCGATCCAGAACGCCTCACTTGAAGGCCAATGTGGACAACCCAAGACCCTGATCATGCTGACCGCAGATGCATTTGGTGTGATGCCGCCAATTGCCAAACTGACACCCGCACAAGCCATGTATCACTTCCTGTCGGGCTATACGGCAAAAGTCGCTGGCACTGAAAAAGGCGTGACGGAGCCAACCGCAACCTTCTCGACCTGTTTTGGCGGACCGTTTATGCCGCGTCACCCAAGTGAGTATGGCAAGCTGCTCGGCGACCTTATCGCCAAGTACAATGTCAATTGCTGGCTGGTTTCAACTGGCTGGACCGGCGGGCCATATGGCACCGGCCATCGGATGCCGATCAAGGCAACGCGGGCATTGCTCAATGCGGCGCTGGACGGGTCCTTGAACAAAAGTGAGTTTCGCCGTGACGAGACGTTCGGATTTATGGTTCCAACCGCGCTGGACGGCGTTGATGCAGGCATTCTTGATCCGCGATCAACCTGGGAAGATGGTCATGCGTATGACACACAAGCGGCAAAACTGGCCGACATGTTTGTCGCGAACTTTGCCAAGTTTGAAGCCTATGTCGACGAGGCGGTTCGTAGCGCTGCGCCGCGAGCAACCATCGAAGCCTGATCCAATTGCAAAGTCCTTTTTGGGCCTGTTACCTCTTTAAACCTGTTGCCTGATCAGCTTATGATCATTGCAGGTGAAAAGATGCAGGCTTGAAAGCGAGATGCGTGATGTCAGATCAGTTGGGCTTAGAGCCACTTCCAGAACAAACGGATGGCGTTGATTGGCCCATTCAGGCTTGGCCTGAAGCTGATTTGCCCGAAGGCGTGGATCGCTCGCGTTTGGAAAGCCTGCTGAACGACGCGTTCGGTGACCCAGCGCCGGAGAAGCTCGGCGAGACGCACGCCTTTCTGGCCGTGCAAAAGGGGCAGATCGTGGCGGAGCGCTATTGGCGTGATTTTTCCGCAACCGACACCTATCCATCCTGGTCGATGGCCAAGAGTATAACCCAGGCCCTGATCGGTATTCTGGTTCGCGACGGGCAGCTGGATATTCATGCGCCCGCCGCCGTACCGGAATGGCAATCGCCCGATGATCCGCGCCGCGAGATCACGCTTGATCAATTGCTGCGGATGTCGAGCGGCTTGCGGTTCGCTGAAGACTATGTCGATGCGGGTGTCTCGGATGTGATTGAGATGCTGTTTGGCAAGGGTCAGGACGACGTCGCTGCCTATGCCGCAAATTGTCCACCGGAGCATGCGCCAGATACGGTCTGGAGCTATTCCAGTGGCACGACCAACATTGTTGCGCGCTGTGCGGCGCAGGCTTTAGGTCAGGCCGGTGGTGATTTTCACGACGTCATGAAAGCGCAATTGTTTGAGCCATTGGGGATGATTTCGCCGCTGCCAAAATTCGACGCCCAGGGGACATTTATCGGGTCGTCTTTCTGCTATTGTACGGCGCGTGATTTTGCCCGGTTTGGTCTGCTCTACATGCGCGGCGGGTTGTGGAATGGCCGGCAGATCTTACCAGCCGGCTGGGTCGACTATGCGCGCACGCCCACCAAGACGCCGCCGGAAGAACCACTCGGCTATGGCGCGCATTGGTGGCTTGGAATGTGTGGTTCGGACAGTTTCTCCGCGAACGGCTATCAGGGCCAGTTTACGGTGGTCATTCCATCGCTTGACCTGATCCTGGTTCGGCACGGCAATTCAGATATTGAGCAAGGCGACCAGGTTCGCCTCTGGCTAGCTGAGATTGCGGACTGTTTCCGCTAAAGCGGTTATTTTCGCTCACGGCTGTTCGAACGCAAAGCGTTCGGCCTGCGCGGGCGCGGCGCATAAGCGCCGGGTCGCGCTTGCGACCGGAACACGTGCAGAGGTGCTACCGTCCCGCCTGAATCTTGTGGAAATTCCAGGCCGAGGCCACCACCGTATCAACATCCGAGGCGCTGGTTTCAAACTTCAGCCTGGTGCGGGCCTTGGTGACATCTGAGGTCAGGATTGGCGGATCGCCAGGCCGTCGTGGGCCGTATTCCAGAGGCACTATTTGTCCGGTGACACGTTCCACCGCTTCGATGATCTGTTTGACGCTAAAGCCCTCTCCGGTGCCAAGATTGTAGCGGTCGCTCGGCTTGCCATCGAACAGGTGCTGTAGCGCCAGCATATGGCCATGCGCGAGGTCTTCGACATGGATATAGTCGCGGATACAGGTACCATCAGGGGTGTCGTAATCGGTGCCGAAGACGGTTAGCTTGGGCACGTCGCCGGTGAGCGATTTCAGGATGTTTGGAATCAGGTGGGTTTCCGGCTCGTGCTCCTCGCCGATCTCACCATCCTGATCAGCTCCGCAGGCATTGAAATAGCGCAGCGCAACTGAGCGTATGCCATGTGCTGTATCGAAATCGGCCAGCATATGTTCCATCATCAGCTTAGATTTTCCGTACGGGTTGATCGGGTTTTGCGGCGTGGTCTCGCGGATCGGTAAATGTTCCGGGATGCCATAGGTGGCGCAGGTGCTGGAAAACACGATCTTGTCGATCCCGGTTTCACGCATGGCCTCAAGCAGGTTGAGCGTTCCGCCGACATTATTGGCGTAATATTTGCCTGGATTTGTCACCGATTCCCCGACCAGAGAATAGGCCGCAAAGTGAATAATGGCCGCAGGTCTATGGCTGTTGATCACCTCCAGCAACCGTGCCTTGTCATTCAAGTCGCCGACCTCAAGCGGGCCCCATTTGACCGCATGTTTGTGGCCGTAAGACAGGTTGTCAAAGGCCACAGGCGTGAAGCCTTTGGTGGCGAGATGTTTGCACGTATGGCTGCCGATATAGCCGGCGCCGCCGGTCACGAGGATGGGGGTTTTATCAGGTTGCATGTCGCCTATTTGGCCTTTTCAAAGCAAGAAGTCGAGTATGGTCTTTCGACCTGAACAAGGGCTGCATAAGTGAATGCATATTGCGTGCAAGTTGCTTGATCGCTGTCGGATATGCGGCTGATAAGCGCCCAAGCTTGCGGGCCATACCGGGTGGTTTTCAAGTGTTGGAAAGGTGTAGGATAGCTGTACGATGATAGCTGGACGTGCGGGTGTTTCTGGAACAAGTTTTGCAGACCAGGAAACACGACTAACCTGAACAAGGTCCCCGCCAATGTCCGCGTCGCCGTCTGATCTGAAAAAAGCCTCTGAGGGCCGTCTCGCGCCAGACCGGGTCTTGGCAATTATTCCGGCTTTGAACGAGGCGGATCATATTGAGACATGTATTCGCTCGCTGATGCAGGGTCATGCATGGTTGCGCGATGTTGCTCTGGTGGTCGCCGATGGTGGCAGCCGTGATGACACGACCGCAATTGTCGCCGCCCTGATGACCGAGTTCCCAAATCTCAGCCTGATCCACAACCCCGCACGCGTGCAAGCCGCCGCGATTAATCTGGCCGCCGAAACGTGCGCAACCAAAATAACGCGGTATCTGGTCCGCTGCGATGCACATTCAATCTATCCAGAAGATTTTATCTGGCAGGTTGCGCAGGCGCTTGAACAGACGCAAGCGGCGTCCGTCGTGATCGCGATGGATGCCGTGGGGCGGTCGTGTTTTGAGAAAGCCAATGCCTGGATCGTCGACACGCCGCTCGGGTCCGGCGGCGCCGCGCACCGGGGTGGCCGCGTGTCAGGCTATGTCGATCACGGTCACCATGCTGGCTTCGATCTGGCCATGTTCAAATCGCTCGGTGGGTATGATGCCAGCTTTTCGCACAATGAGGATGCTGAATATGATGAGCGGGTTAATCAAGCCGGCGGCAGAGTGTTTCTTGATGCCAATATTCGCATCCAGTACATTCCACGCGGTCGTGTTACCAGTTTGGCGCGGCAGTATTTCAGCTATGGCAAAGGCCGGGCGCGAACGATTTCCAAACATCACCAGCGCCTGAAAACCCGTCAGGCCTTACCAATCTTTGCCCTGCTCGCAAGCGTGTTAGGATTGGCTGTTGGCGGGCTGTTTCCGCCCGCCTTAATCCTGCCTGTCGGGTATGTTTTTGTACTGATAATCGCCTCTATAGGCGTTGCGCTTTGGCAGCGATCCTGGTGCGGCCTGTTTGCCGGGTTCGCGTCTGGCGTGATACATATGTCTTGGGCGACCGGCTTTTTGGCACAGTTTGTGCGCTTGTTTGCAAGGCATAAATGAAACATGCGGTTTGGCATTCAGTTTGTGTTCAAGTGCAAAAAGGCTTAATATAGAGTAAATACGGAAAACCAGTATGTCAGAGTTTCAGGAGCGATTACAGAAGATTGGGGGCAAGCAGATCGCACTGCTGCGCCGATTTGCGATTATCGTTCATAATGATCTTCTGCGGCTCGGAAGAGTAGCACGCCAGGTTGGCGACGCCGTTTTTACGCCGATTGCGAAACGGATCAGCTCTTTGGCACGGCGGGGCGACCTCGAAACGCAGTCCGGCGATCGAGCGGTGAGCCTTGACCCGCACCCGGTAAAAATCAGCTCTGACAATATACAACGTGTGACGCGGGCCCCGGATGGTCAGTGCATCTATGCGATTGGTGATATTCATGGCCGCTGCGACTTGCTGTCAGAGCTGCTCGACAAGATTGATGCTGACGCCGCTGACCTGCCATCTGGTACTGACATCATCGTCATTTTCCTGGGCGATTATATTGATCGTGGATTGCAGTCACGCCAGGTCATTGACCTGCTCATGAGTGACCGGTTGCAGGCCTATCAGACCGTCTTCTTGATGGGGAACCACGAAGAGTCCCTGTTGCGGTTTCGCGAAATGCCTGAATTTGGCCGCGAATGGGCGCGCTTTGGCGGCGGCGAAACCTTGTTTTCTTACGGTGTTCAGCCTCCGCAGGGGCGCGCCAGAAACGCAGCCGGCGCCTGGCAACCTGCCTGGGAACAGTTCCGAGAAAATTTCCCCGATGAGCATCTGGAATTTTATCAGAATATGACGCACTATATCACGATAGGGGACTATTTTTTCGTGCATGCGGGCTTGCGGCCTGACGTGGCGATCAAAGATCAGACTGTGGAGGACATGTTATGGATACGCGACGCATTTTTGAGCGATCAAGCGCCATTCCCATATTTGGTTGTTCACGGGCATTCTGTGACCCATACACCGTTTCTCGACGACCGCAGGATGGGTTTGGACACAGGCGCATTCAGCACTGGCATACTAAGTGCAGGTAAGTTCTTCGAGACAAGTATTGAGGTCATTGCGACCGGATAATATTTCTATTTCGTGTCCGCCCGGACATTTCGTTTAGCCGTTGGATATATAACTCATGCTTTCATTTCGTACGCTATCTTCCCTCGCCCTGATCGGTGGTTTCGCCGCGCTTAGCGCATGTCAAACTGGCACAGTCGCAAATTCGCGATCTGTCGGAGATGCTGCGCCGACGTCCCGTGCCGCGTCTGATTACGCTTTGGGTGTGGGTGACCAGATCAAGATCACAGTGTTTGGACAACCTGAATTGTCAGGACAGTTTGAGGTCGATGGGGCCGGTGCGATATCAATGCCTCTGATCGGGCAAGTCCCGGTCCTGGGTGAAACGACGCCGAGTCTGGAGCAGGCCATCACGGGTCGTCTGGCGGACGGGTATTTGGTTGAACCTCGGGTGAGCGCTGAAGTTATCAATTATCGACCGTTCTACATTCTGGGAGAAATCAGCTCACCGGGTGAATATCCGTATGCGTCAGGCCTGTCTGTCCTGAATGCAGTCGCGTCGGCTGGCGGCTTTACCTACCGCGCCAACAAGAAAGTCGTTTACATCAAGTCGGTCGAAGGTCTTGACGAGGACGCGTATCAGCTCAACGCGCAAGTTATGGTTCAGCCAGGGGATACAATTCGAATTGGCGAGCGAATTTTCTAATCGCAAGCAAAAATACTGGCTGATATGGGTTTAAACTATTGGTTGGAAAGATTTCGTGGGACCTGTGCATGACAGAAATTGTGCCATTTCTCCCCTAATAGGCGAATGCAATGTCTTTTGGACTGTCAATCTGGCATACCATTTGCAGAGCAGGGACTAAATAGAGTGTGATCACCAAAGCTGGGTAAGACGTTGGTGGTTTATGTATTGTTCGCCTTCCTCGAATGGGACGGCTAGTAGAGAGTAAGGGGAATTCGATGGGTTTTCGTTTAACGAACGATACACCGCATGCAGAAGGCACGCCCGTATCGGCCCCATTATTTGGTCAGGACCAACGCCCATTCCTGTTGGCAAAGCGAGTTGTGGATTTTATTCTAGCGACCTCGGCCTTGATTTTCTTGTCCCCGTTCATTTTGCTTATGGCGATGCTGGTTTGGATCATTGATGGCCGCCCGGCGATTTACGCGCAGGTGCGGGTTGGCAAGAATGGCCGCAAGTTCAAATGCTACAAGCTCCGCACAATGGTTCGCGACGCCGAGCAGCGCCTTGAAGAATTGCTCGCTGCGGACCCTGATTTGCGGGCCGAATGGGAAGCAGAGCAAAAATTGCGGCATGACCCACGGGTGACACCGTTTGGACATTTCCTGCGCCGGACATCGATTGATGAGCTGCCGCAACTGCTAAATGTCGTTTTGGGTCACATGTCTCTGGTTGGGCCACGGCCCATCTGTATCGATGAAATTCCGAAATACGCGGACAAGTTTGAGCATTATTGCAGTGTCGACCCTGGCCTTACCGGCCTGTGGCAGATCCGTGGTCGCAGCAATACGACCTATAAGCAACGTGTCTTATTGGACGCAACCTATGCCCAGACACGCACATTCTGGGGTGATATCAAGATCATGCTCCTGACTGTTCCTGCGGTCTTACGCTCGAACGGTGCGCACTAAGCCGCCGCGATCAGGAACCGAGTAAGCGTTGCGGCGCGGCGAAGCTGTCCGGAGAGGACCGCCTGCTTGATCCGCCAGCGCAGAGATCTGCCCAATAGCGCTGTAATCTCGCGCCCCAAGACTGACTGATGTTTCAGATCAAGCACCGTTGAGCGGACAGTCTCGTCCTCGAGCAGGCCGTCACAACCCAGGCTGTACAGCGTTGCACCTTTTACGATGTCTGTTTCAAATCGGTTGAGGGGGCCATCAAACTGCTGCGCCGCTTGGGCCCAGGTCTCTGCCGCTTCTGGCCAGAGTTGGCTGCGGGCATAGACCGACGCGCGTTTCAGCAGCGCAGTTCGATGGCGGGTGTCGGTGTGGGTCGGATTGTTCCAGATTGAGTCAGGCAGGATTTCCGCGTCGGCGAGATCAGGAATAAGGGGTTCCATGATGACGCGGTGAAACTCGATCCATCTGGCATTTGAGTCTGCGGTCGAAAAGCGCTGCTTGGCAGAGCCACGGTCGCCGTCATGCTCACGGTGATGAAACACAATTCCATCGAGCAATATTCCCCGGGTTGCCCGGGCCAGACGCAGGAGCATTTCATAATCCTGTGACCGGGTCAGCTTTTCATCAAACGGACCGACCAGATCATAGCTGCTGCGCCTCACCAACAGTCCAGGTTGAAAAATATGGCATCCGTCAAGCAAGTCGGGAAAAATTTCATCGGGGGCAGAGCGGCGGCGATAGCCGGGCCGCTTGATCGTTTTCTTGCCGGTGGCTTTGGCAATCATGAAATCATCATGCAGACCGGCACAATATCCAAGACCGGGATCCTTCAGCAAAGGCGCGATGAGCTGCGCACTGGCGTCTGGCAGAACCACATCATCATCATCGCAGATCCAGATAAACTCACCCGACACCTGGTCGAGGCCGGCATTCAAGGCGCTGGATTTTCCGCCATTTGGCTTGGCGAGATACTGAACCTTGTCACCAAGCCCGGCGACATAGTCAGCCGTGCCATCGGTTGAGCCATCATCAATCACCCAAATTTCGCCGACGGGCTGGGTTTGGGCGAGCAAACTGTCTAGCGTTTCGCCAATATATTCGACCCGGTTATAGGTCGGTACGATCACGCTGATCCGGGCTGTCATCGCGCGTCCCTACGGGTCAGATGCAAAATCCTGAAATCAGAATCAGGGTGTTGCCCGGCACGTCGTGCGGCTGAATATCTGAAACCCCGTTGCATAATCTTCATAAAGTCTTTCACGTCATTTGGCACACTGCCCGGATGGATGCAGGAACTGTACCTGTCTTGCCCCCGTTTCGCGACCTCTATTCCTGAAGCCTGCCTCTGCAGGAGCACATTATTCTGTTAGATTGAATTTCGTCCTAAATATGCAAAACCGATACAGGCGGATGAAGGCACGGTTTTTGCTATGGTTTCACAAGAGTTATTGGTCTGATTGTCAGGTGGAGAAATAGGCATGTCTAATCGTCTTTGGGATGCGCTTATACTGACCGATCCACGTTTCATTGGTGGAACATTATCGGCTGTTGCGACTGATATACGCGCCTTTCAAGCCATGGGTCTGCGCGTTGGAGTTCACTTGGTTGAGGCGCAAGGTTTTTTTGAGCCAGAGGATATGCCCCATCCAGCGTTCGAGGACTTGCTTGCGCTAGAGGGGGTTGAGCTTGTCAATCCATCTGTGACGGCTCATGCAAAACTTGCCTTTTTTCACCACCCCGCAGTTTTCTTTAATCGGGTCGGGGCGCCGCTGCAGGTTGCGGCTGACAAGGCGGTTATCGTGACCCACCAACCTTTATTCTTTGGCAATGGCGCGCTAATAGTTGATCCTTTCACGGTGCAGCGCAACATCCGCAGCCAGTTCGGGCCAAGACCGGAATGGGCGCCTATTTCAGGCTTGTGCCGCCGACAATATCTAAGCATGGCACCATTTCTGAAGCTGACCCAAACCGATTGGCTGAATACATTTGCGGTTGAAGACTGGACCCCGCATCGCGCCAAGCTGACCGGGCCAGACCTGGTGGTTGGCCGTCATTCGAGGCCTGATCCAGAAAAATGGCCAGACCGTGGGACCGATCTGGCGGCCAGCCTGCCAGCCGGGCCACAGACCAAGATCCGGGTTATGGGTGCCGGGCAAGAGTTCTACCAGAGTTACAATGTCGACGCGAGCAATTGGGATGTACTCGAATTTAATCAGGAACCTGCCGCAGCCTTTCTCGACCGGCTCGATGTCTATTCCTATTTCCACTCAGCCAACTGGACCGAAGCCTTCGGACGCAATGTTGCCGAAGCCATGCTAATGGGGGCAAGGTGTATTCTTGATCCGGCGCTAGAGCCAACGTTCGGTCGCCATGCGATTTATTGCGCGCCGTCTGAGGTCGGGTCAGTCTTGACACATATACGCAATAATCTGGATCAGCACCGGGCGGCAACAAAGGCAGCGCAAGCCCATTGTATAGAGACCTATTCGACCCAAACAATTGCCGCGCGCTATCATCAGATGCTGAATGACAAGGGCACCGTTTCGCGCCGCGACGGAACCTCCACCCCGCCATGGACGGTCGCCCGGAAATTTATCGGATTTCACCGCCGAAACAAGACGCGCCAAGAGCAGGCGGCGTCATGAGCACCAGCCATTCACCCCTGTTCATTGTCGGTGCCCCTCGGTCCGGCAATACGCTGACCCGGCGCGTTTTGATGGCCTCTGGCCAGATTTATATTCCGCCGGAAACTTATGTATTTGGAGAGATATTGACCCGCTGGCCGAAATGGCGCGGCCTGCCCTGGATCGAACAGGTATGGCTGGCATGTGCATATTTTGACCGCCATGAGCATTTTGAGGATTTCGAGATTGCCAGTTTCTCAGCGCTGGCTGAGACCGTTGCGGAATTTGATAAATCGCGCCAGACCGTCAAACATTTCTTTGCCGCATTATATGCGTTCATGGCGCGCGAGCATGGCTTTACTACCAAGCGATGGGGCGACAAGACGCCGTGGAACACAACCTATCTGAAGGCGATTGTGAAGGCCTATCCAGATGCTTATTTCTTGTATTTGCAACGCGATGGCCGGGATGTTGTTGCCTCTCAAGTCAAGGCCGGGATGCGTGATACGGGCCTCGCCGCGCGGCGCTGGGTTGAGGCGAATGAGGCGTGCCGGACATATCTCAAGCGGGCGAAACGGGCACCTAAACACGTGCGCTATGAAGACCTCGTGCGCGACCCTGAAACCGTGTTTGCCGATATATTTGCGTGGGCCGACCTGGATTATTCACCAGATGACCTGACGCATGTCCCGCAGAAGCTTGGCGATGTCGCGCGTCATGCCCATCATCAGGCGGTAACCCAGCCGATTACCGACAGGTCGATCGGGCGATGGACGCAAAGCCTTACCACAAGCGATATTGCGGCATTGCCAAATGGGTTTGCTGATATGATGCAGATGATGGGGTATGGCGAACCCGAACAGCAGGACGCCTGATGTCTGAACCGTCAGAAGAGAACCGGGGCCGCGTGTCATTGGACCCCATGAAAGTCGCGGTTGTGATCCCGGCTTACAATGCCTCAGAGACAATTGAGCGGGCGGTGGCGAGCGCTTGCTCTCAAAGCTTGCCGGATGGGTATCAGCTCGACGTCATCGTCGTGGATGATTGCTCAACGGATGCAACGCTGACCGTTTTGGAAGGGCTGCAGAAGCCGTTCAAAATGCTGCGAGTGGTGCGGCAATCGGAAAATGCCGGACCATCCGCGGCGCGCAACCGGGCCTTGGAAACCAGCGATGCGGCCTGGTTCACACCGCTCGACAGTGATGATTTCATGGCGCCGGGGCGGCTATCGAACTTGCTGCAAATCGCACTTGAGGGTGACTGGCACATGGTCGCGGACAATTTGCTGATGACGTATGGCGACACGCCGGAAAAGGTTGAACGCAAGCTTTGGCAGGACAAGCCGGCAGGCTGTGTCACTCTGTCCCTGGCCTTGTTTGTCAGACAAAACCTGCACGCGGTCGGGGACCGTTCTGAGCTTGGGTTTCTCAAGCCGCTGATCGATCGCCGAGGCCTCGGGAGCGATCCAATCTATCGTTCGGATATGCGCTTCGGTGAGGATTATGACCTCTATACAAGGCTGCTGGCTGGTCGCGCGCGGGCCTGCCTCATTGAGCCGCAGGGTTATTACGCGGTGCAGCGACGCGGATCATTGTCGCACTCGCAAACAGCAATTGATTTTGCGCGGCTGGTTCAATCGGATATTGATCTGCTTGATATGCCAGACCTGGCTGTTGAAGCGCGCGCAGTGATTAAGGTTCACCTGAAACAGAGCCGCAACCATTGGGTTTGGCTGCGGGCAATCGAGGCGGTCAAAGACCGAGACATCGCAGCGTTTGTGCGGTGTTTCCTGGTTAGCCCAGCGGCGAGCGGCGCCTTGATTGGTCGCCTGTTTGAACAGGCGGTGATCCGCTCGGGCCGGGCGTTCTCGCGAAAATCTGCGAACGTGGTTCGGTGATGAGCGGGTCGATCAAAGCCTCGTTCATCATTGCGGCCTATGAGGCGGCTGACTGCATCGGCGCTGCCATTTCGGCGTGCCTGGCGCAGACTGAACCTTCTTTTGAAGTGATCGTCGTTGACGATGCCTCCGCCGTTTCGCTTGAGCCAGCGGTGCGCGATGCAGCAAATGGCGATCCACGTGTGCGGTTCATTCGTCTAGAGCAAAATTCCGGACCATCAGGGGCCCGCAACGCGGCTCTGGCAGCCGCGCGCGGCGACTATGTTGCTGTGCTGGATGCTGACGATACGATGCTGCCTGATCGTCTGGCGACGCTGTTGGAGGTCGCGCAAGGTCAAGACGCCGATATTGTCGTCGACAACATGCTGGCTAATCGCGTTGATGAGCCGCAACGGTCTGGCCCGTTTCTGGACCCGGCCAGTCTTGCCGGTCACAGGCTGGTTGATCTGGCGACCTATATTGATCCGGCAACCGATGTCCGGATGGGCCAGTCGCTGGGCTATTTGAAACCACTGATCCGGCGCGCCTGTTTGGATCGGCTTGGTCTTGGCTATGATACCAGCCTGACCAATAGCGAGGACTATTACTTCGTCGCCGAGATGCTGGCACGCGGCGCGAAGATGATCCTGACGCCTTATGTCGGCTATCACTACACGGTCCAGGTCGGGTCAATTTCCCACCGCTTGAACCCACACCAGACCGCAGCGATCATGGTTGCCGAGCAAGCGTTTCAGGACCGGCATTTGGCGACCAGTTCGGCGCAAGTAAAGCGGGTCGCGCGCGCGCGTATGAACCTGTTACGGCGCAGCCATGAATTTGAAACCCTGATTGATGATCTGCGCCGCAAGTCGCCGCTGCGCTTTGCCATGCACCTGCTGGCCAGCACGATAAATGCGCCGTTGCATATTGGTCGATTGATTGCGATTGCGTTCAGACGCGTTCGCCGAAATGGCGATTGAGGCTTAAGCCCAGAGCGGAAGCGTGATCAGGGCCCAGAGCGCGCTGGATGATCCGACGATCAACAAAACCCGCGCCCAACCGGGCCAAAGCTCATCCGAGGCACGGCGACTGATCGCGGGCGAGAAGTCAGATAGCGTCGAGAGCTGGGTGGTTTCTAGTGTAGCCATGGGCCAATAATATCATCCAGCATATTGCCAAGTGATTAATCCTGACTGCCGGATTTCGCGGGCCGGAAAACCATATTGAGAGTTGGCCTTCTAGCCCAGAAAGCCCAGATCGGCTTGGCTGAAGTTTGATAGATTGGGCAGCACAGATGCCAGCTCTGCAGGGTTCAACCCAAACCACCGGCCCAGCGTTGCTGCGTATTGCTCAACGGATACAGACGGCGTGAGACGGCCATTGCGGCTGGAATAGTCCGGACCGCCAATATCTGGGCCGGGCAAGTTGCCATAGATCCGCCGACCCTGAACACTGCCGCCCATGACGAGGTGATGCCCGCCCCAGCCATGATCGGTGCCATCGCCATTATCCACCATCACGCGCCCGAAGTCGGAGGCGGTAAACAGGGTCGTATTGTTCCATTGACCGATCTCAACCATCGCGTTTCTAAACGCGCTAAAGGCTTCCGCCATATTGGTGTGCAACGCTGGCATGTTAGCCGATTGGGAGCTGTGTGTGTCATAGCCTGAAATGGTCACGTAGAAGACCTGCCGCGATGTATTCAGGGCTTGCTGTATCTGTATGGTTTCGGCGACCAGCTGCATTTGTTGGCCAAAGCGATGGCCTGGGAAAGTTGCCGCGATCGGTGTCGCGCTTTGCCTTGCCTGCAGCATTGATGTTGAATTGGCAAACGCGCGGGCTTTCGATGCAGCAAAGTCGCGGTTGAAATAGTTCGCATCACCATAATCACTGCGCTCGAGATATTGCCGCATGCGGTCTTTGCTGGCTCGGTCTTGTTGACCATCCTTGAACCAGACACTGCTGGACACCACAATCGGTTCAAGCCCGACAGAGCTGGTGGCCCGGAAAGGGAGGGCTGTCGCACCGGCTAGAAACGGGCCATTTGGGCCCGTGGAAATTGCCGCAAAAGTTGGATTATCTGCGGGTGCAGAGGCGATCGCTGCGTCGGCAAATTGCCCGCCCCAACCAAGTTTTGAGCCCTCAACCCCAAGCGATGTCCACAAAGAGCGGCCATCATTATGCGAGCCAAGCCGGGGCGGGATCCGTCCGGTCTTATTCTCGATCTGCTGGCGCGTCACGGGTTCAATCAGCGGTCCGACATTACCAACTACGGCCAGCTCGCCCGTCCCGAACAGGGCGTGAAGCGGTGACAATTCTGGCGGGAGTGCAAACTGATGCCCGCCCAAAACGGCGCTATTGTCTGGCACCAATTGTAACAGATTGGCGCGGTTGCGTGATGAGCTCGTTTGATCGGCATTGTAGGCACCCATCAGACCGTTGCGGACGGTACGCAATGTATTCCATGAGGCCTGATCGTATGGAATGATTGTGTCAGATTGATCCATGCCGCCGTTTAAAAACACGCACACGAGTGCCTTGTAACCGGTCGTATCAGCAGCGCGGGCTTTCAAAGCCGAGCCACCGGCAAGTGCTCCGAAGCTGGATGCAAATCCGAGTGCGGAGGTTCGTCCAAGAAATTGGCGGCGATTAATATAGGCCATGCTTGTCGTCTCCTATGCTCAACGTATGACAGTATATGCGGATGAATTGACCAGCATGATAACCGCCAAATGCACACGCTCTTGGCGGTCTTCTGCTTGATTGGCAGGCGTATCTGAGCGCGCACGCAATGTATCGAGAACGGCGATCATTTCTGCTTTTTCTGCCGTATTCAGCAAGCCTCCTGTCAATTTCAAGTCGAGATGATCGACCAGAGCTGCAGAATCATAAGCCATGGCAAGCTCAGCGGAATAGTCAGGCGCGAACGTGTTTAGCGATGGGGTGCGTGTATTGGTTCGCTCGGCTGCGAAATCTGTCATGAAATTGAAATAACCGATCACCGACGTTGCATTGATTAGCTGAAATTCCGGCGCGGTGAGGTTGCGGTCGCCTGTCTCCGAATTTGATAAGATATAGCCGGGGCGATAATAGTTGAAGACCGACGGCGCGCGAAACGGATGCTGGTCCAGTCGTGCGGGATCACCAGTGTGTCTGAGAAGGTATTCGTTCTGGCTGATAATCGTTGTATTATCGAAGGCGCGGACCCAGTGGATGAAGCGCAATATTGGCTCGCGGATCTTCCCATCGGCTGGGCTGGACGCGCGATTGGGGTCATACAGCGAAGGATCGAGCAGAACCGCTGCAAGTGTCGCTTGCAGGTCGCCGCGTTCGCCGGTGCCAAACTGGCGGCCATTTGGCGCGGTGAAGAGGCCAGCATTGAAGGCTGTTGCAACCCGCGCGACATAAGCCGGTTCCGGGCTGGATGCGGTAAAGCGCTGGATCAGCTGGCGTGAAATAAACGGTGCAACACTGGGTTGGGCGAAGATTTCATCAAGCGCCATCGTGATTGAGTTCTCGCCCGTCGTTGCGGCAGGAATAGTCAGATTGAGAAAGCTTTTTTCCAGCGGCGAATGCTGTTTCGGATAGATTTCCATCGGGCTGTAATTGCCGTCAGTGGCAGCCCTGGTGAAGGTTGAACCCTTGAAAGAGAGGCCGGTAAACACCCGCGCCAAACCGGCAACATCATCGCCGTCAAATAGTTCGACTTGCTGGCCCTGCGCGTTCAGTTTTGGCGTGCCGTCAAGGTTGAGTTCAATCAGGCCAATCGAGAAGAGCTGCATCAATTCGCGGGCATAATTCTCATCCGGCATCCGGCCGCTGGCAGGATCACCCTTGCGATTTTTCAGATAGGTCAGCCAAGCGCCCATTTCGGGGGCATAAGTCACGTCTTCGAGCAATGTACGATAATTGCCAAAGGCGTTGCGCGACAAGACATCGCGATAATAAGCCACCCGCGCTTGTCTCGGCCCGCCGGAGCGAAAATCAGAGACCACTAAAATTTGTGATAGGGCAAAAACCATACGCTGGCGTAGCTGATCATCGGCCATGATCATCTTGTCCCAGGCTAAATAGGAATCTGTATCGCCCGGTATTCGACCGCTGGCATCAGCCGCTGCCAGAACATCGGGCAAGTATAGGGTTGCCGGTTTGGCAAATTCAGCTGCCAGCCATTCGGCGACGTCCTGATTGATAGCAGCGTTTACATCACGCGGCCGCCCGCCAAAAGTGGCCCGGTTCAAGAACCGCACGGCTTGCGATGTTGATTTGAGGGTTGTGTCGGCCGAGTTGGCGACCGGCGGCGGCGCTGGCGGCGGAGAAGGTGGCGGCGGCGGGGGTGGCGGAAGACTGGAAACTGGAGCGGCTGGTGCTGTGTTGCTGCCACCGCCGCTGCAACTTACCAGTACCAGACACAGGCTGGAGGCGACGGTCTGCAAGAGTTTGGCTTGGGTCATTCTAACCTCCATGTGCCGGGTTCAGCCTTGCTGCTTCATGGCATAAATATCTGAAATTGAGACAATAAGTTTTGGTAACGCTTCTCAAACCCCGCCTTTGGTGCAGCTTATACGGCCCAAGGTTATATTTTCTTCATCAGTTCGGCAAATGTAAACGGATATATGGCAGGCTCAGTGCGATCTGCAGACTTGCAGACTTGCACGAGGGATCATTGGAACTCAAACACGCCATCCGTGAGACAAGCTTGGACCGGGTTGAAACCGGTTCTGGTTTTGATGCCATCATTGTTGGCTCTGGTGCCGCCGGTGGCTTGGCTAGCGCGCAGTTGACCGCAGCAGGATTGAAAGTACTGGTTCTGGATGCTGGCTATCTGGCCCCGGCTTGGCGTCGCCCGGTTTCGCGGTCGCTGAACGCACTGGTTCAGACATTAGCCAATCCCGCAGCTTTGAGATGGCTGCCATCCAAACTGATCTGGAAAGGCCGTAGCCTGCTGAAAGTTGCGGGGCGATTGCGACAACCGATACAGTCGCGGTGTTATGCGTGGGAGGGGTTTGCCAACGGGTTTGTCGATGATCGCGATAACCCATACGAAACGCCCGGCGACAAGCCGTTCGACTGGATCAGAGCCCGCCATCTTGGTGGCCGGATGATGGCGCCAGCGCACGGCAAGCAATATTTGCGACATGGCGCAGCTGACTTTAGCGCTGGCGGCTGGCCGCTTGAGCCGGGTGAGCTGGACCAGTGGTATCAACAGGTTGAGACTAAATTAGGCTTGCGAGGCCAAACCAATGGCTCGACCTGGGTCCCTGATAGTGTGATTGCGCACGCGCTTGAACCCGATCCGGCGCAAGCCCGAATGATGGCGACGATCACTGCGAAATGGCCAGCCTCCGATCCGATTCTAGGGCGGTACTCCGACCCCTTGGCGAGCCTTCAATATGCTGCACAAACAGGCCATCTGAGCTGTCGAACGGGCGCTGTGGTGCGCCGCGTATTGGTTGGACAGACTGGCCGTGTGGACGGGGTTGAATATTACGATATCCGCGCCCGGCGAGCGGTTGAAGTCAAGGCACCGATAGTTTTCCTGTGTGCGTCAACGCTGGAAACAACGCGCGTGATGCTGAATTCTCGAACCGAGACCTTTCTCAAGGATGCCGGGTCTGAAACTGGCGCGCTGGGGCGTTATATTATGGATCATGTGTCGGTAAAGGTCGAAGGGATCATGCCTGATCACGGTATTCCTGCAGGTGATTTCAGTACCGGAAATTGCGTGTATTTGCCGAGATTCGATCTGCGCAATGGTCGCCAAGGTGAGGCAAAACATGGCTATGGGATGCGCCTGTACCAGATACCGGGCCGCCCTGGCACGAGCTATTTTACAGCCGTTTCAGATGCCGAGATGCTGCCTCGATCGAGCAACCATGTCGCGCTTTCGGATCGCAAGGACCGCTGGGGTGTTCCGGTTCTACGAATATCGTGCGCCGCCGGACCGGAAGAAAACGAGATGGCCGACGCCCAAATCCAGGCGATCCGTGAGATAACTGACGCTTTTGATGTGACGCTAACAAGCACGGATATTGGTCCATCACGGCCTGGCGCGGCGATCCATGAAGTTGGCGGCGCGCGCATGGGAACCTCGCCTGAAACATCTGTGGTTGACCGTGATAATCAGTGCTGGGATGCAAAAGGCCTGTATCTGACTGACGGCGCAGCATTTCCAGCCATCGGCTTGCAGAACCCGACACTGACCATCATGGCTTTGACGGCGCGCGCGTGTGCACATGCAACCGCCAAGACGGGTTAGGCTCAGGCCCTGTTAATCTCACCACTAGGCGCGGCGCAGCACGGCCGGGATTTGCCCGATATGTTTCCTATGAGCTGTTCCGAGGGTTGAGACCGCGCCAAAATAAAACAGGTTCGCGAGCGCATTGAACGGTGACCAGAGGGTTGATTCGGTAAAGGTCGATGCAAACACAATCATCGCGATGACGAGCATGGCAGAGTGTTCCATTGAAGGGGTCTTGAGCCAAGTGAAGAGGTTGCGATACATGCACCATCCGACCAATAAAATAAACAGGCCTAGCCCGATTATGCCAAGATGGACCTGCACTTCAAGATAAGCCTTGTGGAAGGTCAGTTTGGTGCCGAAGGGTTTGAAGTCATTCTCGTTGATGGTTTGAGCCATTCCGACATCGCGTTGCCAGAAACCATCCAGGCCGACCCCGATAATAGGGTGTTCCTCGGATACAATTCGGCCAGCATCCCAAATCGCTGTTCGTCCGGTCAAGGTCGCATCCTTGCCGACCAGCTCCAGCCCATCTGTGACCAATGAGTTTGTCGGCATATTTATTACCACCGTCGTAAGGGTCAGGGCGAAGGCTGCTCCGATCAGCATCAGCAATGATCTAAAGTGGCGTATTCTGGTGATCGACAACCACAAAAACCGAACCCCGATAAGGGCAAGCGCCCCGAGTATCGAGAATATCGCGGATGTGGTTGAGCCGGACATCAGCACAATCACCAAACAGATCGGCACGAACGGACTAGCCGTTAGTCGCAATAGCTTGTGTTCTTTGGCGTTGAGTACGGTGATCAGGGCAAAGAACATGGCGAAGGTCATGTGCAGCGCCAAATAATTCTTGGAAACATAAGGTCCACCAGCGGCAAAGCGGGCATAGTGTGGAAGGGCAAGGAGCGTGGCGATCATTCCGGTGAACAGGAAGCATCGCAGAATGATCCGCAATTCAACTCGCGACGCGATAACGACGACAATTAACGGGGTCATCAGGTAGAGAATTCCTGTGCGCATGGCGTCGCCCGAATAAGGCGACCAAATAAACGAGAATGCCCCGAAAATTGGCAGAAGGAAGAGCGGCCAAGAGCGTAGTAACAACGTTATGACGGTCTGATAATTTAGCGCAAAATAGGCCATGAAAGCTGCAACCATCAGATACCGGATGGGGGTTTCCATAGGAATGGGAATATAAGTTACTAAAAACCACAGCGTGATGGCGGCTTGTTCCCACAGTGGAACCATGCGGGCGGGCCGAAAGGCGTTGAGGAGTACCGGCTCCGCGCTATGTTTCGCTGGCAGATTGGCGGTTGTTGTGGTCACGCCGTCTCCCCGGTACCTGTGAAATCTTCGATCATCTTAGCCAGCACACCTTTCGGCTGAATGAAGACAGTCTCTGGCAGCGATAACAGCTTGTTGCGGCGGGTTTGCAGCGCTGTTCTATCGTCGATCAATTGGCGGACCTGTTTTGCTAGCTCGCGATCCAAAGGCTCTTTTACGGTGAAACCTGCAGTGTGACCTTCGACCCATTTTGCGGTCTGTGTCCCGCCTACTGCCAGGGAAGGTGTGCCGAAATAACCACCTTCATATATCCGATTAGGCAACAGCCAGAGAGAGTTAAAGCCTGCTTCCATAAAGTCGCCAGACCAGACAATATCGAGATTGCCATAGATGTCGCGCAAGTCGTCAGGCGCGCAGTATGGACCAAAATAGGTCATGTTCTCACGCCGGTCGATTTCAGGTTCGAACACAGGAATCTCGGTCCGGGCTGGTTTTCCGTAAAGTTGGATTGAGACCTCGTCGCCAAACTGATCGGCAAGATCGCAGAGCAAAGTCAAAGACCGCTGGCAGCGCAAGATTCCAACCCAGCCGATGTTTAGCGGGGCGGCGGGGTTTGGCGCGCTAGGCATGGGTTGAGGTCGGGCGGCAAGCGATGCGTCCACCAACCGGTTCTCAATCAACGCGCTCTTGTACAGGCCGTTATGATGAACTTCGAAATAGTTTTCCAGAAAAGCCGGTGAACTGACCACCAATCCGATTGTCCGTTTGAGTAGAAACCGTTCCAACCCGCGCAGGATCATGCCAATTGGCCCACGCCGAATCAGCAGGCGATGCACGTCCAGGCATTCATAAATGACCTTTGCCTGCAAGCCCGCATAGCGTTTGGCGAGGAAGGCGCAGGCCAGCATGTCGAGGTTGCGGGCATAGATGATGTCAGTATCAGCCAGCCGGTTCTGGGCTTTTGCTGCTTCGCGGGCACCGGCGAAAACTTGTTTGATTCGCTGCAGGAATGCACCATCAAACGTGCGTCCGAGATCTATATTGGCAAATGAAAGCGGCGAAGTATCTGCCCGTCGCATCATGTATCCGGTTACTTGAAAGCCGTCATCGTTGAACGCGTTGACGCGGCGGTGAATCGCGGCATCAGCGGCATCATGACCGAAGAACGCAATTTTCATCACTGGGTCCCATCTACGCTGGTTTACCGCGCCGCGCCTGGTGCCAGGTGCGGTTTTCGGGGCGCTGCCATCAGTCTACGGCTTCGGGTTCGCGCTTGGGCTGTGTTGGCGGCGTGGGCTGGGCCTGTGTCGGCGCACGGGCGGCCTTTGGCTTGGCTGCCGCAGCTTTTTTCCTGCCAAGACCGCGGAACCGTTTTTTGCCCTCGACCTGGTAATATTTCTTGTAGTCACGATAGGCGGTGCCCGGCTCATTATGCTGGCGGCGACGTTCGAGGTCGACCATGTTGAGGACGACACCGAGCAGGTCCGCGCGGAATGTCTTGAGCAGGCCGAGTGACTTGCGCACGACAGCACGATTGGTCCGGCGCCAGCGCACGATGAGAATTGTCTTGTCAGCTTTACCCGCAATCACCCGCGCTTCGGACATTAACAAAAGCGGGCCTGTATCGATCAGGATCAGGTCATAGACAGACCGTAATTTGGCATGCAGCCGATCGAAGGCCGCAGTTCCAAAGACGTCGTGCGGTGTGTGGCCATCAGGCGACAAAGGCAAGATGTCGAGATCGGTCAAGTCGTCCTTGGTGACCACGTCGTCGAGCTGGCCTTCGCCGAACAGGTGTTCGATCATGCCCGTTTCTATATTGATACCCGCCGCTTCGGTCAGTTGCCGGCGTCTGAAATCGCCATCAATGACCAGGGTCTTGGACCCCGACAAGGCCGACATGCGACCAAGGCTCAGGCTCAGGCTGGTCTTGCCTTCGTCGGGCAACGAAGAGGTAATCGCGACGGTTTTGGCTTGACTATCAATGTCAGAAAAAACGATGGCCGCTCGCAGATAGCGGATACCTTCAGAATAAGCCGATAGGGGATTTTCGACGAGATATTCAGCCGGCCTCTTCTTGCCAAAGCCGAGGAAGCCTGCGCTTGAAATCAATGGAACAGTGGTCAGGGCGGAGACACCAAGACGTTCCACATCGGTGGTTGAGCTTAGTTTTGAATCGAATATCTCAGCAATCAAAGCCAACAGACCGCCGATAACACCGCCAAGCAGGAGGCCGATCACCATGGCAATCTTGGGGCGCGGCGCACTCGGACTGTTGGGGACAGTTGCCGGCGTCAGAATACGCGCATCGGCTTCGATCAAATCTTCTTGCTCGCTGGTTTCCTTGTAGCGGTTGATAATTTCATCATATATCGTGCGACTGGCTTCTGCGTCCCGCTCCAACTCACGCAACCGAACCAGGGCTGAATTGTCGCGCAGCAGGGTTGACCGATTCTGTCCAAGTTCGCGGTTGATGCTCGCGATTCGGTCTTCTGCAATCCGCACTTCGCCTTCGATGCTGGCGGCAACCCGATCAACTTCGGCCAGTATCTGACGCTCAATATCGGCATTTTCGTTCCGCGCCTCAACCAAATCCGGGTGGCGAGGTCCAAAGGTTGACTGCAATTCGGCAACTTTACGCTGCACAGTTGCGCGCTGGCTTTTCAGGTTCGAAATGACCGATGAGGTTAAGACTTCCGTGATCGAGTCGATGCCAGCGCCGCTATTTATTTGGTTGCGCATATTGTCGTAACGGGCGCGGGCCCGGGCGAGGTCGGCTTCAAGGCCAATCTTCTGTTGTTGCAGCAGCGCTATATTCGACTCAGTCAGAGACGTTCCTTCGGCGTTGAGCAGGCCATTGTCGCGGCGAAACTGGTCAACAGCATTTTCCTTGATGGCGAGTTCGTCGCGCATAACAGATACGCGCTCTGACAGCCACAGAGTGCCGCGTTGGGTTGCCTCAAGTTTGGCTTCCATTTGGTCAACCCGGTACTGGTCTGCTACGGCGTTTGCCAGGCGGGCTGCAGTATCAGGCGATGTGCTGGTGACGGTTACGGCCAGCAAATAGGTTGTTCCGATGCGAGAAACCCGGACTTTTCCGCGCAGGATTCCAGTTGCCCATTTGGTTAGCATTTCCTGGTGTTGTTCAGGGGTTAGCGGTATGTCTGGCGCGCCGCCCTCATTATCATCGCTAGAGAGTAAGCCGGAAATCCAACCCTTAACCCGGTCCATTAGGCCAGGCTTGTAATCACGTAGTGTCGGGTTGAATTCAGGATCAGAGGTCAGGTCGAGCTCAATCACCACACGTCGCAGCAAGGCCGGTGAAGAAATCACACGCACTTCTGTATCAAGGGCGGATGTCGTCAGGCCGCCGCCGCTGATCAATTCATCGAAGCTGACCACATTCAGCTTGCTATTATTCACGATGATTTGCGCCTGCGCCGTGTAAACCGGCGTTTGACTCAGCGCCGAATAGGCAACGTAAGTGAAGATGATCGTTGCCGTGATCGCGATCAGCCAGAACCGTTTTACAACAATATTGACCAGTGATTTGATGTCGATCGGAAGTTCACCGCCGCTCGCATCATTGGTGGGCGACATTGTCTTCGGAAGTTCGATACTGAATGTCTCGGTCACTGCAATTTACTCGTTTCTTGGCTGAGTGCGGGATGTAGACCAGTCAGATTATGGGCAAGGCTACGGGAAAATCCGAATGCCAACGCCGACAACGGTGACGTCAAAATTGGGATTGCCGCTGACATCGACGCCGCTGACATCGCGGTTAGTGTGGCGGGCAAACGCGTCGAAATGTATGTGGCGGTTCATCTTGTATCGGCCTTCAACCCCAAACGCAGTAACGCTGTCATCGCGGTCAATGTCTTTGTAATTGTTGTCGTCAATGCGGCCGAACGCTGACAAGATGATGTTCCGGCGTAGCTCATGATCAACCCGTACGCTGGCATTTGTTTGAAGGGCTGTTGATGATTCAACCAGACCGAAATCCTGAACCTGCCGCCCGCCCCGGAAGGTAACAGTCGTCAAGCGGCTCGGAAACCACTGCAAACGGCCATCCACCGATAAGCTGTTAACGTCGGACAGATTCGCATCTTTTCTGTCTTCAGTCAGATACCCAACCGCAATATCACCGCGAATGAGTGTTTGCAGTTCGAAATTGATGCCGCCCGCCACTGTGTAGGTGTCAGAATCGCGCACGCGCTGGACCAGCACTGGTACGCCGCCAGGCGGTGTAAAGCTGACGATTTGCGGTATGTCATAATCAGACGAACTGTAGGTTCCCTGCCCAAACACCGCCAAATCTGGTGAAATAGCGTATGACAAGCGGCTGCGTCCGGAAACGACAGAGCGGTCACGAAAGTCGAGATCGAAATTGGTTGTGGTTGAGTCCTCGTAATCTGCTTCCACGACACGTACTGAATTTTCCCAACGAATGCGATCCGCTTGATAATTGGCACCAAACCCAAATCCGGTGCGCTGAAATTCGACCGGACCATCAATATTTGCGCCATTAGCGAAATTCGTTCTGGCTTCGGTTAGGTCTTCAGCAAATACGTTTGCGCTCACTGAAAACTGCCGTGTGACATCCAAACGTCCGCGTAAGCTGCCCCTCAGGTCAGTGTTTGATTCACTGTTCGTATCGAGAAATTCATTGCGAAACGCCGAGACACGGAAACCAACTTCGTGATTGCTCCAATCGGTTTGTCCTGCAACCGCAGTGCCGACCCGAACGATTGTGTCCGATTGTGTATTTGTATTTGAAGCAAAGACGTTGTCAGTCAGGGCAACGCTGGCTTGCGCATTGGCGTTGACCAGGAAGGTTCCGACCCGGACTGCTGTTGGATCAAATTCCGGCTGGCTTCGATCCGTGACAGCTTCATACTTGTCCCGGCTGTAATAATTTTGCTGGGCCTGCGCCAGCCCGAGAAGCGGGCCACCTGCGAGAGCACCCAGAACCCCAATACGTACAATCACACTCATTACGAACCACCTTTTTGTAACCGACCGAACGCTCAATGCGTCATATTTATCAGTCCTAACGCAATATGTGTGCCACTGTCATGGTTTTCATCAGAAATTGGACACTCGCCGGGTTTGGCTAAATCGCGGACCGCTCATATTTTCAAATTTCATACCCGCTCAACATCATAATCGAGTCCGTTTGAAAACCCTTGATGGCTTGCCAGGGCCGGAGGGATTACAAGTCTCGCTTGAGCCTCTAATTGACGTTGCTGCGAGGCGGTTCCATCTGGCATTAGGCTTGCTTAGATTTGTCTCAACTTAATCGGATTGACCAAGATCATGCATATCGACATTTGCGTCTGCACGTTTCGTCGGGCCTCGATTATTGAGGCTTTGAGATCGTTGGATGCCCAGATTGTGCCGAATGGGGTCAGTCTTGCAATCATCGTCGCGGATAATGATGACACGCCATCGGCACGCAAACAGGTTGAGGCGGCGGCTGAAACGATAGCTCTGCCGGTCAAATATATTCACGCCCCGGCCCGGAATATTTCGATTGTACGAAATGCTTGCCTGGACGCTGTGCGCGGCGATTGGTTGGCTTTTTTTGATGATGATCAAATTGCCGAGCCCAATTGGATCATGCATTTGGTCGCAACGGCCAAGGCCGAGACATGTGATGCTGTGTTCGGCCCAGTTATCGCGACCTATGGTGCGGATGCCCCCGCCTGGATTGTTCGCCGTGACTATCACACCAGTGTCCCGGAACGGTGTGATGGTGTGGTACAGACGGGCCATGCTGGCAGCGCCTTGATCCGGGTCAGCGCACCGATGATTGCGGGTCAGCGATTTTTACTGGAGAAAGGCCGGACAGGCGGTGAGGATACAGAGTTTTTCTATCGGATCTGGCGCGCCGGTGCCAAGCTTGGAATTGCAGATAAAGCCATCTCACATGAACCTGTCCCAGCTGGACGCCTGACATTTAGCTGGCTAAAAAGCCGAAAATTCAGATCTGGTATCAGTTATGGATTACACGCTTTGCCGGACACGGCGCGCCTGGTACGGGTTAAGCTTACGCTATTGTCAGCCCTAAAGTGTGGCGTCTGTGTTGGTGCCGGGCTGGTAAGTTTGCCCTTTCCAAGCCATCGTAATTTCTGGTTTCTACGCGCGGTCTTTCATGCCGGAGCTTGCGCATCCACCCTACGCATTAAAGAGCAGGAATTGTACGGCGGCAAATAGCTGTACGGCCAATTCGACACACTTGTTAAAGGTGGCCAGCGCTCTATTGCATTCAAGCAAGTCGTAGGGAAATTCTGATGCTCGCTGAGATCGGTCAGATTGCGCTGATTATGGCCCTTTTACTGGGTCTGCTGCAGGCCTGGTCGGGCCTGCGCGGCGCTCACATTCGTCAACCGCAATTGATCGCTTTTGCAGAGCGCGCTGCGATTGCACAGGCATTGCTTTGTGTTCTGGCGTTCGCGCTGCTGGCTTTGATGTTCATGACCTCCGATTTCTCGGTGAAGCTGGTGGCCAGCCATTCGCACACGACCAAGCCGCTGATCTACAAGTTCAGCGGAACCTGGGGCAATCATGAAGGGTCGATGCTGCTTTGGGTGATGATCATGGCCGTATTTGGTGCGGCAATTGTCTGGTTTGGCCAAACCTTGCCTGCCGGGCTGCGCGCACGCGCAATCGCTGTTCAGGGCCTGGTCGGCGCAGGCTTTACCGCCTTTTTGATTTTCACCTCAAATCCGTTTGCGCGCTTGTCACCTGCGCCGCTGGATGGCGCAGGGCTCAATCCGCTCTTGCAGGATCCCGGCCTCGCCTTCCATCCGCCATTTCTTTATCTGGGCTATGTTGGGTTTTCGGTCGCCTTCTCGTTCGCCGTGGCGGCGCTGATTGAGGGCCGCGTGGATGCGATGTGGGCGCGCTGGGTGCGGCCTTGGGTGCTCTTGGCCTGGTCATTCCTGACCATCGGCATCGCGCTGGGGAGTGTCTGGGCCTATTACGAACTGGGCTGGGGCGGTTGGTGGTTCTGGGATCCGGTTGAGAACGTCTCGTTCATGCCGTGGCTCGCCGGGACAGCTTTGCTGCATTCAACTCTGGTGGCCCAATCGCGCGGCAGTTTCATGCGCTGGACGCTATTGCTGTCAATTCTGACCTTCTCGCTCAGCCTGGTAGGCACGTTCATTGTGCGCTCTGGCGTGCTGACCAGTGTTCACGCATTTGCGGTTGATCCGGGCCGGGGCATGTTCATTCTGGTCTTGCTGGGGCTCGCTACAGGCGGCGCATTACTGCTCTATGCACTGCGCTCTGGCCAGATTGAACACGGGGCTGGTTTTGAGATGGAGAGCCGGGAGACCGGGCTGGCGCTGAACAATATTCTACTTATCTGCGCGACGGCGACGGTGTTTCTAGGGACCTTCTATCCTTTGATCATCGATGCCTTGACCGGCGCCAAGATTACGGTCGGGCCACCTTATTTCAACATGGTGTTTGCGCCGATCATGGCTTTGCTGATCGTCTTCATGGCGATCGGACCACTATTGAAATGGCGCCGGGATCAGCTCTCACGGCTAGGCCCGAAACTGCTCGTCATGATTGGCGTGGCAGGCGCTGTTGCGGGTCTGGTGGGACTGTTTGGCAAACACGTGTTTGGCGGTTTGGGACTGGGCCTTGCGGCTTGGTTGATCGCCGGGGCCAGTTTCAATTATGCTGGCAAATTACGTCTTGGCGGATCGGCGAGTACGGTCGCAAACCTATGGCAGCGGTTTCGGCAATTACCCGGCGTTGCGCATGGCTTTGCCTTGGCGCATATCGGGCTGGCCGTCACCGTGATCGGTATTACTGGCATGTCGGTCTGGGCGCAGGAGAGCGTTGACCGACTGCGGATCGGTGAACAGATATCGGTGGCAGGCTATGATTTTCGTCTGGATGAGGTCAGGGCGACACGCGGCGCGAATTATCAGGCCGAGAGCGCGCGGATGATTGTTCGGCGCGGGACCCGCCTGGTGGCAGTACTAAACGCTGAGCGGCGCTTCTATCCGGTTGAGCGCAACATCACCACAGAAGGCGCGATGGATGTCAGCGCAGCGCGTGTGCTTTATGCTGCGATTGGCGAAGGCAATGCGGCTGAGGGCTGGATCGTGCGGGTGTATTATCATCCGCTGGTGATCTGGATCTGGCTCGGCGCACTGTTCATGGCGGCGGGCGGGTTTGTCTCGCTCGCGGACCGGCGGTTTGCGCTGCGTCCGAAATCGGCTGCGGCCCCAGCGACCGGCATTGCGGCGGAGTGAGCAGATGAAGATGTCAACCTTGCTTGTACGAACCGTTCCGATTGTCATATTCATCATTATTGTGGTCTTTCTGGCGATTGGATTGCAGCGCGACCCCCGGATCATCCCAACTGAAATGATTGATCGCCAATTGCCGGATTTTGCTCTTAGCGAGTTACATGTCGAAGAAGCGACAGTGTCCAAATGGGATATGATGGGCCAGACCACCTTGCTGAACGTGTTTGGGTCGTGGTGCGCGGCCTGTATTACGGAACACGCCACGCTGATGGAAGTTTCCAAACTCGGCGCGGTTCAGATCATCGGTCTAAATTGGCGTGATACGCGCCCCGATGCGCTGGCGTGGCTGGAGCGGTTTGGCGACCCATATACAAAAATCGCTTTCGATGATGAAAGCGAATTGGCGATTGAACTTGGCGTCACGGGCGCGCCAGAAACCTTTATCATAGGCCCGGATGGCCGCATCCGGTACAAACAGTTTGGACCGATCACGGATGAGGTCTGGGTGACCACGATTGCGCCCATTGTGCAGGCGATTGCCGAGGAGACCGAGTAGATGCGCGGGCTTCTCCTCTCGCTTGCCCTTTGCTTTCAAGCTGGATTGGGATTGGCGCAGACCGACCCGGTGATCGCCCCTCAGATCAACCCGGTGGAGGTCGAAGCGCGCACTGAGACAATCTCGAAAACATTGCGCTGCGTGGTCTGCCAGAACCAGTCGATCAACGACTCAAACGCGCCGCTGGCCGCTGATATGCGCAATCTGGTGAGCAAGCGCATTCTGGCCGGCGACAGTGACGCTGAGGTGCGTGAATATCTGCGTGTGCGTTACGGCGATTATGTGCTGATGCGCCCGCCGTTTCAGAAGAATACGTGGTTGCTCTGGCTCGGGCCTCTGCTGCTGCTGGCCAGTACGGGTCTCTGGTTCCTCTTGCGGGCGTCTCGGTCAAAACAAGCCGGGGCAATTGGTCGCCGGGTCATCAGTGAGGCGGATCGCGCGCGTGTCCGTGCCGCCCTTGGGCAAATGGATGATGATGAGGCTGGATCATGATCTGGCTGATGCTTGCGGTGTTGCTCGCTTTGGTGCTGGCCTATCTGACAGTCCCGTTCTGGCGTGCAGCTGATCAGGCGGGGCCCGGCGCGGATGAGGCTTTGGTCGAAGCGCGGGCGCAATTGGCACAGATTGATCGCGAACTGGCGGCTGGGCGACTGACCGAAAATGTCGCCAATGAGACCCGCCGGGCCTTGGAGCTACGGGTGCTTGCCTTGCTGGATGGTGCATCAGGTGACGGCGCTGTGACTAGCCTGATGCCTCGCCGCACTGGGCTGATTGTGGCAGGTCTATTTGGGGTTGCGACGATTGGCTTGTATCTGGAATTGGGCACCCCGGCGCTGCAACATTCAGGACGCGGCGACGAGCAGATCGTAGACGCCGAACCGGGCGTGTTGGCGCTGGAAGACCTGGTTGTCGAGTTACAGACCAAACTCGCTGCTGATCCGACGCCGCCCGCTGAAGGTTATGTCTTATTGGCGCGATCGCTGATGACACTTGATCGTTATGACGAGGCGTTTGCGGCGTATGAGACCGCGCTGCAGCTTGGCGCTCAGAATGCGGCTATAGTGGATGAGTATGCTGGCGCGCGGGCCTTTGTCGACAGGCTGGCGGCGGCGCCTGGCCCGGACGCTGCCGCGATTGCTAATGCCGAAGCGATGAGTGCAGATGAGCGTCAGGAGATGATCGATGGCATGGTGGCGGGACTGGCCGAGCGTTTGACTGAAGCGCCGGATGATCCGGACGGCTGGGTCCGGCTTATCCGGGCGCGGATTGTGATGGGCCAGATCGAGGCGGCGAGCGCTGATCTGGCAGAGGCCGCGCGGGTCTTTGAAGACCAGCCCGACAAGCGCGCTTTTGTGATTGATGCCGTCGCCGCGCAGGGGCTCACATTATCTGAATAGAGATCAGAAGTCGTAAGTGATGCCTTTGCGTTCCCAGTCGCCGTAGCGGGTTGGTTCGATATGGCGAGGGCCGCCTTGCTCTTTGCTTCGCTTGGCTTCCAGCTCGGCTTCGTGAGCGTCTTGTTTGGCGCGGCGCGCGGTCGCTTCAGCCAGCGCTCGTTGTGCGGCTGGGGGCACCGCCGGAAGCGCAGGCGGGGGGAGGTCTTCATTTGTGATATTTTTGTCATCTGACATGAACAGGACTCCCGCTTTTGTTAACCTTAAAATATATAACCAATGACACAGTGACGTTTTGCGGTGACGCGATCAAGGAGTCTGATGCATGGGCATGATGAAGACCTTTATGATGCTGGCCGCGATGACGGCTTTGTTTATGGCTGTTGGCTTCATTGTTGGCGGCACGATGGGCATGACTATCGCGTTCGCGATTGCCGCCTGTATGAATCTGTTTTCGTACTGGAATGCTGACAAGATCGTGCTGCGTATGCAGGGTGCAAAAGAGGTCACCGATCAGGACCGCAATCCGATGATCCGAACATTTGCCCGCGACACCAAAGCATTGGCCGAAGCGGCAGGCCTGCCAGAGCCAAAAATCTATATCATGGATACACCGCAGCCGAATGCATTTGCGACCGGGCGCAATCCGAAACATTCCGCAGTTGCCGCCACCACGGGTCTGCTCAACATGCTGACCCGTGAAGAAACGGCCGGGGTGATGTCACACGAGCTGGCGCATGTACAAAACCGCGACACGCTGACCATGACGATCACCGCGACTTTTGCCGGCGCGATTGGCATGTTGGCGACGTTTGCGATGTTCTTTGGCCGAGGCCGCAATGGCATCATTGGGACAATTGCGGTGATGATTTTCGCACCCATGGCCGCCGGTCTGGTTCAGATGGCGATCAGTCGCTCGCGTGAATATGAGGCCGATCGGCGCGGCGCAGAGATTTGCGGTAATCCTTTCTGGCTTGCATCGGCGCTGGAAAAGATAGACAGGGGCGCACGGTCAATTGTGAACCGACGTGCAGAAGAGAACCCGGCAATGGCCCATATGTATATCATGAACCCGCTGTCTGGCAGAAAGAGTGATAAATTGTTTTCCACCCATCCTGCAACCGCCAACCGGATTGAGGCCTTGCGCAAACTGGCCGCTGAGATGGGCGTCGATGCGCCATCCGGGACACCTGCTGCTCGCCGCGTTGCAGGGCCTTGGGGGTGAGCGGCGCAAGCGCGCGCCTGGCCGCAGCCGAACTTCTGATCACTGTACTGGATGAGCGCCGCACCTTGGATGAGGCGCTGGTGACCAGTGAGGCTTATGACAAACTGATCGGATCAGATCGCGGTTTCGCCCGGGCGATGGCAAGCGCCGTGCTGCGCCAGGCCGGCCGGATTGATATTGGTCTCGCGCCCTTTCTGGATCGCGCCTTAGACACCGCAACACCGCCCGCGCGGGCTCTGTTAAGGGTCGGCGCGGCGCAAGCCTGGATACTGGAAACCCCGGACCATGCTGTGGTTGGGGAGACCGTTTCAGCCGCCAAGATGTGGCCGCGTGCACAGCGAGCAACCGGGTTTCTAAACGCTGTCTTACGCAAAACCGTGGCCAGCCGTGAGGCCTTTGATGCCGCACCAATAGAGGCAGTTTGGCCAGATTGGCTCAAGGCCGATATAATTGAACAGCTGGGCGAAGCGGGCGCGCGGCAATTGGCCGACGCGCAAACCCATCAGCCATCGCTGCACCTCACACCAAAAGACGGCGATGCGGCGGCTTTGGCACAGCGCGTCGACGGCACGGTGCTTGGCGGGACATCTGTGAAAGTTGATGCTGGTCAGGTTGAAGCTATGCCAGGCTTCGAAGACGGCGACTGGTGGGTTCAGGACATCGCAGCGACCCTGCCGGTGCGATTGCTCGGCGCGCAGGCCGATGAAACGGTTCTGGATATTTGCGCGGCGCCAGGTGGCAAAACGATGCAGTTGGCGGCCACTGGTGCGCAAGTAACAGCGATTGATCGATCCAAGCCGCGCATGAAGCGGCTATTGGGAAACCTTCAGCGCACCGGGTTTGGCGAGGTCACATTTGTCGAGACAGATGCGACGACCTGGCAGCCGCCAGATCTGGTTGACCGTATCTTGCTGGATGCGCCATGTTCGGCGCTCGGGACATTACGGCGTCATCCTGAAGGGGCTTGGATCAAGTCGAAAGAGAATATTCAGCGCTTCCCGTCTTTTCAGGAACGTCTGCTGCGGGCTGCGCTGAAAATGCTGAAGCCGGGCGGAACGGTCGTCTATTGCGTCTGTTCGCCGTTACCGCGTGAAGGCAAAGCCGTGATTGAAGCGGTGCTGGCTGGCGGCGGGCTTGACCGTCAGCCAATATCAGCGACCGAAGTGCCGGGGTTCGAAGCGGGTTTGACCGCTGACGGGGATCTGGTGACTTTGCCGGGCGGTGATTTTGCCCATGATGCATTTTTTATTGCGCGCTTGACCCGTTCATCCTGACCAAACTGTAATAGATTTCGTTAACCTTGCCCCAAAGATGCCACGCGGGGTTCATATAGAGTTCAGCACTAGAATGCATGATGTGCAGGTCAACTCGTGCAAAGGAGCACAACTTATGTCTTTTCAAATCACTGCCTTGAAGGCACCCAAGAAATTCGCAGCAGGCGCATTTGCCGCTCTCACTCTGGCTTTGGCCGGGTGTGCAACTGGTCCAAGCGCAAATACCGTAAGCTCCTCTGCTCAAGGTTATGCGTCAACAGTTCGCCAAGGTACGGTTGTGTCTGTACGGGCGGTCACCATCAAGCCAAACAACTCACTGCTTGGCGCTGCAACCGGCGCGGTCCTCGGCGGCCTGGCCGGGTCTGAACTTGGCGGCGGCGACAAAGCCAATACTGCTGGCGCGATTGGCGGCGCGGTGCTTGGCGGCCTAGCTGGCAATGCTGCGGGTCAAGCCATGAGCACCAAACAAGGTGTCGCAGTGACAATTGACTTTGGCAACGGTGATCTGAAGGAAATCGTACAGGCGGCTGACATTGCAGTTCAGCCTGGGCAATTAGTGAATGTAGCGTTCCGCCAAGACGGTGTCTTCGTCTCACCGGCGACATATGCACCGCCTGCTTACTAAGCGTTTGCGACAGTCACAATTGGATGCCGCTGTCAGCCTTGTGCTGGCAGCGGTTTCAATATAGGCGTCGAGCATGTCTGAAGTGCTGATTTCCCCTTCGATTCTATCGGCTGACTTTGCTGAATTAGGGGTCGAAATCCAGCGGATTGATACCGCTGGCGCAGATATGATCCATATTGACGTGATGGATGGGCATTTTGTTCCTAACTTGACCTTTGGTCCGCCGATTATTGAAAAATTGCGACCGCACAGCAAGAAGCCCTTCGACGTTCACCTGATGATTACACCGGTTGATCCGTATATTGACGCCTATGCGAAAGCCGGCGCGAATATTCTGACATTTCACCCCGAAGCTGGCCCGCATGTGCACCGCACCCTGCAAGCGATTCAGGCCGCCGGGATGAAGCCCGGACTGGCGCTCAATCCGGGAACACCTGCAGAAGTGATCGATCCGGTGCTTGACGATATTGATCTGATCCTTGTGATGTCGGTTAATCCCGGCTTTGGCGGGCAAAGTTTCATCGATAGCCAGTTGCGAAAGATCGAGGTTTTGCGCAAGAAGATTGATACCAGCGGGCGTGATATCGTTCTGGAAGTTGACGGCGGTGTGAACCGGGAAACGGCGGCAAAAGTCATTTCAGCTGGGGTAACGGCAATTGTTGCTGGATCGGCGGTATTTAGGGGTGGACCGGATCAGTATGCTGCAAATATTGCAGCGCTGCGTTCAGGCGCGAGTGAGTAAAGTAGTTTGGGGTCGCGCAATGAGCGATGCATTAGAACAGAAAAGCGCTAAACCCCGCCATAGTGTCGAGGAAGATCAAGCGCTTTGGCAGCGGTTGCGCGGCTCACCAGGAGAGGACGCGAAAGCCTCACCTGTTCATCGCATGAAGATCGCCGGCGGGGCACCTTACGGATTTGGTCTGCATTTGCACCAGATTATCCCACCCGACGACTTGCGCGGCTCCATGTTGATGCAGGGAATATGGCGGATTGGCATGGATCGGATTGTTCTGCCCGAGGGCACAGCACCGTGGACCCAGACCTTGCCGGGTCTTCACTTCGCAGACCGTCTGCATCGGTTTGATTGGCTCGGTGATTTGTTCACGCAAGGCGAAGCAGGGGCGGACCGGGCGCGTTTGCTTGTCGATGACTGGATCGACAATTTCGGGCGTTTCGACGGCTTTTCATGGCGCACAGGCTGCGCGGCTGACCGGGTTTGGAACTGGTTGCAATGCGGATTTGCCTTGTTTGAACAGGGCGACGTGGATGCGCGCGCTATACGGATGGAAGCTTTAGGGCGTCAGGCGCGGCATGTCCTGGCGACTGTCGACAATGAGGTTGAGCCTAATGCCAGCTGGCGCGGCAGCGTTCTTGGTGTCGCCTATGCGATATGTCTGGCACATGGCAAAGAGTTGGAGGCCGCCGAACTTCGACTAGAGAACGCTTGCACGGCGCAATTCCTGTTGGATGGCGGACATGTCAGCCGGTCACCGGCCCGCGCCGCACGTTGCCTGGCCGATTTGATTGCGTTGCAGGATTTGCTGAGCCGAAGCGACCGTGATGTGCCAGAATTTCTCAGCCGCTGGATCAGCCGGGTTGGCGGCATGGTCGCTTTCTTCAAGGCCGGTGATAGCGGCTTGGCTGCGTTTAATGACGGCGATGAACGATGGCCCGAAGCGATTGACGCCGTTCTGTCGCACCTTCCGGTGGAACCGCGCCGGTTCAGTGTCGCCCCGAAATCCGGGTTTCATAAACTCGAAAAGAACGGGACCTGTCTGATCCTTGATGCCGGGCAAGCCCCCGAACCGCCATTTGGTGACAAGGCTCATGCCGGACCATTGGGGTTTGAGCTTCACGATGGGCCTGCCCGTATCGTGACATCGTGCGGGTGTAGCCCCGAAGTCGATATCGACTTTCAGGCCGCTGTCCGACGCTCCGACGCACATTCGACACTGATCCTGGAAGGTGAAGATGCTTGCCGTTTCTTGACCAATGAGCAGACAGGACTGCTTTATCCATCGGGACCAAGCGGTATTTCAGCCAAACGTCTGGAAGAAGCGGATGAAATTTGGTTAGATGCCCAACATGGTGGTTACAAGATCGCGTTCGGCCTACTGCATAGACGGCGTCTGTTCATGTCTGGAGATGGGGGACGTTTGACCGGGGAAGACTCACTTGCCAGGCCGGTTTCAGCCGGAGCAGCTGACACTGACCGGCAGATTTCATATGCCATCCGGTTTCACTTGCATCCAACTGTGTCGGCTATGACCTCTGGCGATGCGATCATACTGACCAGTGAACTTGGGGTGAAATGGCGCTTCAAGACCACTCACGCGCGGGCCAGACTTGAACCGACAATCTATCTTGGGCGCGGAATTGTGGAGCACAGCGAGCAGATCGTCTTGAGCGGCAAAGCGCACCCAGATAGCGATGGCTCGGCCCCGCCCAACTGTGTCCGTTGGGCCTTCCTGAAGGTTAAATCGTCATGACGCCGCGTGGAGAGGCGCGCCGCGCGATGATCCTGACGCTGGGGTTCGATGTTCTGGCGGGCGCAATTTCCATGGCTGTTGCGGTTCATCTGAGCTGGGCTGTGACAGAGGGGGCACCGAATAATGCCTTGATAACCAATGCCGTCGCGGCAATTGTGTTCGGGTTGGCGGCGCTGTTTTCCTTTTACAGCATTGGCGTTCATCGTCAGGTCTGGCGGCATTCCGGCTGGCCAGATGCGGTGCGGATCATTCAAGCTGTGGGTTTAACCGCGCTAATTTTCCTGCCTGTCCTGTTCGTCTGGAACCGGTTGATCGGTTTTCCAAGGTCCAGTTTCATAATGGCTTTGGTGATCTGGGTCACGGTGATCTTTGTCGGGCGGATGTATGCCTTGTCGCTGTCAACCCGGCGGCCATTCCAGATATTCACAGCCGTACGGCGGGACGCTCCGCTGGTTGTTTTGGTCTCGAGTGCGCGCCGTGCCGCAGATCTGTTACGTGAATTGCGCGCAGCTAAAGGTGGCGCGCCGGTGCGGGTTCTTGGCTTGCTGGAAACCGATGGCGCAGAGCCTGGCCGGGCGATCCGCGGTGTCCCGGTGATGGGCGGCCTGAGTGAGTTAGGCAAAGTGTTGAGCCTGCTGAATGTACGCTATGGCCGGATGCCTTGGGTCGCGGTTACCGGCGATGTTCGTGAGCGCGCGATGATGGGCGCAATTCTCAAAGAAGCGGCCGCATCTGGCGCGGAGGTCATGGCGCTCGGTCTCGGCGCGGAAGGCTTGCATATGCAGCCTGTACGCCCGACTGATCTACTGTCACGCCCGATGCGTCAGCTTGATCAAGCGCCGGTGTCAAACCTACTGCGAAACAAACGGGTTTTTGTTACTGGTGCGGGCGGAACGATTGGATCGGAACTGGCGCTGCAGGCGGCGCAACTGGGAGCCGCGCAGCTGACTTTGTATGATGCCAGCGAGTATAATCTGTATTCAATCGATCTAACCCTTCGCGAGAAATTTCCTGATCTCGACATCGTTGCGCAGATCGGCGATGTGCGTGACCCGGCGCGGTTACACCAATGTATCGAGGCCGCCAGGCCTGAAATCCTGATCCATGCTGCGGCGCTCAAGCACGTGCCTTTGATGGAGATGAATGCGTGTGAGGCCATCCTGACCAATGTTGGCGGCGCGACCAACGCTGTTGATGCCGCAATTGCCTGCGGGGTTGAGCGCTTTGTTTTTATCTCAACCGACAAAGCGGTGGATCCAGATAATGTCATGGGCGCGACAAAGCGTTTGGCCGAACTATCGGTCGCCTACCGCGTTCATGGGACGCAGCTCGCCGTGTCGATGGTTCGGTTTGGCAATGTATTAGGCTCTTCAGGGTCAGTGGTGCCATTGTTCGAGCGCCAGATTGCGGCAGGCGGGCCGATTACGCTGACTGATGACAAGGTTTCACGTTATTTCATGACCGTTGAGGAAGCCTCGTCTCTGGTCCTGCAAGGGGCCGCGCACAATGGTGTGGCAGGCGAGGCGTCGCTTTATGTACTGGATATGGGCGAACCGATTCGTATTCGCGCGCTGGCCGAGGCGATGATCCGGATGAAGGGCATGGTACCCGATCAGGATATCGAGGTTCGAACGACAGGGCTGAGACCCGGCGAAAAACTGCACGAAGAACTGACCTATGCGCATGAACGTCTGCTGGATACCGGGATTGATGGACTGCACAAGATCACCGTTCAGGCCCGCAGCGAGGAGCCAGATGGCTTTCAAGACAGGTTGCAGGAATTATTGACGGTCGCGTCATCTCGCGATCGCCAGATGGCTTTACATTTACTCTCCAGGCTTGTGCCTGAATATGCCCCTCCCGAATGCAAAGAATAGGTCGCAGCCTGCTCTGTTGACGCGAGGCGTTACCGTGATACCCGAACGCGGATTGTCCAGTTCTCAAACTTCAAGGCCGTACAATGACCCAAATGATCGCCATCCGCCGCGCATTGATCTCAGTTTCTGACAAACAGGGATTGGTTGAACGCGCCAGAGCCTTGGTCGCTCATGGTGTCGAACTGGTATCAACTGGCGGTACGGCGAAGGCATTGAAAGCCGCTGGTTTGGAGGTGAAAGACGTGGCTGATCTAACCGGGTATCCTGAGATGATGGATGGCCGGGTCAAGACGCTGCACCCGGCAGTGCATGGCGGGCTACTGTATCTGCGCGACAATGCGAGCCATGTCGCCGACGCAGAGCGCCATGGCATCGAGCCGATCGACCTAGTCTATATCAACCTCTACCCGTTCGAAGCGACGGTCGCTGCGGGCGGCGATTTCGAAGCCTGCATTGAGAATATCGACATTGGCGGGCCGGCCATGTTGCGGGCGGCAGCGAAGAATTACGCGCATGTTGCGGTCTGTACCGACAGTATTGATCTGGATGGGGTACTGGGCGTGATGGACGCCAATGACGGGCATGTCACGGCAGATGTGTGCAAATGGCTGGCGGCCAAGACCTATGCCCGCACAGCCGCCTATGATGCCGCGATCTCGAACTGGTATGCAGGCCAAATTGATGAGACAGCGCCGGACTGGCGCGGGTTTGGCGGCCGGTTGCAGGAAAGGCTGCGTTATGGCGAAAACCCGCATCAGAAAGCGGCGTTCTATGTCACCGGCGAAGACCGCCCCGGCGTCGCCACGGCGCGCCAGGTGCAAGGCAAAGCGCTGTCCTATAACAATATAAACGACACAGACGCAGCCTATGAGTTGATCGGAGAGCTTGGTGATGACGTGCCAGCTGTGGCGATCATCAAGCACGCCAATCCGTGCGGCGTGGCGCAAGGTGCCGATGCGATTGAGGCATATCGCGCCGCGCTCGCGTGCGATTCAATTTCGGCTTTTGGCGGAATTGTTGCGCTGAACCGGTCTCTGGATGGCGCGCTGGCGGCTGAAATCGTCAAAGTCTTTACCGAGGTCGTGATCGCGCCAGGCGCCGATGAGGCGGCGCTGGAGATCTTTGCCAGGAAAAAGAATTTGCGCCTGCTGATCACGGATGGATTACCTGATCCGAGCGCTCCCGGCATGACGATTAAGACAGTTGCGGGCGGTCTGTTGGTGCAAGACCGCGACTTTGGCCGGATCACAAGGGACGACTTGAAAATTGTCACAAAGATCGCGCCGACAGATCAACAATTGGATGATCTTCTATTCGCATGGCGGGTCGCCAAGCACGTCAAATCCAACACGATTGTCTATGCCAGGGATGGGGCAACTGTCGGCATTGGCGCAGGCCAGATGAGCCGAATTGACAGTGCCCGAATTGCCGCGCGCAAGGCCGAAGATGCAGCCGAAACAGGCGGCTGGGGTGACCCGCTAACCAAAGGTTGTGTCGCCGCATCAGATGCCTTCTTTCCCTTTGCTGACGGGCTGTTATCAGCTGCGTCGGCTGGCGCTGTTGCGGTTATTCAGCCGGGTGGGTCAATCCGCGATGACGACGTGATCGCGGCTGCAGATGAGGCCGGTTTGGCGATGGTTCTGACCGGTATGCGCCACTTCCGGCACTAGGATATTTTGATGAAAACAGCATCATTTGACGAGAGAAATCAGCACTGGCTGAAACTTCGGGTCTACTATGAGGACACCGATTTTACCGGCATGGTGTATCACGCAAATTACCTTCGGTTTTTTGAGCGCGGGCGGTCCGATTTCTTGCGTGATGCCGGTGTCAGTCATCAATATTTACTGCAAAGGCCAGATCCTGCGGCGTTCACATTGACCAACGTGAATGTTGATTACAAGAAAGCCGCGAAAGTCGACGATTTACTGGATGTCCGGACGCGAAGCCTGGGTGTGCGCGGTGTTCGAATGTACTTTGCGCAGACCTGCCTGTGCGGCGCGGACGTGATCGCTGAGGCGAAAGTTACCGCCGTGATGATCCACCCCGATGGCCGTGTACGCCGCCCTATTCCGGATGTGGTTGAGCAGCTGAAACCGTTTGACTATAGGGCGGATTGAAAAAGTTCGATTTCCCGTGGATACTGCTAATAGGTGTCAGCGAACTGTGCTAGGCTGAGCTTGGATCGGGAGGCTCGGATATGGGTAAAAAAACCGCACGAGAGAAACTGGCTGTAGAGAAAACGCACAGAAAAATTGTTTTGGACAAGGCCTTTGGCGGAATGCAACCGGGCGAGAAAATGCTCGTGGCCACGCCGCAGATTGTTGATGCCTACATTCGCGACATCCCACATGGTGAAACCCGTACGATCCCGCAATTGCGCGCTGATTTGGCCACGCGAGAAGCCTGTGATGGAGCTTGTCCGCTATCGTCATCAATCTTCGTTCGAATTGTGGCGGAGGCGGCGCTGGAAGACATGGCGGATGGCATACCTCCGTCTGAAGTCAGTCCGTTTTGGCGGGTTGTTGCGGGCGCTGACAAGATCGCCAAGAAGCTAAACATTGATCCTGACTGGATTGACCAGCAGCGGGCGTTGGAAGCTGCTAGCTAGCAGGCGGAAGACAGGCTAAGGCGCTTGGCATGAGATTGCCGCCGCGCCCTGATCTGGTTTGGAGAGACGACGGAACGCCGCTGAATGCGCGCGTCGGCGACGTCTATTTTAGCCGCGAGGATGGTTTGGCTGAAAGCCGCGCGGTGTTTCTGGCGGGCTGTGGATTGCCGGATGCTTGGCGGGGCAAAGACCAATTCACAATCGCTGAACTGGGCTTTGGAACAGGCTTGAACTTTCTGGCCACATGGCAGATGTGGCGGGCCAACCGGCCTACAGGTGGCTGGTTGAATTTCGTCAGTTTCGAGGGCTATCCACTGGCGCGCGAAGACGCGAAACGCGCCCTGTCTCTTTGGCCCGAACTGGCTGAGCTAAGCGCCATGTTACTGCATAAATGGCCGGTGCGGGCGAAGGGGGTTCGCCGTGTGGTGTGGCCGGAAGAGCGGCTGTCTTTAACCCTGCATATCGGGGAGATAATTGACACTTTGCAGCAAAGTTCGCTTATTGCTGATGCCTGGTTTCTGGATGGGTTTAGCCCGGCGAAGAATGGCGCGATGTGGGAGGATCGCCTGTGGCCACTGGTTGCGGAACGCTGCGTACAGGGTGCGAGAATCGCAACATTTACGGCTGCTGGCGCAGTTCGGCGAGGTCTGGACGCGGCCGGGTTCAGCGTGGTGAAATTGCCCGGACATGGCCGAAAACGGCATAAATTGGCAGCTCAATACCGCCGCAACAGTGCCGCAAACCTGCTAGATGAGCGTCGGATTGGTGCGTGGTCCCGGAGCCTCAAAAAAATTGCGATTATTGGCGCCGGGATTGCCGGTGCGAGCGCGGCGCAGGCGGTTCTTGTCCGGGGCGCCGAGGTGACCGTGTTCGACCAGGCCAGTGGTCCCGCGCAGGGCACGAGCGGCAATCCATTGGCGCTGGTTATGCCGCGCCTTGATGCTGGTGACGCGGTGGATGGGCGCTTGGTACTGGATGCCTATTTGACCGCGCAAAATACCTATGACCGATTGCCGGGGGTTGAAACGGTTACAGTCACCCACCGTCCGCGCGACGAGAAAGAGGCGGGTCGATTTGCCAAAATGCTAAGCGATCCGCCGCTCGGCCTGGAACAGCTTGAAGCCATCGCCGACGGGGTGTTGCACAAACGCGCAATGATCCTGCGTCCGCCGCTTTTGCTTCCGGCCCTGCTCGACGGGGCGGATTTGCGTTGGGGGCAGGCGATCAGCCTTGATCTGATGGCGCGAACGGTGTCGGGAGAGGTGTTTGACGCGATCATTCTGGCCAATGGCTGGGCCATGCACGAGATGTTTCCATGGTTGCGGCTAGAGGGGCGTGCGGGCCAAATTGAATGGCTGACGAGCAAGCTCGATGCGCCGCCATCCGCGACGGTGCGGAGCCATTACGCGCTGGCCAGCGGATATGATCGATTATGGGGCGCGACGTTTGGTGAGCATCGTGGCGACCCGACGCAGACCAGCGCTGCGGCGAGGACCGAAAACGCGGCGGCCCTGGCGCAGCTTAATCCCTATTGGCAGCAGGAAGCTGCGCGCTCAAATGTGCAATCGCGTGCCGGGATACGGGCCAGCACGCCGGATCGACTGCCGGTGATCGGGCGACTGATTGATGCGCCTGCTGCACGGCAGATCCATGCGGGTCTGAAAGACGGGGTGGCCGTCGATGAACCTGCCCCGGAAATTGACGGCATCTATCTGGCGGGCGGATTTGGCGCACGCGGGTTCACATGGGGGCCATGGGCCGGCGCGATCCTGACGGCGCAGATGTTCGGCGATCCGGTGCCAGCCGCATTGGATGCTATGAAGATGGTGTCGCCGCTGCGCCAGATCTTGCGCGATCTCAAACGCGGCGTAAGTTAAGCCTCGGCGCTAGGCCGGGCTGAAACTTCGTCGTGCCAGCGTTTCAGGTTGTGCAAATCATCACTAAACGGGAACCCAACCAGTCCGGCGGCAAAATCAATTGTCGCCAGCGCCACCGCATCGACGACCGAATAATCATCACCGGCAATGAAGCTGGTCTTGGCAAGTTGATCGTCGAGCATTTGATACCCAAACTCGCCGCGTTTGCGGCCAAGGTCAGCGGCGTCCGGAATCTGGGTCAGCAGGTGCGCCGTAAATGGGCTTGCATGCACCCAGACCTGACCAATTGGCATCATCACATTCAACTCAACCCGGCGTAGCCACATCTCGATCAGCGCTTTCTCAACCGGCGTGCGCCCAAACAATGGCGGCTCTTGGTGGAGCGCCTCGATATAGCGGCAGATCGCGACGGATTCAGAGATGCAAGTGCCGTCATCCAGCTCAAGCACGGGGATTGAGCCGACCGGGTTCTTGACGAGAAAGTCAGGCGTCTTTTGTTCGCGCTTGGTAATATCGACATTGACGAGCGGAATGTCGACGCCTTTTTCGGCGAGATATATCCGCACACGGCGCGGGTTCGGGGCGGTTTTATAGTCATAGAGTTTCATATCAATTACCTATTGCCTTCAGGCGGACCGTAGAACCCTTGCCGCCGGGTGAGCCAAGGTCGATAGGCCAACAATTGCGCCGCCAATCGCCGAGATGGCCAGGGCAAGACCGATGATCGAGGCCAGTTCAGCCCACGGCCAAGTCCACGTCGCCTCAAACACATTGACCACAATTGGATAGGCTGCGCCAACGCCAAGCAGCGCGCCGATCACTGCGCCTGCCCCGCCCGTAATGGCAAATTCCCCGGCATAGAGCATCAGAACTTCGCGCCGCGCCGCGCCGAATGTCTTGAGCAAGGCCGCTTCGTGCCGACGCTTGCGCGCCATCGCGGCAAACGCGCCAAGCAAGACAAGCAGTCCGGCAATCGTGACCACTCCGGCGGCGGCGTTCACGGCAACCGCGATATCGCCAAACAGGCGCGCGGCGGTTTCCAGCGCTGGTCTTGTCTGGAACACCACAACTTGCGGCAAGGTGTCGCCGAGCGCGGAAATAATCGGTTGCTCGGCCTCTGGCGTGGTTTTGGCGATGGCGACATGGTAAGGCTTGGCCGCCTCTAATGTGCCGGGAGAGAAGATGAAGGCGGTGTTCGAACCGATCCCGAACGTGCCCCAATCGACCGTTCGCAGCGACGTGACCGTGGCGGTAACCTCGCGGCCAAAGACCCGAAATCCGATTGTATCGCCGAGCGTAAGACCGAGCCCGGCGGCGGCATCCGCCTCAACCGAAACTCGTAAGGGTCCGGCATAGTCATCGGCCCACCACTCACCTTGGGTAAGCACTGTATCGCCGGGTTGGCGGGCGAGATAGGTGACATTGGTCTCACCGCGCACGACCCAGCGTTCGGCCTCGGCAACATCCTCAACCACTAGCGGCGCGCCTTTTAACGCAACAACCCGGACCAGCAGAAAGGGCGCGCGGCGGAAGGCGTCTTCGTCACTGATATCCACGCCCTGCGCGGCGATTAGCTGGTCAAACGCGGCGATGTCATCAGACGGGATTTGCGAGAAGATCATCGACGGCGCATTGGCCGGGGCAGTCTCGGTGATCTGGTTGAGCAGATTGGCCTGAACCGAGGCGACCAGTGTCAGCAGGGCCAGGCCAAGCCCGAGCGCTGGAACAATGGTCGGCGCGAGCGAGCCCGGCCCGCCAAGATTGGACAGGGTCAGGCGGCGCAGGCCGCGTGCGGTCTTGGCAAGCAGAGCGGCCAGGCGCTTGATGCCCTGCGCTGCCAGCAGGAACAGGCCCCAGGCGAGCATTGCTCCGGCCAACAGACCGAGGGTTAGCCCGGCATGGTCGCTAGTGGTGACGGCGATCACCACCAGCAGCGCCATCGCCGCCAGCGAAAGCAAGCGCTCAAACCACGGCGTCCTGGTCTGGTCTTCGAGACTGAGACTTTGAAACAGCGCCGAGGGTCTTGTCGCGCGGGCCCGGCCAATTGCGGGCAAGGCAAACACGGCGGCGGCGAGGATGCCAAGCACCAGCGCCTTGAGCAGCGGCGCAGGATAGATACCCAGCGCTTGCGGCAGCGGGATATTGCCGCCTGCAAACGCGGCGAGCAAATAAGGCGCCGCTGCGCCGATGGCGACACCAGCCAGCGATCCGATCAGCGCCAATGCGCCAAGCTGCAATATGTAAGCGCCGCGAATGGTCGCGCTGTCTGCACCAAGCGCTTTCAGGGCGGCAATTGAATCGGTGCGCGCGTCGAGAAAGGCCGATGTCGCTTGCGAGACGCCGACCCCGCCCGCGATCAGTGAGGCAATGCCGATAATCGCCAGAAAAGAGTTGAGCGTGGTCAGCAGGCCTTGCAGGCCGTCGACCGCGTCCTGCGGCCCACGGATCCGCAAATTTGCCGTGCTGAAGGCGGCTTCAAACTTGGATTTGACCGTGTCTATTGGTGTGTCTTCGGTCAGCATAACCAGCAGGCGCGAGCGAAACAGTTGACCGGTCTCCAGCCGGTTTGACTGGATCAGGCCATCAATATGGATCAGCGCCGCCGGGCCGAACGTACCGGGCGTGCCGAACCGATCAGGCACGCCGTCGAGCCGGGCACGGATCTCTGCCCGGACCGGGCCGATCTCAACCGTGTCGCCGATCTTGGCATTGAACGCCTCCAGGAAGGACGCGCTGACCACCACGCCCCACAGGCCGTCAGTCAGGGCAAGCGCATCAGGCAGGGCGGTTGCTCCGCCTGACAGCGTGACCTCACCGAGCAATGGAAAAGCGCTATCGACGGCGGTGATGTCAACTTGCTGGCGGCGCTCATTGAAGCGACCCATAACGTCGAGCGAGACATTCTCCGAGACCTGGCCAAGGGCGTCGATATAAGCGCGCTCATCGCGATCGGCGCGGCGCTGGGCGGCGGTGAACATCGCGTCGCCGCCAAGCAGAACGCGCGCTTCGCTGTCCAGGCCGCGTGTAAACACTTCAGTGACCGAACCGGCCGAGGCAATCGCCGCTGCGCCCAAAGCGAGGCACGCAAGATAGATCCAGAAGCCCTTGAAGCCGCCAACCAGCTCACGCCAGGCAATCCGGGCGGCAACCCGGTTCATACGATCTGGCCAGCATGCATGGTGACGATCCGGTCGGCGCGCCGGGCCAGTTCAAGATCATGCGTGACCAGGATCAGCGTCGCGCCGCGCTCCGCCGCGATGGCAAACAGACGATCAGCGACCCCGGCGCCGGTCTCGCTATCAAGATTGCCGGTCGGCTCGTCAGCGAAAACGATATCTGGATTTGAGGCGAGCGCGCGGGCCACCGCGACGCGTTGGCGTTCCCCGCCAGATAGCTGGCCGGGATAGTGGCGCATCCGATCGGCCAGCCCAACCGCGACCAGCGCATCATTGGCCTTTGTGTTGACGCGGTCGAGCCGCGCGATTTCCAGCGGCGCGCGGACATTGTCATAAGCGGTCATCGTCGCCAGCAAGTGGAAGGACTGAAACACCATCGAGACGCGGCCCCGGCGCAGGCGCGCCATCGCGTCCTCGCTACGTCCGCTAAGCGAGGTGCCGAGCAGGGTTATCTCGCCAGAGGTCGCTTGTTCAAGACCAGCCGCAACCGCAATAAGCGAGGATTTCCCTGACCCGGACGGGCCGACAATCGCTACGCTTTCACCCTTGTCAGCGCTGAAATCGACGCCTTTCAATATCTCGACCGGGCCGGATTGCGCCGACAAGGTCAGGTAGACGTTTTTGAGGCAAAGCGCTTGCGTCACGTTGGAAATTATCCTCTCTCCTGGAGAAATGATTTGAACGCCTTGGCAATTCAGGGCACATGTGTCCTTATCGATAAACGGAAAACCTCTAAGCGCAAGTGGAGAGTTGATTTGAAAGCTCTGGTTCAGGCAAGTGTGATTGCGGCGAGCCTGTTTCTGGCCGGATGTAGCGGCGGCGGCGAGCCAGCGCCCGTTGCGGCGGTGGCGGATGTCGCCGCCCCTGTTGCCCAGCCGGTCGCCGCCCCTGTTGCCGTGACACCAACCGTCCACGAAGGCCGCGTGCTGGTGATGCTGGGTGACAGTCTGACCGCCGGGTTTGGCCTGTCACCTGACCTTGCCTTGCCGGAACAGATCGGCGAGCGCCTAAGCCGTGCAGGTCTGGATATCACGGTGATCAATGCCGGGGTGTCGGGCGATACCAGCGCCAATGGTCTGGCGCGCTATGACTGGAGCGTGGCGTCTGCGGATCCGGACATTTTGGTGATTGCACTTGGTGCCAATGACTATTTGCTTGGCCTCAGCGCGGATACAACACGCGCCAATATTGCCGCCGTGATTGAGCGCGCGCAAGGCGACGCGATTGCGGTCATTCTGGCCGGGCTTGAGCCGCGCAGTGATGCGCCCGAAGGCAGCCGGGATGCGGCCTATGCGGCGATCTATCCAGATCTGTCTGCAACCTATGGGGTGCCGCTCTATCCGGCTATGTTGCAAGGGGTGCGTGATCAGCCGGGCTTGCTACAGCGCGATGGCTTGCATCCAACCGGCGACGGTGTCGCACGGATGGCCGATCAGTTGTCGGATTTTCTGATTGCGACGCTGGCGGCTGACTGAGCCCGAACGGGTATGATATTTGCACAATAGGCCGGGATGCAGATAGTGCTCAATCTGGAGAGATGCGTATGGCCAAACTAGGTCTGAGGGAATGGTTTGCCGCCGGGCGTGTGATCGCTGGCGGAGAGATGCTGCGCTATGGCAACAGAGACGGATTTACCCAGACGTTTGAACAACGCCTGAGTGATCTGACCGGGGCCGATCATGTGCTGACGGTGAATGGCGGGACCGGCGCATTGATGTGCGCACTGGCCGCCGCCGGGATCGGGCCGGGCGATGAGGTTCTGGTGCCGGCCTATACCTGGATGGCGACAGCGACGGCCCCGGTCATGGTCGGGGCGGTGCCGATACTGGTCGATATTGACGAGAGCCTGACGATTGATCCGGCCGATATCGAAGCCAAGATCACGCCTTATACCAAAGCGATTATTCCAGTGCACATGATCAATGTCCCGTGCGATATGGACGCGATCATGGCGATTGCAAAAAAGCATGATCTGATCGTCATCGAAGACGCCTGTCAGGCGGTCGGGGTGCGCTACAAGGACCAGTATTGCGGCGCGATTGGCGACATTGGCGCGTTCAGTTTCAACACATACAAGAATATCAATATTGGCGAAGGCGGCGCGGTTCTGACCAGCGACCCTACCCTGTTTGCGCGGGCGCGAAACTATCACGATCTTGGTGCCTCGATGCGCGGCCATGACGAGACCTACAATCTTGAAACCTTCGTTGGCAACAATATGCGGGTGACCGAGATTGAAGGCGCGATGCTGGGTGTTCAATTGTCAAAGCTCGGGCCTATGCTGGCGCGCTTGAAACGCCGCCGGGCGATGGTTGCAGAAGTGTTGGCAGGCCATGACGGGCTGCAAATCTCCCTGCACCATGACCCTGATAATGGCGTCAGCCTGACCGTTCTGTTCGAGACCGCAGATGCCGCACAAGCGTTTGCCGGGCGCGGCGGGGCCTATGTGCTCAACGATAATTCCAAACATGTGTACACCAATTGGGCACCGATCCTGAACCAGCGAACCTTCCATCCCAAGATGAACCCGTGGGCATGGGCCAATCGAGAGATCACCTATGATGTCGATATGTGTGCGCGGTCATTGGATATACTGGCCCGTACCTGCCGGATTGATCTGACCTCACGTCTGCCAGATTTTCTGTTTCGGAGACGGGTTCAGCGGCGCTGGGGCCAGGGATTTCCTGACTGATCCGAAGCCCCCGGCCTGGCTGTTTTCGCTCACGGCTGTTTCGGATCGATCAGGAAATCTTGGCAATTTGTCATGGGCTTTCACGGTGCTGTCTGATAGGCAGGCGGCGTGACTTGATTGGAGAGAAAGATGCAGTTTTTCGTTGATACAGCAGATACAGGTGAGATCGCTCGCCTGCAGAAAATTGGCCTGATTGATGGGGTCACGACAAACCCGTCTCTGATCATGAAAAGCGGCCGCGACTTTAAAGAAGTGATCGCTGAGATCTGCGCCATCACCGATGGTCCGGTGAGCGCCGAAGTGACCGCGACGCAAGCCGACAAGATGCTAATCGAGGGCCGCACATTGGCCAGGATTGCGGGCAATGTCGTGGTCAAGATCCCGCTGACCATGGCCGGGTTGGAGGCTTGTAAAGCGTTCACCGAAGAAGGCATCAAAACCAATGTGACGCTGTGCTTTAGCGCTAATCAGGGGCTGCTGGCGGCGAAAGCGGGCGCGACTTATATTTCGCCATTTCTTGGCCGGCTTGATGATATTGGCATGGATGGCATGGACCTGATCGAAGCGTTGCGGGTGATCTATGATAATTACGGGTTTGAGACACAGATCCTCGCCGCCTCGATCCGTGGGCCGAAACATGTGCAGGAATGCGCGATGCTCGGCGCCGATGTCGCGACGATCCCGCCAAATGTGTTTGATGCGCTGGTCGCCCATCCACTGACCGATAAGGGCCTGGCGGCATTCCTCGCCGACTGGGGCAAGACCGGGCAGAGCATTACTTGAGTTTTGCCTCGCGCTCTCAGGTTTTGCGAAACGCTAAGCCCTGCGGGCACGCTTCGCGAAGCAGGTCACCCGCTCCGGCTTCGCCTCGCTGCGCCGAAGGCGCTTAGCGCGAGGCAAAACCAAACCCTCTCTATAATACAAAACCCGGCAGCCATTTCGACAAAAGGGCAGATTTCTCCGCATAGTCTTTCAGCGCGGCTTGCGTCGTGCGCCGGATCAGTTGCACTTTGCTGCGCGGTCTGATTTGGCCGAGCAGGTGCTGGTCGCAGCGTGCAATATGAGCGATACGGGGATAACCGCCTGTGGTCTGGGCATCTGGCAGCAGGATAATCGGCTGGCCATTTTCCGGGCATTGTACGGTGCCGGGAAAGACCGCAGCGCTTTTCATTTTGCCGTCGCTGCTGATCTCCAGCGTTTCTCCCTCAAGCGTCATGCCCATACGGTCGATTTGCGCGCTGGCCCGGAAGGATTGCCCAAACAGTGACGTCTGCGAGGCGGGCGAGAGTTGCCCAAACTCTGCCGACGGGTAGGCGCGCAAGACGCAGCTGTCGGTCATGCGGGGGCGCAGGTTCTGCGGGGTAGTCAGGGCTGGTAATCTGTCCGGCTGTGCGGGCGTGGTCAGCTGATCACCAGACTGCAAGGCACGGCCTTTGAACCCGCCAAGCCGGGCCGGGATATAGGTCGAGGGCGAGCCGAGGACAGCTTCGCCAATCCAGCCGCCAGCGATGGCGAGATACAGGCGGGTGCCGTGGCTGGCCATGTCGATGTGCAGGGTTGATTTGGCGGGGCCGTGCAGGGTCTTGTGCGGCAGTATAGCCAGGCCATTGAGGCGCGCCTGCGCGGCGGCCCCGGTCAGAGCGAACCACACAGGTGTGTCGAATGTCAGGGCCAGCCCGCCATAGGTGATCTCAAGTGTAGCGGCGTCGGGCGCGTTGCCGACAAGTCGATTGGCGAGCGCTGCCGATAAACTGTCGGCTGGGCCTGACCAGGGCATGCCCATATGGCGATAACCGGTTCGCGGACATCCTTGCAATGTTGTTTGCAAGCCGGGTGTCTCGATTGTGACGCTCATACCGGAACGAAACGGATCAGCTGGCCCGGCTGGATCACGAACGGGTCGTCAGAACCGGCATTGAACAAAAGCTTATCCGTGCGCCCGATCAATGGCCAACCGCCGGGACCGGGCATGGCGTAGAGACCGCTATAGAGCCCGCTAATCCCGATCGATCCTGCCGGGACATGATTGCGCGGCGCGGTGCGTCTTGCAACGACAAGGGCTTCGTCGAGCCCGCCGAGATAGGCGAAGCCGGGGGTGAAGCCGATCATCTCGGCTCGGTATGTTGGGGCGCTATGGCGCGCGATGAAGGCTGTTTCTGAAAGCTTCAGGCGGGCGCAAATATCGCTGAGGTCCGGGCCGTTTGCGCCGCCATACTGGACCGGGATTTCGAGCGTGTCGGGTGTCGAAGCGGGCGAGCCGGGATTGCAATCGAGCGCATTGATCAGCTGCTGCGATGCCGACCGGAGGTCAGTTATCGCCGGATCAAACCGGATCGTAACACTGTTCAAGCCGGGGACCACTTCGCGCCAGTTGCCGGTTTGGCGCAGCTGTACGGCGAGCATCTGGGCGCGCATCGCCGTATCGACGCGCAAGGCGACAGCGTCCTCAGCGATGATCTGAATGCGCGCGTCGGTCATTGCGGCGCGCGGACCTCTATGCCAGCGGCGTCGAGCGCGGCGCGGATCGTGCGGGCGGAGCTGAGCGCGCCTTGGCTGTCACCATGCAGGCAGAGGGTTTGGACGCGCAAGGGAATAGTCTCGCCGTTCAGGCTGGTCACGCTTTGTGTGGTGGCGATGGCAAGCGCCTGGAGTGTGCGTGCAGCGTTGGTTTCGAGCACGGCGCCGGGCTGATCGCGCGGCACCAGCGAACCGTCATCGAGATAGGCGCGGTCAGTGAACCCTTCGCTGACATAAGGCAAAGCCGCCGCCTGCGCCGTGGCTTCCAGCGCAGATCCGGGGGGGCCGACAAGCTTTGCATCGGGCAGGAGTTTCGCGGTGAGTTGGGCCAGCAAGACGGCCAGCGTTCGGTCTTTCGCGGCGCGATTATACAGCGCGCCATGTGGTTTCAGGTGGCTGATCGGGAAAGCCCGCTGGTCTGCGATTTGCTTCAGTGCGCTGATTTGGGCGCTCAGCGCGACCTCCAGCTCAGCCAGGGACATATCCATATCGCGCCGTCCGAACCCTTCGCGGTCAGGATAGGACGGGTGCGCGCCAGCGGCGACATGGTGGAGTTTGGCCAGCGACAGCGCCGTGATCATGCTGTCTGTGCTTCCGGCATGGCCGCCGCAGGCAATGTTGCAGCTGGTGACATAGTGCATGATCTCAGCGTCATGCGCTTCGCCCTCACCCAGGTCAGCGTTGAGATCAATCCAGTCTGTCATGGCCAAACTCCCGCTGCCCGCATGATTGCACGCAGGCCCAGACCGAGGGTTACGGCAACGACCGCGCCGCCCGCGAGATTTGACGCCAGCCCATTGGCGTGCTCGCCGAGCAAGGCTTTGCGGTTCATCACGATCAGCAAGAAGATCGCAATGATTGGCAGCAGCAAGCCATTGGCATATTGGGCGATCAGGATCAGCGAAACCGGCTTCAGGCCGAGCAGGCTGATACCTGCCCCGGCGATCACAACCGCCAGCGCCGTGTAGCGGAACAAGGTCTTGCGCCGGGCCGGGTCACCGCCGAGCATTTCACTCAAAGCGTATGCGGTGGCCATGGGCGCGGTGATCGCCGAGGTCAGGCCCGCCGCCAGTAAACCAATCCCAACCAGATAACGCGCAGCTGTACCAAAGGCCGGTTCAATTGAGCGCGCCATATCGGTGGCATTCTCGACTTTGATACCCGATTGGAACAGGGCGGCTGCGGCCGTGGCGATGATCAGGATCGAGACCAAGCCGCCAAACCCGATCGAGACCATTGTGTCGGTCCGGGCGGCTTTTACGCCGTCGACACTGGCCCATTTCTGACGCGTGGCGGCGGCATGCAGAAACAGGTTATACGGCACGATGGTGGTGCCGATTAGCGCGATTGTGGTTAGCAATCCGCCGCTTGGAATGCTCGGTATTAGGCCAGCGGCAAACGCGGTCAGGTCAGGGCGCACAATGATCGCGCTGAGGATGAAAGCGGCGCTCATCACCAGAACCAGGCTGATCAGAAGCTGTTCGAGGCGTTTATATTTGCCATGAATCAGCGCGCCTGCGGCGAGCAGAGAGAGCGCCAGAATGATCAGGCGACGATCTATGCCGTCGACACCAAATATAGCCTCAGCGCCAAGTGCGCCGCCCGCCAGATTACCCGCCTCATAGGCACCATTACCAATCGCCAAGGCGGCAAACACCAATAGTCCAACCACCCATTTTAGCGGCCCCGTACCAACCGATTGCATCAGCGCCTCGCCGAGGCCAAGCCGCGCGCCAACCCCAAGCCGCGCGGCCATGTCTTGCAGGATGACAGTTGCGACAGTGGCAAAGACCAGCGCCCAGACCAAAGCATAGCCGAAATTCGCCCCGGCCAGGGTACAAGCCGTGACGGTGCCGGGACCAATAAACGCCGCTGCGACGAGCGCCCCCGGACCCAGCGATAGCTTCACGGAGTGGAATCTTCTGGCTGCCCGGCGCCGGTAATCCCGCGCTGAGTGGTCAGGTAAGTGGCGAAGCTGGCGAGCCAATGACTTCCGGAATAGTGTTCCTCTGACACCGCTGCCAGACCGGTTCCGCGATGCAATCGAGCCGAGGCGAGCAGGGCGGTGCGGCGTGGGTCGTCCGGGTTCAGCGCCGCCGCGATCCCCTCCAATGCCCAGGCGCGAGACAGGTTGACGCCGTCCAAATGGACCAGTTTGCCGTCGCTGGCATCGCGCACGATGCCGGGCGTGAGCCAGTCGGTTGAGCCATCGGTTGGCAGCGTCGGCAGGAACCGGATCAGCCAGCCGGAAAACGCGTCGCGGCTAAGCACGCGGCGCATCAGATCGGCTTCCATCAAGCAAGGTGACAGAAAATCCTCACCGGACGGCTCATAGGCCAGCGGGCAGTTTACATCCGTGAGATGAAACTCGCGGATACGGCTGACCAGAAGAGTTTCGAAAGCTACATTCTCGACGGTGCGGGCATAGTCCAGCATCAGGCCAAAAGCGAAGGCGGTCTGGTTATGGGTACCAAGGCGGACAGGATAAGACAGGTTGGGCAGCCAGTCTGTGATCCGCGCCACGATCTCATCTTCAAGTGGTCGCAGGGTTTCACGCCAGGCCTGCAGAACCGGATCATGGCTTTCGTCAAGCTCCGCGATCAATTGCAGAAACCAGGCAATGCCGTAAGGTCGCTCAAACCCGGTGCGCCCATCAGCTTGAAAATAAGCCAGCTCGCCAGTCATATTGGCAACCGTGAAGCTCTGCGACAAGGCGGCCTCAATTTCAGCCCGCATCGGTGTGCTCGGATCGGTTTTGAGTATCCGCGTCAGTAGCCAATGGCCATGCACCGCTGAATGCCAATCAAAACAGCCATAGAAAGCGGGCGTCAGCAGGTGCGGCGCGGCCACGTCTGCATCCGAGGTCAGCACATGGCTGATCTTGTTGGGGTATTCACGATGAACGCAATTGAGCGCCAGGCGGGCGAAGCGGTCATTGACGGCGCGCATGGCTGGCGGCGTGACCAAGGTTTGCGCAGGCAGGTCAACCGGAGTTGGTTTTCCGCAAGCGGTCAGCAGGCCGAAAGTCAGGGCGGCTATGAATAGGCGGTGCATGTCGCATAGGCTCCAATTTGCAAGTCGAAAGCAAGCTTAACTGACTTTTGGCAGGTTTGGAGTCTTTGCGCCAAGAGTTTGTGATGAGCCGGCATAATCTCTTGGCGACGGTCGCCATCTTTACGGTGCGAGCAGCGGGAAAATTCGATCTCTGCGCCTATGATATAAATGCGATTTTCACACCGAAGTGGCATATTATAGGCATTGATGCAGGACCGATAACTTTCTAATCACGGATTTGACCATCAGAATCCCATTCTAGGACGCCGTATTTCAATTATGAACCAGTTCGCACGAAAAACGGCCAATGGTGTTGTGATTAATGTCACAGTAGCGGTCTCTAAAACAGCCCTTCAATTTATCATTGTTTTGCCGATCCTTGCGCGTCTCTTAACCCCTGCAGATTTCGGTCTGGTCGCGATGGCGATGGCATTTGTGGCATTTTTCACCATGTTCAACGATCTCGGTATTTCAGCTGCTTTGGTGCGCGCTGACGAGCCATCGGCGGCATTTTGGTCGAGTGCGTTCTGGACCAATCTCGCGCTCGGGGGCTGTCTGACATTACTGGTCTTCGCTGTCGCACCCTGGATTGCGATTTTCTTTAATGAGCCGGTTGTTGAGTCTTTGGTACGTGGGTTGTCGTGCGTATTGCTCATGCACTGCGTTTTTCTTGTGCCGATGGCCTGGCTGCAACGCTCTTTCAGATTTCGAACGATTGCCATTATCGATGCGAGTGCAGCCATAATCTCGGCGATTGTTGCGATTGTGCTTGCATTGAAAGGGTTCGGAATATGGGCTTTAGTCTGGCAGCAAATAACCCATTATCTGGTGAAAATGATTGGTGGGTTACTCTGTCATCATGCGCCGATAAAATTACTCTATAAGGCGGATGAAATTATTCAGGTTCTGCCTTTCTCGCTAGGTTTGACCGGGACCGCTTTTGTCGGCTTCATAAACCGCAATACAGACAACATACTGATTGGCCGCTTTATGGACTCTGCCGCGCTTGGATATTATGGCCGGGCGTATCAGGTGATGCTGATGCCCGTTCATACATTGGGGAATGGGGCAAGTTTCGCGCTATATCCAGCTTTGGCGAAACTCAAGCATGACCGGGCCCAGCTTGGCGTAGTTTACCTGAAAGCTTTGTCGGTGCTGAGTACACTTGTCTTTCCGATGATGACCGGTCTGGCGATCGTCGCGACGCCCTTTGTCGCCCTGATGTTTGGGCCACAGTGGGATGCGGTTGGTCCAATCCTAACGATACTAGTTTTCGTTGGCGTTTTGCAGTCACTCGCCGCGATTACGAATGAGGTTTGGAAGGCGTTAGGGCGTGCAGATGTCTTGCTGAGGTGGGCGCTGATCCGGACTGTCGGCTTTTTGTTCGCCTTTTCTATCGGCATATATATTGGCACTTTACCAGCCATGGCGGGCGCTTACCTGATTGCTAATATTGTCTTTTTCTTTCCGTTCCAGATGGAAGTTCTTCGCCATTTGAACCTGAATATGGCAAAGCTTTGGCGTGTGCTCGCTCCACAATTGGTTTCGACGGTATTGATGGCTGCGGCGCTGATTCTCGCGCAGGTTATGATGCCGAGTTTGGCTGCAACTCCGAGTGCGGTTCAATTGTTGATTTTAGTCCCAGTCGGAGTGCTCACCTATGGTCTGTCATTGGCGCTATTGTTTCGTCCAATTGTTGATGGCTTGATCAATGATGTGCGGGTGCTGTTTTTGAAAAGAGGCGCAGACTAAGTCGCCGCGTCTATTGCTGGAGCATATGCCGGTTCGCTTCAGGCCCGAGATTTCTCAATTTTGGACAGGGTTTGCTCAACACAATATTCGGCGCTGATAGTGTCATCAAATGCCGTTGCCATTTGTGAAACTGATGGCTCACTGAACAAGCTTAAATGCTCAGCATCTACTTCAGCTCTGAGCAGTTTTCCGCTGACATAGTTTTGCCAGCCAAGATGTGAGCCGCTGCGCAGGAAATGCATGCGGGCATCCTTGGCAACAATGACCAGAACATCACCGCTATAAGGCTCAGGCGAGTAGGCATCCTGGCTCCGGAAGTAGGCTTGATGAACGGTCTCTCCAGCCTCTTCAAGCAGAGTTAGTTTGGGTTCTGAAATTGTCTTTCCAAGAAGTTTATACAGTCTGGGTTTGATCTGATATTGCCAGACGACACTTGGCAGTTTGATGAAACGCTGCGGTTTTACACGGTGCAGATATCTGAAGCGATTTAACCAGGTGATCGGCTCGCGCATCTCGGTTGGTTCCAGTGAGTCGATCATCATGACGAGTTCGACGATCTCACCTTCGCGAGTCAGGATTTGTGCCATTTCAAAGGAAATAACACCGCCTCCCGAATTGCCGGCTAGCAAGTATGGCCCATGGGGCTGGACGGTTCTTATCGCCTCAACATAGCGTGTCGCCATGGCATTAATCGACTCATCGGGGGCCAGTACGCCATCGACGCCGCGCGCCTGCAAGCCATAGACCGGGCGGTTGTGAGCTAAACGGTCCGCCAGATTTTTAAACACGAGGACATTACCGCGAGAGCCATGCGTGCAGTAAAGTGGGAGCAGATTAACATTACCGGCTCTAATCTTGACCAATGGAGACCAGTCCGGGGTTGCCTCATCTATAGCGGTATTTCCTTCGACCCCGCGCGAGAGCAGAAGCTCAGCCAATTGTGCAATTGTTGGGGCTTCGAACAAGGTGGCGAGCGGTAGCGCGACGTCGAATTTCTTTCGAACGGCGGCGAACAAGCGCACGCCGACCAGCGAGTTGCCGCCAAGCTCGAAGAAGTCATCATTGATCCCGACTTGGCGCACACCCAGCAAACCGGCCCAGATGTTGGCCAGGGTTTTCTCCACTGACGAGACCGGCGCGGCATAATCCTCATCGAGTTCAGGGCGCTGGAAGCCTTCAGGATTTGCCTCTCGGTCTGCGGTTGTTGCGCTCGCCGCAAGTTGGCGGCTCCATAGCTGAACATCAACCGAAGAGGCGGCGACCTGGACTAGTCCCGGCTGAGCCATAATCCGGTCAAACGCATCAAGGCCCTCTGGCACTGTGATGGCTTCACGCAGGATTGCGGCCATAGCATCATCACGGCTCTGATGAGCGGCCTGGCCGTCTCGCTGGGCATTCTGTGCCAAGGTTGCGCCGGTTTCGATGCGGCGCATGGTGAAGCGGGAAATTTCAGCAAACACCTGGCCGCTGGCATCGGTCAAAGTGATATTGAAATAAGCCAGAGCCTTATCAGTTGCGTGTAGACAGCGCACGTGGCTGAACACGTGTTGCGGCATCGCGGCGAAGACCCGCACCCGCTCATAGCCCATCGGCACGAAGAAATCCTTGGCCAGGTCAATATCCTTGATCAAAGCCTGCGCGCCGCCAGTGGCCATGTCGAGCAAGGCCGGATGCAGGGCGTAGCCATCAAGATCAGATTTGAAATCATCGCTAAGGCGCAGCTCCAGCAAGGCTTCGCTGTGGCCATACTGTACCTTGAGCATGTTGGCCCAGCGCGGCCCGAAATCCATGAAGCTCTGATCAAGAAAGCCATCCGGAGACGTCCATTCGCGGGTCGTGCAGCGTGCGCCGAGCGCCGGTAGGTCAAGCGCAGCAGGAAGTGCCGCCGTGCATGGCCGGGCCTCTCCGATGACCAGCGGGGTCGCTGACAGGTCTGCCCCGGCATACATCGCGATGTCGTGCCCGGTTTCATTGGGTGTGAGCTGGATGCTCAGCCGTTTTGGCGCGCCGGGATCAGCGATAAAGGCCGACAGGAAGGTCAGATTTGTCAGTTCAACCGGGCCGGGCTCGCGGCCTTCGCAATAGGCCGCGTGGGCCAGCTCCAAAAATGCTGTCCCGGGTAGAAGTACGGTGCCATCCTTGACCACGTGTTCAGACAGGAGCCAGTCATCATCGCGGCTGAACGTGGCAGTGACCAGGCGTTGTTCGCCAAGATCGCTATAGCCATCAAGCGCGGGATGCTGGCTCGGCATGTCAGGCTCGCGCCCGTGCTGGTTCTGATCGTGTTGGGCGGCGGCCATGCCGATATCGCGCCAGGCATTCCAGTTGATCACCAAGGTACGACCGCTGGCGCGTTGCGCGCGCTCACATGCAAACGCATCCAGAAAAGCATTGGCACTGGTATAGTCAATTTGGCCCGGCAGGCCGAGGAAAGAGGCCACCGAAGAGAACATGATAAACGCGTCGAGGGGTTCAGTGATCAAGCTATCCAGAGCCAGCGTGCCGCCAACTTTTGCCGCCAGAACTTGCGTCATCGCTTCGGTTGTCTTGGCCATTAGCGGTGCGTCGTCCATCACACCTGCTGCGTGCAGGACCCCGTTCAGGGGCCCGAACGTGGCGCGGGCCGTGTCGAGAGCGCTGCGCAAACTGGCGGGGTCAGTGAGATCGCCCGTGACCACCATAACCTGCGCGCCCATCGCGCGTAATTTTCGCACGCGGGCAATGCGTTGGGCCACACGGCTGGAGCCAGAGGTCTCCAGGATTGTATCCCATTGCGCCTCATCAGGCAGTTCAGCACGCGCGAGTAGCACGAGTTTGACCGGTTTGCGGCGCACCAGATGTTCGGATACCTCAAGCCCGATTCCGCCGAGACCGCCGGTGATCAGATAGACGCCATCTTCGCGTAGCCAGTCCTCTGCGGATGTATTTTCAGCGATTTCGCAGAGTGGCAGCGGCTGGATTTGCCGCACCCAGCGCTCGTCAGAGCGCAGGACAACGATCTGATCATCGGTTTGCGTGCGTAATTCTGCGATCAGGCGCGTGGTCAGGTTCTTGTGCTGGCCCCGCAACAGAGTTTTGCGCGGAAGATCGATGCAGCGCGCTTGCAAGTTCTCAAGCTCACGCGGTGCAACCAGAACCGGGCCGAGTGCAAGCGCCGCTTCAGGGCGAACGGTCTCGCCATCAATTCCCGACAGGCCGGAAGTGACCAAGGAGAACTGCGCCTCGCCAGACAATCCGCCAAGCGCCTGAACCAGGTATGCGGGATGGAAGAAATGCTCATTTAGGCCTGGCATGTTTTGCGGATTTGAGGCGTTGCGGCGCGTTTCTGCCGCCATGAAAACAACATGATCGGGACAGCCGCTGGTCTTCTCAACCGCCTCAAGCAAGGCGACATATTGCTCAGGGTCGTCGAAATTACAGCGCCAGACCCCATCACTATGCAGGGCAAGTTTACTGCCATGACGCACTTGGGTCACCTGTTGTGGGGTCATCCGTTGCGAGGCTAGCGCGCGCGCCAGATTGCGACCATCGCGGCCATTGCTTGACAGGACAAGCCAGGTTTTGGTGTCGGCCTCATCTGAGGTCTCAACCAATGGCGCTTGGCAATACCCCAGGCTGTAGAACCAGTCTTGCAGGTCCGGACGCTTGATCAGATCTTGTGACGCCGCAGGCGCATTGGCTGTACCCGGTTCGATCCAGTAGCTCTGGCGCTCAAACGGATAGGTTGGCAGCGCGATGCGATTGCGTAACTGGTCGGTGTAGAAAGCGCTCCACTCGACATCCGCTCCGGCGGCCCAGAGGCGTCCGAAACTGGTCAGCGCATAAGCCAGATCACTGGCCGGTTCCTGCGGGTGGCGCATGGTGTTGAAGGCATGGCGCATCGGCTCGTCTTGAGCTTTTGCCAACATTGACAATGTTCGACCCGGCCCAACCTCAAGCAGAACCGGATTCCCTAAGGATTGCAGGGTTTTTACGCCATCGGCAAAGCGCACGGTTGAGCGCAGATGTGTGACCCAGTATTCCGGGTCGCAGGCCTCTGCATCGGTGATCCAGGTGCCGCTGACATTTGAGACAAAAGGTAGCTGTGGCGGGCTAAACCGGATCGTTTTGCATAAGGCGCGGAACTCTCCCAGGATCGGATCCAGCATACGTGAATGGGCCGCGACATCGATGCGAACCTGGGTTGTTTCGACGTCGTGGGCGGCGAGCGCCGTTTCGAGCGCCTCTATTGCGGCGATAGGGCCAGACGCAACACACAGGTCCGGCGCGTTGGCGGCGGCAATGTCAATCTCTTGCGGCGCGGCGGCACGCACCTCCGCCTCAGGCAGTGGCACAGCCAGCATGCGCCCGCGCGCAACTTTTTCAAACAATGTCCCACGCAGCATGACCAAGCTGATCGCATCTTCCAGACTGACCACATCAGCCAGACATGCGGCGAGATATTCGCCCATTGAATGGCCAATCATCGCGTCGGGGTTCATGCCCCAATGCTTGAACAGGCAGGCCATCGCATATTCGGTGGCAAACAGCGATGGCAGGGTCAGCGAGGGCTGCTCCAGCGTGCGGGTCGCCGCTTCGATCTGATTGGCAGGGGCGAACATCAGCGCGCCAAGATCGCGGCCCAATTTCGGATTGATGATGGCCAGACAATCATCAATAGCTTGCTTGTAGACCGGTTCCTCAGTGTACAATTCATATCCCATGCGGGCATATTGCGCGCCGCCGCCCGGGAACATGAAAACGGTTTTGGCCACACCACCTTCGGCCTGATCAGTCACCATGCGTTGTGGTTTACGCGTGCGCAATTGGTCAATCGCATCGGCTCTGTCACGTGCAGCCAGAGCCCGGCGGTGCGGCATCGTGCGGCGACCAAGTGCCAGCGTATAGGCCGCGTCGGCAAGATCGATAGAGGGATCAGCTTCCAACGCATCGGCAAGCCTGTCAGACGCTCGATCAAGCGCGGCTTTGGTCTTGGCGCTGAGCACCAGAAGTTGCTGGGTGCGTTCATCCTCACCGGGGATTGGCTCGGGCGCTTGTTCCAGAATGACATGGCAATTGCTGCCGCCAGCCCCAAGCGCTGTCACGCCGCAGCGCAGCGGGCCGGATGTGGAGGTCCAGTCGCGCAATGTGTCATTGACGAAGAACGGGCTTTCGGAAAAATCAATTGCCGGGTTGAGGGTCTCAAAGCCAAGGCTGGGCGGCATTTGGCGGTGTTTCAGAGCCATAACCGCCTTGATCAGCGATGCCGCGGCCGCAGCCTCGCCAAGGTGGCCAATATTGGATTTTACCGACCCGATACCGCAAGAGGCCGGCGCTGTACTTGCGTCACTGAACGCCTCGTTCAGAGCCTCAACTTCGATCGGATCACCGACCAACGTACCGGTGCCATGGGTTTCGATATAGGTGACGGTCTCAGCGCCAATCTTGGCGTCGGCAAGGGCGGCGCGGATAACCTCGGCCTGGCCTTCTACGCCGGGGGCAAGATAACCGACTTTGACGGCGCCATCATTATTGACCGCAGAGCCTTTGATCACAGCGTGGATGGTGTCGCCGTCATCCAGCGCGTCGCAGAGGCGTTTCAGAACAACCACACCTGCGCCGCTGCCGAACACGGTGCCAGCGCTTTTTGCGTCGAACGGGCGGCAATGGCCATCCGGCGAGTAAATCTCGCCTTCTTGATACATATATCCGCGATTGTGCGGAAACAGGACGGTCGATCCACCCGCCAGCGCCATCGAACATTCGCCGAGGCGCAGGCTCTGGGCGGCAAGATGCAATGAGGTCAGCGCCGAAGAACAGGCGGTCTGCACATTCATGCTTGGCCCGCGCAGGTCCATTTCATAGGACACACGGGTCGCCAGGAAATTCATATCATTGCCAGTATGGCGCACCAGAAACTCGCCCATCGACCGCATCAGCTCGGGATTGGTGCGAACATTCTCGATCATGTAGAGCGGCGCGCCGACCCCGGCAAAAACGCCAACCGAACCCTCGTTCGGTAGCGCCGTATATCCGGCATGCTCAACCGCTGCCCAGGCGATCTCCAGAAACAGGCGATGGGCCGGGTCCATCACCGAGGCATCGCGCGGGCTGAAGCCAAAGAAGCTGGCATCGAACTTGTCGACATCCTCAAGGATCGGGCAGGCTTTGACATAGTTGGGGTCGGACAGCTCAGTGCGGGTCACGCCAGCTTCGAGCAATTCCTCGTCACTGAGCGGCAGGATCGACTCAACCCCGTCTCTGATATTTTCCCAGAACGCATCAATATTGTTCGCCCCGGGAAAGCGCCCGGCCATGCCAATAATTGCGATCTCGGGATCGTCGCGGAGGGAATCGTCGGATTGATCGGTCATGCGCCTTGACGCCTTTCACGTAGTTCACGGCGACGGGAGGCGGCGTCCTTGCGCCGACCCTCGCGGTCTTCTGTTCGCTTGCTTGTCGCTCCTGGAGCAGCGGTATCACCGCCGAGATGACCGGCCAGCGCTTCGATGGTTGGATAGCGGAACATCGCAACCAGCGAGATTTTGCGATCCAGACGTTGGGACAGGCGTTGATTGGCCTGCGCCGTCAGCAGGGAATTGGCCCCAAGATCAAAGATATTGTCGCGTAGACCAACTTTTTCAATATCCAGCAAATCCTTCCAGATGTCGACAATCGTTTCTTCCAGTTGGTTCGTCGGGGCGACATAGACCTCGGCTGAGCGGGCGATTGATGCGCCTGGCGCGGGCAGGGCATTGCGATCGATCTTGCCGTTCGGGGTCAATGGGAACGCGTCCATCACGACAAACGCAGATGGGATCATATAGTCGGGCAGAACCTCGCGCAGATGGGTGCGCAAACCGTCAAACAGAGCGCCCCGGTCTGTGACCTGTTCGGCGGGCTGATTGGTATAGGTTGCCAGCGCCTGATCGTGAGCCGGAGCCGGCATCTGTACCCGCGCCGGGCCGAGGCTTTTATGGCGCAGTATTGCATCGAATAGGTCCGGATTACCTGAACGGGCCCAGACGATTGTGACATCATAATCGGGGTCAAGTTCGACCAGCGCCCCCGGATTGATGGCTTCAGCGTCCGACGCGGCGAAGGTCTGGCGCAGCGCGTCAGCGTTTACAGTCTGGGCCATTGCCGCCCGCACTTTGTAAAGGCCTGACAGGCGAGCATTGGGCAGGTCGGTCAGCCACAGTACTGGCGGCGTGTCGGCCAGCGCCGTTTTGATCTCTGCCAGGGTTTTGGTATTGTTTACAGGCGGTAGATCCACCGCCGCCTCGGCCGCACCGCCAACATGCAACACCACATCATAGCGGAAATCGATCATCTCATTGCTGGCCAGCCCGCGTTTGAGATTGATCTCAACCCTGGTCAGGCGTGGCAGGTCGCGGACCAGCGCGTGGAACCAGCTTTCCGAGACGACCAGTTCGTTATCTTGCGCAATTCGTTTGTCGATGCGTGCTGATATAGCGTCGCTGGTTAGGTCTCCGGGGGCCTGATGCAGCTCGACCGCGGTATGGAAGGCGTCGACATGGTCGCGGCTGCGAATGTCGCCGAGGAAGATATGACCGCCATCGCTAACTTGATCACAGGCGCGCGCAATGACATCGGCAAGATAGGCGCTATCGGGGAAGTATTGGGCGACCGAATTGATCACCACCGTATCGAATGTCTCGGCGCTGATCTGGTCCAGCCTATGGGCAGGCTGTTGCAACAGCGTGGTTTTCTGGCGCTCGGCGTGGGTCAGGTTGGCGGCGATTGTCTCGAGCGCATGCGATGACAGGTCGAGGCCGGTATAGTGATCAAGTTCCGCCAATGTTGCGAACAGGACCATGCCGGTGCCGCAGCCAATTTCAAGCACGCGCTTCGGCGACAGAGCGAGAATATTGTGCGCGGTCTGGTCCAGCCATTCGCGCATCTGATCAGTCGCAATCGGCGCGCCGCTATAGCTGTCATTCCAGCCGGAAATATCAAACCTTGGATCATTTGTCGTTTCGGTCTGGCGGTAGGCGTCGTCCCATAGTGCCTGCCAACGCGCGACATGATTGCTGTCCGATCCGGATGCGGCATCACTTGTGGTCTTGAGATATGCAACCAGTTGGGGCGTGCCGTTGTCGTGACGCGCGCTGACGACACTTTGCCAGACGGCGTTGTGGCGGCCCAGAACGGTTTCAATCTCACCCAGCTCAATCCGGTAGCCATTGACCTTGACCTGATAATCAAGGCGGCCAAGGAAGTCGAGCGCCCCACCTGTCGTATAGCGCGCAAGGTCGCCGGTGCGGTAGAGACGCTCGCCCGGCCTGTATGGGTCAGCGATAAAACGCTCCGCCGTCAGCTCAGGCTGGCCAAGATAACCACGTACGATACCGGCGCCGCCAATGTACAGCTCCCCTGCCACACCTGCCGGGGCAAGCTGGCCCTGGCGATCAAGGATGCGGATCACGGTATTGGCAATCGGGTGGCCAATCGTAATCGGCTGATCGGTGGTAATCGTGGACGTCGTTGACCAGATCGTCGTTTCAGTTGGGCCGTACATATTGTGTAGCTGGCCGGTCATCACGGGTTGTATCTGATCGACCAGATCTTGCGGCAAGGCTTCGCCGCCGAGCAGTAAATGGTCAAGCTGTCTGAAGCTGGCCAGGCCATCCGGGTCACTGATCAACAGGCGCGCCATTGATGGTGTGCACTGCATATGCGTGACACTGTGACGGCTGATTTGTTCGGCCAAAGTATAATCAACGGCGACCGAGCTGGTCTCACTCAAATCTGCTTCATGGGCTGGATTGGCCAGTTGGCGCAGCCGGTTGAGGTGGGGCAGGCTTGCCAGCACGATCTCGGGGTTGACCCCGAAATCAATCAGGCAGCCAACTTCACTCGCGCCGATGGATTTGAGTTTCTCGACAATTGCCAGTGCGTTTTCGGGGGAGCCAAACAGGCCGGCCGTTTCGAAATAGCGATCAAAGGCATGGTCCATCAAGGCTTCCATGTCTTCTTCGGTGAAGGCGCTTGTATCGAGATCATCTCCGCCGCTGCGTGACGGCTGGCGGAAAGCCGGGAACATTGTCGGGGCCATTTTGACCAGATCGAACGAACTCATCAGATAGTCGCAAAACGGCTTGCGGGCGATCTCTTTGGCTTTGGCGGTGTCCTCGCAGACAAATGTGTGCAGCATCACGGTGATATTGCCGGGACCATCATACCCGGCCTCGGCGCGGGCGGTGCGGTAAGCGGCAAATTTGTCGCGGAGATCGTCAAGGTTTTGGCCGAGCATATTGGTCAGAATGTTGGCCCCGATCCGGCCTGCCATCTTGAAGGTGTCGGGGCTGCCTGCTGCGGCAATCCACATGGGTGGCTTTTCCTGTACCGGACGCGGTAGAACGCTGACAGAGATCGGGTCGCCATTGCCGTTTGGAACGGTGACCTCCTCACCGCGCCATAGCTTGGTTACGATTTCGATGCTCTCCAGCATGATCTCGCGGCGGCGCTCGTAATTGTCCGGCATGAAGGCGAAATCATTGACGTGCCAGCCAGAGGCGAAGGACAAGCCAACCCGGCCACCTGACAATTGGTCAATCACGGCCCAATCTTCGGCAACACGTAGCGGATTATGCAGCGGCAAGACGCAGCTGCCTGCCCGTAGCGCAACATTCTTGGTGATCGTTGCGAGGGCGGCGGTGGTCACGGCGGGGTTGGGATAAAGTCCGCCAAATTCGTGGAAATGACGTTCCGGCGTCCACACGGCGCTAAACCCGTTTGCATCGGCAAAGCGTGCACCTTCCAGCAATAAGCGGTAAGCTTTGCCGGGCTCGGCGCTGCCTTGATCGGCGGAGAAATAGAACAGGCCAAATTCCATCGGTTGGGATGTGGCCGTGACCTGCGCGGTCGCATCATCTGCTCCATTGACCAGGGATGTACGGTCGCTTTCGGCCTGGATCACGGTCTTGAACCCACGGGCCAGGGTCCAGAAAAGTTCAAGCACGGAGATGTCGAACGACACGCTGGTTACCGCGAGCCAGACACCGGGGTCTGTCCCGATCACCTGGTCCATGCCGGTGAAGAAGTTTGCGACCGTGCGGTGCTCAACCATCACGCCTTTCGGGCGACCGGTGGAGCCTGATGTGAAGATCACATAAGCCAGATTGTTCGAAGTCACAGCGGAGGCTGGGCGCGCTCCAGAGCCATCGATTGCGATATCTTCAATCGCGATTTGAGCGCCGCCATGCGTCGGCAATCGTGAACTCAGATGGCGCTGTGTGAGCACGACTTTCGCCTTCGCGTCCTCGAGCATCAAGCCAAGGCGTTCGCGTGGATAGACCGGGTCCAGCGGCACGTAGCCGCCGCCAGCTTTCAATATCCCCAGCAGTCCGATCATCAGGTCAAGCGAGCGCTCGATACAGATCGCAACCAGATCGTCGGGACCGATCCCTTCAGACTGTAGGCGCTGGGCGACCTGATTGGCCCGCAGGTCAAGCTCGCGATAGGTCAGGCTATCATCATTGAAGACGATCGCCGCCGCGTCCGGTGTGCGGGCGACTTGCGCCTCGAACAATGTGTGGATGCAGGCAGTGTCGTCATATGGCACAGCGGTGTCCTGCCAGGTCGTCAGCAAGCATTCTTGTTCCGGCGCGGGCAGGATTTGCAAGTCGCCAAGCGTGTGATCTGGGTGGGCCGCCACATCGGCAAGCAGCGTATCTATACGGTCAGCGAAGGCTGTGAAGGCGACTTGCGACATCGCGCTCTGGTCATAGACCCAACCAAATGCCTGTCCGGGTTCGCCCAGTACGAGTGTCAGGTGAGTGCCCTCAACCAGCGCTTGATGCGGGGCCAGCGCGAGGGCGTCTGCCTGGCGAACCCCGATGGTCAGCGCGTCGGTCTGATCCGCGATATCGCGTAAAGCCTGATAGCGCAGGCGAATATCACGCGCATAAGTGACATGTTTGTCCTGCAGCGCCTGCTCATCGGTCACGTGCTGGCAGAGCTTGGTGAACGTCGCGCTCAAGTCCGGTGTGAGGCGCAAAGGCAGCGCCGTTGCATAGGCGCTTGGGTGATCGGCTTGTGCCGATTGATGACGGGCGACATCAAAAGCAGCCTCTTCTCCGGTGCGCGCAAGATAGGTCGCCAGTGCAGCAAGGGGGGCAACTGAGCCGAGGTTCGCGGGCAATGTGCGTTGATCCACGGCTGGGGTCGCAGGTCCGTTATGCGCGATCAGTTCGGCGAGTGCCGGGCCATGCTGGCTGGCCAACCGCTTGACCCAGAAACGCTCAGACTTGCTGCGCTTAGCATCAAAGGCTGCGGCGGCGTCGCTGACAAGCGCCAGTTCAGGCGCGAGGGTCTGGCCAACCTGTAAGCCAAGGCTGGATAGATCGACAGGTGAGCCGGACACGTCAGTCAGATCGCGCAAGATCAGGGCGTCATCGCTGGTCGCCACGGTCAGGCTGTCTGTATTCATCGCCAGCACTTCTCCAGCAGATGCGCCGTTCGATTGTGTGATCTTGGCTTCGCCAATGACCAGCATACGGTCTGACAGCGCCAATTTCGGGCGGCACATCCAATTGTCATCCATGCCGAGATCAAGCGCGCGGATCAGGGCGTGCGAATGGCTTGCTGGTTGTGCCAGATCAATCAAGCCAAGCTCAGGACGGTCGGAGCGCAGGTGAAAATCCTGACGTGGCCCTTGCGTCTGCACCGGCATGGGGCGGCCACTTGTCGCTTCACCACTGAGCAAGCCGAGCAGCTCTGTGAAGCTTTCAAGGCCCGCTTCGATACATTTCACGCCAAGTGTGAAACCGGTATCATTAGGCGTGATATCGATCATTTTCTGAACCAGAATACCGCCGCTATCTACTGCGTCCGACATTTCATGCCAGGTCACGCCATGTTGCTTGGCCCCCTCCATGATTGCCCATGAGGTCGCGTTAAAGCCGGAATAGTGCGGCAGCGGCGCATCGTGATAATTGATCGCACGGCGGCGTGGCAGCGCCAGAACTTCCGATGGAATGATCGCATGGTTGATCACGCTGAACAGGTAATCGAACGGCGCGCGTGATAACCAAGCGGTCTGATCTTCGGCGACAGATAGGCGCGGGATCTGATTCTCGCGCGCCCAAGTGGAGACATCTGGACAGTCGGATATTACGCCGTGCAGCGTGTGGCCGCTCGCGGTCCACTGCTCTGCGCAGGCGATAAGCAATCGCCCCGTCCCAATGAATACAGCCCGCAACTCTACCATTTGTCCCTCGTCATTCTACCCGTATAAACCATTGGCCCTAGGATTTGGTTCATAAAATCAAGCCAAATTAGCGATGGATTATCCGAGATCGGAAGATCTGGCCCAATCGCAATGACTAGTTCAATCCAAATCGACCCAAGCAGCGGCGTAGATTGAACAAATCGATATCTCGTTAACTAGCATATATCATGCCACGCCACAGAAACAGCGTGGCCATCTGTTTTTGCGGCCAATGCAGCGTGGTAGTCGGGCAATGGGCTGTGCTCGGAAAATCGCCATTGTGCCGGCGCCTCTGGCTGATCGTGAAGCTGTAGCAAGCGCGCATCGCCAGCATCGCTCCAACCGATATCAAAGCTGTCCGTTGGCAGCGAGGCCCCCCGTCCATCGGCCTTCATGAAAGCTTCTTTCAGCGTCCAGAACCGGAAGAACCGATCAGTCTTTGCTGCCCTTGAGCAGGTTGCAAGAACGGATCGTTCAGCGGCGGACAGGGGCCAGTTCATCTCGTCTTCGTTCAATGATCTGGTCTGTTCAATATCGACGCCGACACGGGCTTGCCAGCAGAGTGCCAAACACCCTAATGCGCCAGAGTGTGAGAGATTGAATGACAGGGCGCTATCGCCGCAAGACATCGTCGGACGCCCATGTGGTTCTTCTGCAAAGATCAGGCACGCCGGATCAGATGCAGTTGCCGCGCCCAATGCCTGACGCATACGGCCCCGCGACACCGTCCATCGCGCCGCGTCTTGACGGTGGAAAAATCGCGCTGCACGTGTGCGTTCATCGGCGCATAACAGACGCTCCAGCGCGGCAAGCTCTGCGTCAGAAACATCGAGTGTCCAGATATGAACATCGACCTTGATCGTATTCGGAACAGACATCTTCCAAGACTCCCACCGATATAGGCTGAACATAAGTCGCCAATTGCCGCAACGCCAAGGTTTTCATGAGTGACAAAAGCTGCGAGCATTTTCAAGCGTTTTCGACGCCGTCCAGCGCGGAAAGTGAGACCATAGAAAGCACCAAATTAATAGGTCCTGACCCTAAATCGCCGTTGGTCGATTAGGTCTTGGTGATCTTGTCGACCAGCGGCACATCTTCGTCGATCAGGATCCGGTTTGCGGCGCCATCGGGGTCATCAAATTGGCCACTTGATGCGGCCCACAGAAAGCCAGCAAGTCCAAGCCCGCCAAGGCCAAGCGCAACCGGGATCAAATAGATAATAACTGTCATGCTGTGGCCCGCTTTGGCAGGGAGATGCGTAAGGCATTTAGGGTCACGATCAGTGACGATGCGGACATTGCAATCGCGGCGATCAGCGGCGTCACATGCCCGGTCACCGCGATCGGCACAGCGATGAGATTATACACCGCTGCAAGGCCAAAATTCTGCAACATGGTTTGGCGGGCAAGCTTCGAGGTCTTGAGGATTTCAAGAATTGAACTGATCCCGCCGGAATAGACCGCATCACTCACCGCTTGGCTGATATCCATCGCGCCGCCTGGCGCTAGCGAAGCATACGCGAGTGACATCGCACCGGCATCATTTAACCCGTCGCCGACCATCAACAAAGACTTGCCGGCCTGCCGCAAGGTTTCCAGATGGTCAGCCTTGCTTTGCGGCGTCGCCTCTGCTGTCCAGGTTTCGATCTCGAGTTGCACGGCGAGGGTAGAGACGGCTTGCGGCTTATCCCCGGATAATATCTCGACGCCAATGCCCATACTCTTGAGTTGCCTGATCGTGGCGGCGGCGTCTGAATGAGGCTTGTCAATGAAGCGAAATTGCACTGGAGCCGCATCGCCTGCCGCGAACCACAAGGTTGGCCCATCGCTGGCTGACCGCTTGTCTATCCCGACCCATTCTGCCGATCCCAGGCGGTAGTGAACGCCGTCTATGTCGGCTTCCAGACCGAGACCAGACTGTTCGGTGACCGAGGGTGCAATGTCACCCGGTCCGGCAGCGGCTACCAAAGCACGCGATAGCGGGTGGCGACTGGCGCGGGCGAGCCGGGCAGCTTCTGGCAGGGCCGCTGCGCTGGCATCACCCTCGATCAATTGCGGTGCACCAATCGTCAGCGTGCCGGTCTTGTCAAAGACGATATGATCAATCGCAGCAATTCGCTCCAGGGCATCGCCGGATTTCAGGTAAATACCTGACTTGAACAAGCGGCCAGACGCGACAACTTGTGCAACCGGGGCGGCCAGCGCGAGAGCGCAGGGACACGTGATGATCAGGGTTGAAACAGCGATCATGATGGCGACGCGGACATCGCCGCCGATCACAAGCCAACTCAAGAAGGCCAGTGCAGCGGTCGTATGGACGAAGGGGACATAGAGAGAGACAGCCCGGTCAGCGATCTTGCGATAGGCTGATTTACGCTGCTCGCCTGCCTCCAACATGCGGGCAATATCAGACAAGACTGAATCAGAAGCTGCTTTCAGTGCGGTGCCGGTCAGGGGTTGGCCGAGATTGACCGACCCGGCGTACAGGGTTGCTCCCGGCAATATTCGATTGGGCAGGCTTTCGCCGGTGACCATGCTTTCATCAACTTCGCTGTCACCGTGGATGATCTGCATGTCGATCACGGCGCGTTCGCCCGAGGCGAGCAAGAGTTGATCACCGGCTGTGATATTTTCCGCGCGCGCCGCCGAAGCTGCACCGGTTTGATCAATTCGTGTAACGGACCGGTTTTGCAAGGCCGCCAGATCATGCGCCGCAGCATAGGCTCGGCGGCGCAGTCTTGCATCGAGGAAGCGCCCGATCAGCAAGAAGAAAAGCAGCATTACACAGGCATCAAAATAGGCGTGCGGACCCCCGGCCATTGTCTCCCAAACGCTGGTCGAGAAGGCCAGAATGACGGCGAGTGAAATCGGCACGTCCATATTGACGTGTCGATGCTTGAGCGCCGCCCATGCAGATTTGAAAAAGTGGCGGCCAGAAAACAGCACAGCCGGGAAGGCGATGAGCCCGGATATGGCGTGCATCGTCTGGCGTGTCGCGCTGCCCATCTCGCCAACCCCGGCCCAGACTGAGATCGAGAGCAGCATGATATTGGCCGCAGCAAAGCCTGCCACGCCCATGGCAATCAGGAGCTGGCGCTCTTCTGTCTGTTCGGTGGAAGCGACGGCCTCACCGCTATAGGCACTGACGCCATAGCCCAGCGACGCGATCGACGTTGTGATCTGATGACCGGTGAGTGCGCCCTGCCAGGTCACCGACATACGACCGTTAGAAAGGTTGAGCCGGGCGGTATCAACCCCTGATAGAGCATTGACTGCGCCTTCAATCTTGGACAGACATCCGCCGCATTTGGCCCCGCGCACCAGCAGGTCGAGGTGATTGACTCCCTTCGTACGCCGGACAAATGCGCTGACATCGTCTTGTTGCGAGCCGTCTGGCGGGGCGAGGCCGGATGGGCATCCATCGGCGTGAGGTGCAGCGAGTGCCGTCATCTGACAATAATTGTTTTTCGCGCCGAGAAGACAATCTGACCGGTGTCGGGATCAGACACATTTAGTCGTACGTCCCAGCGGCCCGGTTCGATGGCGCCTGTATCGGCTGTGTACACGCCGTTTCGTCCGGCGTTGAAATGCAGACTGATATCGGCGCGCTGTGTTGCCGGACGGCGTAGCGAGCCAATAACCTCATGGCCCGATACGGGGACGTCATATTTGTCGTCGAGTTGCAAGATAAGTGTGCCATCTGTGACGCCTATCTCAGCTTGCCAGCCGAGATCAACTTGCCGCGCGCGCGCGTCGAGCGTCTGGTTATAGGTCAGGCCCTGAAGGTAGGATTTCTTCACGTCCTCGCCGGGGAAGCTGGTGATCGCGTGAAATAGAAAAATACCATTTACGACGAACATGATCGCGAAAAACCCGACCATCCAATACAGGACATGGCGACCAGTGAGTTCCTTCTTGGGGCGTGAGGATGCAGGCGTCATAGTCGTGGGCATTAGTTCGGCCTCCTGAACGAGGTTCGGTTCGCGTGGCTCTCGCCATTTTCTGTGTCGGTAATATGCAGCGTGAACGTGGTTTGCGGGTCGCTGTCATTGGCCGGTGCAGTCACCAGTATGCGATAGCGATCAACACCGTGTGGAGGCACTTGCAGGTTCAGGCTGGTGACACCTTCAGGGTCAATGCCAATAATCCTGAATGTGGCTTCATCCAGCCCTTCAATCGATAGGGTCATATCACGAGATATCGTGGTCTTGTTGACCAATTTCAATGTGTAACCGTTGCGGATGTCACCGCTCGACAGGCGCACAAAGGGCGGCGACCGGTCTTTGAGGATGTTCACCTCGAATGTCGCCTTGGTCGACAGACCAAAGACCATGAGCGCGCCAATAATCACCAGCAGTCCGGTATAGAGCAATGTGCGCGCGCGCAGCAGACGATGCTTAGGCGGTGTTTGACCCGCCGCGCGGGTCGCAACGGCGACATCGGTATCATAAGCGATCAGGGCCGTTGGACGCCCGATCCGGGTCATCATCTGGTCGCAGGCATCAATGCAAAGCGCACAATGGATGCATTCCAGCTGTGGTCCGTCGCGGATATCAATCCCCACTGGACAGACCTGAACACACTGATTGCAATCAATACAATCGCCGCGCTCCTCCCAGCTTTCGCCTTTGCGATGCGGTGCGCGGGGTTCGCCGCGATCATAGCGATAGGTTACGTTCAGCGCATGCTCGTCTGTCAGCGCGCCCTGAATACGCGGCCAGGGGCACATGTGGGTGCAAACCTGTTCGCGCAGGTAACCGGCAAGAAAGTAGGTCATCAAAGTCAAAATGCCGGCAAACCAATAGGCTGATAGGGGTGCCTCACCTGTGAACCAGCCACGCGCAACTGTTGGTGCGTCGTGCCAATACAGGATGAATGCGCCGCCGGTCCAAAACGCGATGATGAGCCAGACTACGTGCTTGCCGGTCTTGCGGATCAACTTGTTGGCACTCATCGGGGCCTTGTCGAGCCGGATGCGCGCGGCCCGGTCGCCCTCAAAGGCTCGCTCGACCCAAATATAGAGATCCGTCCAAACCGTTTGCGGGCAGGTATAGCCGCACCAGACCCGGCCAAGCAGTGATGTCACGAGGAATAGACCAAGCGATGCGAAGATCAGCAGACCAGCGAGATAGTGAATGTCTTGCGGCCAGATCTCGATGAAAAAGAAGTAGAATTTCTCGCTACCAAAATCAGCCAGCACAGCTTGGTTTGGAATGCCTTCACCACGGTTCCAGCGCAGCCATGGAATCAGGTAATATACGCCTAGAGAAACCGCCATCACGACCCATTTGACCATCCGGAAGTTTCCGTGGGCAAGTTTCGGGTAGATTTGGCGACGCTTCTCGTATAGCGGCTTTGCGGGCGGCGGTGTTGGGCCACCTTTGCCAGCTGACGGGTGCAGGTTGAGAGTGACCTTGGTCACGCGATACTCCTATTCACCCCCGCCCAGCGTGTGGACATAGACAGCCAGCGCCTTGATTGAGGCATCGTCAAGTCGGCCCTCCCAGGCGGGCATATGCGAATTGCGCGCATTGTAAATCGTCTCGCGAATATCCCGAGGCTCGCTGCCATATAACCATTCTGCATCGGTGAGATTTGGGGCCCCAACAGAGCGGTCCCCTGTGCCGATCTCGCCGTGGCAGCTGGCACATTGAGCTTGCCAGATCGGCGCGGCGCGGGTCACCGCTGCATGATCGTGAGAGCGGTCGGAAAAGTTCAGAACATATTCGGCAAGATCGTCGACTTGTGAAGATGTCAAAATTCCGTCGCGTCCAAATCGGGGCATCATAGAAAACCTTGTCTGATCATTGCTGTCATGGCGAATGCCATAGCGCAGGGTTGTCTCGATACCATCGAGCGTACCATCCCACAGCCAGATATCATCAGCCAAAATCGGATACCCCTTGGCCCCGCGCCCACCCGCGCCGTGGCAGGTGGCGCAATTGTCTCCGAACAGGCTCTCACCCATTGCCAGTGCGAATTGCTGCAATTCACGATCGCTTTCAATCTCTTCCAGTGATGCATCAAGCAATGTGATGGAACTTGCTTGCCGTTCCGTTTTCAACTCGGTCACAGCAGTGGCGACATTCGTTCGATCAGACTGCCCCCACACGCCGAGCGTATTGGTGCCCATGCCGGGCAAGGCCGGAATGGCTGGCATCACGATCATGTAACCGATGGCCCAGACAATCGAAATGTACCAAGAGATCAGCCACCATCGCGGCAGCGGGTTGTTCAATTCCTTGATCCCGTCCCAGGAATGCCCGGTGGTTTCAACCCCGCTATGTGCGTCAATATCCTCTGACGGGTCACTCATCGCCAGGGCCTCCATCTGAAAGCGGTAGCCGGGCTGCCTTGTCAAAAGTTTCCTGGTTGCGCGGCCACAAGGCGTAGGTCAGAGCGACGCCAAACATGACCACGAAATAGATCAGGCCACCGGTCTGGGCGAAACTGGATAGGGCTTCATACATGTGGCGCCCTCCTAACGGCGATTGCTGAGATCTTCAGCTTCGTAAGTGGAAAAATCGACCAGCGTGCCGGTCATATGAAGGTAGGCAACCAATGCATCCATTTCTGTGATCGTGTCGGGGTCACCATCATAATCGCGAATTTCGACAGTGCCCTGGCGACCTGCTGCTGTTTCGTAGAGTGCAATCAGGTCATCCTGGGCATCAAAATCAGCTTCGGGATCAACTTGTGCAATCAGGTGTTCGCGCGCGCCAGCAATCATCTCGTCAGTGTAAGGGACACCTACAATACGCTCGGTTTTCAAGCGGTTTTCTATATTGGCAAACCGCAATTTTCGTTTGGCCAAGAAAGCATATGGCGGCATCACAGATTCAGGCACGAGCGCGCGCGGATCTTTCAAGTGATCGACCTGCCATTCAGCTGAATACTTCCCGCCAACACGCGCCAAGTCAGGTCCGGTGCGTTTCGACCCCCACTGGAAGGGGTGATCATACATGCTCTCAGCGGCCAGAGAATAATGCCCGTAGCGCTCGACCTCATCACGCAATGGGCGGACCATTTGCGAATGGCAAACATAGCAGCCTTCACGCACATAAATATCGCGGCCGGTTAGCTCTAGTGGCGTGTAGGGGCGCATGCCATCAACTTTCTCAATGGTGTTTTCCATATAGAAAAGCGGCGCAAGTTGAATGATCCCGCCGATTGAAACGACGATCAGGATGCCGACCGTGAGGAGCAGCGAATGGCGCTCCATTACGCCGTGTTTATCGAGAATTTCCATCGCTCAATTCTCCTATTCGGCCGGTTGCAGCGATGGTTCGCTGTCTGATGTCACGTCCGGCTTTGTGGCTTCAGCCGCGCTGGCTTCACCATGTCCGAGCGCTGTACGCACCAGATTATAGGCCATGACCCCAGCGCCGCTAAAGTAAAGTAGGCCGCCAAGGGCGCGGATGATGTAGCTGATATGCTTGGCCTCGACTGTTTCGACGAAGCTATATTCCAGGAAGCCAAACTCATTATAAGCACGCCACATCAGGCCTTCCAAAACACCAGCAAACCACATTGAGACGATGTAGAAAATAATCCCAATCGTCGAAATCCAGAAATGCCATTCAACCAATTTGGTCGAGTATAGGCCGCGCCGTTTCCAGAGCCACGGTGTCAAGCAATACAGGGCTCCAAATGAGATATATCCAACCCAGCCGAGCGCCCCGGAATGGACGTGCCCAATACCCCATTCAGTATAGTGCGACAGGGCGTTGACAGCGCGAACACTCATCAGTGGACCTTCAAAGGTCGCCATGCCGTAAAACGCCAATGAAACAACCATCATTCGTACAACCGGGTCCGTACGCAGCTTGTCCCAAGCGCCTGAGAGCGTCATCACACCATTAATCATCCCGCCCCAACTTGGCATCCATAGCATGATCGAAAAGGCCATGCCGAGCGTCTGTGCCCATTGTGGCAGTGCGGTATAATGCAGGTGGTGAGGGCCGGCCCAAATATAGATAAAGATCAGCGACCAGAAATGTACAATTGATAGGCGGTAGGAATAGACCGGACGATTCACTCGTTTCGGGATGAAATAATACATGATCGCCAGAAACCCGGTGGTCAAAAAGAAGCCGACCGCATTATGGCCATACCACCATTGGGTCAGCGCATCCTGAACGCCGGAAAAGACTTGCACGCTTTTTGTGCCAGCCAGATCCACTGGAATCGATAGATTATTGACGATATGCAGCATCGCAATCGTCACAATGAAGGACAGATAAAACCAGTTGGCGACGTAAATATGCGGCTCTTTTCGCTTCCATAGCGTTGCCAGGAAGACCAGAAGATACGTCACCCAGACCAGGGTTAGCCAGAGATCAGTATACCATTCCGGCTCAGCATACTCTTTCGATTGGGTGACGCCGAGCAGGTAGCCGGTGGCCGCCAGAACGATGAATATCTGGTAGCCCCAAAACACGAACCATGGCCACATGCCGCCCGCTAGACGGGCCCGGCATGTGCGCTGAACCACGTAGAAACTCGTGGCGATCAGAACATTGCCGCCAAACGCGAAAATCACAGCGGATGTGTGAAGCGGTCGTAAACGGCCAAAATTGGTCCAGCCCAGTTCAGGGAAATAGAACAGGTTCGGCCAGGTCAGCTGCAAGGCAATAACCACACCGACCAACATGCCGACGAGCCCCCAAAACATTGAGGCAAAGACACCCCATTTGATGATGCCGTCTTCATACTCGGTATCATCGAACGGATCATTCTCTGGGGGATTGCCCGCCCACATGCACATCCCAACTAGAAACGTTCCGGCCAGGGCCACGAAGGTCCAAGCCTGAATTGTCATGCCCGGGTCTTTAGCATTTGCAGCCATCAGGACCGCGAGCAGCAGGAACACTGCCAGCAAAGCCCCGACCGCAAAAAGACTGGCATTGGCTCGTCTGAAATTACCGATCGCCTGGGTCATGTTTTGGGCACCCTTTACTAGCGCCCAGATCAGGCGCGCGCTTCAGCCTGTGCGTTACTTACTGAGCGTCAAATTCAGGCTGAATAAGGGAAACTACCTATGTGCGGGCTAGCCGCATCCGATAGATAATCGAAGTCAGATCAGGAGGTGGCTATGCACCGGAAACTTCGACTGTTTTTCATTGCGATGGTCGTTCTGGTCGGGGCTGGGAAAGCTTGGATGCATGGCAATGCCATGGCGACCCTCTCGGTTCCGGGATGCTTGGGACAGAATTTCACCATTCGGCTTGATCTGCCAGTTTGGCAGCAAGCTCATTGTTGGGGCTGCTATCTGGCAATTGGCGGGTTGATTATCCTGGCGATCGAACTGTTCACGAAACGCGCAGACAGTGGCTGGAGCGCGGCGACCTGACGGACTGAGTTGGCCTGAGAGGCTGCCTATGATGAATGATGATCTATCGTTGCGCACCCTGTTGCAATCGATACTGGCATCTGTTCCAGATGCGATGATTGTGATGAATAAGCAGAGCAAGATCGTTGCGTTCAGCGCGGCTGCAGAAGACCTGTTCGGGTACTCAGCTGAGGACGTGATTGGCAAGAATGTTGAAATGCTGATGTCGGCGGCCGACCAGGACCATCATCATCAATATGTCAGCAACTATCTGGACACCGGCGAGGGACAGATCATGGGCTTTGGCCGGGTGGTACATGCGCGCTTGGCAAGTGGCGACATCATTCCGGTTGATCTGAAAATCGGCGAGGCCAAGATCGGTTCGGAGTGCTTGTTCACTGGCTATATTCGCGATGTCAGCGCACAACAGGCCGCAGAACACCGGATCAAAGAAATGCAGGCTGAATTGACCAGCTTTTCTCGATTGAGCGCAATTGGAACCATGGCAGCGGCGATGGCGCACGAGCTGAACCAGCCGCTAACCGCTGTCGCCAACTATCTTGAGGCGGCGCGTGACCTGTTAAGCTCGCCTGATCCGGAGACTCTCGCGGTGGTTCGAGATGCCCTGGACCAAGCCTCAGCCCAATCTATTCGTGCCGGTCAGATCATCCGGCGTTTGCGTGACTACGTTTCAAGCGGCAAGATCGAGACGCAGCCGACAGATCTGGCACCGCTGATCGGTGATGCGGCCTCACTTGCCAAGATCGGGATTGCGGGGCCCAGGCCAAAGATCAGCGTACAGACGGCCGCTGATCTGCCAATGGTTCTCGCTGATCGCGTGCAAATCAGGCAGGTTTTGATCAACCTGGTAAAAAACGCTCTGGAAGCAATGGCAAACACACCCAATCCACAGATCAGCATAAATGCGCGCGTCGGTGATGAAGGCTTTGTCATTGTTGAAGTGTGCGATAACGGGCCAGGTTTGAGCGACGGTGAGTATGACGCACCATTCCAGACCTTTAACAGCTCCAAGCCGTCTGGTATGGGTTTGGGTCTGTCTATTTGTCAGACGATAATAGAGGGCCATGGCGGGCATATATGGGCTGAACCTGCGACCCAGGGTGGGGCATGTTTCTGTTTCACATTGAAGGCGACTGACCGCGAAGGGAAAAATGACCGATAATCGTGTTTTACATCTTGTCGATGACGACGAAGCGATCCGCCACTCGGCAAGCTTCATGCTGCGCCATGAAGGGTTTGTGGTGAAGACCTATGAAAGCGGTACGGTCTTTATTGAACAGATCAGCGCCGATGATCATGGCTGTATTCTGCTCGATGTCCGGATGCCGCAAATGGATGGGTTGGAAGTTCAGGCCGTGTTGAATGAGATGCATGTTGATATGCCGATCATCATTCTGACCGGGCATGGCGATGTCTCTGTTGCGGTCAAGGCGATGAAGGCGGGCGCCGTAGATTTTGTCCAGAAGCCTTACGAAAAACAAGCCTTGCTGGCGTCGATCAATGCAGCTTTTTCCGGTGTCGACGACCGTCAATCCCAATCCAGCCGTAAGCGCGAGGCCGAAGCGAGCTTGGCGCGCCTGACCCCAAGAGAGAGCGAAGTATTAGCGCGCCTGGTTGACGGTTTGACGAATAAGGAAATTGCGAACGATCTATCGATTTCCGCGCGGACCGTTGAAATTCACCGAGCGAACTTGATGGAGAAGCTCTCCGCTAGCAGCCTGTCTGCAGCGCTGAAGATTGCGTTTGTCGCCGGGGTTGGCTTTGGCGATAGCGTAGGTAGCACTACTTAAAGACCGGGTTTTGTATGCAGTTTAGCGTTTCCTGATGTTCCCTCAGGTCTCGTCTGCACAGCGTGCTAAGATCGTACTGGTCGAAGACGATGAGAATGTTCGACGCTCTATGGCCCTGCTTTTACGCGCGCGCGGATTTTCGGTTCAAGTGTTCCGTACAGGCACCGAGTTGTTGAACCGCCGCACGCTACCGGACGCTGATTGTTTGCTGATTGATTACAAGATGCCGGACGTGGATGGCTTGGTCTTGCTTAAGCGGCTGCGCCAGTCTGGACTAGCGGTGCCGGCTTTACTGGTGACCGGGCTGTTTTCAAACACGCTGAGAGCAAGAGCTATTGAGGCCGGCTTTAGCGATGTGATTGAAAAGCCGGCTCTGGGTGACACCTTGCCTCAGAAAATTTCTGACCTAGTTGCTAAAACGAGCGGCAAATAACCCAGGTTCTGGTTGTTGCGCGCAAGGCCAGGCTATCACTTTTCTGAAGTGAATGTATGGCTGTGAAATTGACTTGAGCGCAATGGTCCGCGGCCTTGTCACAAAACTCTGGGCTATCTCGTCCTTATTTAGAGACATGGAGAGAATTGATGATGCGAACAATATTATATGCCATAGGCGGCTTGTACGTCCTAACCGCGATTTATATGTTTCTGGCGCCGCAGTCGTTTTACGACTTGACCCCTGGCGTTGCGATGATGGGGCCGTTCAATCTGCATTTCATTCGTGATGCCGGATTGGCCTTCCTGGTCAGTGGTGGGGCATTGGTCTGGGGGGCGGCAAAGCAAGATCGCACGGCCTTGGTGCTTGGCGCGCTATGGCCCTGCCTTCATGCCGCGTTTCACATCTGGATCTGGTTTGGGCGCGGACTACCAGTGGACGAGGTTGCACTGGTGAACCTGTTTGGAATTCAGCTACCGGCTTGGATGGCCATGGTCGCCGCACGCCGGATTAAGCTGGCGGCAAAAAGCTGATGATACGTTGGTTTTTGCGGCGCGGCGCGCGCGCGTTCGGTAAGAAGTATGATTATGACATCGACTATATGGAGGATGTGATTGATGCCTCGTCGTCGGCGGGGCTACGTCTGTTCGCTTTTCCTTTGATCAGTCAATATCGTGGGCCAAAGGCGGCGCAGGGAATTTGGTGCGGCGCACTTCTGGCCTCAACCCTGGACGGCGATTGCGGTCCTTGCGCCCAGCTGGTTGTAGATCTGGCTATGGAGGCGGGGGTTGACCGATCAAGGCTGCAAATGTGCACTGAAGGTCGAGCGGTAGAGGCCGGGGATGTCGGACTTGGCTTTCGCTATGCTGATGCGGCGATTTCCGGTGATCTTGGGGCTGACGATTTGCGCGCGGAAATTGAGCAAAAATACGGTTCCAAAGCGGTGATAGCCGCAGCATTTGCAGCGGCATCTGGGCGGTTCTATCCCATCTTCAAGCGCGGTTTAGGGCATGGTGCAGCCTGCTCCCGTCTGACGTTAGGCGATACGACAATCGTACTTGGGCGGGTGCCGTGACAGACCCTGTAGCGCTGTTTGAGGCCGAGCGCCCGAAATTAACAGCGCTCTGCTATCGTATGCTCGGAGAGCGGGCTGGGGCAGAGGACGCTGTACAGGATACCTGGCTGCGTTGGATGAAGGCTGACCATATCAATCTTGACAATCCGGCGGCATGGCTACGGCGGGTGGCCACCAATATCGCGATTGACGCCCTGAAATCAGCCCGCAAACAGCGTGAAACCTATGTCGGTCCATGGTTGCCGGAACCGCTGATGGAAACATCCACCGGGGTTGAGGACCGATTTGAGCTTGCCCAGGAATGTGAACTCGCCCTGCTCTGGGCGATGGAGCGTTTGAGCGAGCAAGAACGCGCGGCGTTTATTCTGCGCGAAGCCTTTGATGCGGGGTATGATGAGATCGCTGCGGCGCTGAGCAAAAGCCAGGCGGCGTGTCGCCAGATGGTTAGTCGGGCGCATAAGCGGTTGCAGGAAAACGGGCCGCGATTTGACGTGCCACCTGAACAAGTGCGGGATTTGATTTCACGATTTTTCAGTGCCGTGGCAGCCGAAGATTTCGAAGCCTCTATGAAACTGTTTGCGCCGACAGCAATTGCTATCTCGGATGGTGGCTCCAAAGCGCGTGCGGCGCGGCGAGTTCTGGTCGGCCCACAGGAAATCGTGCAGGTGATCGCTTCGATTTGGCGAAAATTCGGCAACCCACCAGGCGGATCGATTGAGTTTGGAATGGCCAACCGAAAGCCCGCCATCATTCACCGGATAGATGGCCAAACTGACATGATCCTGACCCTGGGCCTCGATGCTATGGGCCAGATTAACTGGCTCTATGTGATGCGCAATCCGGATAAGCTACCGATCGACGGGGTCTGAGCCTAGTGCGACTAGCCCAATCTACGGTATCTTACGCAAGTTTCATCTGACATTCAGCTCAGTTCGGGTTTGGTGAGGGAAATGGAACGGATTTCAACATGACCAAACCAATATACTTGATAGCTGCGACAGTCCTGATGGTTGGCCCTGCACTGGCTGACCCATTGCTGGATAAGATGCGGGCGCAGTCAAAAGATGGGCCGATTTATGCCTATGAGATGATCTACGCGACCAAAGGCGTAACCGCTGTCGGACAGGTCGATCCGAGCCAACCAGAGGGGCAACGCATTCAAATAGCTTCGCCGCTTGAAGTCGATTGGTCGGATGGCTTTAGAGACGGCTTGAACGAAATGGAGGCCAGTGCGGACGGGGATATCTGGTGCCTGGACTTCTCTGAGAATGTCCCTGATGATGCATCCTTGCAAGCACAGACTGAGACCAGTGCGACCTATACTTTCACGCCGCTGCCTGACGCAGACGCGGATAAAACCGAAAAGAAGATGATGCGGAAGGTCGATGGCGAGATAACCCTCGCCAAGGCGGATGGGGCGATACTCGGCTTCAGTATGGTGCTGCCAAAACCCTATAAGCCGATGCTTGTTGCCAAGATCAAACAGTTCGATATGCAGGTCACCTGCGCGCGGGCACCGGATGGGCGCACCTATGTTGAAGGCTTTGATATGCTGATATCTGGCTCAGCCATGATGCAGTCGTTTAATGAGACAATCTCGCAGCGGATCACAGCACTGCTTGAGCCGGTTGGGTAAACACTTTCGTCGAACATAGAAACGGTCTGTTTGTTTTCGCTCACGGCTATTTCTTGCTGACGCAAGTGCCTGCGCGGGCGCGGCGCATTAGCGCCGGATCGCGCTTGCAACCGGGGAGCTAACCCGCCTAGACTTCCCCCGTGCTACTCATCGGCCTCTAGATCCGCCAGTTCAGCAGCAAGCTTTTCCGCCTCGATCCGGTCCAGAACAGCGACGATGTCTGCGCTTAGCTTTGCGATATTGAAAGACGGTTGCCCGGCAACATCATAGCCGCGCCGTACAATTACCAGATCGCGCGATGGGATGATCACCATATGCTGACCGCGATTGCCCAAGCCAGCATAAGCATCATCTGGTGCGCCCTCATGGCCACCAAGTAGCCAGAACGCCCCGCCATAACCGAAGCCATCACCAGCCGGTTGCGCGGGCGCTGGACGAGAGACATAGTCGACCCAGTTGACCGGCAGGATCTGTTCACCTGACCAGTTGCCATTCTGTAGGTATAGTTGGCCCAACCGGGCCATGTCGCGGGCCGTCATCCAAACCTGCGAGGAGGCGATATAGTCGCCATCCCAATCGGTTTCCAGAATCGTATGCGTGGCACCAATCTTGTTCAGCACAGCCTCGTAAGGATAGCGAAAATAAGCGCCGTCATCGTCGATCGCTTCGCGCAAATATCGCATGGCGATCAGACTGTCATAATTGGAATATTTGAACCGTGTTCCCGGTTCAGCTTCCAGCAAGCGCGCGCGAACCATATCCATGACTTTGACGCCGCCAAAATAGACCCGATCTGTGCGAGACCCGCGCGTTCCTGATTCCAGACCGCTGGCCATGTTGAGCAGGTGGCGCAAAGTGATCACCCGGCGCGGGTCGCCGCCAAGGTTGAAATCTCTGATGACGGCTGTGTTATCGAGGCCGACCAGGCCGTCCTCAATCGCCGCGCCCATGACGGTTGCGGTCAGGGATTTGGCAACCGACCATGTGCGCTGCGGCTTATTGGCATCCATGCCGCGGGCATAACGCTCTGCAATCACTTGGCCCTTGTGGACGACGACAATCGCGCTGCTGCGTGTGCCTGCGCCGTAAGTATCACCATCAAACGCAAAGCTGACAGGAGCCTCCAATCGATCAAGCGCCAAAGTGTTCTCGGTTAGAACCACGCTGTCGCCGAGGGCGGTTGAGATATCACGCGCAGCGCTTGGCGGTGTCGCGGCAAATCGCGGTAACCATTGGGCCGCTTTTGGACCTGCGCCAACCGGCAGCAGGGAGCAACCCATGCCAGATCGCCAGGCAGCAATGCGCGGTGGCATGTCCGGGTCAAACCGGACTGATACTGTGCGGCGGCGCTCATTGATATTGGCGTTTGAGAGGTCGCGCATGAACGGGCGATAGCCTTGATAGATGCCATCAAGCTCATTTGCATCGATCACCGGCTGTGTCTGGTCGGCATTGAACGTAGCCGAACAGGTGAACAAGGCCTTATAGCCAGCCGCAAAGGCTTGTTTGGTTGCCTCGCTCACCGTTTCATTCTGGGCAAAAGCTTGAGGTGAAATGGTGAGCGCCAACGCGCTGACGAGAAGAGGAATGAGCCGCATAGAAATACTCCGAAATAGATTTCACCACTAGCTAATCTGGTTTGGCTAAAACGCTCAAGCGGCGGAATTACGGCAAGAGGCGACAAAGCCATAAACAAGTTTGCACTGCGTGGTATGACGCCCCGGCACCTATGGTCCGATGCGTTGCGAGTGTTTATGCTTGTGAACCTGATTGAGCATGAGGAGCTGGTATGGAAATTCGCGGCAAGACGATTGTTATAACCGGGGCAGCAAGTGGGATCGGGCGTGAACTTGCGCTGCGCTTTCACAGTGAAGGCGCCAAGCTGATTGTCTGCTCCGATCTGAACGGCGATGGCGCAGCTGAAACGGCCAAAGCGGTCAATGGCGTCGCATTCACCACCAATGTTGGCAAAGAAGAAGACATCAAGCACCTGATCGACAGCGTCGAGCGCGAGCATGGTCCGATTGATCTGTTCTGCTCAAATGCCGGGATTGGTGCAGGCGGCGGCGCTGAAGTTTCAAATGATAAATGGCAGACGATCTGGGATGTGAATGTGATGGCGCATGTTTGGGCGGCGCGGCATGTAATTCCACGGATGATTGCGCGCGGCGAGGGCTATATTCTGAACACAGCGTCGGCGGCGGGCCTGCTGTCACAGATCGGATCGGCGCCCTATGCGGTGACCAAGCATGCGGCGGTTGGCTTGGCTGAATGGCTGGCGCTGACCCATGGTGATGACGGGATCAAGGTCTCGGTGCTTTGCCCGCAAGCGGTCCGAACCGCAATGACGGCGGGCAATCCGGACGGTGTCGCCAGCATCAATGGCATGATGGAGCCGAGCGAGGTTGCCGAGGCCTGTGTGCGCACAATTGAGGCGGAGACGTTTCTGGTGCTGCCGCATCCTGAAGTGCTGAAATATATGCGCAACAAGGCCAATGATTATGATCGCTGGATATCTGGCATGCAGAAACTCAACCGGGCGTATAAAGGCTAGCGCGTATTTTGTTGATGAGGTTTTGCGTTTACTCACTGTGCTGGGTCCCGGATATTTTCCAGTGAAAATTCCGGGATGACAAATGGAGAGTGTCCTATGAGGTATTACCCCGGTCGCAAGTTCGGCCCGGCGCTCATGCGTCGCGCCCGTGCAGGCCTTCGCTTCAGCGAGGAATAGCCGTGAGCGAAATCAATCTGTGAGGTGCCTGCAAAGGGGCCGGCTCAGCGCGTCAAACCTTCTTTCAGCTCTTCGATTTCCATCCACTCGCTCTCAGCCCGGTCAAGCTCGATCTGCGCTGATTGCAAGCGCGCCGACAAGGTATTGAACTTGTCTGGGGCTCGGTTGAACAGCTCAGGATCGGCGAGGTCTTGTTGCAGCGTTTCAATTTCTACGGTCAGGCGCGGGATCGCGGTTTCGGCCTGTTTCAGGCGGTGCTGATCCTTGAAGGTCAGTTTGATGGGGCGTTTCGCCTCGCTGGAGTTTGCCGCCGCCGCCGGTTTTTTCTTCGCCGCACTTGCCGTGGATCTAGATGCAATTTGGTTGCGTGCATCGCTCCACCCGCCTGCGGTCTGAAGCCATTGACCCTTGCCAACCGGCACCAGGCAAGAGGTCACCGTGGCATCGAGGAAGGCCCGGTCATGGCTGACCAGTAACAATGTGCCCTCGAAGCCGAGCAGCATGTCTTCGAGCAGTTCCAATGTCTGCATGTCGAGATCATTGGTTGGCTCGTCGAGGACCAGAACATCGGCGGCTTTGGCCAATGCGATGGCCAGGGTTAGACGGTTGCGCTCGCCGCCGGACAGGGCAGCGACAGGCTGGCGCAGCTGTGCCGGTTTGAACAGGAAATCCTTGGCATATCCGGCGACATGACGTGGATGACCCTGGACCATGATGCTGTCGCCGCCAGATGGGGTCAGCGCTTCCCACAGCGTGTCGCCGGGTTTTAGCGTGTCGCGGGTTTGATCAAGGTAAGTCACGCTTAGCGCAGAGTTGAGCTTCACACTGCCTTGGTCAGGGGCGAGCTGCCCCAGAAAGAGTTTGATCAGCGTGGTCTTGCCCGCGCCATTTGGCCCGATAAAGCCGATCCGGTCACCGCGCAGGATTTTCATCGACAGGTCTTCGACAATTTTCAGATCGCCAAATGATTTTGAGAGCCCACGCGTTTCCAACACTTTGCGGCTTTGATTGTCGCCAACCTGCGCACTGATCCCGGCGGTTGCATGGGCGGTATTGACCGAGGTTCGCAGCGCTGCTTGCTCTGCCCGCATCCCCTGCAGCTTGCGTAACCGGCCCATATTGCGCGCCCGGCGGCCGGTCACGCCGCGGGCGAGCCAGCGGTTTTCGGCCTTCATCTGGGTTTTCATCTTGGTCAGAAGCTTTTCTTCCGAAGCTTCGATCTCCGCCGCCCATTCATCAAAATAACCATACCCGCGCGGCGATTTCATCACCTTGCCGTCGCGCAGCCACAATGTGTTGGTTGTGACATTCTCCATGAAGCGGCGATCGTGGCTGACCAGCAGGACCCCGCCGGGGAACGATTTTAGACGCGATTCCAGCGATTCAATCATCGGCACATCGAGATGGTTGGTCGGTTCGTCCAGTAACAGAACATCCGGGTCGCGGGCGAACGCCTTGGCCAGCGCCGCGCGCCGCGTCTGTCCGCCAGACAGGGTTTTCGGGTCAGCGTTCGGATCGACATCAAACAGGCCAAGCTCGGACTCAGCCATCCACACCGCGTCGAGGTCTTGCGCGGCATAATCGAGCACAGTGTCAAACGCCGACAGGTCAGGTTCTTGCTCCACTGCAACAATATTAAGTCCCGGCATCAACCAGAGCTTACCACTGTCTGGGCCGAACTGCCCGGTCAGAACGCGCATCAGGGTTGACTTGCCAGCGCCGTTGCGCCCGACCAGCGCAGCGCGTTCACCCTTGACCAGCGTAAACATCACGCCTTCAAAGAGCGGCGCCCCGCCAAAAGACAGCCGCACATCGGTCATTGAGAGAACGGGCAGCTGTGCCATGTCAGTCGTAAAATCCTAGGTTTTGGAGCGGAAAGTATCAATTGTTGTGAAGGCGAGGGTGCCCAATGCAATGATCCCCCATGTGATCCGCATGATAGTGACACTATTTCCCTCATAGAAGCCGTAATCCGCTGGGTCTAATGCTACAGCCTGTATGCGCAGGTCCAGCCATTCCTGTCCGAACAAAGCGGCTGAATAGAGAAAAATGTTCACAAATAAATAGGCACCAACGAAAATCGTAAAGACAGCAATTCGCGTCAGCAATGGCTCTTTGCGTAGGAATAAATGCAATCCACCAAGATACGCGAAGACCAGTGTGAAAATTGCAGTTACACCCAATATTCCGGTTTGCAGCCCATGATATCCAGTGGTGATGAATTCAGCTTCTGACATATGTTTCTCCCTATGCCTTTAACTTATAGCCAGATTTCAGCATCCACCAGACGCCGGTTGAGGCCGCAAATGCGACCCCACCTGTGACCGCCATGCCAACACCAATATTAGAGTTCGCCGCGCCGAGGAAACCGTAGCGGAAGCCATCAATCAGATAGAAAATCGGGTCAAAATGCGCGATACTGCGGAACGGTTCGGACAAGACATTGATGTCGTAAAATGTACCAGACAGGAAAGTCAGCGGCACAATCACGAAATTGGTCACGGCGGCTAAGTGATCGAACTTGTCGGCCCAGATGCCGCCCATTGTGCCAATTGCAGCCAGGAAAATTGCCGCCATCAAGGAAAACCAGATCACCGGCCAGAGATGCACAATGCTCAAGTCTGCCAGTCCGCTGAGATGAATAGCGACCGCTGCGATCAGACCAACCATGACGCCGCGCGTCACGGCGCCAAAGATGAAACCAAAGGTCAGCTCCAGCGGTGACAAAGGCGGCATCAGGAAATCAACCTGACTGCCCTGAACCTTGGATATTGTCAGCGACGAGGACGAGTTCTGAAACGCGTTCTGCAAGACCGACATCACCACCAGGCCCGGTGCGAGAAAATCATTATAGCTCAAGCCAGCAAAATCACCGCGCAATTCGCCGCGATCGCCAAAGGCGAGTTTGAACACGGTCATGAACAACAGTGTTGTGATCACCGGTGCAAACAGGGTCTGCATCCAGACCTTCAAAAACCGTCCAACTTCGCGCTTGTAGAGAGTCCAAAGGCCCAGTCCGTTTATCGCCCCGTAAGAGCGAGGCTGCGGGGAGGAAGTGGGTAAGGTACGTTCAGTCATGGCCAGCTATGTAGGTGCTGACAGTGCGTTTGGCGAACTTTTTTTGAGTTATCCACAGCAAGCACCAGATATTGATTGCCTGTGGATTGCACAACCCCGTATCTTGTGTTTCGTTTCGTCTCTGATACGACATGTAGCGAAAGCTGGGTCTGGTGAGCAGACTCAAAATCAACATCTAGGGGTTGCTGAAAAGCGGGGAGAGAAAATGGCTTGGACAGAAGATCGTGTTGAAGTGCTCAAGAAACTATGGGCCGAAGGGCACTCAGCGAGCCAAATCGCAAAAGAGCTTGGCGGGGTGACCCGCAATGCCGTGATCGGCAAGGTTCACCGGCTTGGTCTGTCTGGCCGCGCCACGCCGTCGCGCCCGGTTAAGCGTCCACCGCGCCTGGCCCGGCCGAAGCCGCGTTTGCAACCGGATGGTTCGGTGGTTGCGCCAAGGCCAATGCGTCCTGTCGCGGGTGTCGATGCGCCGCTGCGCACGGCTGAGAAGGCTGCAATGGTTGCCGCTCTACCGCCGCAACGCTTGTCAGATGGTGAGGCGGCGACGATCCTCACCCTGCGCGACAGTATGTGCAAATGGCCGATCGGTGATCCGGCGGATCCAAAATTCGCTTTTTGTGGCCGTAAATCATCCTCTGGCCCATATTGCGAAGAGCATGGCAAAGTGGCCTTCCAACCGGCTCGTAAACGCGAGCGCAAGAAAGTCGAATATAACTATGTTCGCAAGATCGCGGGCTAGGTCACCGACTCATAAAACCGAAGCCAAATTCTGATTGCGGCGAGTTTTACGAGGGCGAGATAGTTTTCAGCGTATTTCTCGTACCGGGTTGCAATGGCTCTGAAGTGTTTGATCTTGCTGAAGAAACACTCAACCTT
>JAJFFK010000022.1 GCA_021776655.1 Henriciella sp. | reverse complement strand
CCGGACCCGAAAAGACCGGGACGCGCGGAGGCGGTGTTTAAGCCTCGAACGCAACCATTGTTAAGCTACGGTGAGGCCCGCGTGCCGCATCCGCGCAAGGCTCTATCTGTATAAGCGGACACCGGTGAGGTGGGCCGGGGGGATGGGTGTGTTTGAGTTTTGTCTCGCGCTAAGGCTCTGGTTTTGCAACGCGCTAAGACGCTTCGCGTCACGCGGGAGAAAACCAGAGCCCTGAGCCTGGTTCATGTGGCAGCGCACAGCGCTGTCGCGGAACCCGCTTCGCCTCGCGTTGCCCGAAGGGCGTTAGCGCGAGGCAAACCTAGGGCGCGACCCTCACAGGCGCGAGCATATCAGCCGTGCTTGTTTCACGTGAAACACGGATGCGTTCGGCCAGGACCCGTGGCAGCAGGACCCATATCCGACCGGGCGCATTGACCGTATCGGCGGCTGCACCAGCCGCATCGCCAGTGCCAAAGTAGATATCTCCGCGCACCGGGCCTTTGATCGCGCCGCCAGTATCCTGCGCAACCACCAGACCGGACCAGGTTCCGCCGAGGCCTGGCGCGATCGTCTGGATGAACATCGGAACCCCCAAAGGATGAAAGTCCTCATCCACGGCGATTGAACCAAGCGGGGTTAGCGGCACGCCTAGCGATCCCTTCGGGCCAAGATTGGGGTCGCCTTCTGGCTCGATTGTGAAGAAGACAAAGCGCGGATTGGCATTCATCGCTTCGCGTGCGCGCGCCGGGGTGGTGCGGTCCATCCAGGCCCGAATGCCGGTCATGCTGGCTTCACCTCGGCTGATCCAGCCCTTATTGATCAGCCAGTTCGCGGTGGAGACAAAAGGACGGCCATTATGGGCGGCATAGGCGGCGCGCAGGGTGCGACCATCCGGCAGGATCAGGCGTCCAGAGCCCTGAATTTGCAAGAAAAATACATCCGCCGGGTGAGCATAAGCCAATGGCCGTACGCCGCTTTCGGTAATCTCGGCACGGATCGGATAGGATCGCCGCTCACCGCTCGGCAAGGTTTGCCAAACCTGCCCGGAGGTGGAAATCAGGTCATCGGGCTTGCCCGGAACTGGCTCGGTATAGGGGTATTCGGGCCGCAGTCGCGCTTCGAAAGTTGGCTCAAAATAGCCGGTGAATCGAGAGGCACCGTCTTGCGAGACTATTTCTACCGGCGTGAACAGCGCCTGTATCACCGCGCGAGCGCTACTCTCGTCGCCAATCACGTCCAAGGCGGCGCAGGCTGGCTGCCAATCGCCCGCCGATCCGGCCCACGGTGCCCGCGCTGATAGTAAATGCCCCGGTCCACGCTGCTCAAAAATCGCGCAGCTGCGGCGCAGCGCAGATAGGCCGGGCGACAGATTGGCGCGGTCCCAACCCGGCAGCACATCATAGGCGACGGGCTTGGGTCGGATATCCCAGGCGTTCAGGTCGGGTGACGTTCGTGGAATAACAGGCGGCGCAGCCGCAACGGGCGAGGCCGTCTCGCACCCTGAAAGGACAAACAAAGCCGAAAACAGAAGAACAGGAAGACGCATGACAACAAGCTTGGCGCGATTGTCGCTTGGGCTCAAGTTACGGTTTCATGGCCGAACGCAAGTTAGCCCTCATCAGCGGTATCAACATCATCAAGCAACCAATTGGGGTCATTGCTGCTGGTTTGCCGCATGAAGGTCCACAGCTCTTTCGATCGAGCGGTGCTTACGCCATCCCCAAGATCAGACTCAAACTCAACCGTGACCCGGGCCATTCCCGTATCGTCCAGTGAAGCATCGGTGATTTCAGCTCGCCGTAGCCGCAACAGGCTCATGCCCTCTGTGCCGGTCTTTTCGCGCTCTGATATGGCCGCATCCCAAGCCTCATAAACGTCCTTATCAAGTAGTGGCTTCAGCGCCTGACGATCCCCGCGCGCGAAAGCAGCAACGATCATTTCATAGGCTGATCGGGCACCCTGTAGGAATATCGTCGGGTCGAAGCTGTTATCAGCGCCGTATATCGTTTCCAGACCTGCGGCATGGGCGCCAGTAAAGACCGGTCGAACGGGGGCAACGTCGCCGGAAGCCTGATCGGTTGCATCGGAACTTCGGCGCAAGGGGGAGGCCTGCGGCGCCCGGCTGCGCCCTTCTGGAGGGCCATCATCCTGGCCCAGAGTGATATACAGGCGCCAGCCGATGAATAGCGCAATTGCGGCCAGAACGACAAATTCAATCATCGATTGGGACATAGTAATTTTCCGTCTAAATCTATCTTCTTACATATAGGCTCTTTTCCAGAAGTAACACCACCGTTGCGCGGGTTTCTGCTGCGTGTTAGGCGCGATGCTTATTTTCGCAAAAGTGACCCAAAGCATGACCGATACTCCAGACATGGCCCAACAGCCGACACCGCAAGCCCCCGCAACCGGCCCAGCTATCCGCGTGATCAGCCAGTACATCAAGGATTTATCCTTTGAAAACCCGGGCGTCACGGTTCAGGAACAGCCCAACATTGATCTCGCAATTGACGTTGGTGCGGCACCGAAAAATGAGGCTGAGAATGTTTTCGAAGTCACCCTGAAACTTCACGCGCGGGCTGGAACCAAAGAAACAGCCCTTTTTATTCTGGAAATGGATTATTCTGGTCTGTTTCAAATCAGCGGCTTTGCTCAGGCCGACCTGGAACCCATCTTGTTGATTGAATGCCCGCGCATTCTTTTCCCATTCGCCCGTCGGATCATCGCTGATATCTCCGCAGAAGGTGGCTTTCCACCCCTCCGCATTGACCCGGTTGATTTTGCAGCCTTGTACAGCTCACAACGCCAGCGCGCAGCGGCGGAGGCTGGCGAGGCAAAGCCTACTGAAGATATACCTGCCGAGCCTGCGCCTCAGTCGTAGCGTTTCCAGATCGCATCATCACCCAGCGTGCCAACAAATTCGGTATGGGCCGCTTTTTCAGCCCCATCACCCAATCGCGCCAATGGCTTAGGTCGAGGCTCAGCATGACCTTGCTGGGTCTCGATTTTCTTTTTCTCATCACCAAAATCAAACGCCCGAGCTCTGCCGCCGAGTAATTCAAGATAGACCTCTGACAGGAGCTGACTATCGAGTAGCGCCCCGTGGAATGTTCGGGCATCAGAGTTGATCTCAAACCTGCGACACAAGGCATCAAGGCTGGCTGGCGCCCCGGGATAGCGTTTTCGCGCCATCATGACCGTATCGATCCAGCGCTCCTCTGGAATTGGCGTGCGATTGCAGCGCGCCAATTCCATGTTGAGAAAGCCGCGGTCAAACCCTGCATTGTGCGCGACGATTGGCGCATCACCAAAAAAGGCGAGCAAAGCATCAACGATGCTGGAATCCTCAAATCCCGGCTTGTCCCTAAGGTCTTTATCGGTAATTCCAGTGATTCGAATGGTTGCCTCAGATACCCGGCGGCCAGGGTTTACATAGGCCTGAAAGGTCTTGCCGGTTGGAACGTGATTGATCAGCTCAACCGCGCCAACCTCAATGATGCGGTCATCCTTGTCCCATTCAAGACCCGTGGTTTCGGTGTCAAATGCAATCTCTCGAATGTCTTCAGTCATCGTTGCTGCCTTTGTTCGGATGATTTTAGAAGCTCAACAATAGCAAGCACATGCGTGCGGGTGAACTCAAACCCAAACGCGGTTGAGATCACAAAGTCAGCGCGGGCCCGTTTATCGGCGTCGGACATTTGTTTCGCACGGATCGCTTCAAAGGCACCCTCCGTCATGCCTGGCCGCGCCACAACACGTTCACGCTGCAGGGCCTCCGGAGCGGTGACAACCGCAACCAGGTCACACCGTTTGTCGCCGCCCGTCTCATACAGGAGCGGCACGTCCAAGACCGCGAACACTGCGCCGCTGGCGAGAGCATCCTGTCGAAACTTCAGCTGGGTCTCACCCACTAGCGGGTGCACCACAGTCTCAAGCTCAGCCATCGCTTCAGGATTATTGAGTACAGCAGCGCGCAGACTTGGACGGTGGATCGCACCATCCTGGACAACATTGCCAAACATCTCGGACAAAGGACCTATTGCAGCGCCGCCACGCTCGTATAGCGCGTGGACAGCGGCGTCTGCGTCATAGACAGGGATGCCAGCGTCACGGAACATATCAGCGGTGGCTGATTTCCCCATCCCAATCGAACCGGTTAGCCCAAGGGTTTTCAAATCTTCGCCTCCACAATCTCACGGCAATGCTTGAGCGCCGATGACGTATCTGGCCTTCGGTCGAACCATAACTCAAAACTCTTTGCGGCCTGGTAGACCAACATTGCCAAACCATCCTCGGCGCGCCAGCCTTGGCCGGTCGCATGTATCAATTGTGCCTCTACTGATCGACCATATGAGATATCGAAGAACAGGCGCGCGCCACCCGGTGGAAGCTGAAGCGGACTTTCAGAAAACCCTCGGCTGGTCGTGTTAATAATCATATCCGCAGGTCGCACATAATCAGCAAACTCATCGAGTGAGCTGTAAGATGCGTTCGATTGCGTAATATCGGCTGACAATTGCGCGGCTCGTTCCAATGTACGGTTCAAGATTACGATATCTGCCCCCGCTTCGTGCAAAGCATAGACAATCGCTCTTGCGGCGCCACCAGCGCCAAGAACCAGCACGTTTTTACCTCTGATTGCGGTTACCCCTGCAAGCTTTAGCGCGCGCATGAATCCAGCCGCATCGGTATTGTCCGCCGACCAGCCACCAGCGGGCAGGCGCGTCAAAGTGTTCGCGGCACCAATTACCTGCGCTGTCTTGCTGGCCTTTGCAGACAGGTCCAGCGCAGCGCGCTTATGCGGAAGTGTAATATTCAAGCCAACAATCGCGCGATCGGACAGGTCACTCAGCGCAGCTGGCAGAGCGCCGTCAACAACATGAATTGGGTCGTAACGCGCATCAATACCGGCCGCTCTAAGCCAGGCATTGTGAATCTCCGGAGACAGAGAATGGGATACAGGATCCCCAATCACACCCAGTAACGCGGTCATGCTTCTATCACTCTACGCGTGCGCAAATAGTCCAGCAGCGGCAAAAGGGGTAAGCCAAGAATTGAAAAATAGTCCCCCTCAATCTTGTTGAACAATTGCGCGCCCAGACCCTCAAGCTGATAGGCCCCGACCGTTGCGAGAATTTGCTCCCCACATTGGCACAGATAGGCTTCAATATACGCGTCGGTGAGGCGGCGAACGGTTAATTTTGGCCGCGCAAGATGACGCCAGACCGGGACCCCGCCTTCTGCAATAGCAATAGCGGTTTCAAGCGTATGCGTCTGGCCCGAAAGTCGGCGCAGATGGCTGCCAGCTTCGGCCAGGTCTTTCGGTTTATCCAGCGCCTCGCCATCAAGACTAAGCATCTGATCACCACCAATGACCATGCCCGAATGCGTCTGCGAGACTTTGATCGCCTTCAGCTCAGCAAGATGCATCGCCTGATCGCGCACTGAGGTTTGGCTTGCGCGCAGAGATTGTTTTGCCGCCTCTTCATCAACATTCGGCTTGATAGCGACCACATCAATACCCGCACCCGCAAGCAAAGACCGCCGACTGGCGCTACCGGAGGCAAGGATGACGGCTTGGGTCAATGTATGTCCCGCCTCTCATTCAGTTTGTTGAGAATCGCGGCGGCTGTTTCCTCAACACTTCGCCGGGAGACATCGATCACCGGCCAGCCATTGCGCTGGAACAGTCGGCTCGCGTCTGTAACCTCGGCACGTACAGCCTCTTCGTCGGTGTAATCGGTTTCATTATCAGCGTTAAGGGCCATCAGTCGCTGGCTGCGGATCTGGAGCAATCGCTCAACCCCAATCTTCAAGCCAACAATCATTGGCATTTTCAACTCTTCAATGACTTTTGGTGGCGGAATACCGGGTACAAGCGGGACATTCCCCGCCTTAATACCGCGATTGGCCAAATATACGCATGTTGGCGTCTTCGAGGTCCGGCTCACACCAAGTAAAACAACGTCGGCATCGACCAGGCCATGTACATTTTGGCCGTCATCATGATGTAAAGCAAAATCAATCGCCGCAATCCTTCGAAAATAATCGGCGTTGAGTGTGTATTGGCCCGCAACCCTCTCACTCGCAGCGATCCCTAGGTGACGGCTCAGCATATGAATAGAGGGGTCCAAAACCGGCAGTGTCTGAATGCCCTTCTGGCGACAAAATTGCTCCAGCTTGCGGCGCAAGTCTTCGTCCGAAATTGTATACCAAACAACGCCTGGCGCCGCTTCAATCTCAGCCATGACACGGTCGAGCTGCTTTTCTGAGCGGACCAGATAATAATTGTGCTCAAGCGGAATTGTACGATCGAATTGGGCCGCCGCTGCCCGCATCACTGCATTCAGTGTTTCACCGGTCGAATCCGATACCAGATGGACGTTGAAGTAGATGGCAGGACGCATGGATATCGTTCACTATTGAGCTCTGCCAATTGGTTTGCAGGTTTCGTATGAATTCTACAAGCCCTGTGGAGAGGTTGTGGATAAGGTAGTTGCTCTTGGAAACTGACTCCAAATTGCACAAATATACGAATCTGACTCTGCCTTGGCCTTGAATTGTTCTCCATCTTTGGATTACGGATTTGTTAAGGAAAAATTAACTGTTTTTGCAGGACGTTAACAAAAAGTTAAAAATGTGAATTGCGTGGGGACAGACTGTGCATTTGTCATGGACAAATCCGCCCAGCGTGCGTTTTCCACGAGACTCCCGACTTAATAATGATAGTTCGCGGATAGATGATCCTTGGTTTTAAGAGGTCGATATGGCCAGTTTGAATTCTTCACTATTTCTATCCGTCCTGAATGGACAGAAAAGTTCCAACCCCCCGGTCTGGATGATGCGACAAGCTGGACGGCACCTGCCAGAGTATCTTGAGTTGAGATCACAGGCAAAAGACTTTCTCGATTTTTGTTATTCACCTGCAATGGCAGCAGAAGCAACGCTGCAACCGGTTGAGCGTTATGATATGGATGCCGCCATCCTATTTGCTGACATCTTACTAATTCTTGACGCAATGGGATTGAATGTACGCTTTGAAAAAGGTCTTGGGCCAATCGTTCAAACTGTGGAAACGGGTCATGATCTTGATAAGGTTGCGGTTGAAACTGCGGTGCAACGACTGTCGCCGGTTTATGAGACGGTTGCGCGTGTGCGTTCTGCCTTATCTGCTGATAAAGCCCTGATCGGGTTTTGTGGATCGCCGTGGACGGTTGCGCTTTACGCCATTGAGGGACGCGGCGGTACAGACAAGAGTATGGCGCGACTATGGGCCTACGAAAAACCAGATGACTTGGACCACTTGCTGTCAAGCCTGGTTGAGGTCAGCGCCCATTATCTCGCGGCGCAGGTCAAGGCTGGCGCGAATGCCCTGATGTTGTTTGAATCCTGGGCAGAAGGCTTGCCTAGTGATCTGTTTGAGCGGCTGGTGATTGAACCTAATGCTGCTCTGGTTCGCCGATTACATGCGCTAGGGGTAACTGTCCCGATCATTGGATTTCCACGTGGAGCTGCAACGATGCTGACTCACTATGTCGATAAGGTCGGAGTTAGTGCGGTCGGACTGGATACAGCAATTTCACCTGAGTTTGTGAACGCCAACCTGCCATCTACCTTGCCCGTACAGGGACATCTTGATCCACTTTTGCTGATAGCAGGGGGTGATGCCATGGAGGTGCGCGTGAGGGCGCTTCTGAAAGCTTACGCCGACCGGCCGCATATATTTAATCTCGGCCACGGCGTTCGTCCGGAAACACCGATTGCGCATGTTGAACGGGTTATAGAAATTGTCCGTGGAGGCTAAATATAATGTATCTTTGGGTGAAGGCCTTTCATATCATCTTTGTCATTGCGCTGATGGCAGGCTTATTGATTTTCCCGCGCTATAAATTGCATCAATTGAAAAGCGCACCTGGCGAGCCTTTGTTTGAGGCAATGAAGGAAGCTTCGCTTAAACTTCGAAAGATCATTTTGACACCGGCCATCCTCATGGTTTGGGCGCTGGGAATCACAATGTTGGTGCTTAATCCAGACCTGCTTCAGCATAGCTGGATGCACGTGAAACTTGTTTTGGTCGTTATCCTCAGTGGCTTGCATGGTTATTTTATCTCGCTTGGCAAGAAGATCGACAAGGGCGTTCCAGTCGGATCTGAAAAGAGGTTCCGGCTTCTGAATGAGGTTCCGTTCATGATCATGATCGCAATTGTGATTCTGGTTGTCGTCCAGCCATTCTAATAGGCGACAGCGCCTTTCACTTGACGCGGCGAAACAGTTTGACCATATGAGAACCAAGTCGCCGTCCGGCGCACGAGCACCTTGCTTACATTTTCCAAAATTTAAAATCTGGATACCGGCACCCTATGCCTGATACTGAGACCGAAATTGAACTTCCGACGGAAGTGTATCTTCGTGAATTAAAAGCGAAATCCCCGAAAGAGCTCCTGGCCTATGCGGAAATGCTGGAGGTCGAGAACGCGTCCTCGCTGCGGACGCAGGACATGCTATTCGCCATTTTGAAAGAGCTTGCCGAGCAAGAGGTTCAAATTGTTGGTCGCGGTGTGGTTGAAGTTCTGCAGGACGGATTTGGATTTTTGCGGTCGCCAGAATCCAATTACCTTGCTGGACCAGACGATATCTATGTTAGCCCAATCGTTCTTAAGAAAGCTGGCTTGAAAACCGGTGATACGGTCGAAGGCCCCATTGCTGAACCAGGAGAGAATGAACGCTATTTTGCGATGACGGACGTGACCTCGATTAATTTTGAAACGCCCGAAAAAGCCCGTCAGAAAGTTCACTTTGACAATTTGACGCCGCTCTATCCTGAAGAGCGCATGACGATGGAGTCGAAAGACCCGACCAAGAAGGATCGCTCTGGCCGGGTGATTGATATTGTTGCGCCAATTGGTAAAGGCCAGCGCGCCCTGATTGTTGCGCCGCCGCGTACGGGTAAAACTGTTCTGCTTCAGAATATTGCGGCCTCGATTGAGGAAAACCATCCTGACAGCTATTTGATCGTTCTGTTGATCGATGAGCGCCCTGAAGAAGTGACCGACATGAAGCGGTCGGTGAAGGGTGAGGTTATTTCGTCCACTTTCGATGAACCTTCGACCCGCCACGTTGCGGTTGCAGAAATGGTGATTGAAAAAGCCAAGCGCCTGGTTGAGCATGGCCGTGATGTTGTAATATTGCTTGATTCCATTACCCGGCTTGGCCGTGCCTATAACACCACGGTTCCTAGCTCAGGCAAGGTCTTGACCGGCGGTGTTGACGCGAATGCCTTGCAGCGCCCGAAACGGTTCTTTGGTGCTGCGCGGAATGTTGAGTTTGGTGGCTCCCTGACAATTATCGCGACCGCGCTGATTGATACCGGATCGCGGATGGACGAAGTGATCTTCGAAGAATTCAAGGGCACGGGCAACTCTGAAGTTGTGCTGGATCGCAAGATCGCTGACAAGCGGACATTCCCAGCCATCGACATCATGAAGTCGGGCACTCGAAAAGAAGAGCTGATTACAGACCCATCGCAACTTCAGAAAATCTATATTCTGCGCCGGATTCTCAATCCAATGGGCGCAGCCGATGCGGTCGACTTCCTGCTCGATAAACTCAAGCAAACGAAGAATAATGATGAATTCTTCGAGGCTATGAAAAATTAGGGATGGCGACTTCGCGCGAGACGATTTGCGCGCTTGCTACGGGGCCTCTTCCGTCTGCAATTTCGGTCCTTCGAGTTTCTGGCCTTTCTGTAAGAGATATTGCAGAACGCATCCTGTTGAAAGGGTTGCCAAAGCCGCGCCACGCGACGCTTGATACGCTGTGTAACCTAAGCGGTGAGATCATCGATTCCGGGCTGATCGTATTCATGCCTGGTCCGGCAAGTTATACCGGTGAGGACACTTTGGAGCTGTCACTTCATGGTGGCCGCATGGTTGTGGAATTGGCATTGCAAACGCTGATTCAGGCGGGCGCCAGATTGGCTGAGCCCGGAGAGTTCACCCGCCGCGCTTTTGAAGCCGGCAAGCTCGACTTGACCCGCGCCGAGGCGATCGCTGATCTGATCGATGCGGAAAGTGAAGCCCAACACGCTCAGGCGCTAAAGCAAATGGATGGTGCCCTGAGCGACCTTTATGGTGGGTGGCGTGAGATATTGACGGAATGTCTGGCTTTGCTTGAGTCAAGCATTGATTTTCCGGACGAGGAAGATGCCCCGACACGCGTAGATACTCCGGTTCTGGAGCGCCTGTCGAAATTGATAAAGGCTTTGGAGGCGGCGCTACAAGCCGGCAACGTGACGGAACGCATTCGCGAGGGCTTCAAAATCGCAATTATGGGATCCCCAAATGCCGGGAAATCCACCCTGTTCAACCAGCTTGCGGGCCGCGATGCTGCGATTGTGACGGAGGTCCCCGGTACGACGCGCGATATCTTGGAGGTCCGACTGGTTATTGGCGGCTATCTGGTTTGGCTTTTGGATACAGCCGGACTGCGCGAGACTTCAGATATTGTTGAGGGGGAGGGTGTCCGCAGGGCTCTCAGGGCGGGCCAAAATGCAGATTTCAGGGTCTGGCTTTATGATAGTTCTCTCGGCTTTGATGGTGACGCGCACATTCTGCCGGATGATATTATAGCGGCGAACAAGACGGATATCGTCAAAGACGTAAATGTTTCACGTGAAACATTTCATATCTCTGCGTCTACCGGCGTGGGTATCGAGGCGCTTGTGCGAGCAATCGAGCAACGCTTAAGCGCGCTGGGTAAAAATGCGCCTTCGCCGGTCATCACACGAGCGCGACATCGACAAGGTATTCAGGATGGTTTGGCAATTTTGATTGAAGCGAGATCGATGTTGGACTCCGGTTCAGGGGCAGAGCTTGTCTCGGAAGAGGTTCGCCGCGCCAGCCGGAAGCTTGGGTCGCTGACCGGGCATGTGGATGCAGAAAGCGTGCTTGGGTCGGTCTTCTCGAATTTTTGTATCGGTAAGTAGGGCTGTCTTCTGGCGCCATGATCGGCTATGCCGCGCGGGTGAACCCGGAAATATTTGAAAATGACCCAGAATTCCCATTTCGACGTAATCGTGATCGGCGGTGGCCACGCTGGCTGCGAGGCGGCGTCTGCGGCGGCGCGGACCGGTGCCTCTACCGCATTGCTGACCCACAAGACCGCAACCATCGGGGAAATGTCTTGTAATCCAGCTATTGGTGGCTTGGGCAAAGGGCATCTCGTGCGCGAGATCGATGCCCTGGATGGCTTGATGGCGCGGGTTGCTGATCGTTCGGGTATACAGTTTCGCATGCTCAATCGCTCAAAGGGACCGGCGGTCTGGGGTCCACGCGCGCAAATTGACCGCGCTCTGTATCGAAACGCGATGCAGGAAGAGATACTGAACCACGACAATCTCACAATTATTGAGGATAGCGCCGATGACATAGTCGAAGCGGCTGGGCGTGTGGCGGGTGTTGTGTGTGGGTCGGGGCAGACATATTCGGCTGAAGCTGTCGTATTGACCACAGGGACATTTCTGAACGGGCTGATCCACCGTGGCAAGGAGCGGATACAGGCGGGTCGGGCAGGTGAGGCGCCATCGATTGCCTTGGCCGACCGGCTTTATGCGATGAACCTGCCAATCGGCCGCTTGAAAACGGGAACCCCGGCGCGCCTCGATGGCCGGACCATCGCCTGGGACAAGCTTGAGCAGCAACCGGCTGACGAGACACCGATTCCATTCTCCTACATGACCACAGCAATTGAAGTCCCTCAAATTGCCTGCGGAATTACGTTTACCAACCCGGCAGTGCACGGCGAGATTGCGCTCAATTTACAAAGATCAGCGGTTTATTCCGGGGCAATTGCCGGCAAAGGGCCACGCTACTGTCCGTCGATTGAGGATAAGGTTCACCGGTTTGCGGATAAGGACCGCCACCAAATCTTCCTCGAACCTGAAGGCCTGGAGGATCACACAGTCTACCCAAATGGCATTTCGACATCATTGCCAAAGGATGTTCAGGACGCCTTCATTCGCAAAATTGGGGGCCTGGAAAACGCAAAGATCCTTCAATACGGCTATGCCATTGAGTATGACTATGTTGATCCACGTGCGCTTGACCACCACTTGGAGGTCAAGCTGCTGCCGGGGCTGTATCTTGCTGGACAAATCAACGGAACAACTGGCTATGAAGAGGCGGGCGCGCAGGGCTTGATGGCCGGTTTGAATGCCGCGCGCCGTGTGTGCGGTCTGACCGGGATTACGTTTGACCGGGCTGAAGCCTATATTGGTGTCCTAATTGACGACCTGGTCACACGCGGTGTGACCGAGCCCTACCGGATGTTTACATCCAGGGCAGAGTACCGCCTCAGCTTGCGCTCGGATAATGCGGACCAACGCCTGACGGAAAAGGGCATTGCGTTGGGCCTGGTCGGGCCGGAGCGCGCGAAATTGTTTCACGTGAAACAACAGGCATTAACCGCCGGCCGAAACTTACTGAAATCATTATCGCTAACGCCGAATGCGGCGGCCAAGCGTGGATGGAGCGTCAACCAGGACGGTCAGAGACGCAGCGCCTGGGCCTATCTCGCCTATCCGAAGATTGAGTTTGAGGATCTGGACGGGGTATTTCCAGCGCTCTCGGACCTATCTTCCGAGACGCGGAGCCAGCTTGCAATTGAGGCAATTTACGCGGGCTATATTGAGCGGCAGTCGGCTGATATTGAATCGCTTCGCCGTGATGAAGCCTTGTTGATACCCGATGGGCTGGATTACGCAGCAATTGGCGGACTTTCAAATGAAGTGCGCATGAAACTGGAAACCATCAGGCCACGAACTTTGGGACAAGCTTCCCGCATAGAGGGCGTAACGCCGGGTGCTTTAACCGCGTTGTTGGCGCATGTCAGGCGTCGCGGCGATAAGCAGAGAACGGCTTGATATGGTGGATGTCGATGGGTTTGGTCCTCAGAGCCTGAGCGAATATGTAGATGTTTCACGTGAAACAATTTCGAAGATTGAGAAAATCGTTGACTTATTGGACGTTTGGCACCGGCGCATCAATTTAATTGGACCTTCCGAGATGGATCATATTTGGCGTCGACATGTTCTCGACTCGTTGCAGCTCTTGCCCTTGATTCCAGACAACCTGTTGACGGTTGATTTGGGGGCAGGGTCTGGGTTTCCAGGCCTAGTCCTTGCGGCAGGTCTGACCGACCCGGTGGCGGAAATCGTAATGATTGAGACAGTGGGGAAGAAGTGCGCCTTCTTACGCGAGGCGGTTCGGGTCGCCGAGTTACCAGCGCGCGTGCGCCAAGGGCGGGTGGAGAATGTCGACGATGTTGCGACGGCCTGTGTCACCGCCAGGGCCTTTGCTCCGTTGGAAAAAATACTTGAGCACAGCGAAAAATGGCTACGTGCGGGCGCTTATGCGATCTGCCCGAAGGGAAGAAGGTGGGAAGAGGAATTGACGCGGGCGCAGGAATGCTGGAAATTCGCGTATCAAGTGATTCCCAGCATAAGTGGTGGGGATGGGGCAATCTTAAAAATCTCGGAGGTTTCACGTGTCGATCAGTAAAACCCGCGTTCTGGCTATCGCAAATCAAAAAGGTGGGGTTGGTAAAACCACCACTTCAATCAACCTGGGAACCGCACTTGCTGCGGTTGGCCGCAATGTTCTGATCATTGATTTTGACGCCCAGGGGAATGCGTCCACCGGTTTGGGGGTTACGCGACCCGAGCGAAAATTGACCAGTTATGATGTTGTCATCGACAATGTCTTCTTGGGAGATGCGGTTATCCATACGCTTGTCCCGCGATTGGATATTGTCCCCGGGGACGAGAACCTGTCTGGCGTGGAGACGGAGCTGTCGAGCGATTCTCATCGCTCTTATCGGCTGCGCGATGCCATTCATCTATATATCAAGGAAGCCGCAGAACGTGTTCTGCCTGAATATGATTACGTTCTGATTGATTGTCCGCCCGCATTGTCGTCATTGACGATCAACGCGATGACTGCGGCCAATTCCATTCTGGTCCCGCTGCAATGTGAGTTTCTGGCGCTGGAGGGGCTTAGCCAGTTGCTTCGAACGGTTGAGGTGGTGCGAAGCGGACTTAATCCGGATCTCGATATTCAAGGTGTGGTTCTGACGATGTATGATCGGCGCAACAATCTGTCAGACCAGGTTGCCGATGAGGTTCGATCTGTACTCGGCGCGAAAGTCTACAACACTGTCATCCCGAGAAATGTACGCCTGTCCGAGGCACCAAGTTTCGGCAAGCCGGCTTTGCTGTACGATTATCGGTGCCCAGGCAGTGAGGCCTACATTCGGCTGGCGTCCGAGATGCTACAGCGTGAACGCAAACTTCGGGACGCTTAAGCCATGGCGACAGAACCGCGCGCAAAAACCAGCCGCCTAGGCAAGGGCTTGTCAGCCTTGATTGGTGAGGTCGAAGCAATTGGACTTGGACCCGAGGGCGCGCAACCGGTCCCGTCTAGCGAGATTGAAATTGCGCATATACGGCCAAATCCAGCGCAGCCTCGCCGAACTTTCCTCGATGCTGAAATGGAAGAACTGTGTCAGTCGATCCGCAAGCGGGGGGTGCTTCAGCCGATTCTGGTTCGCCCTGATCCCGACGCGCCTGGACAGTTTCAGATCGTTGCGGGTGAGCGTCGGTGGCGCGCTGCCAAAATGGCGGAATTGGCGACAATTCCGACAGTTGTTCGGGATGTCGATGAACTGGAATTACTTGAATTTGGTATCATCGAAAATGTTCAACGCAGCGATCTAAATCCGATTGAAGAGGCCGAAGCTTATAATGCACTGATGAAGCGGTTTGGTCGGACCCAGGAGAGTCTGGCAGAGAGTGTCGGCAAGGGGCGCGTTCATATTGCAAATACACTCCGCCTGCTGAACCTGCCTGAGGGTGCAAGAGAGCATCTGCGACACGGGCGGATCACAGCCGGTCATGCACGCGCAGCGCTCGGCGCGCCGGAGCCTGGTCCGATTGTCGAGATGGCGGTGCTGCGAGGCCTAACGGTCCGAGAGGTTGAAGCGCTTGCCAAGCGCGCTCGCGGGAGTGACGACCTGGCCAGAGTGGCCAAAAAGGTTCTGGATTCCAAGGATGTAGATACCACGGCCCTGGAAGCTGACCTGGCTCGGGTTCTCGGCTTAAGTGTCGATATCAGACACAAAGCAGAGGGCGGAGAATTGCGCGTAAAATATCGCGATCTTGAGCAGCTAGACGAACTGTGTCGCCTTCTAACGGCGAAGAGGGCTGGCTAAATATGAACGCAGCGCTCAAGCCAGATAGTCGGCTGTTTTCATTCACTTAATTTGGAGCGGGCGAGGCGATTCGAACGCCCGACCCCAACCTTGGCAAGGTTGTGCTCTACCCCTGAGCTACGCCCGCATTCTGGTGGGTAAGCAGCCTGATGCATCAGGCTGAAAGCGCGATAAAGCCTATATTCTGCTCCGGCGCAAGTCGCTTTTTGTAGTCAAATCATTCCGGCTCGATGACCGCACGATATGTGTTGGATAACCGCCAGAAGCGTGCTGGATCAGTGTAGGGTCCGATTTACCAATTGTAGCCCTATGCCAGCGCCCGCTCTGGCTTCAGGACGCCGCGTCGGATCAGCTCCTCGCCGATTTGCACCGCGTTCAGGGCGGCACCTTTGCGCAAATTGTCAGATACATTCCAGAACATGATGCCATTCTCGCAGGTCGGATCCTTGCGCACGCGCGACACATAACTGGCCCATTCGCCGACGCATTCAATCGGCGTGATGAATTGATCTTCTTGCGGGTTATCGACCAGAACGACACCGTCAGCCTCACGAAACAGCTCCTGCGCGTCGGCAACGCTGAGCGGGTCCTCAAGTTCGACATTGACCGATCCAGAATGACCAACAAAGACCGGGACACGCACGCAGGTCGCGACCAGCTCGATGGCGGGATCGAGGATTTTCTGAGTTTCCTCGCGCATTTTCAGCTCTTCCTTGGTGAAGCCGTCTTCCAGGAAACTATCAATCTGAGGAATGACGTTAAACGCGATTTGCCGCGAGAACTCTTGCGGGGTTGGTCTGTCATTGACGAACATACCTTTGGTTTGCGTCCACAGCTCGTCCATCGCCGCTTTTCCAGCGCCTGAAACCGACTGATAGGTCGACACCACAACCCGCTTGATCCCGGCGGCGGCATGTAGGGGCTTTAAAGCGACAACCAATTGCGCGGTTGAGCAATTGGGATTGGCAATGATATTCATCTTGTGACAGCCAAGAACCGCTTCCCCGTTGACCTCTGGTACGACCAGCGGGACATTCTTGTGCATGCGCCAGGTCGATGAATTATCCACCACAATCGCCCCTGCAGCCGCGATCTTTGGCGACCATTCCTTGGAGACCTTGCCGCCCGCAGACATGAAAACCAGATCAACCTGGCTGAAATCGAACTGTTCCAGATCCTGGCAGGACAATGTCCGATCACCATAGCTGCATTTGCGGCCCAATGAGCGGCGCGAAGCAACCGCATGAACTTTGGCGGCGGGAAAGCCGCGCTCGTCCATAATGTTAAACAGCTCTCTTCCGACATTACCGGTTGCGCCGACGACGGCCACGCGAAGGGTCATTGCTGTCTCCTGGAGTTGCAGGCGATCTCATGTCACGCCACTTGCTGGAGTGCAACTAAAACATCGTTTTGACAAAATTATGGTAGAACGGATAGATATATATAGGGTGGGTGCACATGTACGAAGATATTATCAATCGCTACATTCAAAGTTATAATGATCGCGATATAGACGGCATGCTCGATTGTGTTACCGAGGATGTCCTGTTCGAGAACATTTCAAATACCGGCCAATCGATGCGCCTCGAAGGCCGTGAGAGTATGGGCCAAGTGGCCGAACTGTCCGGTAACGCCTTCTCATATCGGCGGCAGCGGCTGGTCAATCTGGTCATCGGCGATGGCAAAGCGTCGGCTGAGATCGAGTTTGAAGGCAAAGCCTCGGTTGACCTGCCGAACGGCGTCAAAGCCGGCGAAACGATAAAGATCAGAGGCGCCAGCTTTTTCGAGTTTCGCGGGCGGCTTTTGTGCCGGATCGCGGATTATTCTTAAGTGTCTGGGTTTGCCCCGCGCTAAGACGCTTCGCGTCACGCGTTGCGTAAGCGGGTTCCGTATCGGGCTTCGCCCTCCCCACGAGTGTCATGAACCGGGCTCAGGCCTGTTCCCTTCTCCGATGGCTCCGGGCTTGATCCGGAGTCTCGTGCCACGGTGACCGGGAGCCTCGCGAGAGATCCCGGATCAAGTCCGGGACAATCGGGGTCAGGGGCTGTGCTCCCACACACCAAATTGTCATCCCGGA
>JAJFFK010000021.1 GCA_021776655.1 Henriciella sp. | reverse complement strand
TGTCGAACGCTGTTTCAATAAACTGAAAAACTCACGCCGCGTGGCAACACGCTACGACAAAACAGAAGACAGCTATCTCGGATTCATACATATCGCCGCGCTAAGGCTGTGGATCAAATACTTTGTCAACAAGACCTAGTTACGAATAAGTCTGACATTTGGATTGGCTGGCCTTTTTATTACCTGTAGCCTAGGTCAGATTGTCACTCATCGCCAATAGAACTGAGAAATGAAGCAGCAGAAATCAACCGGTTCAATCCTCTTGTTCGTATGTCTGATCGTTTTCTTCGATGCAATGGGTGTTGGCTTGATACTCCCACTCATGCCTGAGATAATAACCAGGCTTTCAGACTTGCCGAATAGTCGCGCTGTTGAAGTGAGCGGCTACCTCCTAGTGACTTATGCTGGCATGCAGTTCGTGTGCGCCCCCTTAATAGGCGGGCTAAGTGACCGCTTTGGACGACGGCCGGTCTTACTGCTGGCCTTGCTAGGCTTCAGTATTGACTATTTTGTAATGGCGGCAGCCCCGTCGTTGGCATTCCTATTTGTGGCCCGGCTTATTTCCGGAATATTTGGTGCAACCTACTCAGCAGCAAGCGCTTGCATCGCTGACATTGCTAGTAAGACTGATCGCGCCAGACTGTTCGGAATCGCAGGCGCCGCCGTAGGACTCGGATTCATCTTAGGCCCAGTCATCGGCGGGTTACTTGGAAGCCAAAACTTTAGACTGCCATTTATGGTCGCAGGCTTGCTTTCGTTGACTACATGTCTGTTCGGCTGGTTCAATTTTCCTGAAACGCTCGATCTTGAGCAACGCAGACAATTTGACTGGAGTCGAGCAAACCCGGTGGGGAGCTTGTTATCGATTGCTCGCCATCCGGGCGTCCTAATTCTACTCGCTGCCATGTTTTGTATTCAGCTTTCGAAACAAGCGTATATCAGTGTCTGGCCCTTCTTCGCCATAGAAGTTGTAGATTGGACGCCAGTCGCTATTGGCTTGTCGATAACCGTTTACGGAATCATGATGGTGATCGTTCAAGGTTTATTGACCGGACCAACTGTCAAGTGGCTGGGGGAGCGAACCACTTTATGGTTGGGCCTGGCATTTGGTGCAATTGGATTTCTGATACTTGCTCAAGCAGTCGGGCCCTATGTGATTTATGCTGGCATCATCATAGGTGGGCTTTGCGAGTTTTCTATACCTACGATGCAAGCCTTGATGACGCGGTCCGCACCCGATGATTCGCAAGGTGAGCTCCAAGGTGCAATCGCTAGCGTTTACAGCGCTGCTGCAATTATTGGCCCGTTCATCATGTCACAGATATTTGGGTTTTATACTCGCGAACCAAATCCATATTTTCCAGGCGCACCATTCATGCTCGCAGCGGGGCTAATCTTGTCGGCTGGATTGATTATTGGAGTTAGCGCAGGAGTGCGGCGGCGGCGGATGGACGTTTGCTGACAATGACCGACTTGGCAGGCTTGCCAGAAAAATGGAAATTACACCGATTTTGTTAGTAGATCGCAAAGAGCTACACGCCTATCGATAAGGGTGCCTAATTTGAAAAGCGAACCTTCCGTGCTCAACGCAAGTAAGTACGCCGTCCGCGCCTCTCGTCTTCTAACAGAGCAACTGAGAATGAAGAGTATCAGCCTTCAAGAGTTGTCTGAGCGGCTGGCCGCAAACAACGTCAATCAGCCTGAGATAGGTCTTGAAGAAAAGATAGCGCTGGGAACTTTTTCTGCAATATTTTTACTACAATGTCTGGAGGCGGCTGGTGTGTTCACGCTTAGAATGGAGCCACGTAGCTACGAAATTCGCGCGCGCAATCCAAGCTTTTCCAAATACTAGCGATTTCAAGGCGATCAAGTTGAGAGCTGAGCCTCGATGATTTCGCGTAGATCATCCATCGCAGACAAGACCATAAACGTATATGTGTCTCCACTACTCTCAAGTGTTGCACCAATTCCAGGGCCGCAAGCCGCTTGCCACATGCTAAGCTTATCAAGAACGTGCTGCAAACATGTTGAGCGGGTTTGTATGAGCTGATGGGCAACTCCATTTTGTTGCGCTGAAAGCTTATCACGAAACGGCTCTAACTTGCTGTCTTCGTCAAAATCATCGTTGCGGACACTCCACAAACCTTCGGCAACGAACCAGAGGCGTATCAAACTACTCGGTGTGGCATCTCCAGCCGCTGGTGGTGATGTCGGCTCTATCTGAATCTGCCCCAAAACTTGGCCCTCCATAATTACTATCTGAGGTTGTTTTGACTTAATAGCAAGTTAACATGATAAGAAAAATTAGATTTGTGTGGCCTGTATCCCGTCATGGCCTTTGAGACATATTAGGTTGTTTTGCTAAGGGAGAGTTTTTGGCTCATCGTTACCCATAGAGGGATTGATGATGAGAACGAGAACAGGGCCGAATGGATCGGCCGACAAGCATGTAAAAGAGATCAAGCGTAAGACGCGCCGGAAGTTTTCTGCTGAAGAGAAGATTAGGATTGTTCTGGATGGTCTGCGCGGGGAGAGTTCTATCTCGGAGCTGTGCCGGCGCGAAGGGATTTCTGAGAGCCTGTATTACAACTGGTCGAAGGAGTTTCTGGAGGCGGGCAAGAAGCGCCTGTCTGGTGATACGCAGCGCCAGGCAACATCCGGCGAAGTCACCCATCTGAAGCGCGAAGCCCGCGACCTGAAAGAAGCCTTGGCTGAGACCATGCTTGAAAACCGCCTGCTTAAAAAAAGCATGATCGCGGATGGGGACGACCCAGAATGAGATATCCTGCATCTGAGAAGCTGGAGATCATTCGGTTGGTCGAAGGCTCGCATCTGCCAGTGAAGCGCACGCTCGACAGGCTCGGCATATCACGGCCCACCTTCTATCGCTGGTATGATCTCTACCGCCGGTTCGGTGAGGCAGGTCTGGAAGACCGCAGATCGCATCCGGGCCGGGTGTGGAACCGCATCCCTGACAAGGTGCGGGACGACATGCTGGAGATGGCCTTAGCGCGGCCAGAGCTGAGCCCGAGAGAGCTGGCCGTGACGTTCACCGATGAGCGCAGCTACTTCATCTCAGAGGCCAGTGTTTACAGGCTGCTTCGCTCACATGATTTGATCACCAGTCCAGCCTTCATCGTGATGAAAGCGGCCAGTGAGTTCCGCGACAAGACCACAGCGGTGAACCAGCTCTGGCAGACTGACTTCACATATCTCAAAGTGATCGGCTGGGGCTGGTTCTACCTCTCGACCATCCTGGATGACTTCTCGCGATACATCATCGCGTGGAAGCTCTGCACCGGCATGGCTGCATCAGATGTCGAGGACACGTTGAACCTGGCGCTGGAAGAGACAGGCCTAGATCAGGCCAATGTCGTGCATCGCCCGCGTCTGCTGTCTGACAATGGTCCTTGTTACATCTCTGGCCAGTTGGCTGAGTACTTGGAAGACAAAGGTATGACCCACACACGCGGCGCGCCCTATCACCCGCAGACCCAGGGCAAGATCGAACGCTGGCATCAAACACTCAAAAACCGCATCCTGCTCGAAAACTACTTCTTGCCGGGTGATCTCGAAACCCAAGTCGCTGCGTTCGTCGGTCACTACAACCATCAGCGCTATCATGAGAGCTTGAAAAACCTCACGCCCGCAGACGTTTACACCGGACGCGGGCAGACCATCTTGCTCCAGCGAGAGAAAACCAAAAGGAGGACGATGAAACAAAGGCGCTTGCAGCACGCCAAACACGCTGCTTAACTGAAACCAAGATGAGCCAAGCCTCCTGAATGCCAGGCTGCCAAATGTCTCAAATTATCTGACGACGGACACGGTTGCTGTCGACATCACACAGTCCCACCAACCTTGAGGTCTTCCGCCATATAAAGGTAGCGGAAGACCGCGTGGTCTTTGATAAAGTCGATTGTGTGGTGGTATTTAAGGTTTAGATCAGTTTGATCTAAACTATGATGGTTCAGATGGTGGGCCCGGAGGGATTCGAACCCCCGACCAGACCGTTATGAGCGGTCCGCTCTAACCAACTGAGCTACAGGCCCTTTTCTCAAAATGAACGCCGATATAAAACGCCAACCTTGATCTCGCCGCAATGGCCCATTTCAATGGAGACTGCAAGCCATTCAATTCGTGGAGGATAAATTGTCCGTGCTTACCAAACCCCGCGCCGCACTCGGCGGTATCTCATTCGCTTTACTTACTTTGACGGCCTGCGGCAGCGGCGCGCCATCAAACAGTGAAACACCGCCCGCAATGCCAATTGAAACAATGGCAGCAGCGCCTGCCATTCCGGTCAATGCCGATCCATTGCCGAGCGCACATCCCAATTCAATCCAGCCAGAAACGACGCTTGCTATTTCCGCTGAAGGCAAAGTCATGCGGTCACCAGACATCGCCTTCATCTCTACGGGTGTACAAAGTGAGGCCGAGACAGCGGCGACAGCAATGGCGGACAATTCAACCGCGATGAACGGCGTGTTTCGCGCGCTTGAAGCTGCGAATGTTGACAAGATCGATATGCAAACCTCTAACCTGTCGCTGCAACCGCGTTACGACTACGCCAATCGCCAAAACGGGGCACCGCCGCGGCTTGTCGGATACACAGCCTCCAATCAGCTCACCGTCAAAGTGCGTGACCTGGATAATCTTGGCGAGACACTAGACGCCTTGGTGGCTGCGGGCGGAAACACATTTTCAGGTTTGCGCTTCGCCCTTAATGACGATCGCGCGGCCAAGAATGAAGCCCGGACGATTGCCATGCGCGAGGCACAGGCCCGCGCCGATCTTTATGCGCGCGCATCCGGCTATAACGTCGCGCGGGTTGTGACGATTTCGGAAAGCGGTGGGTTTACGCCGCAACCGATGCAGATGGCGCGGATGTCAGGATTAGCTGCAGCAGACTCCACGCCAATTGCTAGCGGCGAAGTTGGTTATGCGGTGACCGTTCATGTGACCTTTGAATTACGCAAACCAGAATAATTGATAAGCGGCCGAACGCGGCCTCTGGCCTAAAGCTCGCTTGCCGCCTAAAGTCCTGATAATGAGGGAAATTAGGGGACAGTTCATGCGAACACAAGCCATATTGATGCTGGCAGCTTTGACCGGCTGCGCCACCCAGGCAGATAAATCCGCGCCGCCTGCGCCGCCGGTTGCAAGCGATGAGGCAGCCCCTGTTTACACATCCTCGGTCTATGAAGAGATCGTCACCGCCTCTGGGCGCACGACAACAATCGAACGGGTCAAAGACTTCCTGCCTTTCATTGATGTCGCCATGAACCCGGATGCGGCATCGGCAAGTTACGGATATCCGATGGAGGATCGATACACGCGCGTGCGCATCGAAACCCTCAACCCGAAAGTCGCTGACATGCAGGGCACCGCTTCAGGGGCCTATACCAACCGCGACCCAGATCGTGACTATCGCAAGGAAAGTCGGGGCTGGCTGGCCCGTATGTTCAGTTCCAAGTCGGTCAATCGGACCTTGATGGTCGAGTTTGAGATCAGCAAACCAAATGTCAGGTCGACCAATGCACTCTTCTCGGCGTCATTCTCGTCGAACAATCAGGATGGCGAAACCTGGTCCACAGATCAGAGCATGGCACTTTATGCGACACCCTGGTTCAAAGTCTCATCAAATACCGCCCTGACCACAAAACTTCGCATGCAGCTCGCCGATCAACGTGAAAGCACGGGTGCGAATGCCAATGTTCTTGGAACACTGACCAGAGCCGCCAATCTGATCGCGCCGTCGGTGCCATTGGTGACCTATTTCAGCGCCCCCGCCATGACCAGCGCCTCAAACTTTCTCGACTCCTCTGTATCGACCCTGTTTGGCCGATCAATCACCGAGCAATCGACCGGCACGATGGCCCTGAAAACATGGGAAGATGAGCCGCTCTTGATTGTCTATGCCGCGATGCCAGATCCGCGCGACATTCGGAAAACCAAAAATCTAGATATGCTCGGGGGCTGGGCGATTTATCTGGAAGAGCCAATTGTTTCGATGTTCACTAGCGCAACGCAGGCGTCTGCCAATGGATCGGACGAATGGCCAGATTATTCTGAGGTCAATGGCGCGGATATTTTGTCCTTCGAAATCGCCACGAACAAGACGATCTATTCCTATATCTTTGTCGATCTGGGTCTGGCCGATCGGATATCGGAATTGAATGATACGGCCGATCCGGAACTGGCGCGGCAAATCTGCAATCGGATTGACCGCGGTCTAGCCGAATTTGCCGGGCTTAATGCTTGGGACTCCGCTGCCGGTGTCTACGCAGCAGCGCGCAGCGACATGATGACCCAAGTTGCGCAGGATGTTCTGCTAAAGCCCGAAACATGTGAAGCTGCGCAACGCTATCAAAAGCTGATCAGCGTATATTAGTATGCTGCGCTTGGTCGCTTAGGTTGATTGTCATCATCGAGTAGCACGACACTCGGCACGTGCTGGCGGGCTTTCTCGGCCTCAATATGAGCGAATGCGGCGATAATGACCTTGTCGCCAACGGCAAAATGACGGGCGGCGGCACCGTTGACGCCAATCGTCCTGGATCCGCGCGGCGCCTCGATAGCATATGTAGCGATCCGCGAGCCATTGGTCACATTCCAGATATCGACCCGCTCATGCGGCAAGATACCTGAGGCGTCCAGCAAATCCTGGTCAATTGAAACCGACCCCTCATAATGCAGGTCGCACTGAGTGACCGTGGCCGAATGAAGTTTGGCTTTCAGCATATTGACCAACAAAGGCTTGCCCTCCTAGGAACATCTCGCAACGCGTGATGACCGCTTCGCCATGCATATATGGGTATGCCATACTATAGCGTAAAGTCTTTATATGCAGTGCAGCACAAGCCCCCTAATCACAAAATCGTAATATTGGGAAGTGGTCCGAAACCGGGAATCATACAGGTTCTCTAACGACAGTTGAACCAATTGCATGCGCTGACCATCAGGTTCGCCGACGCAGGCCCTTGAGGTCACTCAGCCGGACCGCACCAAACACCAGAGCAGCCACAGCATAAATGCCTGCGCCAATAGCGATAAAAGCGAGTAACTCAACCAGTTTTCCGAACGGGATCGCGGCCGCAAAGGCGGCCTCATTACGCAAAATTGCATAGAGTCCTCCCCCCATTGCGAGACTGGCCAATGTCACCGAAATCAGGCGCACGAGCAATCGCGGCCCTGGACGATACCAGCCGCGAGCGCGTAACCCGAATATTAACAATGCCGCATTCGACCAAGCTGCAAGACTAGTTGCAATGGCCAGCCCCGGGAACCCAGCCCAACCATTTGAGCGAAACCAGACAAACAAGCCTGCGCCCAGAACAGTGTTGAGTGCCACAGTCATCAGGGCAAATCGCATCGGTGTTTTGGTGTCTTCGTGGGCAAAATAGGCCGGTGCCAGTATCTTGATCAAGACAAATGCCGGCACGCCCCAGCCGTAATGCACCAAGGCCTGACCCGCCATCAGGGCGTCATTATGCTCGAACGCCCCGCGCACATACAGGCCTTCAATCAAATAGATCGGTGCAACAATAAACGCGATGGCAGCGGGCACGGTTAGCGCCATCGCCAATCCGATCCCATCATCCATCAGCGCACCACTGGCGGTATGATCATCGGCGCGCGCGGCTCTGGCCAGGCGCGGCAAGATCGCGACCCCAACCGCAACCCCAACGATCCCCAACGGCAATTGATACAAGCGGTCGGCGTAATAGAGCCAGGATTTTGCGCTGGTTTCAAAACTCGCCAGCAGCTGGCTGACCATAATATTGATCTGGGTGCCGCTGGCGGCAATCGTGCCAGGAATAGCCAGCGCAATGACCCGCTTGACGGCTGGCGTCAGGGTCGGCCAACCGAGGGACAGAGACACTTTCTGGCGCGACACACCCCACCATAGAAGCCAGGCCTGCGCGAGCCCTGCAGCGGTCACAGCCCAGGCGGCCAGAGTCGCTGTGTGCACAGGATCATCGCCCAGCAAGGCTGCACTGATCAGGAAAATATTCAAAACCGTCGGTGCGCCTGCAGACAGTATAAACCGACCAGCCGAATTTAGCACACCAGAGAGCAGCGCCGCCAGTGCCATACAGGCGAGGTAGGGCATCGTGATCCGGGTCAACAGAATGGCCAGTTGGAAACTTTCACTGGATTCGGGATAACCACCATGCAGGACTTTCATGATCCATGGCATGCCAATTTGCGCGGCAATGACCAGCGCCGCCGTCACAGCGAACAGGCCACGCATGGTTTGGCGCGCGACGTCCGCCGCCGCCTCGGGGCCTTCTGCTTCCAATGTGCGCGCATAGGCCGGGACAAAAGCCTGTGCGAAAGCCCCTTCTGCGAATATCCGGCGAAACAGGTTTGGAAACATCAAAGCCGTCACAAACGCGTCGCCAATCGGTCCCGCACCCACTTTCGCAGCGAGCAAGATATCCCGCAAGAAACCGAGTATTCGGCTGGTCATGGTCAAGCCTGACTGGGTCAACGTGTTGCGTAGCAAGCTCATACAGGGGTCCTCACGCGCATGGCTTTAGAAACTGTCAGCTGCGCTTGCCCGGCGCAGCTTGCGGGCCGGCGTGCGCGGCCCATCTGGCTCTTCACGTCCAAGCGCGTTCAGGAGTTGCCCACGAAGTGACGATTTCATGGCATCGTCAAAACCATCTGGCAGCATAACGTAGAACGCATCAAACACCCGTTCGCCATAAGACCCGACATGTGCCGATACAATCGACACGCCCGCATCTGCAAACACCGTCGCGATATCAGCCAGCAGTCCAGGACGGTCCCGTCCAGCCACATCGATCACTGTGTAAGCCTGCGAAATATCTTCAGAAATGGCCACTGTTGGTTTGACAACGAAGGCCGCCTTGCGCGGATTATTACGTTGTTTGAGGACCTTGATGACTTCGGACCCGGACAATACTTCCTCGACCGCTTTCTCCAGCCGCCTGAGCCGTCCATTGTCACCATCAGCAAAGGGATGGCCATCCTCGTCCTGCAGAACGAAGACGTCAACGATTGCGCCTGATTTCGCCGTAAAGACCTGCGCCGAAATGATGCTGGCCCCCTGCTGATCAATTGCCGCAGCGAGGCGGGCGAACAGGCCGGGGCGGTCGGTCCCTGAAACAAACACTTCAGTGCCATCCACCGCGCCGCGATTGGCGGCCTTGACAAGGCTGCCCTCTGCGACCGCAAGCAATGCCGCGTGCGACAACAAAGTATCGGTGTCGAAGCCAGCCCAATAGGCATTGTCCAATTCAAGCATGACTGGTGGCACAGTGCCAAATCTGTCGATCAAGGCTGCGCGATTAGCATCTGCACGGGCTTCAAGTTCAGCCGAAACACTGCTTTCATCGGTCCGGCCACCGCGCAATGCAGCTTCGGTATTGTGATAAAGATCAGCCAGGAGTTGCCCTTTCCAGGCATTCCAGACATTAGGACCGACAGCGCGAATGTCTGCCACTGTCAATAAATACAAGAGCCGCAAATGCTCCACGTCACCAACAAGCTTGGCAAATTTCACAATCGTTCGAGGATCAGAAATATCGCGCTTTTGTGCGGTCTCGCTCATCTCCAAATGGTTACCGACAAGCCAAGCCACCAGGCAGATCTCGGCCTCATCCAGGCCCAATCTTTTGCCCGCAGCACGCGATGTTTTCATACCTTCAATCTGTTGGTCACCGAGCCCTTTGCCAGTGTCGTGCAATAGCATTGCCAGATACAGCGCGCGGCGGGCATATATCATCCCGAACAGGCGGTGAGCGAGCTCAAACTCCGCTTCGCCGCGCTCCATACAGCCGACATGATCGACAGCGCGGATGGTGTGCTCATCGACGGTATAATGGTGGTACATATTGAACTGAGTTTGCGCGACAATAGCTCCAAATTCGGGCAAGAACCGCCCCAATACGCCAGCCTCATTCATCCGACTAAGCGCCAGCCCGCCATTCTTCGCCGACAGAAGTATATCCAGAAACGTATTGATCAGCGTCTCATCTTTGCGTGTGCTCGGTCGGATAAGCCGAATATTTCGGGAGGCCAGCGTCATCGCATCAGGATGAATGTCGAGGGCTTGCTGATCGGCCTCCCAAAACAATTGCATCAAACCTTGCGGACCGGACAAGAACGCGTCTTCATCTCGAATAGCCACACGGCCAGCGCGAATTTCAAACAAAGAATTAGGCAGTGATTTTGGACCACCACCCGGCAGAAACCGTCGCCATCCTTCCGGCTTGGCTTTTTGTTCAGCTTCCAGTTTGGCGACCAGAATACGGGTCAGTCCGCCCACATCTTTGGCCGCAATGAAGTAGCGCTTCATAAATCGCTCGACACCGAGCTGACCGGTTCGGTCGCGGTAGCCCATGCGGGCTGCAAGTTCGGGTTGCAGGTCGAAACTCAAGCGCTCTTCCGGCCGCCCGGTAATGTAGTGAAGGTGGCATCGAACCGACCAGAGAAAGCGTGCGGCGCGCATGAATACAACATATTCGTGCTTGGTGAACACATCGCTGCGCATCACATCTTCCAGCGTCACTGTTTCTTCGGGGTGCATGTGTTTGACCACCCAATACAGCGTCTGCAAATCGCGTAATCCGCCCTTGCCCTCTTTCACATTCGGCTCAACCAGATAGCGCGCATTGCCTTGGCGCGCGTGGCGATTGTCACGCTCTGCCAATTTGTCGGCAATAAACTGCGCGTCTTTTCCGACCACGGCTTGAGTGTTGAATGTCGACGCGGTTTCATCCGCCAAAGCCCGGTCGCCAAACAGGAAACGCGCATCCAAAAGACTGGTCTTGATGGTCACATCAGCTTCGCTTAGCCGCACACATTCCTGCGGCGTACGAAACGCATGACCGACTTTCAAACCCATATCCCAAAGCGCATAGAGCATGTATTCAATCACACTCTCGGCATGGGCGCTGGCCTTGTAGGGGCGAATGAACAAAAGATCGATATCCGATGAGGGTGCCAGCACCCCGCGGCCATATCCACCGGTCGCAAACACAGCCAGGCGCTCACCCTCGGTAGGATTGTGCGCCCGAAACACGTGCGTGGTCGTGTAATCATAAAGCGCGTGCAGCACCTCGTCCTGCACTGCAGACAAAAGCCGCGCCGTATCCAGGCCATCGGCACCCTGCTGTAGTCTCTCCTGCGCAATCATCCGGCCGCGAAACAGCGTGGCATGCAAAAGGTCGAGAACTTTCTTGCGCGTCTCTTTCTCGTCACCGCCATAATCAGCCGCCGCTGCGGTGAGTTTGACCCGCAAAGCCCGGCCATCAATTATGCTCGACAACCGCCATTTGCCGGGGCCTCGGCGAATGGGTGTTTTCGTATCGACAAGGGTAATTTCAGCCTGACTCATGGCCTATGTGTAGCGCGATTGTTCGCCGCGTGGCTAGCGTTGAGACGGATTAGTCGGCGGAGCGCCGCAGCGAGATCAAGGCTTGATCAAGCAGGCCCTGATTTGCGGCACAAACGAGCTGACCGCCAGGCTTAGCTGGGCGACCGCGCCAGTCACATGCCAGTCCGCCCGCCCCGCGCACAATCGGGATCAGCGCCGCCGCATCGTAAGGCGCAAGTCCAGCCTCGGCGACCAGATCAATCGTCCCCGCCGCCAACCGCGCATAGGCATAGGCATCTAGCCCATAACGCACCATCCGCGCGGTATGACGCAAATGCGTCCAGGCGCCTTGCTCGGCAGGGCTCAGAATGAACGGATCCGTGGTCGAGATCACAGCTTCACGAAGATCCTCGCAGGTCGAGACCTGAAGCGGAGTTTCGCCACCCTTGGTTCTCAGCACCCCTCCACCCGGCCAGCCAATATAACGCTCATCAAGCACCGGCTGGTCAATGATCCCAACGACTGCATCACCGTCGTGGTTAACCAGTCCAATCAGCACGGTCCATGAGACCAACCCGGCGACAAAAGCCCGCGTGCCATCAATCGGGTCAAGCACCCATGTCCAACCACTCGTGCCGGGCGTTTGGCCATATTCCTCGCCATGGATCGCGTCTTGTGGTCGCAGCGAAGCAAGCATTGCACGCATTGCACGTTCGCCAGCTTGATCAGCCTCGGTGACCGGATCAAACTCGCGGCCGTGCTTTTTGTTCTGTATGGTCTTTAAGGCCCGAAAATGAGGACGGATCGCGTCACGCGCGGCATCGGCCAAAGCATTGGCTACGCTAACCGCATCAAAATCCAGGTCTTGTTTCATTCCACGCGCTTAGCCGTGCAGAGGTAAAGCGGTCAAGCAGTGCCGGTATCTTTGGCATCAACTTCCAGAGCTTTTGCGAGCTCAAGCAAGCGGCGGCGCGGACGTTCACTCAACCGATAATAGGCCCGGACAAGTTGCAATGTTTCCTTTTGACTCAGGATATCGCCGTCCAGACGATCAGCATCATTCGCAACGATACCGGACACACCGTCCGGCTCAATGCCGTCGAAGAAATACTGTACGGAAACATTCAGAGCCTTTGACAACTCATATAGGCGCGAAGACGTAATTCGATTGGCCCCGCATTCATATTTCTGAATCTGCTGGAAGCGTACGCCCACCAATACTGCCAGATCCTGCTGCGTCATGCCAAGCAGACGGCGGCGACGGCGCAAGCGCTTTCCGACATGTAAATCGGTATTATCAGTCATACTGTGCTCCCAGGTGGGCCGGAACCCCGCAAGGGAATCCCATTTTGATTAAGTGTACCCACTACAGCAAGAGCCGTGCCGATCTGTCGCCTGAGTCAGTGTCGACGCTGTGTATCGCTGCTTATACAGTATCAGATATACCCGCACCAAGCCTTTGGTGTCAGGCATTCTTGGCGGTCATGAAGGCTGCGATCTCGGCGATGATTTCAGCCAATACTTGGCGCAGGGGCTCAAACCCTGCGGTCTTTTCCACGGCGCGTTCATCCATATACAAAGCGCGGTTCAATTCGATTTGCAGGACGTGTACGCCGCGTCTCGGTCGGCCATAACGACGCGTTGTATAGCCTCCCGCATAAGGCGCATTTCGCGTCACACTCAGGCCGCGACTACGGAAAGCCCGCTCGACCCGGCTGGTCAGCTTGCCGGTACAGCTCGAGCCGAACCGGTCACCTAAAACCACATCTGGAAGCCCGGAGCGACCCGGCTGAACCGATGGCATGGAATGACAATCAATCAGCGCAATATCGGCCCATGTCTGTTTGAGCTCATCCAAAGCACCAATCAATGCACGATGATAACCGTCATAAACATGATCCAATCGTTCAGCGCCTGCCTGCCGACTAAGCGGCGCACCGTAGATGTGCTGGCCGCTCGCGCCAACCCGTGGCAGGCAGCCCAGCCCAGCCCGAACCCGCTGACTAGGCACTCCACTTGTGCGCGGCGCGCCATCAGCAAACATCGTCTCGTCAAGCTCGCGCACATCGCGGTTCACATCGACATAGCAGCGGGCGTAATTTGCGGCGATCATGGTTGCACCGTGACTGGCCGCCTGCTGAAACAGCTCGTCAACGAACGCGTCCTCTGTCCGGCGCAAGTCCAGAAGGGGGACCTTTAGCAAGGACTGCATTGCCGTGGGATAATATGCGCCGCTATGGGGGGAGGCGTAAATAACGGGAGCCGCCGGCGTCACCGGGCGCAGAACCCGGCACGAAAGGGTCGCATTCAGCGGGTCCGGTTGCGGAAGATCCAGAACAGGTTTCATCTTCTCCAGAGTCAGGCATCGGGCCCGAAGGTCAAGTCTGAAGACGTGATTGTCTGCAGGTTACTGATAAAACCCTGCCGATCGCAGAAAGGTATGCCAATATTCACAGTGGGTTTACCGATTCAGGCGCTATAGTCGGATCAATCTATTTGAGGGTGTTCAATTGATGAGCAAAATCCTGCTAGCTGAAGACGATGATGCGATGCGAACCTTCCTGAGTGCGTCTCTGCGCCGGGCCGGCCATGACGTTCAGGATTTCGAAGATGGCGAGGGCGCGCTTGCCGCGCTTGAACGCGAGGTTTTCGATCTGCTACTGACTGACATTGTCATGCCCGGTATTGACGGCATTGAACTCGCCAGGCGCGGGGCCGAACTCGATCCTGCAATGAAAATCGTCTTCATCACAGGTTTCGCAGCCGTCGCTCTGTCCGGCGGAGCGCCAACCCCAGCCGGTGCCAAAGTGCTGTCAAAGCCCTTCCATCTGCGCGAGCTTGTCGATGAAGTCGAACGCGTCATGGCGGCCTGAGCACGGTGACAGTTCAGGCTTGACTTGAACGCCTCAACGTCGGATTACGCCTGACTTCATGGCCGGTCGATTAGCTCAGCGGTAGAGCACTGCATTGACATTGCAGGGGTCACAAGTTCGAACCTTGTATCGACCACCATTTTAGCTGCGCGCGCCGGGCATACTCTCTTGCCTGTATTTGGAGCAGCTCACATCTGTTCCGGATCAATTGGAACCAAAATCTCCTTGGAGATCGTCTGTAACATTATCGCCAACAATGACAGCGGAAACCACAACAACAGCTGCTATCCCGACAAGAGCCACAACAATTGTTTGGTTGCCGGACAGGTCAAATCGCTTATCCATATCATCCAGCATGATCAGTTCATTGCCACTGCGGATGAAGCTTTTGCCCGATAATGTATAGCCAAACGCAACGCGGCTCACACCATATGACGCGCTAGAACTTGTCCACTGATTATGCAAATCCACACCGAAACTGAGCTGCGGCTCGTAGGCAGGCGCGCGGCGTTGCCCGTGCGTGCCAAATGGCACTTTCAGACTGATCCCGACAACGGCCCGGCTCGCGCTCAACGGCCCGGCCTGAAGTCCCAGACTATGCGGCGCGCGATTGTGCAGGAAGGGATCATCCGACCAGGTATCATAGCCTTGTGCGTATGCGGTTGAGCTGAGCCCGGCGACCACCCCGAATATTGCCAACAAGCCCGAAATTTTTCTGAATATCGACATATGCTTCCTCCATGCGCAAGGCCATGCTAACCTCCTACCGGCACAATCTGTCAAGCAAAATGCAAAATCTGTCTTGCCGCTTCTAATTTGGCGCAGCCGCCCGCAATCTGCCAAGGCAGTTGGTGATGTTTCAAAGCCTTCTGATACGCGGCCCCGGACGCGGGACCGGGTCGAGCGGCGGTGGCCGGGCGCGCCCGGCTGTATAAATGGCCTGCGCCATGGCTTGATAGATCGCCGACGCCTCGGTGCCATAACGGCGCGGCACGCCTGTATGATCGCTGCCCGGCGGAATGATCAGGCCGGGT
>JAJFFK010000003.1 GCA_021776655.1 Henriciella sp. | reverse complement strand
CTTCTGAGGAAGAAGCGGCTGGATCACAGACCATTCGAAATCGGTTAAATCAAAGCGCGCCATTCTCACCTCCAGGTTCAGACCAAGTGAATCACAAGTCAGGAGAAATAGGAATCCACTTTATGGGTATGTCACCTAGGGCCTGACCCTAGTTACCCAGAACACCTAACCCATCGAGCAGGTTTGCGGTCAGCGCAACCCGCCCCGGAATGGCCGCCTCATCATCGCGAAGACGATAGGCATAATACCAACGCGCGCCCTCCAGCGTTGCTTCATCAAGAACACCCGTGGCTTCACCAGCATAGAATTTCATGGATTTTAGCTCGGCTTGGAACATGGATATTTGCGGTGCGGTCAAGGGCGCTTCGAGAATCAGGTAGGCGCTCGAATTATCCCAAGTCAGCGCCATCGTGCGCGGTCCGGTTTGGTAGGCCAGTGCGAAATGCTCGCCTTCGCAAGACAGGTCATAGGCCCGCGACAGACGTGCATCACCGTCAGAATTTTCGTCACCCAATGAAGCCAATCGCAAGTCACGCAACATCGGATCATTGAGCATGTCAGCCGGAACGGAAACCGCTTCAGCGACCCAACGCTCACAATCCATGCCCTCGATGATTAGGCCGGTGCGATCAAATCCAATCGTCTTGCCAATAGGCGAGTCTTCTGGCGCCAGCTCAGGTGGCGCGATGGACGCAACGAAGCTTGCTGAGCGAACACCGATCACTTGATATTGCCCTTCCAGGTCTGCAAATCCGGCCCGTTCGAGACCATGGCTTTCAGCTTGCCGGAAGACGCGCATGAAATTGCCGCCCCAGATTTTCGCGATATCCTCTTCAGAATACCCCCGGCGCACCAAGCCAATCGTGATGTTCAGGGCTTCACTCGCATCCCGAAACCCATCTATCCCGCCGCCATGATTGAAGTCAGAACCGATGCCAACATGGTCAATCCCAATCCGGGCCACAACATAATCAATATGGTCGATCAGTCGCTCAACGCTGCCCGGCCCAATGACAGCTCGCATCGCACTGACAAAGGCCTGTTTCTCGGCCGTCGTTTCGAGTTCCCAATAAAGCTCATACGGATAGGAATAGGCTTCGGGCAGGCCTGCCATTACGCGCACATCGATGATCGCGGACAGCATATCCGGGGATGAAAGATCGACCATATATGCCCCGAACGCGGCAACGTGGATCACCCCGCCCGTTTCGCCAATCAGGTCGATTTCTTCATCCGATAAATTGCGCGAGACGTCCGATAGCTTGCGCACATTTGAGTGACTGGCAATCACCGGCGTTTGCGACAGTCGGATGGCTTGCATGGTTGCCGCTTTCGACATTTGCGAAACATCGACGACCGCGCCGAGAGCATTGATACGCCGTATAGCGGCAACGCCGAGATCAGACAGGCCGCCATGTTCTTCGGTAACTTCATAGGCGCGCGTCTCACCATTATACAGCGGGCGTGAACTATCTGAAAAATCATTGTGGCCCATGTGATTGAGACCAAAGACCCGAACCCCGGCCTGATAAAATGTATCCAAAGCCGAGATATCGCCCTGCAAGGAGCGGGCGTTCTGGAACCCGAGGATGACAGCGGTTTGGCCGCTTTCATTGAGCGCAATGACATCACCGAGCGACGTCGCAATCGTCATTGTCGGGGACGTATCAGCCAGAGCCGTAATAGCTGCCAGCTTCTCGTCCGCTTCGGCGCGTGCAGCCATGTCACCTTCCGGTGTGCGCGGGCCGGGACCGACAGCAATCGACATGACCACCGCACCCATGCCGCCGTCACCAAGCTTCGCAGGTTCAACTTTGGATAAGCCATCCGCACCTAGATACGCGAGCGAGGTTGATGGCAGGACGATATCAGCATGCGCGTCCAAAACCAGGCTCGCCTGATGGATCGCCAGCGCCGTTTCGATGAGCGATGCTTCTGTATCAACCGGCGGTTCAGTCGGCAGAGAGGTCTCTTGCAGCCCTGCGCAGGCGGTTGTCAGTCCCAATATTAAAGCTAATGCCACGTTTCGCATCGTCTTCTCCCTGTCCACGTTGGCAGGAGTATACGCGCGCAAGCTGAATATCACAAAGTCTGCGCAAACGCTTGATCCGGAAACGAAAAACCCCGGCCGCGAAGGACCGGGGGTTTTTGGATTTTCGTTGGGTTCAGACCCTATTCTTCGACAGCTTCCAGTTCGGCCTCAAGCCGGGCGCGGTCGCCGGCGCCTTTGGCAGCCTCATCGCGGTCAACCAGTTCGATGACGGCGCGCGGGGCGTTATCGCCAAAGCGGAAACCCGCTTTCAAAACGCGGGTATAGCCCCCATTGCGATCTTTGTAGCGCTCGCCCATGATCTCGAACAATTTCCTGACGGCATCTTTGTTGCGGACTTGAGCAATCGCCTGACGACGTGCGTGCAGGTCGCCTTTCTTGGCCAGCGTCACCAGCTTGTCCATAATCGGTTTGAGTTCTTTCGCCTTCGGCAAAGTCGTCACAATCTGCTCATGCTCAATCAACGAAGCTGCCATATTGGCAAACATCGCCTTGCGGTGAGAAGCTGTTCTATTCAGCTTACGGTGTGCAATGCCATGACGCATTTTAATCTCCTCGTGTACCCTCCCTCTCTTCTCGATCAAGGATGGCAGACAGTCCTATAGGTGGTCGTCGTACTTTTTAGCAAGGGCTTCGATATCTTCTGGTGGCCAATCAGGCACATCCATACCGAGATGCAGCCCCATGCCGGCCAGCACTTCCTTGATCTCGTTCAAGGACTTGCGACCAAAGTTCGGGGTGCGCAGCATTTCGGCTTCAGATTTCTGGATCAGATCGCCAATGTAAACGATATTGTCGTTCTTCAGGCAATTGGCCGAGCGAACCGACAGTTCCAGCTCATCAACCTTCTTGAGCAGGACAGGGTTGAAGCCCAGGTCGCTCTCTTCGGTTGATTGCGCGGTTTCAGTTTCAGGCTCTTCAAACGTGATGAAGAGCTGCAACTGATCCTGCATGATGCGGGCGGCATAAGCGACAGCATCTTCCGGTGTGATCGAGCCATCGGTTTCGATGGTCATGGTCAGCTTGTCATAATCGAGCACTGTGCCTTCACGCGTGTCTTCAACCACATACCCGACCCGGCGCACCGGTGAGTAGATTGAATCAACCGGGATGAAACCAATCGGCGCATCTTCCGGGCGGTTCTCAACCGCAGGCGCATAGCCTTTGCCGGTCGCGACGGTGAATTCCATGTGCAGGTCAGCGCCATCATCCAGAGTACAGATCACCAGATCCGGGTTGAGGATTTTGACATCGCCGGGTGTTTCGATCTGCTTGGCTTTAACCTCGCCTTTGCCAGACGCCTTCAGGATCATCCGCTTGGGCGCATCCGACTGCATGTCGACAGCGATCTGCTTCAGGTTCAGGACAATCGTGGTGACGTCTTCACGCACACCCTGGATCGAAGAAAACTCATGCACGACGCCATCAATCTGAACACCCGTGATCGCGGCACCTTGCAGTGAAGACAGCAAAATCCGGCGCAGGGAATTTCCCAGCGTGGTTCCAAACCCGCGTTCCAGCGGCTCAATGATCAGTTTCGCAACCCGGTTGCCATCACGGCCCGGTTCAATCCGCGGACGGTTTGGACGGATCAGCGCTTTCCAGTTGCGGTCGTTTACAACAGCTTCGGATTCGGTTTCGATATCGGCCATGGTGGCCTCCCTATCAGACAATTCTTGTTAGACCTAAACGCGGCGACGCTTGGGGGGACGACACCCATTATGCGGCACCGGTGTGGTGTCACGGATCGACGTCACAGTCAGACCAGCCGCCTGCAAAGCCCGCAGCGCACTCTCACGGCCAGAGCCCGGCCCACGTACGTTCACTTCAACCGTTTGCATGCCGTGATCCATCGCCTTCTTGGCGGCGTCTTCGGCGGCAACCTGAGCGGCATATGGTGTCGACTTGCGTGAGCCTTTGAACCCCATCGTGCCAGACGACGACCAGGAGATCGCATTCCCCTGCGCATCGGTAATCGTGATCATGGTATTGTTGAAGCTGGAATTGACGTGCACGATACCGGAAGAAATATTCTTGCGGGCGCGACGTGTAACGCGGGTTGCGGTGCGTGCCATTAATCGTGATCCTATTTCTTCTTACCGGCAATGGCCTTGGCAGGCCCTTTGCGGGTTCGAGCATTGGTGTGCGTGCGCTGACCGCGAACCGGTAAGCGCTTACGGTGGCGAAGACCACGGTAGCAGCCAAGGTCCATCAGACGCTTGATGTTGAGAGACACTTCGCGGCGAAGGTCGCCTTCCACCATATAATCGGCGTCGATTGCTTCACGGATATTGATCACTTCAGCATCAGACAGGTCAGCAACCCGGCGCTCTGGAGCGATGCCAATCTTCTCGCAAATCTCATTGGCCATCGCTGGTCCAATGCCATGAATGTAGCGTAGCGCGATTGGAACGCGCTTATTCGTCGGTATGTTGACGCCTGCAATACGGGCCAAAGCCACTCTCCTAAATCTCAAAAAAGAGAGCCGCAGTTCGCGCGGCATATTGCGCCGCACGCTTGCAGACTCGTTCTCTTAACGAAGTGCGTGTTTATAGACGCCGAACTTCACACGTCAACCACTGAATCAGCGGATATTTTACCCCTAGGCGACGACCTTCAAAGCCGCGTCAATTCCGGCACTTACGACCTCAATTGGAGCCATCCCATCAACCTCATGCAGCTTGCCTTTTTCGGCATAAATCGGGATCAGCGGGGCGGTATCCTGATTGTATTTTCCGAGGCGGATAGAGAATGTCGCTGGATTATCGTCCTTGCGGCCTTGCTCTTCATAACGCTTGGTCACGCGTTCGATCAGGGCCTCTTCATCAACCACGAGACGAACCACGCAATCAACCTCTGTGCCGCGCGCGCTCAGCAACTCATCGAGCGCCTCAGCTTGCGGCACGGTGCGCGGAAATCCATCAAAGATAAAACCCGCTGCGCCCTTGTTCGCCGTCAGCTGTTCACCGATCAGCGCAATGACAACCGCATCGGAAACCAGCCCCCCTTCTTCAAGGATCGATTTGACTCGGCGGCCAAGTTCCGTCTCAGACGCGATGGCCTCACGCAGCATGTCACCCGTCGACAGCTGTACGAAGCCGCGTTCCGCGACAAGTTTCTTGGCCTGTGTGCCCTTGCCCGCCGCTGGCGGTCCAAACAGGATCAGATTCATTTTTTACGCTTGCCTCCCAGCCGCGACTTTTTGATCAGCCCCTCATATTGGTGTGCAACCAGATGCGACTGAATCTGCGTAACTGTATCCATTGTCACCGAAACCACAATCAGCAAAGATGTCCCACCTATATAAAACGGGATACCGGGCACATAGCGCCGCAGAATTTCCGGCATCAAACAGACGAAGACAAGATAGATCGCGCCGATCGTGGTCAGGCGGGTCAGGACATAATCAAAATACGCCGCAGTGTTCTTACCTGGCCGAATGCCAGGAACAAAGCCGCCATATTTACGCAAATTGTCTGCGGTCTCTTCCGGGTTGAACATGATCGAGGTGTAGAAGAAGCAAAAGAATGCCACGAGCACGCCATAGGTAATGATATAGGTCCAGTTGCCCGGCGAGAAATTGGTCGCAATCCAGCCCAGAATACCAGCGTCGCTAACCGCGTTCGGGTCAACGGTGCTGCTGCCCATAAAGCCAACCACGGTCAGTGGCAGCATCAAGATCGCAATCGCAAAGATTGGCGGGATCACGCCGGACGTGTTGAGCTTCAGTGGCATGAACGAGCTTTGGCTCTGCGCCGCCTGACCTGCAGCCTGCTGGCGCTTGGGATACTGAATCAAAACCCGGCGCTGTGAGCGTTCAATAAACACAATGAACATTGTCAGCGCGATAACCAGAGCCGCAACCCCAACGATGAAGACGACATTGATCCCCTGTTCTTTCGAACCAGAGAACATATTGAACAATGCCTTCGGCATCTCGGCGATAATGCCCGCGAAGATGATCAGGGAAATACCGTTACCAACGCCGCGCGCGGTGATCTGCTCACCCATCCACATCAGGAACATCGTTCCGCAGGTAAACGTCGTGATTGCGGTGATGATAAAGAACCAGTTGGGAATGCCATCATAGGCAAAGCCTGACAGACTGGCAGCAATGCCGAAGCTTTGCACAATCGCAAAGGCAAGCGTCAGGTAGCGGGTATATTGGTTGATCTGTTTGCGCCCGGACTCGCCCTCTTTCTTGAGTTTTTCCAACGCTGGTACCGACGACGTCATCATCTGGATAATGATTGAGGCGGTAATGTAGGGCATCACGTTCAGCGCAAATACGCTCATCCGCTCAATCGCGCCGCCGGAAAACATGTTGACGTTCGACGCCATGCCGCCCTGCTGGGTTGCGAAAAATTCGCCAAATGCAGCAACATCCAGCCCTGGAAGAGGGATATAAGTACCAAGCCGGAACAGCACGAGAATGAACAGCGTGAAGAAAATCCGGCTTTGCAAGTCCTTCGCCTTGGCAAAGGTACCAAAATTCATATTCCGAGCGAGTTGTTCAGAAGCACTGGCCAATTGGAATCCTCCGGGGGAATCATATTCTTAAAAACACGTTCGCCGCCAAGATTGGCGGCGAAAGCTGATTTGTGAAGATGCTGGGTGGGAAAACACAAAGTTTATTTTGAAGTGTCTTCTTTTACCGGTCCAGTCAGAGTGACTTTCCCGCCAGCTTTTTCAATCGCTTCAATCGCCGCCTTGCTCGCCCCGGTCACTGTAATATTGACCTTTTTCGGGGCATCGCCCTTGGCAAGCAGACGCACACCATCACGCAGCCGGCGAATGACGCCAGACGCAAGAAGCGACTCTTCAGTGATGTTTTTTGCGTCGAGTTTTCCCGCCGTGATCGCCTTGGACAGAAGTCCAAGATTCAACCAGGCGTGAGTCTTCGAATTGCGAGCCGTAAAGCCACGCTTCGGCAGACGCATATAGATCGGCATCTGACCGCCTTCGAAGCCATTGATGGCAACGCCTGAACGCGATTTTTGACCTTTGACGCCTCGACCGCCAGTCTTGCCCTTGCCAGAGCCAACACCGCGTCCAACGCGGTGACGGTTCTTGGTCGAGCCAGCTGCAGGAGAAAGTTCGTTGAGTTTCATGTGACTATCCCTCAATGACCGTTACAAGGTGCGACACCTTGCGGATCATGCCGCGTACGGCAGGTGTATCTTCCAGTGTGCGTTCCCGGCTCATTTTATTCAAGCCAAGTCCGATCAACGTCTGACGCTGATCCGGCGCACGGCGGATCGGGCTACCTGTTTGGCGCACGGTGACGGTGGCTTTCGCTTTTGCCATTGTCTGATCCTCTTTCCTTGGCCTTAGACCGTTTCAGCCATGCCAGCTTCGGATGCACCATCAGTCCGACGACTGATAACATCCTGAACTTTCAGGCCACGCTTAGATGCAACAGATCGCGGGCTCGCTTGCGCTTTAAGAGCAGCAAACGTGGCGCGAACCATGTTGTATGGGTTGGATGAGCCGATGGATTTGCCAACAACATCCGTGATGCCGAGGACTTCCATTACCGCACGCATCGGACCACCGGCAATCACACCCGTTCCCGGAGGCGCTGCCCGCAGGACAATTTTGCCCGCGCCGTGACGGCCACGGCCATCATGGTGCAATGTGCGGCCTTCACGAAGCGGAACGCGAACCATGTTGCGTTTGGCTTCTTCAGTCGCCTTGCGGATCGCTTCAGGAACTTCGCGAGCCTTGCCCTTTCCGAAGCCGGCGCGGCCCTTTTGGTCACCAACCACGACAAGCGCAGCAAAACCAAAATTCTTACCGCCCTTCACCGTCTTAGCGACGCGATTGATCCCGACGAGCTTGTCAACAAACTCGCTCTGCTCTTCGTCACGTCCACGGCGGCGATCACCCCCACGTCCACGACCTCTACCTCGTTCTTCAGCCATGGTGACCTCCTAAAACTTCAGACCGCCCTCACGGGCGGCATCTGCCAGGGCTTTCACCCGGCCATGGAACACAAACCCACCGCGATCAAAGACAACGTCTTCAATCCCGGCCTTCTTAGCCCGTTCAGCAACCAAGCTGCCAACTTTCGCAGCAGCGGCCATGTCAGATGTTGATTTCAGGCCTTTGCGGACGTCGGCTTCCAGTGTGGAAGCTGCGGCCAGCGTAATGCCCTTCTCGTCATCAATGACTTGAGCGGAGATATTCTTACCTGAGCGGGCAACCGATAGTCGCAACGTGCCTTCAGCTGTCTTACGCAGCTTGGTGCGGTTGCGCATCGCGCGGCGCTGGTGTTTTTCGCGTAACGTCAACATGGCTACTTCTTCTTGCCTTCCTTGCGGCGCACATATTCGCCTTCATAACGGACACCCTTGCCTTTATAAGGCTCTGGACGACGATAATTACGGATTTCAGCAGCGACCTGGCCGACCGCTTGCTTGTCGGCTCCGGTCACAATGACTTCAGTTGGCTTGGACGAGCTGATCGTGATGCCCTCAGGTGCCTTGTGAATGACATCGTGCGAGAAGCCCAAAGCCAGTTTCACATCGCGGCCCTGCATTTGGGCCCGGTAACCAACGCCGACCAGTTCCAATGTCTTGGAAAAGCCGGTCGTCGCACCCTGCACCAGATTGGCAGCGTTTGCGCGGGAGGTCCCCCACAGTGTGCGAGATCTGGTATCGAGCGCCTGAGCGAAGGTGATCGTCCTGCGACCAGCTTCGCCATTCGCCTTGATCTTGTCGTTCGCCGCAGCAACCAGCTCAGCGTGCGGATTGATCGTTAGCTCAGCGCCATCAAGCACCGCGACAATCGTGTCGGGTAGCTGCATAGACAGCTCGCCCTTGGGACCTTTCGCTGTCAGCGAGCGACCATCAATCGTCACCGTGGTTCCGGCAGGAACGTTGATCGGGAGTTTGCCAATACGAGACATATCAGTTCGCCTTCCCTTAGAATACGCGGCAGAGGATTTCCCCGCCCACATTCTCGGTCCGCGCGGTGTTGTCAGACATCACGCCTTTCGAGGTGGACAGGATGGAAATCCCGAGGCCATTACGAACGAGCGGAATGTCACTCTTGGAAGAGTAGACGCGCCGACCCGGCTTGGAAATACGGCGGATCTCAGCGATCACAGGCGCACCATCGAAATATTTCAACTCAATCTCGATATGCTTGTGACCGTCTTTTTCGATCTCGGCATAACCGCGAATATAGCCCTCACCCTGCAGGACTTCGAGCACATGCAAGCGAAGATTTGAGGCCGGCGTTACAACCTTGTCCATCCCACGCATTTGCGCGTTACGGATACGGGTCAACATATCGCCGAGGGGATCAGAAATAGACATTTTTTATATCCCTCCTTACCAGCTGGACTTAACGAGGCCGGGAATGAAACCTTGTGAGCCAAACTCACGCAGCGCAATTCGCGACATTTTCATTTTGCGGTAATACCCGCGCGGACGACCGGTCACTTCACAACGATTGCGCACCCGGTTGGGGGCAGAGTTGCGCGGAAGATCGGCCAGTTGGAGGCGCGCTTTGAAACGCTCTTCCAGGGACAGGTCCTCATTCGCGATGATCGCTTTAAATTCTTCACGCTTGGCGGCAAATTTCACCACAAGACGCTTACGTTTTTCGTTCCGTTCGATTGCGCTCTTCTTAGCCATATCAGTCTTTCCTCAGCGCTCGGTATTGAACGGGAAGCCACACTGCTGGAGCAGTGATCTGGCTTCTTCGTTGGTATTGGCGGTGGTACAGACAATGATGTCCATACCGCGAATGTCGTCGATGTCGTCATAGGCGATTTCAGGGAACACAAGCTGTTCCTTCAAGCCCATAGCGAAATTGCCGTTGCCATCGAAGCTCTTGGCGTTCAGGCCACGGAAATCCTTCACCCGTGGCAGCGCAATGTTGGTCAACCGGTCAAGGAATTCATACATCTGAGTACGACGCAGTGTGACTTTACAGCCAATCGTCATGTCTTCGCGCAGCTTGAATCCGGCAATCGACTTGCGAGCCTTGGTCGGCACCGGCTTTTGACCGGCAATCTTTTCCATCTCAGCCAGCGCCGTCTTGATCTTCTTGCTATCGGCAACAGCTTCACCGACGCCCATATTGATCACGACCTTGTCGAGCTTGGGGATTTGCATATCGTTGGTATAGCCGAATTCTTCCTTCAGCTTGCCGCGAATTTCAGTGTCATACTTCGTCTTCAAACGAGGGGTATATTGTTTAGACATCGAGAGCCTCCCCCGAACGTTTGGCATAGCGCGTCTTGCGACCATGCTCGTCAATCTTGAAACCAACCCGGGTTGGCTTGCCGTCACGCGGATCAATCAGAGCCACATTAGAGGCTTGAATGGGCGCTTCGAACGTCCGAATGCCGCCCTGAGGATCATCTTGAGTTGGCTTGGTGTGACGCTTCACAACGTTCACACCGCGTACAAGCACGCGACCATCTGCCGTAATAACCTTCAGAACTTCGCCCTCTGTGCCCTTGTTACGGCCAGTGAGAACGACAACCCGGTCACCCTTTTTCACTTTCGCAGCCATGACTACAGAACCTCCGGCGCCAATGAGACGATCTTCATGTGGTTCTTGGCGCGCAGTTCACGTGGAACTGGCCCAAAGATCCGGGTGCCGATCGGCTCGTTATTGTTGTTTATGAGAACCGCTGCGTTGGTATCGAAGCGGATTGTTGAACCGTCTGGACGATTAATATCCTTACGAACCCGAACAACGACCGCCTTGCGGACCTCACCCTTTTTCACGCGTCCCGTCGGAATGGCTTCCTTGATCGAGACAACAATTGTGTCACCCACGGAGGCGTAACGACGCCCAGCACCGCCCAGCACCTTGATGCACTGAACCCGGCGCGCACCGGAATTATCGGCAACCCGTAGATTGGACTGCATCTGAATCATGAGCCCTCTCCATGTGCTGAAACAATTTCCCAGCGCTTGAGCTTCGATTTCGGCGCACATTCGCGAATCTGGATCGTTTGACCGACCTCAGCCGAATTGGCTTCGTCATGCGCGTGGTAGCGCTTTGAACGGCGCACAGTTTTCTTCAGCAGCGGGTGCAAGAACCGGCGCTCGACACGCACGATCGCGGTCTTGTCCTGATTGGTCGAGACCACGACACCTTCCATTACTCGTCTAGGCATAGTCTTCTCCTTAGCCTTCCGCTTCCGCACGAACCTTTTCGCGCAAGATCGTCTGTACGCGCGCGATTTCGCGGCGAATGATCTTGATACGAGCGGTCTTTTCCAGCTGGCCAGTAGCGACCTGGAAACGGAGGTTGAATTGTTCCTTCTTGAGCTGCAGGAGATCTTCCTTCAGCTTGTCAGAGGTTTCCGAACGGAAATCAGCAGCAGTTTTGTTCTTGGCCACGACTTAAATCCCTTCAATTCGGCGAACGACTTTGGTCTTGATTGGCAGCTTGGCTGCCCCGAGGCGCAACGCTTCAAACGCGACCTCATCAGAGACTCCGTCAATTTCAAACAGGATACGGCCCGGCTGAACCCGTGCGACCCAACGGTCGACAGAGCCCTTGCCTTTACCCATCCGCACTTCGATCGGCTTGGCCGATACTGGCGTATCTGGGAAGATCCGGATCCAAACTTTACCCTGACGCTTCATTTCGCGCGTCACGGCTCGCCGAGTTGCCTCGATCTGGCGTGCAGTGACACGCTCTGGCTCAAGGGCTTTGAGACCAAAAGACCCGAAAACAACGGTGAAACCGCCCTTTGCGTTGCCCTTGATCCGACCCTTGAAGGCGCGGCGGTACTTGGTACGTTTTGGCTGACGCATCGTTTATGCCCCCGCCCCTTGTGGACCGGAAGCCGGACCACGTTGATTGCTACTACGCGCACGCGCTTCACCAGATGTTTCCTGGCGCTTGTCGCGGGCATTTGGATCATGCTCCATGATCTCACCCTTGTAGATCCAGATCTTGATCCCGATGATGCCATAGGTCGTCGCTGCTTCTGCAGTGCCGTAATCAATGTCAGCGCGCAGTGTATGCAGCGGCACGGAGCCGTCATGATACTGCTCGGTTCGAGCAATTTCAGCGCCGCCCAAACGGCCGGAAACCATGATCTTCACACCTAACGCACCCACGCGCATCGTGTTCTGGATCGACCGCTTCATGGCGCGGCGGAAAGATCCGCGACGCTCAAGCTGGCGCGCAATATCTTCTGCGACCAGTGTCGCATCAAGCTCTGGCTTGCGAATTTCAACCAGGTTCAAACGAACCTCGTCAGTGGTCATCGCAGCAAGCGCGCGGCGCAGCGTTTCGATATCGGCACCTTTCTTGCCAATCACCAAGCCGGGACGTGCGGTATGAACGGTGACCAGACACTTTTTGTGAGGGCGCTCAATGATGATGCGCGAAATGCCAGCCTGCTGCAAACGGGCCTTGATGGCGCGGCGAATACGCAGGTCTTCATGCAGCAGACGACCAAAGTCTTCGCTATCAGCATACCAGCGACTATCAGCCGTACGGTTGATGCCAAGGCGCAAACCAATCGGATTTACTTTCTGACCCATTACGCGGCCTCCGCTTCAGTCGAGGTATCGCGCAGGATAATCGTCAATTGCGCGAACGGCTTGAGGATACGAGCCGCCCGGCCACGCGCCCGCGCCCGGATGCGTTTCAAGACCAGGTTCTTGCCGACATAAGCCTGTGAAACGACCAGATTATCAATGTCGAGTTCATGGTTGTTTTCCGCATTCGACATCGCTGAATAAAGCGTTTTGTAGACGTCTTTGGCAGCGCGCTTGCGTGAGAATTTCATCTCGTCCATAGCCTTTTGAACCGGCATGCCGCGAATTTGCTGCGCCAGCAGGTTCAGCTTTTGTGGGCTGTGCTTGTACATACGCAGCACAGCACGGCTTTCATTCGATGCCTGACGTGGAGGGTTCTTGGTTTTGCCCATGACTATTTCCGCCTCGCCTTCTTATCGGCACCGTGGCCGTAATATGAACGGGTTGGCGCGAACTCGCCGAGCTTGTGTCCAACCATTTCCTCATTGATCAGGACCGGGATGAACTTGTTGCCATTGTGAACCTGAAAATTCAGACCAATGAACTGCGGCAGAATGGTCGAGCGGCGCGACCAGGTCTTGATGACCTCACGGCGCTCGGACGCATGTGCCTTCTCGGCCTTTTTCAGGAGGTAGCCATCGACAAATGGGCCTTTCCAGACGGAACGTGACATTTTCCAGCCTCTCCTTAGCGTTTCGCGTTACGGCGACGGATGATCAAACGATCCGAGGCCTTGATTTTACGGGTTTTAGGTCCGCGTGTTTTCTTGCCCCAAGGTGTCACCGGATGACGACCACCTGAGGATTTACCTTCGCCGCCACCATGCGGGTGATCGACCGGGTTCATCGCAACACCGCGAACATGTGGGCGCTTGCCCTTGTGGCGGTTACGGCCAGCCTTGCCCATCACCTGGTTCATATTGTCCGGGTTCGACACCGCACCGATGGTTGCGACGCAGCCATCCGGAACCATGCGCAGCTCACCAGAGGTCAGCTTGATCTGGGCATAACCGGCATCGCGGCCAACCAACTGAGCATAGCAACCAGCAGAGCGCACCATTTGCGCGCCTTTGAGCGGCTTCATCTCGATATTGTGGATGATCGTGCCAACCGGAATGCTCTTCAGCGGCAGGACATTGCCCGGCTTGATATCAGCGGTTTTCGACGAGATCACCGTATCGCCAACAGCCAGACGTTGCGGCGCCAGAATGTAGGACAGCTCACCGTCTTCATATTTGATCAGCGCGATAAAGGCTGTGCGGTTTGGATCATATTCCAACCGCTCAACCGTCGCAGGGACATCCCAGCGATTGCGCTTGAAGTCGATCTGGCGGTACAGCTTCTTGGCACCGCCGCCCTTGTGGCGAGCGGTCATGCGACCACGATTGTTGCGGCCACCCGTGCTGCGCAGGCCCTCAGTCAACATTTTGACCGGGCGGCCTTTATGCAACTCAGATCGGTCAACTAGGACCAATTGGCGCCGTCCAGGGGACGTAGGTTTATATGTCTTCAATGCCATATCTGTCTCCTACAGGCCTGTCGTGATATCGACGGACTGGCCGTCTTTAAGTGTCACGATGGCTTTTTTGTAGTCCGAGCGACGTCCGAGATGGCCCCGGAAACGCTTGGTCTTGCCTTTGACGACGATGGTGTTGACCTTGGTCACGTCGACCTTGAACAAACGCTCGACAGCCTCTTTGATTGCCGGCTTGGTTGCCTCCATTGAGACGCGGAAGATCACTTTGTTCTCTTCAGCGACCAGGGTCGACTTCTCAGTGATGATCGGCGACAGCAGCGTGTCATAATTGTGGACTTGAATATCGGCCATCGATTATGCCTCCGCCTTCGCAGCGCCGTCGAAACGGGCCTGGATGCCTTCGAGCGCATCCTTGGTCACAACCAATGTGTCACGGCGCAGAACATCATAGACGTTCAGACCCGCAACCGGCAGGACATCAATGTTTGGAATGTTGCTGGCCGCTTTGACGAAATTTTCGTCCAGCGTCACGCCACCAATGATCAAAGCCCTGTTCAGACCCAATTTTGTAAACTGAGCTGAAAGCTCTTTGGTTTTCGGGGTCTTGGCCGCGGCCGCATCCAGAACGATCAGATCGCCGCTCTTGACTTTCGATGACAGCGCATGCGCCAGAGCCAGCTTGCGAACCTTCTTTGGCAGCGAATGAGCGTGGCTACGAACGCGTGGTCCGTGCGCCACTGCGCCGCCCTTGAAGATCCCCGCATTCTTGGCGCCGTGACGCGCGCCGCCAGAGCCCTTCTGGCGGATGGATTTCTTGGTCGTAACCGAGACTTCACCACGCGTTTGTGTTTTGTGTGTTCCAGCCTGGCGCTTGGCGAGCTGCCAGCGAACGGTGCGCTGCAACAGGTCACCGCGAATCTCTTCGATGCCAAAAATAGCATCGTCGAGTGTCGCTTTGCCTGCAGCCTTACCGGCCAGAGTTTTGACGGCGAGTTCCATTATTCACCACCCTCTTTCAACAATTTCTTGAGCAGAGCCTGATCGGTCTTCGCTTTGGGTTGACCCCCGGCAAGAATATCCCTCGCCTGGCCCAGCCAATCTTCGCTAGCAGCATCTTCGGCAACACCGAGATCAGCCAGCAGCACATCGCGATCCGCATCAGACATGGCAACGAAACCAGAGAGCGTACCAGCGCCCTTCTCTTTCAATGCCGCTTCGGTCTTGGGACCAATGCCATCAACCAGAACAATCGTATCGGCCGCAGTGCCCTCAATCTTCACGTCGCCAGACGCAGCAGACGCACCGGCAGGCGCCTTGAACGACCCCGCAGCAGGCGCATCAGCATGGATCGCCCGCTTCACAGCGTCGCGAACCTCGACGAACGAGCCCTCATGACCAGGGATCGCGCCCTTGACCAGGATCAGACCGCGCTCGACATCCGTACGAACGATTTCAAGATTCATAACGGTGACACGCTCAGACCCATAGTGTCCGGCCATCTTCTTGCCCTTGAACACTTTACCAGGATCCTGGCATTGGCCGGTTGCCCCGTGGGCACGGTGAGAGATCGACACGCCGTGCGTGGCGCGCATACCGCCAAAATTCCAGCGCTTCATCGCACCAGAGAAACCTTTACCGATTGAGATGGCCGCAACGTCGACCTTCTGACCGGGCACAAAGTGATCGGCCAGAACCTCAGCGCCCAGCGCTGCCAGCTCAGTGTCGTCTTTCACCCGAAACTCAACAATCTTTGCCTTTGGAGCGACACCCGCCTTGGCGAATTGCTCGCGCTGCGCCTTGGGCGTGCGCTTGGCTTTCTTTTCACCAGCGCCCAGAACAAGTGCCTTGTAACCATCATTACGCGTGACAGTGCCACCCTTCTTGCTCTTTACAGAGCGATCATCAGGGGTGCGATGCGCAACAACCTGGCAACCGTCAAGCGACAGGACCGTGACCGGCACATGCTGACCAGCGTCACTAAAAATGCGCGTCATACCCAACTTGCGGGCAAGCACGCCGGAGCGTTGAGCCGGAAGGGTCATTAGCGACCTCCCTCAAGCTTGATCTCAATGCCAACGCCAGCCGACAGGTCGAGCTTCATCAGCGCGTCAACGGTTTGCGGGGTCGGGTCAACAATGTCGAGAATACGCTTATGCGTACGGATTTCGAACTGCTCACGAGACTTCTTGTTCACATGCGGAGACCGGTTCACGGTAAAACGTTCGATGCGAGTCGGCAGCGGGATAGGCCCGCGCACATTTGCACCTGTTCGCTTGGCCGTAGAAACGATTTCGCGCGCAGACAAGTCTAGGGCGCGATGATCAAAGGCTTTGAGCCTGATCCGTATATTCTGTTTTTCCATCCTGCGATGTCCGTTCAAATTAAGCCACGACGCCCAAGCACACCAGTAGGGAGTGCGCGGGCACGGGGAAAAGCCAGTTGTTCGTTTCGTGAGCCAGCGTTTGTCAAAGACACAGCCTGACTGCGAAGTCGTGGGCAATACGGGAATCAATTGCCTGCGTCAACCATGCTGTGTGCAGATTCTCAGGTGCTGGCATCTCTACTGAAATGCTCGCCTTCTCTCAACCTCAGAAAACGAGTTCAAGCCTCCAAAATCATCTCAGTATTTGCCTGCACGGCTGGCGATCAAGCGGCCTGTTTTATGATCGGTAATTTCATTGCGCGCATCGGACCAGCATAGTACAAGACGTCCCTGTCCGAGCCGAGCATGTCACGCACCCGCCGCTGCGCCACGTGGTTCATCTGGGAGATCGCTGCGATACTATGTGTGTGTAGATTTTTATCCCAATGTCGAGAGCCAAGGGGTTGGGTTGGCCAGAGGTTAGCCTGCACTTCGGTATACCATTGCTCAGTGACAACATAGGTCAGCGCGCGAATGCCAGACCGGATACAGAACTCCGTCAGCGCACATCGAAACGTCGCCCGCAAAGCCAACCATTTCGCCTTATCATTCGGTATCCGTTCGCGATCATATACAACACGGGAAAGCTCAAACGTGCGAGCGTTCTGAGGCACACCATTTGGATAGTCACAATAGTGCGGGAACACCTCACTCATCATGTGCGGTTCAAGAGTTGGTATGAGGCGCACACTGGCAACGACGTCGTCGGTTTCAGAATGGCGCTCAATCAGATAGACGGTTTCCTCAGTGTCAAATTCATCCTGATCGAAGCCGCGTTCAATTCCAGCGATATCGGGGTCCCAGCCACCTCGCTCGAAAAACACTTCATACCGCTGTTCGAACATCTGATCCAACTCGACCAGATACCGATCTCGGTTCCCTTTCCAGATGACTTCCGCCATGCGCTGACCTCCCAAGCTCAACCTGGCAGAGATCAAAACCTCGCGGCATCACCCAATCGGGTATTTTTAGGTGTGAATGAGCCCGGCACCAATTGCATGTGCAATCGTGTGTGCAATCGTGGTGGTTCCGGTTTTTTGCTTGATCGTCTTGATATGCGTACGCACGGTTTCGTGGCCCATATTCAAATCCTGCCCCGTCTGGGCGGTGGTTGCACCTGCGGCCAGACAGACCAGAATCGCTCGCTCCTTGGGCGTCAGATGAATCTGCTCTTGATATGGAAACGGGCCGAGCAATGTATGTAGCCGAACATAAGAACTGGTCACGGCATGATGGATCATACCAATCTGTCTCGGGCTGAAGTCTTTTGGGGCCATGCTCAATCCGACCGACGCAAATCCACGAATGAGGTCAATCCCGGCGATTGGAAAGACCAGGCCATCGGTCTGCCCGGTATAACTGGCGCACATATCGGCCACTTTGACCGCACGTGCGTCTGCCCGCAGCAAGGAATCGCCCCAGGAAAATGGCGAGGTCGTTTTGCCAGCATAGACCACGACGGGATCATGCGTGAAATCATCAATCGACAGACGTGCGTCGCGCATTTCATCCGGCATGTTGGTCACGCGCAGACGATTCGTGGCAACCGCCGGGCTCGTCACCAACTGTGCCAGGCTTAGCAAGCCATCGGTATGAGACGTGTGCTCAGTTCCAAATGTAAAGTCCGACAAGAATTGTTTCGTACGCCTGTAAATGGTGTCGCAACAGGACATATCTGCGATATCGGAAATCGCAGTGCTCATGAATTCGAACTGACGGATCTCATCATTCATAAACGCGGCATCTCCTTTACCCATAGCAACCTGCGAACGAGAATAGTTACTAAAGATCAAGCTGGCGATGTGCAAACATTGTCCACGCGGCAAACATATATATTCGCCCTTTACTGCAGCTCAACACAGACCGCTTTGATAGAAAATGAGGTGAATATACTGGCACGGGCGGAAGGACTCGAACCCTCGACCCTCGGTTTTGGAGACCGATGCTCTACCAACTGAGCTACACCCGTCCAGTGGCGGGATATGTGCCTCAACATTGCGCCCGGCGCAATGGCAGGAAGCAGAAAACCGCCAGTTCCCGCGCCGTCACCTCTTTCGTCATGCGGCCCTCTCGCATAGGCTTAGTAAAATAGCCTCACGCCGTAGCTGAAAGGACCTCATATGGCTCGTATCCCCTATGCCTCACCTGAAGATTTCTCACCTGATACGGCCAAGCTCATGGACCAGCTTGCCCCACTAAACATCTTTGCGATGCTCGCGACCGCGCCACACCTGCTGCGACCGTTTATCGGCCTGGGAACAGCCTTCCTCTATAAGGGCGAGTTAGACCCGGTGACCAGAGAGTGCGCCATCTTGCGCGTTGGGTATCTCGCCAATGCGACATACGAGACCACACAACACGAAAAGATCGGTCGCGATATTGGCATGGACGATGCGCTGATCGCGGCGGTCAAATCTGGACCCGGCGCGTCGGGCCTGACAGATGAGCAGGCTCTGACCCTCGCTTTCGTTGATGACATTATCGCCAATGTGAAGGCCAGTCCGCAAACCTTCGATCCGGCGCTTAGCCATTTTGGTGCCGCGCGCTTGCAGGAACTGACACTTGTCACCGGCTATTACATGATGGTGTGCCGCTTCCTTGAAACGTTCGAGGTTGAGCTTGAAGCAGCGCCTGTCAATGTCGGGATCACCTGATGAGCAACCACGTTGAGCCTTACATGCCTGGCGAGAGCACTGGCCAGACCGAAGGCCCTGGCCGCCTCAAAGGGCGACGTATCCTGATCATAGGCGGCGGCCAGGACAGCCACGACATCGCCGATCCACCGATTGGCAACGGCCGTGCCATGAGCGTCCTGTTTGCGCGCGAAGGCGCGCATGTTGCGGTTGCGGATCGCTCGGCCAGCGCGGCGCAGGCGACCTGTGATCAAATCAAATCCGAAGATGGCGCAGCCTTTGTCATCGAGGCGGACGTCACTAGCCCAAGCGACATTCAGCGTATGATCGCTGACGCGACAGCCAAGCTCGGCGGGTTAGATGGGTTGGTCTACAATGTCGGTGTGGTTGCTGAAATGTGGCTCACCAACATAACGCCAGAGGGGTGGGACAAGACATTTTCCGCCAATCTGCGCGGTGCAGCCTTGGCGTTAAAAGAAGCCCTGCCTGAAATGGCGGACAATGGCGCGGTCGTGTTGATCTCATCACTCGCCTCGCTGAAACCAGGCAGCCGCTTACCCGCTTATGATGCCTCAAAAGCCGCGCTTGCCGGATTGATGCGCCACGCAGCTCTCGAAGGGGCACGCAAAGGCATCCGCGCCAATGTCATCGCGCCCGGTCTGATCGATACATCGCTCGGGCGGCTAGCCACAAAAGGCCGCCCCGGACGTGCCAAAACGCCGGTTCCGTTAGGCCGCCAAGGCACGGGCTGGGAAGTCGCCAATGCCGCCTTGTTCCTGATCAGCGACGCCGCCGCCTACATCACCGGCCAAGTCCTGAGTGTAGATGGCGGAATGAGCACGCTCGGTTGAGTTCAAGACAGCACCTGCGTCCGGTGCGCCGTATGGCGTCCGGTCTGAGAGCTGTTTCTTCCATTGTCATCCCGGAAAGCTCGTCAGAGCTTATCCGGGACCCAGTGCCAGGCTTCCCTGGGTCCCGGATATTTGCGAGCGCAAATTCCGGGATGACAAGGTGGCGGTCGGACAATTGTTCAGAGACTGATCATGCCGAACACAAACAGCCCTGAGCCAGGTTCATGTGGCAGCGCGTAGCGCTGTCGCGGAACCCGCTTCGCGAAGCGTGCCCCGAAGGGGCTTAGCGCTTCGCAAAACCAGAGCTTGGCTCGCACACCACTGGGTCCCGGATATGTGTTTGCACACAGTCCGGGATGACAAAATTGGCGTTTGTCGCGCCCAAAACCTTCGGCATAATAATCCAGGCCTGCACGCCAAAGCCCGGCGCATAGGCCGCTTCAATCCGCAACCGCCAGAGATCCCGGCATTCGCCGGGAAGGCGGGTGGTGAGGGCGTATTGATGTGCGTGCGGATAGGCGCTCGGCGTCCAGAGATCAGGGTCGTCGCCAATGTGGCGGATATGAACGCGGCCGGTCTCGTCGACGGTGACCAGCACATCGCGCCCGGTCAGATCACCCCAGAGCGCGATGCGCCAGAGCTGCCAGAAGACCCACGGCCAATAGAGAACCGGGACGTGTCTGTAGAGATGGGGTTGCAACGCAAAATCCATGGGCAGGAGTATAGGCCGAGTTTGGAGA
>JAJFFK010000020.1 GCA_021776655.1 Henriciella sp. | reverse complement strand
TGTCGAACGCTGTTTCAATAAACTGAAAAACTCACGCCGCGTGGCAACACGCTACGACAAAACAGAAGACAGCTATCTCGGATTCATACATATCGCCGCGCTAAGGCTGTGGATCAAATACTTTGTCAACAAGACCTAGTTTCTGAATCCAAACGAGAACTGCTTGGAGCCTTAAACAACGCGTTGGCGTCTGCGCTTCAGTGGCGCTCTGAGGAGGCCCCTAGGTACGACAGCCAAGCTGCCTAGCAACCCACCGTCTTCAAGGAAAACGGAGACTGGTTCGCATTAGACTGATGGGGTGGACGGCCCCAACCAACGGCATCGCGATGTGCCATGCTGGGTTTGTCATGAACCAAGCAACACGAAGGAACCGTCCACTATGACCCTTACCACACTCGGGATTGATCTTGCCAAGTCTGTTTTCCAGCTTCACGGCGTCGATGAAACAGGACAGGTCATCATTCGCAAGAAGCTCCGCCGAAGCGCTGTGCTCAATACGCTCCGGAAGCTGGAGCCTTGCCTTGTCGGCATGGAAGCGTGCGCGACAGCGCATTACTGGTCGCGCGAGATCTCTGCCCTCGGGCATGAGGTGAAACTGATGCCGCCAGCCTATGTCAAACCGTATGTTAAACGGGGTAAGAACGACATGGCTGATGCCGAGGCGATCTGCGAGGCGGTGACCCGGCCGACCATGCGGTTTGTTCCGGTCAAGAGCGCTGAGCGACAGGGTGTTCTGGTTCTTCATCGAACCAGGGATCTGCTGATGCGTCAGCGCACCATGCTGCTCAATGCTGTGCGAGGGCATCTTGCCGAGTTCGGTCTGATCGCACCTCAAGGGCCGCGTAAGGTGATGGAGATGATTGCTCGGATGCGCGAAGGGGCTCATGCGGTCCTGCCAGAAATCGCCCGAACGGCGCTTCTGGGGATCGGCGGGCAACTCGACGCCCTCGCGCGGCAGATCCATGCGCTTGAGCGACAGCTGCTCACCTGGCATCGCCAGGATGCGGCTAGCCAGAGGCTGGAAACAGTCCCCGGCGTTGGGATCATTACCGCGACAGCGTTGGAGGCCAGTGTACCGGATCCATCCGTGTTCCGCTCCGGGCGCCAGTTCGCCGCGTTCGCCCCGGCAGAACTCCTCCGGCGGAAAAGACCGGCTCGGGCGCATCTCGAAAATGGGCGATGGCTACCTGCGACGGCTGCTCGTGGTTGGTGCCACGTCTGTCATCCGCCGCGCCGAAACCAACCCATCCGCGACCGGGGCATGGGTACGATCTCTGCTGACGCGCAAGCCGGTGCGGGTGACTACCGTTGCTATGGCGAACAAGACCGCAAGGGTCGCATGGGCCGTGCTGGCGCGAGGAGAGACTTATCGAGCACCGGCGATGGCGTAACTGAACACGAACCGCAAGCCATCAGGGTTGTTCACTCCAAACTGTAAGGGCAAATGTAAATGATGATGATCAACTAGGGACCGTGACCGGGAAACTCCGAGGTGCTGTCAGGACATCAAGTCCGATAGACTGAATGGAACCCGCCCAGCGGACTTCATCAGGGCCAGCGGTCATATACACCGCGCAAACAGGCCGGACACATGACCGCATCCCGTCAGATCAGAATTATCTCGATTTTACCCTTGCACAACCAGGGCCGTCCACACATGACAGCACCACCATCTTCCATATATGAGCGAGCCGACAGGCGAAGAGCTATCTGCGCAGGGCAACACGCATTTGTGAGGGGGGGACTTTGCGTCCGGAGGTATCTACAAAGGCGACTTTGATGGGCTGGCGTGAGGCGGCGTCGGTGAAGCTGAGCGGCGGCGGCTTGCCTTGCGACAAGCAATCATCGCTCCATTGGGTCAGCGCAATCAGCACCGGGCGTAGCGCCATGCCGGTCTTGGTCAGAACGTATTCAGGACGGGCGCGCTTGCCCTCGGTCTTGTACATGCGTTTTTCCAGAATACCGTTTTGTGTCAACGCTTTAAGGCGTCCTGACAGGACAGTCCTTGGTGCCCCAAGCTCGCGTTGAAAATCATCAAACCGGCGCACCCCAAACAAGGCAGATCGCAGGATGAGCAAGGTCCAGCGATCACCAATTGTATCGATAGCTTTTGCCAAATGACAGGCACTGAGCGAAACAGGCGATTGATGTGAGAGCGGTATCATACGGCCCGGCTTGCCTGAGTTCGCCGGGCAAATCCAGCGTTTAGTCAAAATGTGCACATTGCGCGCTCTGGCTGGCTCGTTTAGGGGTCGGAGCATCAAGCTTTAATTCTGACGAGGAGACCTTTTATGGCTCGCAAAAAAATCGCCCTTATTGGTTCTGGTATGATTGGTGGAACGCTGGCGCATGTCGCGGTGCGAGAAGAACTTGGCGATGTCGTCCTGTTCGATATTGCTGAGGGTCTGCCGCAGGGCAAGGCGCTGGATCTGGCCGAGTCGACGCCAGTTTATAACAGTTCAGTCAGCCTGAAGGGCGCGAATGATTACGCTGATATCGCTGGCGCTGATGTCTGTATCGTCACCGCAGGTGTCGCCCGCAAGCCAGGCATGAGCCGCGACGATTTGCTGGGCATCAACCTGAAAGTGATGAAAGCGGTCGGCGAAGGCATCAAGACCAATTGCCCGGATGCCTTTGTGATCTGCATCACCAATCCGCTCGATGCGATGGTCTGGGCGTTGCAGCAATTTTCCGGTCTGCCAACGAACAAGGTTGTCGGCATGGCGGGCGTGCTCGACTCCAGCCGGTTTGCGTACTTTCTATCCGAAGCGACCGGCGTATCGGTTGCCGATATTCACGCCTGGACACTGGCCGGACATGGCGACAGCATGGTGCCGATGGTGCGCCATTCGACGGTTGGCGGCCTGCCACTTCCACAATTGGTCAAGCAGGGTTGGCTGAGCCAGGACAAGTTGGACTCTATTGTCGATCGCACCCGCAAGGGCGGCGGCGAGATTGTTGCGCTACTCAAAACCGGATCGGCTTATTACGCCCCGGCAGAGAGTGCGATCTCGATGGCGAAATCCTATCTCAAGGACCAGAAACGCGTGTTACCTGCCGCGGCCTGGTGCGCCGGTGAGTATGGCATGGACGGCATGTATGTCGGTGTCCCGACATTGATCGGTGCAGGCGGCGTTGAAAAAGTGATTGAGTTTGATTTTGATGAGGCGGAAAAAGTGATGTTTGATACATCTGTTGCCGCCGTACAAGGCTTGGTTGAGACCTGTAAGGGGATCGATCCTTCACTGGCATAGCTGCCAATTTCTTGATTGTGAATTCAACCGCCATCCAGCGTCAGGCCGGGTGGCGGTTTTGTTTTTCAGAGCGGCGATCTGGTTTCTGCATTGCGATCTTGCGCAGAAGGCCCCGCAGAGCTGGACGACGGCGCTCGGTGACTTCCGCGAACATATAGGCGATGATGCAAGGTAAAATAATCAGCGCCGCCTGTCGCCACGGGGCTTCGACACTGCCTGGCAGGATCGCGCCAAACAGGTGCATAACCGGAAAATGCACCAGATACAGCGCAAATGAGCCACCAGCGAGCCAGCGGATCACCCGCTCGGTTAGGGGGCGCACGGATGTCGCTTCCGGGGCCTTTGCAAACAGGGTCGCAACGCCAAGAATGTGGAGCGAGGTCAAAACACCCAATAGGGTTGACCAGATAAATGTATCTGACGGGCCGATCATGGCGATCGCCGCCTCGCCCATGATCGTCTCGGTCCACGCGCCGAGGTGCAGGTGCAAGAAGCTGGCATGACCAAACAGGTAAAGCATGAGCGGCAAGACCGTCAGAACCAGCCCGGTTGCGCGCGATAGTTTGGCGGTCTGCCCAGACGCAATCGCGCGCCAGACCCAAACACCCATAATCCAACTCGGGGCCAGGAGGAGTATCTTCGGGCCAGCGACCAGTGCAGCAGCGCCCGCCAACCACCACCGCCAACGCGACGGCGCGAAGAAGAAGGCAGCAAAGATCAGATAGTACCAGGCTTCATAGCCCAGCGACCAATAAGGGCCATTTGATCCCGGTTGCAGGCCGAGAAACCAGACCTGATTGGTGAATGTTGCGCCGGACAATAGCGCAGTCGCAGACACCCCGCCTGAATAGCCAACCGCACCATAGATGTCAGGCGCGGCGGCCTGACCAATAAGATCCAGAATGTAGCAAAACAATAGCGCCGGAATTGCAACACTCCATAGGCGCGACAGCCGATCTGCAGCGAACAGGGCGGCACCTTCCTGGCGTCGTCGCTCGGCGGCATAGGTGATCAACATGCCTGACAGGACGAAGAAGATCACCACACCGTCACCGCCGAGGTCGTGATAGCGCATCCAGATATGATCCTGCCCGGTAAAGCGCGGGAAAGCCCAGTGCGCACAAAGAACCATCACTGCGGCGATGAGGCGTAAGCCGTCCAGATAAAGCGAAAAAGCCCGGTTCATACGGCGCTCATGACATAAAGCGTTGAGGGTTCGGTTAAGATCGTGTGCGAAACCGAAGTTGTGATCTGGATTTGAGTGGGATTGGTGCCTAGGATCGAAAAAAATCTGGAGAGATATGATGCGATTTCGATTACTTACCCTCTGTGCAATCGGTGTTGGTTTGGCTGGTTTTGGTTGTGCGCAAGACGCTGCCCCTCTGCCTGCTGAAACTGAGGCTGTGACGCAGGCTCTGATTGAGAGCGCCCTGCAGGATCAGGTTGGTCTGCGCTTCGTCGAGGATTTGACCACTGAAATCGGTCCGCGCCTGGCCGGGTCACCGCAAGAAGCTTTGGCGCGTGATTGGGCTGTGGCTGAATTGAATGAATTGGGTTTCGCCAATGTTCGGGTTGAGGGGTTTGATATCCCTTACTGGTCGCGCGTGACAGATGATGTCTCGATCACTTCGCCAAGCGTGCAGCCGGTTGCTGCCACGGCGCTGGGCGGGTCAGCTGAAACGCCAGAGGGCGGGGTCGAGGCTGAGCTTGTCCGGTTCACCAGCCTGGCTACCTTGATCGCGGCGCCCGCGTCGCAAGTCTCTGGAAAGGTCGTGTTCATTGATGAGCGCATGATCAAATCGATGAATGGTGCAGGCTATGGCATGGCGGTTCGCAAGCGCGGCGGCTGCGCCAAAGTGGCCACGCAAAAAGGTGCGGTCGCCTGTCTGATCCGGTCGGTTGGCACGCAATCTCACCGGATGCCACACACGGGCGGCATGCTGCGTGACGGTGCCGAGGGGGCCGGTCCTGCGGCGGCTGTGTCCGCGCCGGATGCTGACCAGCTTGCCCGGCTGTTAGAGCGTGGGCCGGTCAAGGTCCGGGTCAATATTCAGACCGAGATCAGCGACAGCGCCCCGTCCGGCAATGTCATCGCGGAAATTATGGGCAGTGATCTGAAAGATGAAATTGTCCTGATCAGCTGCCACTTGGATAGCTGGGATCTCGGCACTGGCGCGCTTGATGATGGCGCTGGCTGCGGGATTGTCGTCGGCGCAGCCAAACTGATCGCAGACCTGCCCGAACCGCCGCGCCGAACCATTCGCGTCGTGCTGTACGGGTCAGAAGAGGTTGGCCTGTTTGGCGGTAAAGCCTATGCGGCTGCGCATGCCGACGAATTGGATGCGCATGTCTTGGCGGCCGAAAGCGATTTTGGCGCAGGTAATATCTGGCGGTTTCAGACCGGGTTTGGCGAAGGGGCGCTGGCTTACGCAAAGACCATCCAGAACATTCTGGCGCCGCTCGGTGTGACCCCGGACAATAATGAGGCCGGCGGCGGGCCGGATATCAGCATGCTCCCCGGAGCCGGTGTGCCAGTGGTGACGCCGGGGCAGAACGGCATGGATTATTTCGATTATCACCACACACCAGACGATACGTTTGACAAGATCAACCCGGTGGATTTTCGCCAGAATGTCGCCGTCTATGCCGCCTTTACCTATATCGCGGCTGAGAGCGGCTGGGATTTTCGCAAAGCAGCTGACGATGAGACCGAGTAGATCAGCGCGCTAACGCCCGAAACGGCGCTGGTTGAAACGGCGCGCTTTGCGGCGGTTCATGCGGGCTTGTTTGCGGATGCGCCGGGCAGCGCACCCTGGCTGGTTACGGCGAGCGTGTTGATGGCACAGCAGGCAGCAGCGATAGCGCTGAAGGCGGCGGGTGATGGCATTCCGGCGCAAGCTGGCGCGACAGAGATCGTGCTAAGGGCTGCCTCGAAAGACCGTTTGCCAGTGCCTTATACGCTGCCTTTTGGCAGCTCGAACCGCCGCGACTTTGAGCGTCTGGTTGAGGCCAGAAATGGTTTTATGCACCCGCGAGCGCTATCCTGGCATGTCACCCCGCAAACCTTGGCGCGGGGCTTGCCGGTTGCGGTGAATATCGTCCGACATCTGGTCCTGACCCAGCCGATTGTGCCCGATTTGATTGGAGTTGATGAGCAGACCAGCTTGCACGATTGCCTCGAACAGATTGCAGCCCTGGCGGACTTTTTAGCGGACTAAAAAAGCCGGGCACATTGGCCCGGCTTTGCTGGAATAGAGTGTAAAAAAAGAAACTAGTCTTTCTTTTCTTCTTCCTTGGCAGCGTCCTCAGTAGGGGCGTCTGCTGCGGCGGCCTCTGCAGCCGGGGCTTCTTCGGCAGGCGCGTCTTCAGCGGGTGCAGCTTTTTCGGCTTCAGCCGCAGCTTTGGCTTCGACCTTTGCCACCTTGGCGGCTTCCTTGGCGTCTTTTTCGGCCTCTTTGCGTGCAGCGACTTTTCCGACTTTTTCTTCAGCGCGTTCTTTGGCTTTCTCGCCTGGCTCGCCCTTGTTTGGGTTATTGCCCGCTTTCCACGTGTAGACCGGCTTGCCGTCAACTTCCATCTGGCTCAGGAAACGTGCAACACGATCGGTTGGCTTGGCACCTTTCTTGATCCAGGCAACAGCTTTTTCAGCGTCAATCTTGACCCGGTTTTCGCTGTCTTTTGGCTGACGCGGATCATAGGTGCCGAGCTTTTCTATGTTGCGGCCATCGCGTGGCATGCGGCTGTCGGCGACAACGACGCTATAGAATGGACGCTTTTTAGAGCCGCCACGGGCGAGTCTGATCTTCAATGACATTGTATTCTCCTAAATGTTTTTTGAATCTTGGTTTGGGCTGTTTGGGGTTTCGCCCCTTATGGTTTCGTGGTGGCGGATGACTTCCGCGACGATGAAATTGAGGAATTTTTCGGCAAAGGCCGGGTCAAGGCCGCTATCTTTGGCGAGCTGGCGCAAGCGCTCGATCTGACGCGCTTCGCGGGTCTTGTCCGAGGGCGGCATATTATTCTTGGCCTTCAGCGTGCCGACGGCTTGAGTGACCTTGAACCGTTCCGCCAGCGTATGCAGCAAGACCGCATCGAGATTGTCTATACTGGCGCGATGCTGGGCGAGAGTGTCGCTGAGTATGGTCATTTCTTCGGCCCTCCCAATCCGGGAATGTTCGGCATGCCGCCACCCAAGCCCGGCAATCCGCCGCCTGGCGCGGCGGCGTCTTTGCCCATTTTGGCGATGTCGCCAGGTGAGACACCGGCTTGGCCCATCGCGCCCATCATGCCTTTCATCCCGCCCTTCGACATTTTCTTCATCATGTCGGCCATTTGGCGGTGCATCTTGAGTACTTTATTGACGTCTGAGACCTGAACCCCGGAACCAGCGGCGATGCGTTTGCGGCGCGAGGCATTGAGCAAAGCCGGTTTGGCACGTTCTTTCCTGGTCATCGAGGAGATGATCGCTTCCTGACGCAGCAGCACCTTGTCATCCATGCCAGAGGCGGCGATCGCCTGTTTGGCTTTTTTGGCACCAGGCAGCATGCCCATAATACCGCCAAGCCCGCCCATTTTTTGCATCTGACGAAGCTGCTGGGCGAGGTCGTTCAGGTCGAACTTGCCCTTCTGCATTTTCTTGGCGAGCTTTTCGGCCGCATCGGCGTCCATCTGGTCGCCCGCTTTTTCAACCAGCGAAACAATGTCACCCTGGCCGAGAATGCGTCCCGCCACGCGCTTGGCATCGAAGGCATCCAGGCCGTCAAGCTTCTCGCCCGTGCCGAGGAATTTAATCGGCAGGCCAGTGACCGCGCGCATTGACAGCGCTGCGCCGCCGCGACCATCGCCGTCCATTCGGGTCAGGATCAGGCCGGTTAGCGGCAAGCGTTCATGGAAGCGAGTGGCGGTTTCGACCGCGTCTTGTCCCGTCAGGCTGTCAGCAACCAGCAAGGTCTCGTTCGGCGACGCGATCTTGGCGATCTCGGCCACTTCAGCCATCATTTGCTCATCGATTGATGTGCGACCTGCGGTATCAAGGAACAGCACGTCATAGCCGCCCAATTTAGCTGCTTGCAGCGCCCGCCGGGCGATCTCAGCCGGGCTTTGACCCGCAATGATCGGCAAGGACGAGACACCTTCACCGCATTGATCGGCGAGAATGGCGAGCTGTTCCATCGCCGCCGGGCGGCGCGTATCAAGCGACGCGATCAGAACCTTTTTCTTGTCGCGCTTGACCAAGCGCAAAGCGAGTTTGCCGGTTGTTGTGGTCTTACCTGAGCCTTGCAGACCCGCCATCATGACGACAGCAGGCGGATTATCCACGCGCAGGCCAGTATCCTCAATGTCACCGCCTAGCATCTCGATCAGGCCATCATGGACGATCTTGACCACTTGCTGGCCCGGTTTGACCGAGCGGATAACGTCTTCGCCAACCGCTTTGTCTTTGATCGAGTTGATAAATTGTTTGACCACGGGCAGGGCGACATCGGCCTCGAGCAGAGCCACGCGGATCTCGCGCAGGGCGGCATTGACGTCTTTCTCTGACAGCGCGCCGCGCCCGAGTAATCCGTCAAATACGCCGCCTAAGCGGTCTGTTAGTGCGTCAAACATCGCATCACTCCAAAGCCAAAATTACTGGTGCCAGTAATATAAGTGCTCAAACCATGTGCACAAAGCAATAGAGCCCCACTGAGCGTAACTTCGCCGGGTGGGGGGCTTCGCCAAGCTCTTGCCTGAGGGTCCCTGAAAACCGTCGGTTTTCAATAGAACGGACTCAAGGCTGTGTCCTGGAAAAGCGCGCTTCTACGATTTGCGCGGATTTGGTGTGCCTAAAGCACGCGGGCCGAAATGAATCAAGCCTCGCTGGTAACCGGCATTCGGGCATCAAGCCGAAGCACGGCATCCTTGGCTTCCTCACGCATCATCGACAGAAGCGCAATATCGACCCATGTGCCGTCGGCGAAGCGCGAATAACTGCGTAAAGTGCCTTCATGTACCGCGCCGAGGGCTTTAATCGCATTGATGGCGAGGGTGTTATGGGCTTCGACATGCCACCCGATCCGGCGCGCCCCCCACATGATGGCGCGCTTGATCAACAAGCTTTGAACGCCTTTATAGACGCCCCGTCCGCGCACCGACGCATCAAGCCAGGTATAGCCAATCATAACGCGGCGATGCTTGCGATTGGCACCAACAAAGGCAGTGACACCAACCAAGCGGTTATCTGCACGGCAAATGATCGCAAATGGCAGGGTCTCGCCCTTTTTGGCGAGGCACAGGACGTGACTGAAATATGGATCAAAGCCTGCGCCGCGTTCGATTACGGGCAATGAACGCCAGATAAATTCAGCGGCTTTTGTCGCTCTCAGTGGCTCGCGATGCGCTTCGCTGAGGGGCTCGAGGCGAATGTCTGCATTTTCAAGGCCGGGGGCGGTGAGGTTCATGCCCGTTTATGCCTCGCATTGCCCTCCGGTTGCAAGTCAAATTCAGTTTACTTTGGACCACAAGCGCTTGGGACCGTAGTGCTCGCAGCGATTGTGGCGGCGGTCCATATATAATTACTTGATCAGTATGAGTTTTTCTATAGATAGAATTAATGCATCTCCCAACCCTTCGTCAGCTGGAATTCCTTTGCGCCGTCGCAGACGAGGGCTCGTTCTCGCGTGCGGCAGACAAGTGCTTTGTCACCCAGCCAACTTTGTCATCAGCGATCAAGGAGGTTGAAGCCCTGCTCGGCGTACAATTGCTTGAGCGTGAGCCGCGCGGGGCATCATTAACCCGTGCGGGGGATCAGGCCGTGACGCGGGCGCGGGCCATCCTGGCGAGTGCGGCAGACCTTGTATCGGCGGCGGTACAGGCGGGAACGCCGCTGACCGGGCCGTTTCGGCTTGGTGCGATACCCACGATTGCGCCTTTCCTGCTGCCGCAGGTTTCGGCGCTTCTGCGCGCGCAGCACGCGGACTTGAAACTGTACCTGGTGGAAGATCAAACGGACCGTTTGTTAGACGCCTTGCGGGCGCGAAAGCTCGACGCCGCGCTGATTGCGCTGCCATGGGATGCACCGGGGATCGAGTCGCAAGCCTTGTCGGAAGATGATTTCCTGCTGGTTGCCCCAAAAGAGCATGTCCTGTTGTCAAAGCCGCAATTGCGGCCCGGCGATCTTGCCGGTCAGGACGTGTTATTGCTCGAAGATGGCCATTGCTTGCGTGAACATGCGGTGTCGGTCTGCGATCTGCCACGCCATCGCAAAGGTGCAGATGTCACCGCCACCAGTCTGGCGACTTTGGTGCAGATGGTGGCGGGTGGCCTCGGCGTGTCACTGATCCCGAAACTGGCCGCCGATGCTGGACTAATTGCTGGAATAGATGTCGGCCTGCGGGCGTTCGATCCGGCGATGACGGGCCGCCAGATTGGCATTGCCTGGCGCGCCGGATCGCCCCGCGCAGCAGAGGCGCAAATGATTGGCACCGTGGCACGTGAAGCTTTGGGAGATTAATAGGTCCTGACCCTAGAAACGGTCCTCGGCGAGGAAGACCGCTTCGTCGAAATCACCCTCCCATTTCGCCACGGCCGTCGCGACAGCCGCATCACCGGTGACATTGGTCATCGTCCGCATCATGTCGAGCAGGCGATCAAATGGTAGAATGAATCCGATGATCAGAAAGGCCTGCTCTTCGGGAATACCAACTTGCGCCAGCGCCAATCCGGACAGGAATAGCCCGGCGCTTGGAATACCCGCCGCGCCGATTGAAACCAGTGTCGCCATGACCGCGATCAGGACATATTGCGCCAGGCTCACTTCGATCCCCATGGCCTGGGCGCCAAACAGCGCCACCATGCCGATATAGATCGCGGTGCCATCCATGTTGATGGTTGCGCCCAGCGGCAGAACTGATCCCGCAATGGCCTTGTCAACGCCGAGATTTTCCTCAACGCAGGTGATCGTAACGGGCAGTGTTGCCGATGAAGAAGCGGTCGAATAGGCAACCGCCTGGGCGTCTGTCACGCCCCGGAAGAACGGCATGATTGGCAAGCGCAACAAGACTTTGATGATCCCGCCATAGGTCAAGATCATGTGGATGAAACAAGCCAAATAAAGCGCAATGGCCAGTGTGCCGAGGCTCTGCAAAACGCCCAGCCCTTTGGTGGCCATAACAGTCGCCATCAGGGCGAAAACACCAATCGGGGCCGTTTCCATGACGATCATCGTGACTTTCATCATCGCTTCAGCCGCGCCATCAAACCATTTACCAACCGGTGCAGCGATCTCGCCTGCCATCAGGATACCGACGCCGAACATGATGGCGAAGAAGATGATTGGCAGGATGTCGCCGCTGGCGAGCGCGGCGATCGGGTTGGTTGGAACAATTGCAAGCAAACGGTCGACAAGGCCACCAGCGGAGGCGGCGCTTTCTACGACGTCCGCCATTTTGCTGGTGTCCGCGCCGACAAATGTATCTGGGGTCAAGCTCGCCCCAGGCTGAAAGATAGTCGCCATGATCAGGCCGAGCGTGACGGCAATCGCGGTGGTGCAGAGGTAAAGCCCGATTGTTCGTGCACCCAAACTGCCCAATCGCTTTGGATCACCCATCGCGACGATACCTGATACCAGAGTCAGAAAGACCAAGGGTACGATCAGCATACGGATCAGACGCAAGAACAGGTCGCCAACCCAACTGATCCAGGTTTCCGCAAACGCGCCACCAGCATCAGCACCCATGCCGTAACGCAGGCCGAGGCCGAGCGCCAAGCCTAGAAACAAAGCCCCAATCACTCGCTTCCAGAGATCAATCTTGAACCAGCCAGACATATTATTTCCCATCATATCAGCTTCCCAAATGAGGCTAGGCCGCATACTAGCTATGTTCAACACCTGAATGGCTGAACAGGATATCACATGAGCTTGCTCGACCGCATATCATCCGGCTGGAAGGCCTATCTGATCTTGTTTGCGATCACGTTCACGGCCGCTGCGCCGGGTGTGTTTTACCTGCCCGCACTTGACCGCGACGAGAGCCGGTTCGCACAGGCTTCAAAGCAATATCTTGAAACCGGCGATTATCTGATCATTCGTTATCAGGACAAGTATCGCAACAAGAAACCGGCTGGCATTCATTGGTTGCAATCGGGTTCAACTGCTCTGCTCGGCGACGGCGACAATCTCGAAATCTGGACCTATCGCGTGCCGAGCTGGCTGGGTGCAGCCTTGGCGGCGATGGCGACGTTCTGGTGCGGCATTATCCTGATCGGGCGGCGCGCCGCCTTCCTTGGCTCAGCGATGTTTGCCGCGACGCTGTTACTAACCAGCGAGGCGCATATTTCAAAGACTGACGGCGTGCTGGTCTTTTTGACGACACTCGGCATTGGAGCTTTGGCGCGGTTATATATGCGCGGCGACAAGTCAAAGAAGATGGCTTTGTTCTTTTGGCTCGTGATGGGCGCAAGCCTGCTGATCAAAGGCCCAGTGACGCCGATGGTCATCGGCTATGCTGGCTTTGGCGCTTGGGTCTGGAACCGCGCTGCCAGCGGCGGTGTCAGTAGCGGCGGCAACGACTGGTGGCGGCCCCTGATCTGGTGGCCCGGCCCGGCGATTTGTCTCGCCATGTTCTTGCCCTGGCTCGCTGCGATCCAGTTCGCGACGCAAGGCGAGTTCATTCAGGGTGCGGTCGGCAAAGACCTGAAGGACAAGTTCGCGGGTGCCTCCGAAGGCCATGCGGGCTGGCCGCTATATCATTTGACCCACATTCCGGCCTGGTTCTTCCCGGCGACACTGCTCGCGGTTCCGGGCGTGGTGGCAACATGGAAGGATCTGCGTGGTCGCAGCGAAGCGTCGCGACGACGCGGCACCGATGCCTTGCTGATAGTTGCCGCCATTGGCGCGTTTACAGCGATGGCGGCCTGGATCCTTCCGGGCGAACTTGGCAATGGCGCGCCGTCGGCTTTTCCGGCGCTGCTGATCGCGGGTTTCTGGCTCCTCTCTTCGCGCGCCAGCTGGTTTGCCCGCTGGCCTGGTGCGCCCGCACCGATCAGCGACAAGACCAAAGCCTTGCGCTTCCTCGCCGCGTGGGCAGTGCTGACCTGGGCCTTCTTCGAACTGATGCCGACCCGGCTCAGTCATTATATCTTGCCGGCCTATCCGGCCTTCGCGCTTTTGTGTGGCTGGGCAGCAATCGAGATGATCCAGGGCGCGAAATTTAACCTCTCGCGCTGGGTCTCGCTCGGCTTGTTTGCGCTCGGTGGCGGCGCGCTTCTGCTGGCCAGTTCGCCGCTTGCTGTGGACTTGGTTCAGATCGAAGCGGCGGCTGATTTCAAGACAGCGGGTGATAGCGCCGTGCTATCGCAATGGGTCCAATATACCGGCTTCCCGATGTGGTTATGGTGGCTGGGCGGTGCGGCTTTGATCATGTCCTTGCTCGCATTCGCATGGCGCAAGGTCAGCTTGTCCATCCTGCTCGGCGTGGCGGCATCAATGCTGCTCGGTTGGCATATGCGCATCTTCTTCCTGCCAAGCCAGACCTGGGTTCAACCGACACAAAGCGCGATTTTGGCGCTGGAACAGGTTTGTGGCATGCCGAGCGAAACATGCTCCGATGGGACGGCCTCGCCAGCGCGCATTCTGGCGCTTGGATATGCCGAACCAAGCTATGTCCTGACCACAGGAACGCAAAATCTGCATCCGCCAGAAACGCCGATTGGCCTGCCGCTTGAGGATGACGCCTACCCAGTTGTTTACCTGATCAATCTGGAAAATGAAGTCGGCGCACCGGCTCTGGCGCAAATGCAAGGTGAAGCCCTGGTGCAAGGTCGCTGCGTGCAGCAATCGGATCCGGTCTATGCGCTAAACTATTCCAACGGCGACCCGGTCCACTTCATCGCTGTTAGGTTTGAAGCCAGCGCCTGCGAAGGGTGAAACCCCCGGCCACAAGCGTGGCCCGGTGCTAATGCGCCGCGCCCACGCAGGCCCTTGCACTTGCGAGGAATAGCCGTGAGCGAAAACAGCTCAGCACTTTAATTGCCGCCAGTGATGACGCGGCGGGCGATGACCATGGCCTGGACTTCGCCGGCACCTTCGAAAATGTTGAGGATACGCGCATCCTGAAGCACTCTGCTGATCGGATATTCCAGCGCAAAGCCGTTGCCGCCATGGATTTGCAAGGCATTGTCCGCCGCCGCCCATGCCGCACGCGCGGCCAGCAGCTTGGCCATGCCTGCTTCGAGGTCGCAGCGTTTCCCCAAATCCTTCTGGCGCGCCGAGAAATAAGTCAGCTGGCGAATGCCAACCAGTTCTGCCGCCATCATTACCAGCTTGTTGGCGACGCGCGGGAAGTTGAAGATCGGTTGGCCAAACTGAGCCCGGTCGAGAGCGTAGCGCAGGCCCAACTCGAACGCGTATTGGGTCACGCCTATTGCGCGTCCGGCGGTTTGGATGCGGGCGCTCTCAAACGTCGCCATCAAGTGTTTGAAACCCATGCCCTCTTTGTCGCCGAGCAGGTTTTCAGTCGGCACTTCAAACCCGTCAAAGCCGATCTCATACTCCTTCATGCCGCGATAGCCGAGCACTTCGATCTCACCGCCGGTCATGCCATCGGCTGGGAATGGCTGTGCGTCGCTGCCGCGCGGCTTTTCGGCGAGCAGCATTGAGAGGCCAGAGAAATTGGTCGTATCCGGGCTGGTGCGCACCAGAAGGGTCATCAGATCGGCGCGAACCGGGTGGGTGATCCAGGTCTTGTTGCCAGTGATCTTGTAAGTGTTCCCGTGCTTGACTGCACGCGTGCGCAAGGCGCCAAGGTCTGAGCCGGTATTGGGTTCGGTAAACACCGCTGTGGGCAGGATTTCACCACTGGCAATCGCTGGAAGATACTTTTCCTTTTGCGCCTGCGTGCCGCCAATCATGATCAGCTCCGCCGCGATCTCTGAGCGCGTACCAAGTGATCCGGTGCCAATATAGCCGCGCGATAATTCTTCTGAGACGACGCACATCGCGGTCTTGCCCATGCCGAAACCGCCGAACTCCTCCGGGATGGTCAGGCCAAACACACCGAGCTCAGCCATCGCATCGACGACCTCCATCGGGATATATTCATTCTTGAGGTGCCAGTCATGCGCATGCGGAACGATCTTGTCCTCGGCATAGCGGCGAAACTGATCGCGGACCATGTTGAGGGTCTCATCAAGTCCGGTATTTTCAACCGTTGCGCGGCCCAGCGCGTCAGGCAGCAGCTTGGCGGTGGCGGCCATTGTTTGTTGTGTTTTACCTTCGGTGATCAGCCGGCGGATGACCGGCACGTCGAACAGGGCTTCAGCCTCTTCCAAAGTCTCTAGTTCATGCGGGCGGATGGTTTCGCCCTGGTTCATCGGGATCCCGCCAACCAATTGGGCGAGGTAGTCACTGAACAGGATTTGCGACAATAGCGCTTCAATCTCGCCAAACTCACCATCTGCCTCGAGGCGTGTGGCCCAGTGTGCGGTCTCGCGCAGGGTTTCGACATAGGTGACGACCCAGGCAAAGCCATGCGCCATGTGCTGATGCATTTCAAATGCTTTACGGTCAGGTTTCCCGGTTGGTGCAAGGATCAATGCAATCTTGGTGCGGACAGCCTGCTTGTAGACATCCAGCGCCGCAACCGCTGCGGTCATGGCGGTGGTCAGATTGATCAGCACGCCACTGCCGCCTGTTTGGTCAGGTCCTGTCATCGCCGTCTCCCAATTTCTTGCAATTGCGGCGGGAATGTATGGCAGAGCGGGCGGTCTGTCACGGCCTGACCGTACGGCAAACCCAAGCGCCTGGATGTTATTGCTCGCGGGCTTGTGACTGACCTCACGGGCACGTGATTTTTGCGGAGCACAAAGCTGGTTTATCGATAGTAAGCGTTCTCCCACGCCATAGAAACAAGGAATATATTTATGTCAAAAAAATCGATGATTGCGAAATCGCTAGCCTCTGGTGCGATTGCAGCTGCAACTCTGGCCGGGGCAGCTTATGCCAAGCCAAACAGCCAGCTGACCCTCGCCGACAATGCGCCGGCTGAGGTGACTGCAAAGGTTGCTGCCTGGCAAGCCGGTGAGCGTCTGCGTGGCCGCAAAGACAAGTGCTACGGCATTGCGCTGGCAGCAGAAAATGACTGCAAGGCTGGTAAAGGCACTAGCTGCGAAGGCACGTCGACGGTCGACTTTCAGGGCAATGCCTGGACTTATGCGCCGCGTGGCACATGTGAGTTTATCGTAACTCCAGAAGGTGCGGCATCGAAGTCTGCACTGGACCGTAACAACCCAGCTTAAACCCAAACCTTAAACGTGTCGCCAGTTCCTCCCTCCCTCTCCCTCGCGCCACGCGGTGGGCTCGGCCTCAAGCCTGAGCACTACCGTGAGGTGCACGAGACTGGCGACACGTCCCTTTGGGTGGAAGTTCACCCCGAAAATTACATGGTCGATGGCGGTCCACGCCTGACCTGGCTTGAGGCGATCCGGTCGGACCGGGACTTGAGTTTTCACGGGGTTGGAGCCTCGCTTGGTGGGCTAGACCCATTGGATGACAAGCATTTCAAACGCTTGCGAGAATTGATTGAGCGCTATCAGCCCGAACAGGTTTCAGAACATGCGGCCTGGTGCACGCATGATGGCGCTTACTATAGCGATCTCTTGCCCTTGCCGCGCACGCGTGAGGCACAGGCCAATCTGATCAATCACATTGAGGCGTTCCAAACCTCAATTGGACGCCGTATCCTGATTGAGAATCCAACCAATTACCTACCTTTTGCCAGTGAAATGGACGAGCCGGACTTTCTGGTCGAAACGGCGCAGCGGGCCGGATGTGGCCTGTTGGTTGATGTCAATAATATCTGGATCAGTGCAAATAATGTTGGCGGCGATGCGCGCGCCTATATCGACGCGGTTCCTGCCGATCTGGTCGGCGAGATTCATATTGCCGGACATAGCGAAGACCCAAATCTGGGGGCGGCGCTGCTGATTGACAGTCATGGCAGCGCGGTGGCTGAGCCGGTCTGGCAACTTTTGGATTATGCGCTTGGGAGATTTGGCCCAAAACCGGTTCTGGTGGAGCGGGATGCAGACATTCCGCCTTTTGCTGAATTGCGAGCTGAGCGGGATCGAGCTGACGCTCTGTTACTCGAGGTTGCGAGGCGCGCCAATGTCGCCGCTTGAAGCCCATATGGACGCAGTTATCAGCGTGGTGTGCGGACGCACAGGGCCTGAAAGCTTGAACACTTTGATGCGCGACGGCGCTGATATTGGCCCGCGCGCTCTGGTCTATCGCAATTCCAGCCTGCTCGCCGCCAGTGATGCACTAAAATCGAATTTTCAGGCGACCGCCGCGATCATGGGGCCTGACTTCTTCGGCGCAATGGCGCGTGCCTATGTCGATCAGCAGCGGCCATCGGATCGTTCTCTGGTTGGATATGGCGATGATTTGCCGGATTTTATCGCCGCTGGCGAGGCCGAACATGGGCTGCCCTGGCTCGCCGATCTGGCTCGGTTGGATATGGCTTGGCTTATGGCGCATCTGGCGAGCGATGACCCCATTTTGGATCCGAGCGTTCTGGCGACTTTGGCGCAGACCGAAGCAGATTTACTGGCTGCAACGCTGCTGTTTGGCGCGCATGTGCAGATTGTCAGTTGCGATTGGCAGGTATTTGCCCTCTGGGCCGATTTACGGCGCGGCGACGATGTTGACAGCGAGCGGCAAATGACGCCCGGTGAGCAAACTGTTTTAATTAGCCGCGGCGCAAGCGAGGTGGTGTTTCGCCAGCTCTCAGAGGGCGAGATCGAGTTTCTAACCTCGCTTCAGTGCGGACAAAGGCTCGAGGAAGCAGTGATTGCGGGTCTACGTGCGGCCCCGGATTTTGATATTAGTCAAACGCTTGCAATCAGTCTTGCTGATGGCTTGTTCACAGCGTTGAAAGGAACAAAGTGAGATGATGGGTCTATTGAAACGAGCGGGCGCTCTGTATTCCGGGTTGGCGGCCAAGGCCAACATATTGCAACCAGCCGCCCTGCTATTTGCGCGGTTTGCCCCGGCCTATGTCTTCTTCAAGTCGGGCTTGACCAAATGGAATGGCTTTCTGTCCTTCAACCCGGATAAATATGACCTCTTCATGTACGAATTTTTCTGTCCAGAAGAACCGCGCGGCCGGGCTCTGGTTCTGTGTAGTGATGTTGCTGAAGGCACCTATGCCCCGGCGACACAATGGATTGTCGAACGCTTTGCCAATATGGCCGGGATTATGGAAATCATGCTGCCAATCCTGCTGGTCCTGGGCTTTCTGACCCGGTTTTCAGCCCTTGGTCTACTTGCCATGACGCTGTTCATCGAACTGCTTGTATTCCCGGACGCCGCGACCTGGTGGGGCAGCCATATCTGGTGGGCTGCGACCTTGTTTGTGGTTGTTGCTTATGGTCCTGGGGCGTGGTCGCTTGATCGCTTCCTAGGCGACAAACTCAAGCAGGCTGACTTGCCTCAAACGTGATGTCATAAGCTTGTTTGGCGCCACCTATATGGTCCAGCTTGGCTTGTAGGGGCTGCCAGTCATCCTTGTCAGCAATCGCCGCCCAGAGCGTTTCAACCTCGTCGATCAGCAGGCTGACCGGCGCGTCGGCTTGGAAATATTTGCTGTCGAGGCGCTCTGATCGCAAAGGCGAACGAGCGTATAGACCGTCGCGCACGGGCGAAAACGCGGCGGCCTCATAGAGCGAACCAAGCGATCCCTGAAGCGCGCGCGACGCACTTGCTTCGCCGCAAAACCAGTCAAAGAAGACGTGCGGCCAACTGGCCCCGGACGTCGTCATCCAGGCATAGAATGTCTGCAGGAAGAGAAGATCGGCGCGCAAATCCAGCCCACCTTCGAGGCCAAGCAGGGCCATCGTATGGTGTGCAAAACTGGTTTGATACGCGCGCTCATAAGCGCCAAGCGCGGCGCTCAAATCCTTGGGATCTGCCACCAGGCTCAAGGCGCCTGCCAATTGCTGCAGTGCCCACAAGCCCTGGGTGGGTTGCCGCCCGAACCGATAAAGACCCTGACTGTCAAAATATGCCGCAGTGAAGTTTGGGTCGCTGGTTGGCAGAAAGCGCCACGGTCCGAAATCAAACGTCTCGCCAGTGATGTTGAAATTATCCGTATTCATCACGCCGTGGACAAAGCCGGTGGCCATCCATTGCCCGATCATCGCGGCTGTGACCTCGGTGATCCGCTGCAGCAAAGCAGGCGTAGCTTTGCCAAGGGCTTCGTCGGCGCAATCAGGGTGATAATGCGTGATGACGTGGTTGATCAGCATCGCCATCGCGGCGTGATCTTCTTCATAGGCGGCGCGTTGAAACGTCCCGAACCTGATATGACTATGTGACAGACGGGTCAGGACAGATGAGCGCGCCGGGGAGGGTTCGTCATTGCGGTGCAATTGCTCGCCGGTCTCAATCAGGCTGAACGGTTTGGATGTCTTGACGCCCATCGCTTCGAGATAATTGGCGGCGAGGAGTTCGCGCACGCCGCCTTTCAGGGTCAGGCGACCGTCACCCTGGCGCGACCAGCGGGTCTGACCGGACCCCTTCGTGCCAAGGTCGAGCAGGCGGCCTTGGTCATCGCGAACCTGCGCGAACAGAAAGCCGCGGCCATCGCCTAGGTCGCGATTATAGACGTGAAACTGGTGACCATGATAGCGCATCGCGAGCGGTGTCTTGAGGTTTTTCGGTAGTGGTTCGAAGTGTCCGAAATGGCTGATCCATGCCGTCGCGGAAAGGTCATTCAGGTCAGTTTTGACCGCCCATTTTGTGTTGCGATAGCGCAACACAGCGGCTGGAAAATTTACCGGTACTGCTGCATCTGCGAAATGGTCAGAAATTTCAAGGATGGGTGGGTTCATGAGGCGACTTAACCGTATTCTATAGGGTTTTGATAGAAAAAAATTGCCTAATTGCCTTTACGAGACCGTGAACGCACCGGCTGAGTCCGTTCAAGTACTGCGGTATTGTGCGCCGCAATATCGATCAGGACTTCCCGTCTGCTGTGATGTACATACTGTGTTTACTGCTGGAGAATAATCCGTGCCGCATGGCACTCGGCCTGACATTATGGAGGAATATTATGTCACTTGGTAATAAGTTAATTTGTAGCGTATCTCTCGCGGCTCTTGCCGCCGGTGGCAGCGCGTTGGCGCAAGATGGTGATGGCAGTGAATTACGTCAGGCGACTGTGACCGTCACTGGTTCGTTCATTCCCGGTACGCCGGAAGATGCCGCTCTTCCGGTTGATGTTTTGACGGCCGAAGATTTGCGTCTTGAAGGTAACCCAACGATCACTGACCTGATCCGTAATTTGGGTGTTTCTTCTGGCGCAGATGGCCAAACCAACCAGTTTGCTTCGAACGGCCTTGAAGGTACGTCCAACGTCAACCTGCGGGGTCTCGGTGCAGGCCGTACATTGGTTCTGGTCAATGGCCGCCGCCAGACATTCTCGCCTTACGGGATTGGTGAGCAAGCACAGCTTTTCGTCAACACCAACAATATCCCGAGCGCCGCAGTTGGCCGGATTGAAGTCCTGAAAGACGGCGCGGCCGCTCTTTACGGCTCCGATGCGATCGCTGGCGTGGTAAACTTCATTACCCGTGATGATCTTGATGGTCTGGAGCTTTCAGGCGATTTTCAGACATTTGAAGGTAGCGATGGCGAATACAGGCTGGCCGCGTCTTACGGTCTGCAGGGTGACAATTATAACTGGGTCACCACGCTTGAATATTCGAAGCGATCTGAAGTGCCGCTTCTGGAGAAGGATTGGGCGATTTCAAGCATTGCTGAGAACCCGGTTGGCGGCTTCTCATCTCTGTCCAATCCGGGTCGCTTTGTTGTTTTGGGTGTAACGCCGACTGGTATTGGCGCGATTGGCGCGGAAGTTGATACAGGCTGTGTGGCGGCGGGCGGTATCATTCATCCGACCATAGGTGATTGCCGCTTCCAGTTCACGCAGTTCGATAATCTGGTCGAAGAAGAAGAGCAGATCAAACTGTTCACCGAGTATAACCGTGAGCTAGGCAATGGCGGCGAATTTCATCTGGAATTCCTCTATTCCTCCATCGATACACCTGAGTGGAAGACCTCACCGTCTTTCCCGCCGCAAGAATTGGCGACGCAGTTCGTGCCGGCAAGTTCTCCTGGCTACCAGCAATATCTGCTTGATAATCCAGGTTCAGCGCTGGCAGGCGGCATTGGTGCCTTGTACATTGGCCGGACCTTTGGTTGGGGCGGTTTCCCTGGCACAGGCGGCGCGCAAGAAGGCTCGCGTGAGTATGAAACCTTTGCCGGTTCAGGCTCACTCACCGGGTCGTTCCAGAACAATATCAATTATGATGCAGCGCTGAGTTACTCTCGTACCGAAGGCGAGCGGGTGACCAATGATACGTACATCGCGGGTCTGACAGCGGCATTAAGTGGTTTTGGTGTTTGCGCCGATCCGATCACTGGCGCGATCCCAACCGGCGCGGTGGCGGGACAGGGCGGGTGTGAATATTACAACCCGTTCTCCAACGCTGTACCTGGCAGTGCGATAACTGGCGAAGCCAATCCGAACTTTGAGCCCACTCTTGCAAACAGTGTTGCCTTGGCTGACTGGCTGACCGACGGTGTTGGTACGACTGTGACAACTGATTTGCTGGTGCTCGATGTCGTGTTCTCTGGCCAGAGCAATGTTCAGGCTGGCGGCGGTTCGGTGGGTTGGGCTGCAGGTACGCAGGTTCGCCGCGAATCATATGAGGTTGAGCCAAATACGGTGACCGATCTGGCGATAACACCCGGACCGCTTGGAAACGGACCTTTCTCGTTCCTGGCTGGCACCAATGCGGTAGATGAAGAGCAGACGATCTACGCCGTGTTCGGCGAGTTGCAGATCCCGCTCTATGACAATCTGGATATTCAGGTTGCTGCCAGATATGAGGATTATGGTGGCCAGGTCGGGTCAACCTTCGATCCGAAAGTGGCGATGAAGTATAGCGTCAACGACAATTTCGCTTTGCGTGGATCGGCTCAGACCAGTTTCAAAGGTCCAACCCTGAACCAATTGTCAGGTGTCGCGACGTCATTGCAATTTGTTGCGCCAACCAGCGCCTTCAAGGCGGTCGATCAGTTTGGTGATCCAAACCTCAGCCCTGAATCAGCGTTTAGCTTCAATTTTGGTGCCTTGTTTGAGACCGGGGGCTTCACCGCGTCGCTGGACTATTACGATTTCGACTTCACCGATCCGATCATCGTTGAATCTCAGTCATCGGTTGTGGCGGCTGCTTTGGCCTCGATCAATGCTGAAGTTGCGGCAGCTGCAGCTGGGGCTCGCCCAACCGATGCGGGTAACCTTGGCTCGATTGTCAGCCGCCTCTCCTTCGATGGCGGTGATCCGTTCAATGGCGGCGGCACAGTCGGCGGAAATATTGCGCGGATTGCGACAAATATTGTCAACGGGCCGGGCATTGAAACGTCAGGTATTGATTTCCGGGCAGAGAATGTTTGGGATATGGCCAATGGCGGCGAGGTCTCGCTCGGTGTCGATGCGACTTATGTGATCAATTATGATGTTGCAGACTTTGCAATTGAAGATGCTGTCACGCCAGGCTTCGATGCTGCGGGTCAGTTCAACCGGTCCAATACGTTCCGGTCGTTGCCGCAGTTTAAAGGCAACCTTACTGGCAACTATTCCATCGGTGGTCACAATCTTCGCGCCGTGGTTCGTTACATCGACTCCTATGATGATGAACGCGGTGACATTACCGGCAACGGATCCGATACGATTGACAGCCAGACAACTGTCGACGTGTTCTACAATTGGCAAGCGCCATGGCAGGTTGATGTCGGGCTGTCCGTGGTCAACGTACTGGATGAAGATCCACCATTTGCAGCGTTTGACCTGAACTATGATCCGTACACGCACAATCCGTTCGGACGCACGTTCAAGATCAGCATCACCAAGAAGTTTGGCGGTAGCTGATAGATCAACACTCGAATAGAAAAGGGCGGCCATATGGTCGCCCTTTTTTGTGTTGAGTTGAAATGTCATCCCGGAAGCTGCGGCAGCAGCTATCCGAGACCCAGCGCCGAAAAACTGCATCTGAAGTATCTGCGTCCCGGCTCAGGGCCGGGATGACAAAACAAAATAAAGCGCTTCAATTAGTACGCAAAGGTGCGTGGCTCAGGCGTTGTCTTCGCGACCGATGGCGTAGAAGCGCTCGCGGCGCTGTTGTTTCAGCTCCAGCGGCGTCAGTGGCGCCAATTCCTTCAGCGCTTTCTCTATCGCCTTGCCCGCCGCCATCATGGCCTTCAGCGGATCGCGATGCGCCCCGCCCATCGGTTCCTTGACCACCACATCGACGACTTTCAGTTTGAGCAGGTCCTTGCCAGTGATTTTCATCGCCTCGGCGGCGTCGCGGGCCTTGCCAGCGTCGCGGTACAGGATCGAGGCGCAGCCTTCCGGCGAGATCACCGAATAGATTGCGTGCTGCATCATCAGCACCTTGTTTGCCGCAGCAATTGCAATCGCCCCGCCGGACATGCCCTCGCCAATGATCAGCGTAATGATCGGGACATTCAGGGTCAGGCAACGCTCGGTGCCACGCGCAATCGCCTCGGCCTGTCCACGTTCCTCACCGGCTTTACCCGGATACGCGCCGGCTGTGTCTGGCATCGTAATCACGGGCAGGTTGAAACGCTCGGCCAAATCCATCAGGCGGACCGCTTTGCGGTAGCCTTCGGGGTGGGCCATGCCGAAATTATGTTTCAGGCGGCTTTCCGTTGTGCGGCCTTTTTCGTGGCCCATGACGACCACGGATTGTCCCCTGAAACTGGCCAGACCGCCCTGAATGGCCTCATCATTGCCGAACACGCGGTCGCCGGCCAGCTCCTGATAATCATCGAACAGGGCGTCTACATAGTCGCTGAAATGTGGGCGTTCAGGGTGGCGGGCAACCTGGGTTTTGCGCCATGGCGTCAGCGATGCATAGGTGTCTTTCAGCTGCTTGTCGGCTTTATCTCGCAGCTTTTTCAGCTCGTCAGAGATCTGCGGACTGCCTTCCTGTCGGGCAACCGCCTCCAGTTCGGCAATTTTTGTTTCCAACTCAGCCAGCGGCTTTTCGAAATCGAGATATGTTGTGACCATTGTGTACAGATAGCGGGGGTTCGGGCTTGCGGCAATGGTTATGACTGCAGGCTTGCCAACATGGTCTGCATTGCGGCGTGGACCGTCTGGATCGCTTTCAGCGGGCGGATCATGACTTTGAACTCGGTTATTTTACCGTTCGCGTCCCATTCGATCAGGTCGACGCCATTGATGACTATGCCATCAACAATGCTTTCAAATTCAAGCACCGCCCGGTCACCGCAATCAAAGATCCACGTGTAGTGGAAATTATTGCCACTGAACATATTATCGGCCGCTGACAGGTAGGCAAAGACCAGCGCCTTGCCTTTTTGCGGGGTATGAACCACCGGGCTGTGAAACACCGCGTCGTCATGTAACATATCCTGCAGCGCGCCATGTTCAGACTGGCCCAGCGCGACATCAATCCAGGCCTGTAGATGTGGACGATAGCCAGTGGTCGAAACGGTCATGTCTGGCACCTCTACTGCACTGGGATAGCGGCTGTTTGCATCGCCAATTTCTCTTCAAAATCATCTTCCAGTCGTCTCATCATTGTCGGGAACCCGATTTGGTCAACGAAGGCCAGGCGATGACCTGCCATCAATTGTTCCCTCTTCTCATGCATGTGAAACCAGCCATTATGATTGGCCAGGAAGACGTCGGGTCGCCATTCACGGGTTTTGTCAAACGTGTTGCGATAATCTTCGACAATACCTTGATATTGCGGTGGTCCGATCAGCTGATTGCCTGCGACGGTTGCAGAGCAGAAGATCAATACATCATAGACCGTTTCGTCCTCAGTCGCTTCCAGTGTCCATGAGGTACACCCGCGTGAATGGCCCGGTGTAAGATGCGCGGTCAGGCGAACATCGCCCAATGTCAAAACTTCTCCGTCTGCGATTGTCCGGTCAACCGCCACTTTTGGCGCGTAACGCATCGCATCCGTCTCTGAGCCGAGATAAAACCCGCCTTCAAGGGCAGATACGTCGCCCTCACTGGCGACGAGTTCTGCGCCGGTTATCACCTTCAGTTCAGCTAATCCGCCGGAATGATCAAAATGCGCGTGCGTATTGAGCAGTATCCGAACATCCGAGACATCAAATCCAAGCGTCTCGATATGTTCGGCAATTGATTGCGCCTGACCTGCCATGCCGCCATCAATAATGATGTGCCCTTCCGGTGTCGGGATAAAATAGATGCCGAGGCCTTTCGTGCCAACAAAGTAGATATTGCCGATCATGCGAAAAGGGTCGATCTGTTCATACCAGCCTGGAGACCTTGCTGCCCAAACGCCCGCAACGGTTTCGGGTATGGCGATTGGTTCCGGTGACCTTGCAGGGTCTGTTGCCGCACCCGTTGTTGCTACGCGACAACCTGCCAGGGCCAATGCGCTTAGAAAGACCGCCCCTAATATCGCACGCGATATCAATATTCTCTCCGAACCTATCTTATTCCGCATAAGCTGCAGCCATGTCGGGGTCTTTAGCCGCGACCTGATCGGCGAGATCGCAGATCACTTTGGCTTGTTTCCAGGTCGCATCATCTTGCATCTTGCCGTCGAGCATGGCGACGCCCGCGCCGTCAGGAATGGCGGCCAGAACCCGGCGTGCAAATTTGACCTCGCCAGGATCAGGGCTGAACACTTTCTTGGCGATGGCGATCTGGCTTGGGTGCAGGGTCCAGGTGCCAACACAGCCGAGCAGGAAGGCGTTTCGAAACTGCTGTTCGCAGGCGTCAGCGTCGGCAATGTCGGTAAAGGGCCCGTAGAATGGGTTGATACCGGCCATCACGCAGGCGTCGACCATGCGGGCAATCGTATAATGCCACAGGTCTTGCTGGGCCGATTGGCGCGGGGCCGCATCTTCGCGGGGGTCTTCGATGACGCGGTAGAAGGGATGGCCGCCGCCAACCCGGGTCGTCTTCATCTTGCGGCTGGCCGCCAGATCCGCCGGGCCGAGCGAGATGCCCTGCATGCGCGGGCTGGCCAGCGCGATCTCCTCAACCCGCGCGACGCCTTCAGCTGTTTCCAGAATTGCATGCAGCAGGATGGGCCGGGTCAGACCGGCTTTGGCCTCTAATTGCGCGACGAATTGATCGACATAGTGAATGTCCCACGGGCCTTCGACTTTCGGGATCATCAGCACGTCGAGCTGCTTGCCAGCCTGCATTACCAGTTGCGTGACATCATCGAGGAACCACGGCGAGTTGAGGCAATTGACCCGCGCCCACAGGCCGATGCCTTTGGCTTGCCAATCGAGCATACCAGCCATTTCGATCACACCCGCGCGCGCCGCCTCTTTGGCATCCGCCGGGATTGCGTCCTCGAGATTACCGAGGATAACATCGCACTGGTCGGCCATATTGGGCACTTTGGCGCGGATTTTGTCCAAATGCGCTGGAACAAACTGGATCATCCGTTCCAGCCGAACCGGCAAATCACGCATTGGCATTGGGGCACCAGCAGCAAGCGGTTGGAAGAATTGGCGCGGGGCTTTTTGGCTCATTATTTATCTCCAATTGTCGCGGGCACGCTAGTCAAATGCTACGTCGCGTCAAACCCAACGGTGGGGAAAGATCTGCCAAATCTGCTTGCCGGGCTGGGCAAGATTGGAATTTTTGTCGCTCATGAGTCTCAAGATCGAGCACCACCAATGAACACATTTTACCCTTGTGCAGGGGGAATGCGAGCTTGAGGCCATCGTGGGAAAATGTTGGCGCACCGAAAGACATATTGCCATCTGGTACCAGGATGGCGCGGCAACCTGCGGAGGTTTGGACAATGATTTTGCGACCCTCAAAGAAGGCGCGGCTGCCATTCGAGGCGGATATCGTGCGGTCGTGCCAATCGCCGGTCGGGGTCTTGGCCGCTTCTGACGGCCATGACGTGGTGATTGCAAATGCCAGCAGGCCGCTGATTGCGGTTGCTGCGAGCATTGCAGGTTTGCGCCGTGAGCGCGGCGTGACCGACGCGGTGAGCGCTGGCCCGATCCACTGGTAACCTGCACGCGGGATCGTACGGATCAGTTCTGGACACGCGGCATCCTCATCAAGGCGTGTCCGGATCACCCACAAAGCGTGGTTGAGCCCCTTATCGCCAACCGCCGAATTGTCGCCCCAGACCTGAGCAACGATCTGGTCACGGGTCACAGTCGCTGGTGCGGATTTGATCAGGACGTTGATTACGCACCAAGCCTTATAGGTCAGTGAAACCGTCTGGCGATTGATCGTGATGCTCTGGCTATCGGCATCAAGAGCGACAGAGCTTGGCGCGCGACGTGGCCAGATATGGCCGAGAATAGACAAGAATAGATTTGATTGATCAGCCAAAACGAACCTCAGATGCCGCATCACTCAACAAAGCGAGCCCAAATTATGAAACCCAATATCGCCCTTTTCGCAAGCCTTCTCACCGCCTGCGTTGCCGCCGCCGACCCAACACAGGTCCAAATTGGCGACGGACAAATCAACGGCATGAGCATTGCGCCCTATGATTTAACCTGGAGCCAATGTACCGCGAGCGATGGTGTGTGGACGGCCAGCTCGGATCTGTCAGAGCGCGTGGTGGTGATCGGTGATGCAATCTTGCGTGTGAGTCAGGCTAGCCAGAACGCGCAGGGGAGCTCCAGATCGGCGGCTTATCTCGACCGAAACAGCCTGTCGCCCTTACGCTTCGAACGCCATATGCAGCCGCCTGAAGGCGCTCCGAGGACGTCGATTGAGCATATTCTGACCGCCGATGGCTATAGCGCGATCATGCGCCAGGGTGACCTGATGCGCGAGAAACAGGGGCTGATCGGATCGAACATGTATGATGGTGCAAGCCTTGGGCTGGCTTTGTCACGTCTGAGTTTCGACCAGAATGCCTATGAGTTTCAATCCTCAATGATCGGCATGGAGGCGACCTATTCGACCATCGCCACGCTGGCGGGGCGGGAGACCGTGCAGCAAGGTGAACACACGCTTGATGTCCTGCTGGTCGATGTCGAATGGCATCACAATGAGCTTGGTGACATCTATCCGCCCGGGCCGAATGCCAGCGGCGGGCGCTATTGGATTGTCCAGACCCCGCCCGAGGGTGTGCCTTATGTGCTGCGCTATCAGACCGACACTTATGTGGTGGAGTTTGAACCTGAAATCTGCCCCGGCCTGATCGGCGCGACTGAATAGGTCTAATTGGCGAGCGGATGGGTTGTTTCGAGCAGCTCGGCGAGCTCATCGGTCAGCACATGGGTGTAGATTTGCGTCGTCGAAATATCGGCATGGCCGAGCAGGGTCTGGACACTGCGCAGGTCTGCGCCGCCTTGTAGCAGGTGGGTCGCATAGGCATGGCGCAGGGCATGCGGGTGGACGCGGGCCGGATCGAGGCCAGATTTGAGCGCTAACGTGTCCAGCATCTGCGCCAGGCAGCGGCGGGTCAGGTGCCCGGATTTGCCACGCGATGGGAACACGAAGGCTTCGGCCCGACCTCTGGCAAGCGACTTCTCGGGCAGGCTGTCTTCGCGCTGCTTGAGCCAATTGGTTAGCGATAAGAGCGCCGGTGCACCGAGCGGGCAGAGGCGCTCCTTGCCGCCTTTACCGCGAATGATGATCTCGCGCGTATCCCAGCGGCCAAGGCGCTTGCGCGGCAGGGTGCCCATGGTCAGGCTGACCAGTTCGCTGACCCGCAAGCCTGCGCCATAAAGCAGTTCAACCAAGCAAGTCAGGCGAACATCATCGCCGCAGGCCGCGATCAATGCCGCCACGTCCTGACGCGTCAAAACATCCGGGGCTTCGCGGTTGATTTTCGGGCCTTCGAGCCGCGAGGTCGGGTCATCCTTGCGGTCACCCTCTTCGAACAGAAACCGAAAGAACCGCTTCAAAGACGATAGTTTGCGCGCTTGCGTCGATGCGGCAAAGCCTTCGCGTGCCAGTGATTGTAGCCAGTCGGAGAGCGCGCCGGGTGCCGCTGTCCTCAGGCCACCACTAAGATAGGCCGAGGCATCGAGAAGATCGCGGCCATAGGCGTCCAGCGTATGCACCGAGGCCCCACGCTCGACGGACATCATTTCCAGGAAGGCTTCAATACGGACACGATCTGACATGCCGTGAGCCTAAACCGGCTGGGTTAACGCCAAGCAAAAACGGGCGCCCGAATGAGGGGCGCCGGTTTGGGTTTGAGTTTGAACTTGCGCTTATTCCGGTGGCGGTTCAGGTTTTGATTTGTCGATGACAGGATGGCTGTCTTCATCTTCGCCATTACTGCGATGCATGGCGATCACCACGCCCGAGAGGGCCAAGATTGCAATCAGGTTTGGAAATGCCATTGAGGCATTGGCAATGTCGCCGAGTAACCAGAGCGCATCTGTATTGGTCACAATCGCACCTCCGAATACAACCAGAACCCAGACATATCGAAACGGGTGCGTCGCCCATTCCCCGACCAGATAAGTCAAAGCCTGCTCGCCATAATAGGACCAGCCGACAATCGTCGTGAAGGCGAAGAAGAAGAGTGCGATCGGAACAACCCATTCGCCGCCAGGGAAGGCTGCGCCATAGGCGCGCGTGGTGATTGCGGCTGAGTTGGCATCTGTCTTCCAAGCGTGATCTACTTTCAGTGAAACAGTGCCATCAGTTGCGCCTGCCAAAGCGGCCTGGAAGAAGGCTTCTTCTTCTGCCGCAGCGATAGGAATTGTGAGAACATTGAACGTGCCTTCCACGCCACTGGCTTTGAAGGCTTTGCTGCCCTCTCGCATCGCTGTCCGGGCATTGTCAGACCATTCAAACATGCCGTCAAACGTGACACTTTCAGCGCGGCAGCTGGCAAGGTAAGACTGCGCGAGTTGGCCTTGCTTGGCGATTTTTTCATCGCGCTTGTCTTCGTATGCAGAAGGGATCATGTCGGACACGCTATAGCGGTCACCGACTTTGTCTGGGTTCAATGGGCGCTCAATACCTTGGTCATCACAGTAGTTTGCCGCCATCAGAGATGGGCTCTTTTGAAAGTCTCCCGTCACTGTCAGGATCACCAGAGCCGTCATCGTACAGATCACAATTGTATCAATGAAGACGCCAATCATCGCAATTTCACCCTGCATGACTGGGTTCTTGGTTTGCGCCGCAGCATGAGCAATTGGAGCTGAGCCTTGGCCCGCTTCGTTAGAGAACAGACCGCGCGCAATCCCGGCGCGAACCGCAGCGAGGACTCCATAACCTGCCGCGCCACCGAAGACTTCTCGCCAACCAAAGGCCGACCCGATAATCTCCATGAAGGCACCCGGTACTTTCGGAGCATTGATGATCAATACAACCAGTGCGATCAGGACGTAGACCACGGCCATGACGGGTACAATTTTACCCGCAACGCTGCCGATTGATTTGATCCCGCCAATGATCACAGCAAAGACCAATCCGGCGAGAATTACCCCGACTGACCATCCAGGAATGGCAATGCCGAATTGCGAGCTGCCAACCTCAAGCGCCGCTTCGGTGATCGAGTTAGCCTGGATCATTGACCCGGTTGCTATCGCTGAGAACAGCGTGCCGATGCAGAAAATGACCGCCAGCCATTTCCAATTCTTGCCAAGGCCGTTCTTGATATAATACATCGGCCCGCCATTGATGCGACCATATTCGTCCGTTTCGCGGTATTTCAGTGCCAGTGAGGTTTCTGAGAAAGCCAGCGCCATACCAAATAGCGCGACGATCCACATCCAGAAAATAGCCCCTGGACCGCCCAGTGTAATTGCAGTGGCAACACCAGCCAGGTTTCCAGTGCCAACCTGTCCGGAGAGCGCAGTGGAGAGAGCCTGCCATGGCGTAATTGCACCATCATCACTTTGGGCCTTACGGCCATCCCAGACCTCTTTTAATGCCGGGAAGAATCGTAAGAGTGGTCGCCCACCAAGCCTGATCATCATATACAAGCCAACGCCCAACAGAACGATTGCCAAGGGTCCGACAGGCAGCAGGCGGGTATCGCCCCAAGTGCCGCCCCAAATGAATCCGCTGATTGTTTCAATCAGTGTGACAGCGTTTTCCATAATGCCTCCCCGGCATGTTGCTTTTTAGCTTTACGTAGACCCTAGAACAGAAACGGGCGCTGTGAAGCTTGCCTATGGTAAAAATTGCAGGGGCGTGACCTATTCGCCGCGCTCTAGCCGCCAAAGCCCTCGCTGACGCCGAAGTCGCGGCGTGCAGAAACAATCGTGACGACAACCCCGGCAAGCACGTCGAGCAGGGCCATTACCGTAATGATAAAGAAAACCGAGGTGGCGAAATTCGCGTGAAGCAGGAACAGCATCAGGCAGAGAATGAAGAGCAGCATCGAGAACGCGTGGTTCATGATCGTTGCGGTGCCGGTGCTGGTTGATTTCAGGATTTCCATGAACAGAACCGCGATGGAGAGCAATAACAGGGCGTCACCCTTGGTCATCACCCATTCGACATTGCCAGCGATCATCGGCACAGAGAAGAATTTCTGACTGAGGATGCCCATCATCGGCGAGCCGATTGAGGTGAGCTCCTGAGTTCCCGACATAACCGGGGCAGGGTCGCCGCCAGTGGCCAGGGCGATCATCGCATAGATGCCAACCGGGATGATAAACAGTGGAAAGGCGCTGAGGAGTAGTCGCATTGATCTTGACCTTTTCTGCGGGCTGCGCCCATTATTGTCGGACTTGCGCCGCTGTTTGTCTTCGAGGTGAGCCGCCGCAGCAGCCGGGAACAGGATCGACACGCCAACCTCTTATCTGCTTCAGTTAACCGTATCTGCGCAATAAGCAAAGATATCCGCTGTGACAAATACCTTTATCTCGCCCGCACGGATTAGGCGCAGCAAGGCAAATGGAGACCAAAGCCGATGCTATTGCATGTTCTTGCCGGACCGCCTGGCGCTGGCAAAACAGCAACACTAAGAGCGCTTGGTGAAGCGGTTACGATCATTAACGAGCCTGCGCGGCGGGTCTTGGCACAGCAACGCGGCGTGGGTGGAACCGGAACAGGCGATCAGGACCGGGCGCAGTTCGTGGCTCTGATGCTCGACATGGCCAAGGCCGATTATGATTCTGCATCTGGGCTGACCGTGTTTGATCGCGGCCTGCCGGATCTGCTCGCCTTCTGCGCTCATTATGGTTTGCCGCCGGACCCAGTGCGCCAAGCCATGTCGGTGCGAAATTATGCCAGGGATGTTTTCTGGTTCCCGCCTTGGCAAGAAATTTATATTCAGGATAAGGAACGCAGACTGGATTTTGCCGGCGCTAAAGCGTTTGGCGAACTGATCCATACCGCCTATTGCGGAGCTGGTTATTCACTCATTCCGGTGCCGTTCGTCTCGCCGCAGGCGCGGGCAGATTTTATCCTAGACCGAATTGGCGCTTAAACTTCGTCGGCGGCTTGCGGATCACGCCGACGCCGGATCAGCCACATCACACCGCGCAAATCAGCCAGCGCCGCCCATAAGCGGCCAAAATTGGTATAGTTTGAGACGCCAGATCCTCGGGCCCGATGATTGACCTCAAGAAATTCAATGCCGTGGCCTTCGGCCCTCATCAGCGACGGCATGTAGCGGTGCATGTGATCGAAATAGGGTAGCGAGAGATACGCCTCGCGCCGCATCGCCTTGATCCCGCAGCCGCTATCGTCGCATTCGTCGCGTAGCAAGCGCCGACGGACCGCATTGGCGAATGTGCTGCCAAACCGCTTCCAGGCGCTGTCTTTGCGGCTGCCGCGTCGTCCCATCACCATGTTCAGGCGTTCTGGTGCATCGGCGCGGGTCAAGCTGCGATACAGGGCTGGCAAGTCGGCGGGATCATTCTGGCCATCGCCATCAAGCGTGCCGACAATTGGTGCGCGCGCGGCCTGTATGCCGCTCCTTATCGCCCGGGACTGGCCGGCATTCTTGCGATGACTGAGGACGCGCAATTGCGGATATTTGGGTTTTAATCCGGCCAGGACGGCACGTGTGTCATCGCTTGATGCATCATCAACAAAGATCATTTCAAAAGCGCGACCCTTGAGGCTATCTGCAATCTCGCCGATCAGCGGGGCAACGTTTCCGGCCTCATTGTGGACAGGTACAATTATTGAGAATTCAGGGCGATCAATCACGGGACACGCACTCCAAAGCGAGGATATTATCTCGCTGTACGGGAAAATGCAGGATTGCGAAACCGCGCGGCTGATTCCATGACTGTTTTTATGAGCCAGCTTCCGATTGACCCGCTCTTGCCTGAGATCTGTGCGACTTTGATCGCGCGCCAGCGATTGGTTCTGGGTGCGCCGCCGGGGGCGGGCAAGACGACGCGTGTGCCGCTGGCACTGGCGGGCCTGGTTGATGGGATTGATGGACTTGCGGGTAAAATACTGGTGCTGGAGCCCCGCCGGATTGCGGCGCGCATGGCGGCAGAGCGCATGGCCAACACGGTCGGTCAAAAGGTTGGCCAGACGATCGGCCTATCGACCCGGATCGACAGACGGGTCTCGCAACCGACCCGCGTGGAAGTGATCACGGACGGCCTGTTCATCCGCAAACTGCTCAGCGACCCCGAACTGAATGGCATCAGCGCGGTGATCTTCGACGAGATACATGAGCGCGGCTTGAACGCCGATCTCGGACTGGCGCTGGCCTTGGAGGTGCAGGGGGCCTTGCGCGATGACCTGCATATTCTGGCGATGTCGGCGACGCTGGATACAGCGTCGGTTGCGGCCACGATTGACGCGCCGGTGATCACATCGGATGGGCGGCAATACAAGGTTGAGACGCGCTATCTTGGCCGCAACCGAGACCGGATAGAGGATCAGGTCGCGCGCGCCATCGGGCGGGCGGTGCACGAAACCGACGGCTCTATTCTGGCCTTTCTAGCCGGCGCGGGCGAGATACGGCGCACGGCAGAACGGCTCGACTTGCCAGACAATATCATTGTTGCGCCGCTGTATGGTGCTCTGTCTCCGGGCGATCAGGATGCTGCGATCAAAGCTGCCCCAGCGAGCAAACGCAAAGTCGTTCTGGCCACTGATATCGCCGAGTCGGCCCTGACAATTGCTGGCATCACAACGGTCGTGGACGCCGGTTATGCGCGGGTTCCAGTGGTGGATCTGGCGTTCGGAACCAGCCGATTACAAACCATACGGGCGGCGCGCGCGAATGTTGACCAGAGGCGAGGCCGCGCGGGGCGGCTCGGGCCGGGTATCTGCTACCGGCTTTGGGATGAGGCCGAAACGCGCGGGCTGGCCGCCGCACCTGAGCCAGAAATCCTCGGTGCGGACTTGAGCGGTCTGGTCTTGACCCTGGCGCAATGGGGCGAAACCCAGCCAGAGCGCCTGACCTGGCTTGATACGCCGCAAGCGGGGCGGATTGAGGCGGCCCAGTTGGCCTTGCAGGAACTCGGTGCGCAGGCGTCAGATGGAACACTAACGGCAAAAGGCCAGGCAATGGCGCGCTTGCCCATGCCCCCTCGCCTCGCCGCCTTGGTGGTCAGTGCAGCGTCTCCCGGAGAGGCGGCACTGGCGGCGCGGATTGCAGCGCTAGCCGGTGAACGCGGGGTCGGCGGCAATAGTTCAGACATCGCTGAGCGCTTGGCCCGGTTTGCAAACGAGAGCAATCAGCGGGCAAAAACCCTGCGCCGACAAGCGGCGAGCTGGAGCACTGATGCGCGGCCAAGTGGCAACCCGGCAGCTCTGCTCGCCAAAGCCTGGCCAGACCGGATCGCACGGCGGCGTAGCCCTGGAGCGAACACCTATTTGCTGGCCTCCGGGCGTGCCGGACAAGTTGATGATGCCTCGCCTCTGGCCAAGTCAGATTGGCTTGTTGTGGTTGATTTGATCGGCGCAGCCAAGGGCGGGCGGATCACTCTGGCGGCGGCACTGGATGAGAAAACAGCGCTGGCTGGCGCGGCGCTTGAGATCCGCGAAGAGGCGTCGTTTGAGGCTGCCTCGGGCCAGTTCAAGGCGCGGCGGGTCAAAGCGCTCGGCGCGATTATTCTGTCCGAGACGCCACTGCCGAAACCATCTGGCACAGCGGTGCGCACCGCCTTCATCACCCATATTGTCGAGGCAGGGTTTGCGCCAACCGGGCTGGACAAAACTGTGCAGGCTTTTGTTGCGCGCCTGACCTGCCTGCGCGGTGTGTATGGCGATGATTGGCCGAGGATTTCGGTCGCTGATTTACAGGCCAGTGCGGGCGATTGGCTTGGTCTCGTTCTCGGGGGTGGAGCGTTCAATCGCCCCACCAACGCGCAAGTGGCTGAGGCGCTGAAAGCGACCCTGGCTTGGCCGATGCCGCGTGATCTGGACAAGCTTGCGCCGCTCAGTGTGGCGCTTCCGTCCAGGCGCAAAGCGAGGGTTGACTGGCTGGATGAACGCAGCCCGCTGATCGAGTGCCGGGTGCAGGAGCTGTATGGAGCCACGCGCCATATCATGCTCGCCGACGGCCGCGTTCCAGTGACGGTACAGATGCTATCGCCGGGCAAGACACCCGTCGCTACAACCCGCGACTTGCCGGGCTTTTGGGCGGGCGGTTATATCGAGATGGCGAAAGATATGCGCGGGCGCTACCCCAAGCATGATTGGCCAGATGACCCGGTAAACGCCAAGCCGCACGAAGGCATGACCAAAGCTCGGCTGACACGAAGGACTTGATAAGTCGGGTCGCCAAACAACCCATTCTATACCTCTCGCCATGCCCCGTTCGCAATCCCCTCAACGCTCCAATTGGCAATTGTGTGCCGGATCAGGCGCAGGGTTGGAAACCCGATGGCGGCGGTCATCCGGCGTACCTGTCGGTTGCGACCTTCGGTGAGGGTCACGTTGAGCCAGCTATCGGGGATGGCTTTGCGCACTCGAATTGGTGGAGTGCGCGGCCACAGGGTTTCAGGTTCCTCGATCAGGTCCGCTTCAGCCGGGGCGGTGCGGCCATCTTTCAACTGTACGCCAATGCGCAGGGCCTGCAGATCCGCCTCGCTCGGCACGCCCTCAACCTGCGCCCAGTAGGATTTTCTGTTCTGGTGGCGCGGGTCGGCGATCTGATGCTGCAGCTTGCCATTATCGGTCAGGACCAGCAGGCCCTCGCTATCCTTGTCGAGCCGCCCGGCAGCATAAACATTCGGCACATCGATATAGTCCGACAGCGTTTCGCGGCTCGAGCCCTCGCTGCCCTTGTCGGTAAATTGCGACAGGACATTGAACGGCTTGTTGAACAGAATGATTTTGGTCATGGCGCGGGCTTAAGGCTGAAGCTGGCGAAGCGCAATCGGGTTGGGGGGTGAGGTTTGTATGTGTGGAGGTTTGGGTCTGGGTTTTATCTCGCGTGCGCCGCAGGCGCTTAGCGCGGGAGAAAAACAGCCCTGAGCCTGGTTCATGTGAGGGCGAAGCCCGATACGGAACCTGCTGTCCCGCGTGCGCCGCAAGGCGCTTAGCGCGGGAGAAAACAGCCCTGAGCTTGGTTCATGCGCCGAAGGCGCGGAACCCGCTTCGCGAAGCGTGCCCCGCAAGGGGCTTAGCGCTTCGCAAAACCAGAGCCCGGCTCGCACACCACCGGGTCCCGGATATGTGTTTGCACACAGTCCGGGATGACAAAATTGGCGTTTGTCGCGCCCAAAACCTTCGGCATAATAATCCAGGCCTGCACGCCAAAACCCGGCGCATAGGCCGCTTCAATCCGCAACCGCCATTGGGTCCGGCATTCGCCGGGAAGGCGGGGGGTGAGGTAGTGTTCGTGTAAATGCGGATAGAGGCTCGGCGTCCAGACGTCCGGGTCGTCGCTCACGTGGCGGATATGAACCCGGCCATATCTGTCGACGGTGACCAGCACATCGCGTCCGGTCAGCTCGCCCCAAAGCGCGATACGCCAAAGCTGCCAGAAGACCCACGGCCAATAGAGAACCGGGACGTGTCTGTAGAGATGGGGTTGCAACGCAAAATCCATGGGCAGGAGTATATGCCGAGTTTGGAGATGTCGGATTGAGAGTGTGAGGTTTTTCCCTAACTCACCGCAGATGCCAGCGTAGGCT
>JAJFFK010000019.1 GCA_021776655.1 Henriciella sp. | reverse complement strand
TGAAAGGTTCTTCAATAAGATCAAACACTTCCGAGCCGTCGCCACCCGATATGACAAACGCGATGACAACTTCCTCGCATCCGTCCAACTGGCGTCATTACGAATTTGGTTGCGATCTTATGAGTCGGTCACCTAGGGTCTGAACCCAATTCGCTTGCGCTTTTGGTCGTCGCGACATGATCTGCGCGCTAGGCGTGAAGAAGCAGGAAGTGTGAACACTTTCAAGTCTTTACAACGACGCGTGTGGGGCATGTGGCGGCGATCCGCCACGGACGTTATCAGGCTTTGCGCTGAGCATCGTCGACCCCTTTTGAAAGGGCCAGCCATTCCTGCAAGGGCTCTCCTTGTCAGCCCAAAGCCTGATAACGCCAAAAGCACAAGCCAATTGGGTTCAGACCCTAATCACAGCTCATGGCAGATGCGTGATCAGTCTTGATTGGACATACGAACTGATTGTCGCTCAATTGAATACAGAGCAACCCGGTTAGGAATACAATATGCGACGTCCCATCTCTGCTTTTATTATTTGCACAGTATTAATCGGTGCATATCCAGTGCTTTTATTGGCAAACGCAGATCCAATCAACACAAGTGAAGCGTCAGGCAAAACCGCGAGCTGGTACAATGAAGACGTTGCAATTGGTGGGCAAGATGTCATCTCGTTTTACTCGAGCGCCGGACCAACGACCGGTTCGGAAGAGTATTCCGCGATATGGGACAATACCGAATGGCAATTTTCTTCCGCCGAAAACAGAGATACGTTTCTGTCTGACCCAAAAAAGTTTGTTCCACAATTTGGTGGTTATTGCACAGTGGCATTAGCCCGGGGGGAGACCAAGATCGGAACAGCCAAACATTTTACAGTGATTGATGACAAACTTTATCTCAATTACGATAGTCCCTCACAGCGCCAGTTCGCGAATGATCCCGATTCATATATCGCACGTGCCAAAGTCACTTGGTGACGGGCCGCAACTTGGCCGGGCGCTTATGGGGCTCAGGCGTGACCGGCCTGTAAAGGCACGCTAGGTTGGAAGCATGACCGAGTCGCCGACCACTAATTTACCCGAACAAACCGTTTCGGAACTTTCCAGCGCCCTTAAGCGCACGGTCGAAGCGGCTTACGGCCATGTCCGGGTACGCGGCGAGCTTGGACGCGTAACGATTGCGCGGTCAGGGCATATGTATGCCGACATCAAGGACGACAAAGCTGTTCTCAACACGATCATGTGGAAAGGCCAAGTCAGCAAACTTCCTTTCCGGCCCGAAGAAGGCCTGGAAGTTGTCGCAACCGGTCGCCTCTCAACCTATCCGGGGCGATCCAATTACCAATTGATTGCCGAAAGCCTACGGCCCGCTGGCGCTGGCGCGCTGATGGCGCTGCTCGAAGAGCGCAAGAAGAAACTTGCTGCAGAGGGACTGTTTGACGAGCAACATAAACAGAAGCTGCCCTTTCTGCCCCGCACGATTGGGGTCGTGACCTCACCCACAGGTGCCGTAATCCGGGATATCCTGCACCGGATTGCAGATCGCTTTCCAGCAACCGTCATCTTGTGGCCAGCTTTGGTCCAGGGCGAAACGGCGGCGGCTCAAATCGAGGCGGCGATAAGAGGCTTCAACGCATTGTCAGGTGCCAACCGGCCCGATGTATTGATTGTCGGACGCGGCGGCGGGTCAATTGAAGACCTGTGGCCGTTCAATGAAGAAAATGTTGTTCGCGCCGCATTCGAGAGCACGATCCCGCTAATTTCAGCGGTCGGCCACGAAACTGATACGACGCTGATCGACTATGTCTCCGATGCGCGCGCGCCAACCCCAACCGGCGCAGCGGAGATTGCCGTGCCGGTGCGTTCGGAACTTCAACTCAACCTCGACGAGTTACAGCAGCGCCTGAAACGCGCTTTGTCGAGCCATTTCAGACGGGCCAGTGAACGCGTCGAAAATACCCGCCTGCCGCGTCCCGAACGCTTGCTTGAGAGCAAACGGCAAAGCCTGGATTTTGCTGGATCGAGACTGCCCCGCTCAATCGAAATTCTGGTTCAACGCAGTCGCGCACGCCTTGATGCCGCTGCTGTACGGCTTCGCGGCCCGGAACAAAGCGTAAGCCAGAAACGCCATCAGTTGACCGTCACCACAGCGTCGCTTGATGCTGCGATCCTGCAACTCACCCAATCGCGACAACTTGCATTTACGCGTAGAGCAACACGGCTACAGGCGGCTCCGATCAGCGCTGAGGCGCGACGTGCAAGAGCAATGCTGCGGCAAGTCGCGACCCGCGCGCGCCCTGCCTTGACGCGGCTCCTGACCGCCAAGCATGACAAATTTTCCTCTCAGGGCAAACTCTTGGAAACGCTGTCTTACCAAGCGACCTTGAATCGTGGTTACACGATTGTTCGCAGCGAGGAAGGTAAGCTCATTCGAGCCGCAGCAGCTGGACGGAAACATGGTGTCTGGAACGTCACATTTGCCGATGGGGATATTCAGGTGACCACTGGCCGCGACGGTTCAGGACCACAGCCCCCCTCCCCGCCACCCAAAAAGAAAGCGGCGAGCAAAAAGCCCGCCGCCACTAAACCTTCAAGTCAGGGGTCTTTGTTCTAGGCGCCAAACCCAATCAAATCACCCGCACCTTCAGTGCATTACCCTCAGTGGCTTCCACGATAACAGCGGTTCCGGCCTTCAAGTCTTCACCATCTAACGATTGGGCTGACCATCGCGTATCTCCGAGCTTTACGCGGCCCATACCGCCGACAAAATCCGCAGTAACAATCGCGCGGGCACCAACTGTACTGACCATGCGTTTGTTTAGAGTGGGGTGCTCATCAGCGCTCTGGCGCATTTTACTGAACACAGTGCGCCCGGCGATGAACATCGCAACAGATGCAATTGCGAACACCGTCAACTGGCCTTGCCAGATTGAGATGCTGTCCGGTGCAATAGCTGTAAACACTGATGTCAGTGCTGCAGCAATCGCAATCCAGAGCAGATCGAACGTGCCAATCATCATCTCGATCGACAGGAGAAGTAATCCAAGGGCGAGCCAATGCCAGGCTGTCGGCGGCCACATAGTGGCAATTAGACTGTCCATGACTATCCTTTCCGCGATTCTTTGGCGGCCCCCGTCAACGACGTGATACCCTCAATTGTTCCAAGGATTGAACTAAACTCGGCCGGGATGATCACTGTCTTGTTATTGTTCGCAGTTGCCAGTTTCTCAAACGCCGCGACATATTGCTGACCAAGGAAGTAGTTGATGGCATTGACATCGCCGGATGCAATCGCCTCAGACACGTAGGCGGTCGCCTTTGCTTCAGCTTGCCCCTCACGCTCACGCGCCTCGGCATCACGGAAGGCGGCTTCTCGTCGACCTTCAGCTTGCAGGATAGCAGATTGCTTGGCACCTTCGGCCCGAAGAATGGCAGACTGCTTATCCCCTTCCGCAGTCAAAATTTCTGCCCGTTTCAAGCGTTCGGCCTTCATTTGCCGCGCCATTGCTTCGGTTATATCAGCCGGGGGTGAGAGATCAGCGATCTCAATCCTCGTGACTTTTACGCCCCATGGATTGGTCGCCGCATCAACAACCGATAGCAGCCGTGCGTTGATATCGTCGCGGTTGGACAAGACCTCATCCAGGTCCATTGAGCCAACCACGGTACGGATATTGGTCAAGGCCAGATTAGTGATCGCATTGTGCAGGTTGTTCACCTCATAAGAGGCAGAGATCGGATCGACGACTTGCGTAAACACAACCGCATCACAAGACACCTGCGCGTTATCGCGGGTAATCACTTCCTGTGTAGGAATGTCGAGGACATTCTCCATCATGTTCATCTTGCGCCCTATGCGGTCGAAGAATGGCGTGATGATGCTCAATCCAGGCTTTAATGTGCGTGTGTAACGGCCAAATCGTTCGACCGTATAATTAAATCCCTGCGGGACTATTTTGAACGCTGATGACAGCAGCACGAGTGCTGTCACAAATAGTAATCCAAAGACAATAAGACTGGTTTCCATGTTGGTCCTCCCTTTTCTAACCAGTTTGTAATATAGGAGCGAACATATCGTTTTTCAATAAGTATCAACCAAAAATAGCGCCCTCCAACTTGGAGAACGCCATTCTTGCCCGATTCCATCTGGGATAGGAAAGTTTATAGCTGACCGAGTAAATAGTCCGCACTCGACACTTCAAATCCGCCGCCTTGCTCGATGTTCAGCTCGGTCACCACGCCATCTTTGACCAGCATTGAATAACGCTGGGACCGCGTACCCATGCCAAACCCGCTGCCGTCCATTTCCAGTCCGATCGCAGCCGCAAACGCGCCATTTCCGTCGGCGAGCATCCGAACGCTATCGTCTGCGCCGGCATCTTTGCCCCAAGCACCCATCACGAACACATCGTTTACAGAGGTACAGACAATATCATCCACGCCTTTCGCTGAGATCGCGCCTTTCTTGTCGATGAAGCCTGGAAGGTGCTTGGCAGAACAGGTCGGCGTATACGCCCCCGGTACAGCAAACAGCGCGATGATCTTTCCAGCGAACACGTCAGCGGTGCTAACCGGGCCGGGTCCATCTGCGGTCATTTCCATAAAGGTCGCGTCGGGCAGCTTGTCGCCAACTTTGATTGTCATGTTCAACTCCATTTTTTTGTTACCAATAGAGGCTTTATACCGCCCGCACCTGCATTCAACCCCGGAACTTGTCAAAACCCGGCGATCAAGTAGCTTGTAAGGTGGAGATCAAAGTGATGGACAGGTTGACTGGAAAAATACTTGTGGCGATGCCAGATATTGGCGACCCCCGGTTTTCGCGGTCGGTAGTCTTGCTCTGCGCGCACAGTGATGAATATGCGATGGGTCTGGTTCTGAATAAGCCAATGGATGATCTTTGTCTGCCGGATATGCTTGATCAACTCGGCATCGAGCAGACAATCAAGCTGCCAAACGATTACATATTGAATGGCGGGCCTGTCGCCACAGATCGTGGGTTTGTTGTGCATAGCGGCGATTACTTCAGTGACGGGGCAACCATGGAGGTCGGCAACGGCATGTGTATGACCGCAACCCACGATATCCTCAAGGCGATGGCATCGGGCGGCGCGCCCGTTCAATCGACAATGACACTTGGCTATGCAGGCTGGGGCGCGGGCCAGATAGAATACGAGCTGTCCGAAAACGCCTGGATTGTTGCAGACCCGCACGAGGAAATCGTGTTTGGAAACGCCCATTCTCGCAAGTGGCACCGCACGCTGGAACTGATGGGCATAAGCAGCGCGCACCTGCATACTGGCGGTGGCTCAGCCTGACCATGACCCGTTGCAAGTAACCTGAGACGATACGACGCCACTTAAACAATTGAAAATGAACCAAGTCTTGCCATTTAGAGAAAGAATTGCGCACGGTATTTTTTCTATCGAAACCTTCATACGTTAACGCGCTTAACCATAAGCAAAGTCCCCTCTGCAAGAGGTCCGACTGGATAAGAAGTCGAGTTCCCAATGCCTAAAATGTCAAAATCCGTCGTGACAGCAGGCTTCATCCTCCTGGCATTTTTGTCCTATTTTGTTTTGCGCTCGGTCCTGCGCGCAGCACCTGAAGCAGAGCCCACAGCTGACTCTGAAACGGCGGCAAAGCAAGAGGCCCCACCTGAAGTCGTGGTGTTCACTGCAAGGTCACAGCAGCACCTGGTCTACGCGTCCCTGAAAGGGCGGACAGAGCCTGACCGCACTGTCACTGTGAAGTCAGAGACCACAGGAACCGTAACAATTGCCAGCATCCGAGAAGGCCGAGACGTCCAGCGCGGCGCTGTATTGTGCGGCCTCGGCATCGAGTCCCGCGCCGCCCGCGTGGCCGAGGCACAAGCGGCCGTCACCGCCAACCGCCTCGACTATGAATCAGCCGCCACTTTGGCCGAAAAAGGCTGGACAACATCAAATCGGGCCGCTGCCATGAAAGCGACGCTGGATCGATCTGAGGCAAGTCTGGCAGCGGCTGAGATTGAGCTGGGTAAAACGAAATTACGGGCGCCATTTTCTGGTGTTTTCGAAACCCGGCTGGCTGAAACAGGTGACTTTCTCGCCCCCGGTTCACCGTGCGGGGTTCTGGTTGATCTCGATCCGATCATCATCTCGGTAGAAGTTACCGAAGATCAGATGAGTGCGATCACGCTGGGATCGCCGGCAAACATCACCTTGAACAATGGTACTGAGTTTACCGGCAGCGTGCGATATGTTGCGCGAACCTCAGATCAAGCGACCCGCACTTTTCGGCTGGAAATTGAAGCGGAAAATGCCGATAATTCAGTTTCAGCAGGCTTGACGGCGTCGGTTCGCGTCGCCTTGGGTGATGTTCAAGCGACACTGATTACACCAGCTTCGTTGGTTTTGCACGATGATGGCCGGGTCGGTATTCGCTATATTGGACAGTCAGACGTGGTTCAATTTTCTGAAATTCATGTGATAGATGATGCAGCGTCAGGCGTCTGGGTCACAGGTATTCCTGACGAAGCGCAGGTTTTGTCGGCAGGCCAGGACTATTATCGTGAAGGTATCGTCGTCACACCTCTCCCAGAAGAGGCGCTGTAGAGCCATGAATGGATTGATTGACGGTGCCATTGGGCGCGCCAGAATGGTTCTGGTGATACTGGTTGTTGCCCTTCTGGCCGGGTCACTCACCTATGTGAACCTGCCCAAGGAAGCGGATCCGGATGTTCCGATTCCAATTGTCGGTGTCACAATCCCGCTCGAGGGTGTTTCCCCTGAGGATGCTGAGCGTTTACTGATCCGACCGGTTGAAACTGAGCTTCAGGGCATTGAAGGGATCAAACAAATCGACTCGTTTGCATTGGAAGGTGCCGGGTTGGTCATCATTGAATTTGAAGTCTCGTTCAATCAGGATCAAGCTGTCCTGGATGTCCGCGAAAAAGTCGATCTGGCCCAGCGTGAGTTTCCGGAGGAGGCGCGCGAACCCATCATTACCGAAGTCAACGCGTCCCTGTTTCCTATTCTGGCAATTAATCTGCACGGCGAAGCCTCCGAGCGCGGGTTATACAGGATCGCCCAAACATTGCAGGAAGACCTCGAGGCCCTGGACGGCGTCCTGGAGGCCCGCCTGCAGGGTGACCGCGAGGAAGTTCTGGAAATCGTCATCGATCCGGTAAAGCTCGAAACCTACAATATCTCATACCAAGAGATATTCAGTGTCATCTCCTCGAATAATCGTCTCGTCCCGGCTGGTCGTCTGGACATGGGCGAGGGGCGGTTTCCAGTCAAAGTACCGGGCCTGATAAAAACAACCGAAGACGCGTTCAACCTGCCGATAAAAACCTCGGGGGACGCGGTTATCACCCTGGCTGATGTTGCAACCGTTCAGCGCACTTTCAAGGATCGCGAAGTCTATGCGGAGTTCAATGGAAATTCGGCGGTATCCCTGCAGATTATAAAGCGGTCAGGTGCCAATATTCTTGAGACTGTCGCAGACGTCCGTAGGATAATTGACCAGTCACAGGAAATCTGGCCCACAACCGTCAATGCAACGCTAACTTCGGACATGTCCAAAACGATCGATAGTCAGTTGGGCCAGCTTCAAGCCTCAATCGCTACGGCTGTTGTACTGGTCATGATCATTGTTGTTGCAGCGCTGGGAATGCGCTCCGCCACGCTCGTCGGATTGGCTATTCCCGGATCGTTCGTCATGGCGTTCCTGATGCTTGGCGTGTTCGGATACACGATCAATATGATGGTGATGTTCGGGATGGTTATTGCTGTTGGTATTCTCGTCGATGGGGCGATTGTGGTGGTCGAGTACGCGGACCGAAAGATGGCAGAAGGACTGCATCGTAAAAAAGCTTATGCACTTGCAGCCAAGCGGATGTTCTGGCCAATTGTAGCCTCAAGCGCGACGACACTTGCGGCATTCTTCCCGTTTCTATTCTGGGACTCCCTCGTCGGCAAGTTCATGGCCTATCTGCCTATCACATTGATATTCGTGCTCGTTGCATCGCTGTTTATGGCTTTGATCTTTTTACCCGTATTGGGATCAGTTGTTGGCGGACGCGGTGACAGCGCGCCTGAGGATCTGGCCGCTGTGTCCGGCGCGGATGGCGACCCGCTCGACGCCAGCGGATGGATCGGGTCTTATGCGCGCGCCACCGCCGCCCTGGTCCATCGGCCAATCATGGTCACGATTGGCGCGCTTGTCGTTGTTTATTCGATCTTCGCATGGTTTGGCGCGACCCCGCACAAGTCAGAACTGTTTCTCGATGTAGAGCCCGAGCAACTCTATGTTTTCGTGCAAGCACAGGGCAACCTTTCGGCGGATGAAGAGTTCGCGTTGGTGACACGAGCCACTGATCGTTTGCTGCTTTTGGACGGCATTGAATCGATGGCAGCAACGTCAGGCACTGAAGGCTCAGGTGAATTCAATTTTGACGGTGTCGGCTCGCCGCCCCAAGATACAATTGGCCGAGTTCTCATCAACCTAAAGGGCCGTGATGTCGGTTTTGATGGCCGGGTAACAGAACAATCGATCCGCGACTCGCTGGTCGGTTTACCGGGTGTGCGCACCGAAGTTGTCAAACTTGAGCAAGGCCCCCCGGTTGGCAAGGATATCCAGATTGCGGTTCGTTCCAATGACGCGCTCGCCTTGAATCAGGTTGCTGGTGAGGTTCGTGCATTTGTCGATTCGATGGATGGCTTGCGGGAGATTGACGACAGTCGGCCACTTCCTGGTATTGAATATCAGCTGCAGGTCGACCGCGCTCAAGCTGGCAAGTTTGGTGTCGACATCGCCCAAATCGGGGCTGCTGTGCAGCTGGTGACCAACGGCATCCTTGTTGGTCGCTACCGCCCCGACGATGCGCTTGACGAGTTGGATATTCGCGTCCGCCTGCCACAAAGCGAGCGTAGCATTGAAGCGCTCGACAGATTGCGTATTGCCACGCCTGCCGGTCAGGTCCCGCTTGCTCAGTTTGTCACTCGCGTTCCGGCTCAGAAGGTTACCCAGATTACCCGGCGCAATTCCAAGCGGTTGATCTCAATCCGCGCCAATGCCGAAGTGCAAGGTGAGGGCGCTGCGAAAGTGACCGAGGTCAAGAACTGGCTCGCGACTGCCGATCTTGACCCACGCGTTGATATTGGTTTCGAGGGCGCTGATGAAGACAATGCAGAGGCTGTCGCTTTTTTCAAAACGGCCGCCATTTCCGCGCTCTTCCTGATGGGCATTATCCTGCTCTGGGAGTTCAACAATTTCTATCATGTCATGTTGACTTTGTTTTCGGTCGTTTTGTCGACTGCAGGTGTTCTGATCGGCATACAGGTTATATTGGAGTACGTCTCTGTCCTGATGATCGGAACCGGTACAGTCGCGCTCGCAGGGATTGTCGTGAATAATAATATTGTTCTGCTCGACACATTCCAGCGTTTGAAACGAGATGGCAGAACCAGTGAGGAAGCAGCGATTGCGGCCTCTGCCCAACGCATTCGACCGATATTGCTGACGACTTTAACAACGATTTGCGGCCTCTTGCCAATGGTCTTCATGCTTAATGTAAACTTCCGAGCAGGCTCTATCACCATGGGCGGCGTGACGGCTGAATGGTGGGTGCCACTGGCAACCGCTGTCGTCTTTGGACTTGGATTTTCAACCTTGATGACCTTGATTGTTACCCCGGTCTGGTTAGCAGTTCCGGAAAGGATTGCCCGGTTTTTTGGCCGCGACGCAAACACTTTGCAACAAGCCAATGCCGATATTGCCCTTGCCCCTGGACCGTTCGATGAGATCGCGGCTATTCGCCCAGCAGCTGAATAAAAGCCGCCAATCCCCAGCGCAGGCCGGTGCGGGTCGCCATGTCACGGACAGCCAATCGCGCGCGCTAGAATGTTGCGGTGAATTTCGCTGGTTCCTGAGTAGATCGTTGCTGCGCGGGTGGCGAAATATTTCGACTGGGCAAAGGCGCTATTCGGGGCCGCATCGAACCCTATTTCGGTAATCGCCTGATGTAGCTCGGTCGCAAGAAGCTTTAACGCGGAGGCCGCTTGCGGGGAGGCCACGGCCATATCGCCCGCCGATACGCGCACTTCCAATGCCTCAAACGTGTCGACCCGCAGCGCCATATCGGCCAAAAGCAACGCAAAACCAGCATCCATGCCTGCTTGCTCTATGACACCGCGCTGCGCTGCCCGTAGCGCGCGCCTGAGAAGCCCGGTCGTTGTGTTGTTAGAGCGCGCGATAGCCATCAATCGCTTGGCCGCCTTCCAGCCCTCGCCAATGCTTCCAATGCGGTCATCTACCGGCGTGCGGACAGCATCGAAAAACACCTCATTGGTCTCGTCTTCACCATCGATGAAACGGATCGGTCGGACATTGATCCCCGGCCTGTCCATCTCGACCAGCAAGAAGACCATCCCAGAGCCGCCGGTTGAGTGTGGGTCGCAGCGGGCCAACAGGAACATATGCGTCGCGTATTGGGCGAAGCTCGTCCATAGTTTACTCCCGCTGAGAACAAATTCGTCGCCATCACGCTCGGCCCGAAGCGACAGAGCCGAGAGGTCGGAGCCGGCCTGCGGCTCGGAGAAACCCTGGCACCATTCATGTTCGCCGCGCAATATGGCCGGTAAATACCTAGCTTGCTGAGCTTGTGAACCCTCGGCAATGATGAGTGGGCCAATCGTACGGATACCCGAGGATTGCAGGATCGGTGCATCCCGCGCCGCGCAAGCATTTTCGAAATAGAGCCGCTGGGTAGCGTTCCACCCTGCCCCACCATGCTCGACCGGCCAGGACGGGGCGAGCCAACCGCGTTCAAGTAGCTTCTGCCGCCAGGCTTGGCAGGCGGCGGGCGACGACTTCAAGCCGGTAGTCGCACGGCCTGCTGCACGCAGGACTGTGGTCAGAGCCTGATCAAGGAACGCATCAACTTCACCTTGGAAGGCCGCTGGCTCAAGTTCATTATCTGAACGCCTGGATGCCAGACGTGAAAACCCAAAACTATCGTCCATTCAGCCTTCCTCGTACCTGACTCGGCAATATTACCGCGCAGATTATTAGCGCCGACAATCAGGGGAAATACGGGGACGCCAGATCGGATAATGGCGTTCGGGACTGGTCAACCTTCAAACTGACGCCTGCACGTCGATGACCTGCAAGCATTCGGCGGGTCAGGCGCTCATAGTGAAGAATGAACCGTGACACCCACTCGACCCGCTCTCGTGAGAGCGCGTTTGACGCGCTGCCCAAATTGGTCCGCTCCTGTTCCAATCGCCACTCCAGGACGGTTTCAAAGCCTGGCGCGTCGAGGTGAAGAAAGCCATCGGCTCTATCCCATAGCTTAGCGTATTCATCAGCCAGCTTCTCCTCCTGATATCTGCGCCAGATGCCGTGACTGTCTTCAACTTCAATTTGATTGATCGGCTCTGCAGTTGGAGCGTTCGGGTCAGGCAATACGCCCATCATCCAGCCTTCAACAATGATAATTGCTGGCTGGCCTGTGAAAATGCGCCACGCCTCACGCGGAAATCTGTCATCGCGGGTTTTGTCAAACGCCGGGATCGGCGTTGAAGAGCTTGATGAGGCGGACAAGAGCATATCCAATGCTTCATCGAGCAGGCCCAGGTCATGGGTGCCCGGCGGTCCGCGCGTTTTGAACAATGGGTGGACAATATCTGCAAGCTTGAGCCGATCTTCGCGGGCAAAATAGACATCATCCAAGCAGAGCGCCGCTATCTGCCCGTCACTCTGCTTGGTTATCTGACTGAGCGCTGTCGACTTGCCAATCCCTTGCGCGCCTGAGACAAAGAGCAGGCATGGGGTCGCCGCAACGTCGCGATAGCTATCGACCCAGCTCTTCAGGTGAGCCGCAATCGAGCCATGAGGGTTCACGCGTGGGTCCATATACGGGCCTAAAGGTCCGCCGCGCTCCACAGGAGCTTGTACTGCTCACAATGGATCAAGACCGACTTATAGTCATCAAGATTAGTACCCGCCGGAAGGCGATAGGACTGAGCCCCCTTGTTGCTCTCCAGCAGCGTGACAAGCAGTGAGCCGTCAACCGCATTCTTGTTCCCCGCTTGAGCCGCGCTGAGCGGCGAGAGAAAAATCTTCAAATCCGGTGCGTTGCGCGTGCTGAAATCGGCATCCAACTTCACAAACAGCGCTCCGTCTTCGCGGACTATCGACCATGTGCCTTTCGTAGTGCGCTTTTTCTTCACCCAGGCACCAGATACAAGCACGCCGTCAGGCGGGGTCGCGGCAATCGCGGCTTCTGCTTCAGCTTGGCGAGCCGCCGCCTGTGCGTCCGCTGTGGCCTGCGCTTCCGCTGTGGCAAGTGCCTCTGCTTCTATTTCAAGAGCGGCTTCTGCTTCAGCGGAAACGCGATCTGCCTCCTCCCGGGCCATCGCTTCGGCTGTCGTCGCCGCCGCCGCAGCGGCGCGATTAGCGTCTGCCAAGGCCGCTTCTTCTGCGGTCGTGATCAGCGTTTCGGGATCTATATTGACCGGCGCATCATACGTCTCTGCCGGGTCGCCTTCGACCACCGGGCTAGTCTCTGCGAGGTCAGTCTCAGTGAGGTCAGTCTCAGTAAGGTCGGGGCGTTCAGTATCTTCCGCCTCAGGCTCTGCCGGTTCCTTTGGCAATAGTGTTTCAGCGGGCTGCGTTGCCTCTGCAATAATGGTGGTCTCATTGTCCGCCGTCGGCGACACCGATGCATCCTCACCGCCTGAACAGGCAGTTAGCAATGCCATACCAAGGCCAATTCCACCGACATGCCTAAAATGCCAAATCCGTCTCATCGCGTGCTCCTTTTTGTGCCGCGTCATTCATGCTGAGTAACAAAGTGTCTCTGAATAAGCGACAACAATCGATATGATCACGGTAAACGTGAAAACGGTGGACCTTCAGTTTATTGACAAAGTATTTTATCCAGGCTCAGGGCCAATTTACAGAGTTTATTGGTACGCCCAACAGGGTTCGAACCTGTGACCTACTGATTAAAAGTCAGTTGCTCTACCAACTGAGCTATGGGCGCATCCGAACGGGTCACATAGTTGACCGCTCCCAGCAGGTCAACGGTTTTTGCTGCACAAGCGCGCGATGTTTCGGCTTGATCTTTAGTCCACAATCGCATTCGATGATGGGATGATAAAAGCATCGATTGTTCCCGCTATTCTCGCGCTCGTTATGGCGAGCTGTGCCACCACACCGGCGACCAATGGAGATGGATCCAGCGCCGCTGATCCTGTCGACCAAACTGCGCTAGACCGAACCGGAGACGGTCTTGGCGATGCGGCATCAGCACCCCTGACCGATTTAAACCTGAAGCGCAAAAAAATTCCTGACTTACTCAAAACCATCCGCAATCCATACAATGTGGACACGAATATCAGTTGCGAAGAAATTGCGGTGCGGGTTGAAGCCCTGACCGACATTCTTGGCCGCGATTGGGATATTCCGCCGCCGGACAAGAAGTCACTCGATGAGCGTGCCGCCGACGGTGCTTCGACCGCGTTTCTCGACTCGGTTGCGTCTGGAGCATCCGGGTTGATCCCTTTTCGCAGTGTCGTACGGACAGTGACCGGGGCTAACTATTATCAAAGAAAGGTCCTGAAAGCCTATGAGCGTGGCTCACACAGGCGGACATTTCTAAAAGGTCTTGGCCTGATGAAAGATTGCCCAGTTCCGGCCGCCCCTGCCCCACTTGAAGATCTCGAATCGAAAATCGTCTTTAAATAGCTACGCTTGTCTTAGGCTTGGATTTGGTGCTTGCCCAACGGACTGACAAATCAGTCCGCATATTATCAAACGTGCCGTCTGCTATTGCGGATCTAATTGCTGCCATAAGCGCCTGAAAGAACGCCGTATTGTGCCAGGTCAACACCATCGACCCAAGATACTCGCCAGACTTGACCAGGTGGTGCAGATAGGCCCGCGAATAGTCATTACTAGCTGGGCAATTCACTGCCGCATCCAGCGGTGACAGATCCTCGGCAAATTTCGCATTCTTCAAATTGATCGGCCCGTCCCATGTCCATGCCTGGCCATGGCGACCAGCCCGAGTCGGCAAGACGCAATCGAACATATCGATGCCGCGCGCGACCGCCTCAATCAGGTCAATCGGTTTGCCTACGCCCATCACGTATCGCGGGTATTGCGGCGGCAAATGCGGCACGGTCAGATCGATTGTCCCACACATCGCATCATGCCCTTCGCCGACCGCAAGACCACCGATTGCGATGCCGCCAAACCCCTGAGCGCTCACCGCCTTGGCTGAAGCTTCACGAAGATCAGGATAGGTCGATCCCTGCACGATGCCAAACAGCGTTTGCGACGTGCGGTCACCAAAAGCTTGCAGTGATTTATCTCCCCAGCTCAAGGACAGTTCCATTGACCGGGCGGCTTCGTCAGGACTGCTCGGCCAGTCGGTGCACTCGTCAAGCTGCATCGCGATATCGGCGCCGAGCAAGTCCGACTGAATCTCGATCGACCGAGTCGGCGTCAGGCGATGCTCGGAGCCATCAATGTGGCTTCGGAATGTTACGCCCTCGGTATCCATTTTGCGCAACTGGCTCAAGGACCAGACTTGAAAGCCACCAGAATCGGTCAGGATTGGCCCCTGCCATTTCGAAAATGCATGCAAGCCACCAAGCCTGTTCACGCGCTCCGCTCCGGGGCGAAGCATCAGGTGATAGGTGTTGCCCAAGATGATATCAGCGCCGGTGTCCGCGACCTGATCCATGTACAGGGCTTTGACCGTTCCCGCCGTTCCAACTGGCATGAAAGCCGGGGTCCGAATGTCGCCTCGCGGTGTTTTCAGCACGCCGGTGCGCGCAGCCCCGCTCGTCGCTTTGATCTCAAACGGAAAGGTCGCCATCCGCTAAGCCAGTTCCGATAAGTGCAGAACGTCAAGCAAAGCCTCACGCGCGGCGCGGCACTCGTTGGCAAAGTCTACATCGGCCAAATCAGCGGATGACAGCTGATCGCGATACATACGCTTAACCACCGCTTGTAAGGCATCTATCCTACGCTCATCCAGCAGACTGTCTGGATGGCATGAAGCGACCTCATCCGGCGTCATTACGACCCGTAATCGCAGGCAAGCAGGCCCGCCACCATTACGCATTGACTGGCGAACGTCGATATATTCCACTCGCCCAATCGGCCCGTTTCCGGCGACCAGGCGCTCACAGTACGCCCGCGTACTTTCCGTCTCCTGCGTTTCCAACGGTGCCAGAAGAACCAGTCGATCTTCCCCTGGCCACTGCAACAGTTGAGAGTTGAACAAGTATGACCCGATAGCGTCTTCGATTGGCACTTCAGCCTGCGCCACCATGACCGGCTTGAGGTCGAACAGACCGCTTGCCGCGCGACGTATATCGGTCAGGATTTCCTCAGTGTTTTCAAAGGCTAACTCGTGAAAAAACAGCGTGTTCAATGTCCCAACGCAGACAACATCATTGTGAAAAGCACCCGCCTCAATCGCTGCTTTTGACTGCTGAGCAAAGACCGTTCGTGAGGCATCAACACCGTGCGAGCGCGCAATACTTTCGCCCGCAAGACGGGTCTGACGCGCCGGGAAATTTGTCGCGGCCTGTTGCGAATTGCGGCCATAGACAAACAATTCAACCCCCGAAGCGCCATGTTCAGAACATAGCCGAACATGATTAGCCGCCCCCTCATCCGCGAAGTCAGAATGCATCGGTAACGCCGCATGCACTGCGAATTTGTCAGGTTCTCCAAAGACCGCAATCAAATTGGCAACCATATCTGGATGCTCAAAACTGCGATGCAACATCGTCGATAGATTGGCCGCTGTTAAGTGTAGTCGACCATCGCTCGTGTCGGCAGACGGCGAAATCGTCGCCGCATTCGCTGCCCACATCGAACTAGCGCTATACGCGGCGCGCAACAGACGCGGGGCCTGCTTGGCCGCTGCCGCTAAAATCTCACCGTCCGAGCCTGAGAATCCGGCTGCAACCAGCAGGTCAAAATTCGGACGCGGCAAAGGCAGTAAGACCCCTTGTGTGAAGCCAGCACGCAACAGATGGCGCATCTTCTCCAAACCTTGCAGAGCCCCCTCCCGTGGGTTCGAAATATCCCCAGAATTTGCTGCACTGGCAAGGTTTCCAGCCGACATACCGCCATAATTGTGGCTTGGGCCAATCAAACCATCAAAGTTAACTTCAACTGTTTTCAAATCAGACATGGGTTACACCTTGTCCTGCGCCTTGCGCCTGTTGAAGGACACATTCAGTGTCCGAATAAATTGGCACAGCCCACCTCTCAACAAGCTCAGGGCAAGGGCTGTGTTGGTTATTTTGGAAACCCGATGGCCCCCATACGTTCCGCTTCATCCGACACCTGACTAGCTTGCGGCCAAGCACAATAATCGGCGGCATAATATGCCCCAGGTCGAAAATTACCTGACAGGCCCGGCCCACCAAATGGCATAGCGCCACTGGCACCAGCGGTTGGGCGATTACGGTTCAGAATTCCGGCTTTCATCTCTCGATGCGCTTGTAGCCAGAGCGCATCATCATCGCTAACCAAGCCACCAGATAGGCCGTACCGCGTATCATTGGCGCGCGCGATCGCAGCATCAAAGCTGTTCACTCGAATGATCTGCATCACTGGACCGAATAGTTCTTCATCCGGTATATGATGGGCATCGGTTACATCGACAATACCAGCCGAGACAAAGCCGCCACCTCGGTCCAGACGCTTAAGCCTCCGCAGCGGTTTTCCGCCCGCTTTCGACAACATCGTCTGAAAATCAACCGCATTTTGCGCCGCCCGCTCTGACACCAGAGGGCCCATAAACGCCTCTTCTTCGTCACAAGACCCAATCACTAACCCTTTGGCCCGTGCGACAAACGCTTCAACGACCTGATCACCCCACCGCCCTTCAGGCAACATCACTCGCCGCGCGCAGGAACATCGCTGTCCCGTTGTCAGAAAAGCCGATTGCGCCGCGATATCTGCGGCAGCCTCAATGTCAGCCGGATCCCAGATGATGAGCGGGTTATTCCCCCCCATCTCAAGCGCCAGAATAACTTCAGGGCGACCAGCGAAATGCTTGTGAAAGTACAATCCCGTTTGCGCTGAACCGGTAAATAGCAAACCGTTAATATCGCTATCGAGCAAAGCAGCACCCGTTGTGCGCCCACCCTGAACCACGTTTAGAAGCCCTTCTGGCAAACCAGCCGCCTCAAACGCTTCAACCATAATCACGGCAACAGACGGCGCGAGTTCAGACGGCTTAAAGACACAGCTATTGCCTGCCAATAGGGCCGGAACAATATGGCCATTCGGCAAATGCCCCGGAAAGTTGAAAGGCCCTAATACGGCCATAACCCCGTGCGGACGATGGGTTAGGTGATTTGACCCAAATGCCGCTTCAGCCATCTCGGTGCCTGCACGCTCAACTTGGGCCTTGATAGAGATTGCGACTTTGGCTTTCATAGCACCAGCTTCGGCCAATGCCTCCCACCCGGTCTTGCCCATGTCACAACTGATCGCATCTGCAATAGCTGGCGCACGCCTGGCTAACTCTTCAGCATATTGTTCCAGGATACGCGTTCGATCATGTTGAGGGCGATGCGCCCAACCCACTTGCGCTGTCCTGGCACTGGTTACTGCATCATGAACCTGAGCCACCGTAGCGGCTTCGCCTTGCCAGCTAATTTCGCCGGTTGCTGGGTCAGTTTTCTCAAATCTGTCGCCTGCCCCGTCATGCCATGCGCCATCAATATAGACACCTTTTGCCATGCCCTAATTCCTCAACCAAATCCTTGCCTGATCGCCAGGCTTCAACTTCAAACGCGCAATTGTATCAGCGGATGTTATGAAACTGTCATTCCCGTCGCATTCACCCGTCATTAGTGTAGACCGAAACTCGGCCAAGTCCGTTCTGGCCACAAGGCCGGTTACTTTATCTGCCTCGCCAACATTCAACGTCACCACCCGGCTTTCACGGGTCGTCCGGATCAGCGTCCTGGGGATTTGCATAATTGGTCCGCCGTCAAAGATATCGACCACCTTTTCAAACCGAAACCCCTCCCATTCAAGAAGCTTGAAAGCTGGCACACCATCGGAATGGCAGCGGCCAATCACTTCTCGCGCTTCAGGGGGCAGTAGGTCAATGTAGATTGGATATTTTGGCATCAAATCCAGAATGAACTGGTTATCAGTCGTCGCCGATAAATAGTCCGCATCTGTGAATGACATCCGGAAGAAATGTTCGCCAAGGCAGTCCCAAAATGGCGTATTTCCTTCATTGTCGACGACCCCACGCAACTCGGCAATCACCATTTCACCAAACCGCTCTGGCGCTGATGACATCAGCAGATAGCGCGATTGGGCAGCTAAACGCCCAATCCCGGCACCGCGGTGTTTCTCGCTCAAAAACAAAGTCCCAACCTCAGTAAAGCCGACAAACTCATTGGTCAGAATCAACGCGTCCATATCGAACCGGCGATCAGCTTCTTGGCTGGCTTGGGCTAGGGTTATTATTCGGTAATTGAAGAAGGGAGACTTCACTCCGATGCCGGCTTTCACAGCGCTACAGCCACCAATTTCGCCGGTTTCGGTATTCTCGAGCATCATCAGATATTTGCCATAAGCCGGTTGCTCAAGACGGTCGGAAAACGAGTCAACAGACTTAAGAAGACGCTTGCGCAAGATGTCTTCGTCGACAGGCAAAGAGGTAAAGCCTGGCCCGGACTCCACGGCGATCGCATGCAGAGCATCATAATCGGAGAGCTCAGCCGGGCGCATTACATAAGGAGAGGTCATGACATCAAAGCCTTTATCTTCCTGGCATCAATCCGCCCATCAGCGAAGCGGTTCAGCAAGAGCGCAGAGAGTTGCGCGCGCTCAACGAAACTCGACATCACCACAAATTCCTCATTCGAGTGTATTCGCCCGCCCATGACACCTAAAGTATCAACGTTCGGAACGCCGGCTGCAAATATATTATTGCCCTCACACACGCCGCCTGTGTCAACGAATTCGAGGTTCAAACCGATCGCTTCACCGGTCTGAGCAACCGCTTCAAACAGCGCCTGTTGCGCCGCATTACGTGGCTTTGGAGGGCGATAGAAGCCGCCGTGCAAATGCCCCTCAATCCCGTCTCGCGCCGTCGCCTGCTCAAATAGCGATTGTACTTGCTGAGTGGCCCATTCAGCCGCCTTGGCATCTGGCGCTCGTGCGCCAAATCGAACGATTGCCAGATCGGGAACGATATTCACAGCGCCGCCACCATCAAGCGTCCCGACATTGAATGTGACCCCGTCATATGTGCCGTTCAGCCCTTCAAGCCCAACGACGATATGCGCCGCCGCTTCAATCGCACTTCGGCCCTCTTCCTTGGCGCGGCCCGCATGAGCCGAACGCCCCGTTAGCACAATATCAAATACGGCCGAGCCCTTTCGGCCACCGGACATCGCGCCGGTCTCCATACACGGTTCATACGTCATACCGATCATGGCACCTGATTGCGCGGCTTCGATTAGCGTCGCGCCACTGGCAAAATTTCCGATCTCCTCGTCTGGGGTAATCACGATCTGATAACCCAATTTATCCTTCAATGGTCCAGCTTCAAAGGCCTGCAAGGCACCAAGCATGACCGACAATCCACCCTTCATATCGGCAAGTCCTGGACCATTTAGCCGCCCTTCGCCAAGGTCGGTGATATCAGTGAACGTGCCTTCCGGAAACACCGTGTCGTAATGCCCACTCATAACCACCTGAACCGGTGCGCTAGGCCGCGCGCCAATGCGGATGATCGGGCCGGTTTGAAACGTGTCGGCTTGACCGGCGGCATTTACTTTTTCAAATGGCTGCGTCGGCTGCAAGTGAATATCCGCCTCCAAACAACTGAAAGCATCCGCCAACGACGGCGCCAACCGCTCCAAACCAGCTGCATTCCAGCTCCCCGTATTGGTGCGCGCCCAGTCCAGCATCCGGGTTTGCATGGGCGTTTCGTCTTCGGCGACACGCGCGCAAATGTCTTCGTCCGCCGCCGTTTTCGTCATTAGATCAGTCATCTAAGCGTGCTCTCATGCTTGAGGCCAAACAGCAAGGCCCCGAGCGTCGACGCCCGGGGCCCAAGTTTTACTTTCGCGACGCGTGTGCGTCTTAGGTGCTGTTTCTAACCCGATCAAGAATGACAGTTGCGTCGGTGATACGACCTTCAACAGACTTACATTGGTCTGTTGGCTCACCGCCCAAAACAGCAATCTCATCGCACCGAGACTTCTCTTTTTCGAGATCATTCACAAGGCTTTGTGCCTCGAACACACGCAGCGCTTTTTCGGTTGCAAGTTCAGCGTCCATGAATGACTGCCAGCCACGACCGGCGCGGTTATTCGCACTACGGAAAGCTTCACGCGCGCCGGAACGATCATTGCGTTCATAACGCGATTGTCCGATTAGAACCCAGGTCAAACCGGCATTGCGCAGCCCACCCTTGTTCAGCGCACTCTGCAGAGACTCTTCCGCTTTGGCCCATTCTTTAAGCTCACTATATGAGCGGCCCAGACGTTCATACATCGTGCCATCCGCGCCCATTTCAGCTGCCTCTTCGATAACCGGAATAGCTTTTTCATACTCGCGCGCCACCTGATACAAAGTCGCCAGGCGTTCAAGCTGATCATAATTTTTTGCAACCCGGCCCGCATTCATTTCTTTCTCAAGAATTGTCGCGGCCTGATACGGCGCGTTGAACTGATTGTAGAAGTTCACTACCCGCATGATATCTGACTCGGAACTCACCAGCCCGCCAAGATACATCGCTTTGTGCACCTCAAATGCTCTGCGCTCATTTTCTGCACGGAAATAGTCACCGCGAATCGCTTCCCAGAGGCGCAGCTCTGTCGGATTCTTCATCAGCAATTGCTCAAGAAGAACAGCCTTCTTCTCGAGATTGTTGGTGGCTTCATACAGGAAGAGAAGGAAATCGTAGACTTCCCGCTTGGCATTTGGACCATCGATTGCGAATACTTCTTCAGCCCAGCGCAGCGAGGCAGTATTGCGATCAAGCTTTTGGTTAAGAACGGCCAAAGTCCATTTTTGATCGCGGTCCGGCGCACCACCAGCCCGCATCCATTTGTCATAATACTGGATCGATTTTTCCAGATTTTCTTCGCTCAGGTAAATTTGCGAGATCGTGTAATAGGTTGATTTAGCTTCGGTTTCAGGAATAAACCCTTGATCCAGGGCTTGCTCAAGATCACGTACAGCGCCAGCGTAATCCAGCGTGTCAATCTTGATCGCCGCACCCAAACGCAAGGCCGCGCCCTGCTCATAGCAATTTAGTGTTTGGGCATTCAATTGATTAAGAGCCGCCAAGGCCGCCTGAGGATTGTCATTTACGATCAACTCAGTCTCGGCCTTTCCGTAAAACTCATAATTGCTCGACGAAAATTGAGTAATCTCACAGGGCACCGCTTGCGACGATGCGGTGCCAACCCCAAACGCCATAAGAACGGTTCCGGCGGCAGCGGCCTTAAGCATGCTCTTAATCATCATGATCTATTACTCCTCTCCGTCACGCTGACGGTTTCTTTAATCAAAAGGAAGTTTCGCTTAGTTTCAAGCTTTACAAGCGGTTTTGTTTCATTTTTGGTGACATTTTTTTGCTTCTTCTAATCTGGCAGTTGAAATTCCACTGGATAGACGACATTTTTTCGACCAACCCGCTGGCCGCCAGCCAATTTAGGGATGAATTCCACCTTCGATACAGCTCGCTCTGCCTCCCGCACAAACACTCTGTCACTGCATACTGCCCTGACATTGTATGGTCGGCCCATAGGGGTGACATCCATCCGGACATCACAGCGTCCCTCTAAGCCTCGCCTCACAGCATTAGCCGGATAGGTTACGACTGGCGCAGACACTGGCCGCAATTCACGTAAATCCAGAACCTTTGGGAAATTATTACCAAACTCACGAGCTGCTTCGGGGGTTTTGATCGTCCTCGGCATATGAAATACAACACCCTCAAACTTCCCTTCTGTTGTGAGCCTGTCTATCGGCGGCATCTCAGGAGGTAGAACCACATCAGGCAACACGAAGCTTGGCCTTACCGGACGGGACTCGGTGCTTTCGATCTGCTCGTAAAACGGCTCCAGCGTATGCACTGTCCGTTCTGGTAGGACGAAATTTTCGGTTGCGATGAGTGCACGCATCCCCAGGAACAGCCCGTATGTAACCGCTGCGGCTGGCACAATACATGACATCAGCCGCACCGACCGCGAGGTTACTATTACCGATAATGGCGATTGCCCAAAGCTTGATGAGATTGCTTGTGTGCTCATGTGATTCTCTATATGTGATATTATCACAATATGTTATTTTATATCATTGTCAAGTGTGAACAAAAAAAAGGGGAAGCAAAAGCTTCCCCTCTTCGAATTAGTGAGCCGCCAAAGTTAATCTTCGAGATTAAACTCCAATGGATAAACCACATTGCGACGTTCAGCAGCTTGGCCACGAACAATTTTTGGCGCGAACTCCACCCGGCTCACGGCGCGTTCAGCTTCTCGTTTGAACACACTCTCCGTGCAAGTCGCCACCACATTGTAAGGCCGTCCGCGTGTATCCACATCAAATCGAACGTCGCACGATCCTTCCGTACCACGCTCGGCAGCTCGGCTTGGATAGGTTGGAAGCGGCGGCCGAATTGGCTGTGCATCCCGATCCGAAATAGCCACTGGGTCGATCTGAAAGTCAGCCAGATTATTATCAGGAATCTCAGTCGGTGCAGCGCCACCAATTGTCGGGGTCGGCAGGTCGACATCCGATTTTGATGCTGTCAGCTTCGGTGGCGGCGGCGGTTTATCCGCTGCAGCTGTTTTGCGCGGCTTGGGTCGGGCCCGACGATTAACGTCAGTGTCTTCCTCGGATGGCGTAATTGTTTCTAGTGTAATATTTTGAATATTTTCAGGTTTTTCGTAGTCACCGCTAATTGTCCACTGCATGAACAGAAACAAACCAACGGTAATAACCGCCGCTAGCGGAACACCAATCGCAAGTCTGATAAGAGGATTTGAAAACATGACTTCTCCTATTCTGCCACGGCCGAAATGGGGATGCTGTTGAGACCGTCAACCCGGTTTACGACCTCCATAAGGTCGATCAAAACCCCCGCCTGCGAATCATTGTCGGCCTGTATGACCAGCCGCCCCTGCGGGTTGTCCTGGCGTAGTTCCCGTATCCGGAAACCAACTTCTGCCAGCGTGACAATCTTCTTGTTCATGTAGATATCGCTATTGCTGTCGATACCAATCAGAATACCCAAAGGATTCTGCTTCACCAGATTTTTGACCGTTGGACGTTCAATATCTACCCCGGGCTCTCGAATGAACTGAGCTGTCACGATGAAGAAAATCAACAAGATGAAAACCACATCGAGCATCGGTGTCAGGTTAACATCATCCTCAGCGCTCGTGGCTGCAGCGCGTTGTTTACGTGCCATTATTGCCTCTCCTTATTATTCGGAACGGACGATATTCACCCGCTCCATTTTTGCGCTATAGGCCAAATCCCGGATTCGAATGATCAAACCTGTTCGGGCCGCAGGATGGGCCTGAATAACCAAAGCGACATTCGGATTTTCAGCCCGCAAACGTTCCATAGTTGGGCGCACACCGCTAATATCAGTCGGCTTGCGATTCACCCATATCTGGTCAGTTTCGTTGACAAAAATCAGGATCGCCTGATCTTGCTGGTCAGGATTTGACGGGCTAGGCGGCGGCGGCGGTTCGGCACCAAGTGTCTTTTCCTGAATGAAGGTCGATGTCACGATGAAAAAGATCAATAGAATGAACACAACATCGAGCATCGGTGTCAGATCGACATCGGCCTCTTCAGAAGGTCTGCTTGTACGTCCTCGCATCAACCAATCTCCATCGAATCTTCAAGTTTCTGCACTAAGCGCTGAATCTTGCGGTCCATTCCGGATGTAAATAAAATACCAGAAATCGAAGCAACCATACCGGCCATTGTCGGGATCGTTGCCTGGGATACACCGCGAGACAAAGCCTTCGCGTCCGCACCATCGGTAATCGCCATATTGTCAAACACTGTAACCATGCCCGTCACAGTACCCAGCAATCCAAGCAGCGGCGCAAGGGCCACCATCGCCTTGGTCAGCGAAACATTGGCTTCCGCCTTTTGACGAACTTCGGATACAATCTTGTCCTTAACCCAGTGCGCGAATGTTGACTTCCGATCAGAGCGCGAACGCCACTCTGACAGAGCCTCATCAGCAACCGCCTTGTGTGCGAAGCGGAAGTAAAACAACCGTTCCAGGATCAGGGCCCACAAAATAAATGTGGCCCCCATGATCACCAGCAGAACAGGTCCGCCACGCGCCAAGAATTCTTGCAATGCGGTCATGCCTATCATGTCAGGCTCCCGAAAAGGGGACGGCCTAAGCCGCCGCCCCGCCACGTTCCGCACGCTCGGCCACAAGGCCAGCGGCTTGCTCATCCAAGACTTGCTGGTTGCCACGCGCCATCGATGCCGCAACAGCGTGCAACAACAACAGTGGAATGGCAGCAACAAGACCCAGAACGGTCGTCATAAGAGCGGTTGAGATACCACCAGCCATCAGCTTCGGATCACCCGCACCGAAATTGGTAATCGCGGTAAACGTGATGATCATACCAATAACTGTACCCAGCAAACCAAGCAGAGGTGCAACGGCAGCAAGCACTTTGACCACATCATTGAAACGCTCAATCTTCGGAGATTCCCGCAGAATTTGCTCGTCCAATTTCAGTTCAAGCGTCTCAAGATCTGCATTCCGGTTGGTCTCATAAGCCTCAAAGACGCGGGCGAGTGGATTACCAACACCAGCATTCTTTGTTTTGGCTGTTCTGCGCATCGCGCCGCCCATCAGGAACAAGGTGACAATCTTGAAGACTGCGAAGATGATACCGATAACCATCAGAACGATAATCACGTTACCAACAACTCCGCCCTGCTCGATGCGTTCGCCTGTCGTAGGTTTTTCACCTTCGATGACAAACAACTCACCCTTGTTCGGGTCAAAAGGTACGATAACAGTCGAGCCTTCGTCAGCATTGACCAAACTGGTCATTGCCGAGCGGATTCGGCCAGTTGGCTGCTTGCTCAGGACCTGAAGATATGGCTTTCCAGTATCAGCATCGTCTTTGATGTCGATGAAGCGTGTAGAGTCATTAGTCGCAACCGTGAAAACACCGATCCGGGTTACAACCATGTCCTCAATGGTTTCCCCATCTGGGCCAGCACTGGTGACTCTAGTCGTAAATGACTTCACCTCGGACTGTGCAATCATTTCACGCAAGATCGCTTTTGGAAGACGATCAAGCTCTTCGCGAGATGGTAGAGAGACCGACTCCGCGACCTCAGCGAGGCCTTCCAGACGGCCAGGATACTCAAAGCTTGCCAGCGATTCCTCAATTTCAGGAGAAACCTCACCCACTGCGGTGTTAAACTCACCAACCAGCTGCGCAAACTCACCGGCTTCGGTGGTCAGTTCCAGGCTTTTTTCGTCAATCGCATCACGATTGACATCAAACTGCGCACTTAGCGCATTACCACGCGCGGTCGCCTGATTGAGAGCGGATTGTGCTGCGCTCATCGCGAGCTCTTGCTCGCCAACTTCACGCCGGAATGCTTCAAGACGGGTTTGGTCTTCAGCACTAAGGTCGCGGCTATCTTGCTCGACTGACCGGAGAATATCCGAAAGAGTCGTTTGCGCCATCGCGGGCGATGAAAAGATCAGGGACGAAGCAGCAAAAGCCGCCGTGACGCCCAGGACCTTGAGGGGTTTATTGAAAATTTTCATTGATCTTAACCTCACAATTCAGAGTTGGGCGTTATTGCACTGCCAGTTTGGTGGCCGGAACATACATGATATCTTGCGTCCGCTTACCCTGGATAATCCGGATAGCTTTGGCGATCTCAGCTTTATGCTTGTTCTCGAGCTCGACCCAAGACTGGGTTGCGCGATCATAACGGGCCGCATGTCGACGCGTTGAGTCCATATAGACCAGCGCTACGCGGCCATAAAGAACCATATCAACCTGGACCGGCTGGCCATCGATCTGAATTTCCTGGGACCAGGTGTCATTCTTACGACCGTACTCCATCTCCCTTGTATAAGCAGAGATAATCTGGCGGTAACGCTCGACGACTGAAACCCGAGGATCTGACAGTAAATTGCGCAGGCCTTCGATCCGCTCACGGCGCTGGTCAATACGGAAAGGCAAATCAGCCTCGATGAACATTTCAAGATCGTCGATCAGTTCTTCGAGCATTGGGGCTGTCTGAGACGTGATTTCGTCGATCCGACCCAACTGGTCTTCAAGAGACACGAGCTCGCGCTCCTGACTTTCAATGGCTGCTGCCTGCTGGCGCGCATATAGCTCTGCGGATGTTTTGCGTTGCAGCAAGGTCCGAAAGTCACCGATCATATCGGAGCGCTCGTCATCCAATTGATTGATTTGCGTTTGAACTTGCTCAGCGCTTCGCGTTGCACGCTCACCAACCTCTAATGCATCGCCTAATTGGCTTTGCGAAATGGCTGGAAGCGTCAGGCCAGCAAACGCTGCGGCTAGAATGGCTCCACGAGCCGGTGTCAGAACTCTTTTCATGAAGTCTGCCTCTCACTCTCCGAATAGTGCACGGCCTTCATGACCGTACTAAAACTTGTTAACAGTATGCGGCGCGAACGAATGGCCGCACTACAACTTATCGGGACACACACACCCGTTAGTGAAGTGAGGGTCGGGCCAAGCCCGCCTCTCCCCTGAATTATCGAAGCGTTTGCCGCTTTCTCTACACGCGCACCAAGCCACGTCGTGACCATTCTTTAATACGCACACGACTACCTGTGCAAAATGCATTACCGCTTGTCAAACGCTCATTCAGAAATGAGTCATAAACAAGACGTTACTGTAACTATATTACACTTTCTGAGTCGGGCTGGCAAGCTAAGAAACGAGGACAGTGAAAGAGTGTGGCTGGGGTGCCAGGATTCGAACCTGGGAATGCCGATACCAAAAACCGGTGCCTTACCACTTGGCGACACCCCAACTGAAGCGGGGACATAGCCAATCCACACACCCCATGCAACACCCAATTTCATCCTTCGGCAGTGTCCCTGAAGTCTTCATCTCAGTCGCAAATACTCAGGTAAAGGGAACAAGGGAATTCATCAAAGCAGGTTCATGGAAATGCAAAAATTATTAGGTAACAGACATAAATTTTTGACAAAGGCGCGGTAACGCTACATATCGTTATCCGATAAACATCTTCTGGAGTCCAAATAGATGAAAATATTTTTCCTAGCGCTTGGCGGCGCAATTCTCGGTACCATCCTGGCAATTGTCCTGATGATCTTCATAGGCATGTCCGCCTTGGGAGGCCTCGGGCAACCCGAGAAGCTGCCAGATGATATGGTTCTCACGCTCGACCTACGAGACCAATTGCCTGATCAAGCGCCGACAGGTGGGCTGTCGGCTTTTTTCGGTCAGCAAGGGTTCCTGGATGCTTTAACCAAGCTTGATGCTGCCGTGGACGATGACCGGGTTAAAGGCGTATATATACGCGCTAGCGAGTTTGGCATCGGCTCATCTCGCGCCGAAGAGTTACGCGCAGCGTTCCTGAAGCTGCAGGCGGCGGATAAATTTGTCATCGCTCACAGTCAAGGTTCGTATGGTGGAGGACCGTCAGGTTACCGAGCGCTTGCGGCGGCTGACGAATTATGGGTTCAGCCAGGCAGCGAAATTATTGCTGGTGGGATCACATTTGAAACCATGTTCATGAAGGGCCTGCTCGATCGGCTCTCAATCACACCACAAATTGAAGCGCTTTATGAATACAAGAACTCACCTAATGGCTACAAAGAAACAGACTATACTGAACCTCACCGCGAAGCGATGACCCAACTCGCCGAATCAGTTTGGACGGTGTCGCTTATCGACATCGCAGAGGACCGTGGGATCAGCATGGAAGATGCGCGCCTCGCTCTTGAATCAAGCCCGCTCAATGCAGAGCGCCTTGTCGAATTGCAACTTGCCGATCACATGGGATGGCCGCGTAGCGCTGTGGCTGCGATCTATGAACGGGCAGGTGAAGATGTCGGCTTTGTCGATATGGCCGCCTACATCCCGCCTAGCAGCGCATTTTCCTCACCTGTAATTGCGATTGTTGGCGGGGAAGGCCCGATCACCACAGGCTGGGCGGATGAGAGTCCATTCTCTAATGGCGGTGCAGGTATGTCATCCGACACGATATCCGCCGCGATTATAGAAGCTGCGGAAAACGAGAGTGTTGAAGCAATTGTGTTTCGGGTAGACAGCCCAGGAGGGTCGCCTGTTGCTTCAGATCAAATCTGGAATGCCATCGAGCTTGCGAAAACAAAGTATAACAAGCCAGTCGTGGTCTCCATGGGTTCAGTTGCAGCATCGGGTGGCTACTATGTTGCGACTGGCGCTGACTGGATTATTGCTAATCGCACAACCATCACCGGATCAATCGGGATATATGGCGGCAAGATGGCGTTTGCGGAAGGCCTCGCCCAGATCGGCGTGAATGTTCGCACGATCAGTGTCGGTGGGCCTTTCTCCGGTGCTCTGACTTCAGCAGACGTGTTTACGGAGGAACAGCATGTACGGCTTCAAGACTGGCTGAAGCGTGGCTATGATCGGTTCCTTCTTTTGGTCTCAGAAGGTCGCGGAATGACTATAGAAGAAGTCCACGAACGGGCTCGTGGCCGAGTTTGGAGCGGCGAAGACGCATTTGAACAAGGCCTGGTTGATGAACTTGGCGGTCTCATTGCTGCTATTGAAAAGGCCCGCGAGTTCGCGAAAATTGAGCCAGACTCAGACGTTCGTTTATTGATGTACCCAAGGAATTCATCCGGCTTTCCTTTTGGCGGGTCGTTTTCCTCAGCCTCATCTGCAGACCTCTCGGCGCTTAGCCAATTATCCGAGATCATGGCCGACCCACGCATGCAGGCTTTACTGGAAGAATTCGAATCAACTCAATCTGGCCAACTTCAAGCCAGACTCCCGGCCATGATTGAGCGCTGATTTCCAGATTTTCCGAGTATAGCGCCCGCTATATCAGCACGGTGCTTTATTGCAGCCGCGTCAGCGCACCACATGTCAACGTCTGCTATGCTGGCCCATATCGCCGGTATAGCCGAATGAAAGAGCCGTCATGAGCTGCCCCACAGTTGACCTACTGAAACGCCATACCGCTGTAACCGCAGAAACGATGGTCGATGTTCGTCACGAGATTGATCGTCTGGATCGAGAGTTGATAGCATTGCTGGTCGAACGCCAATCCTTCATGGATGCAGCCGCCCGGATTAAAGGTCACCGAAAGGCGGTCCTGGATCGCGATCGAATTGAAGATGTAATCACCAAAGTTCTGGAAGAAGCCGCCAAACAGGGCCTATCTGCGGCAATAGCTGAACCGGTCTGGCGAACACTGATTGATCGGTGCATTGCCTATGAATTTGCTGCCTTCGACGCCCGTAGCCCCGGCTTGGATAAAGCGTAACTCGCTCTGGCGCAGGCCTCAATTGTCTCAACCAAACCCGTTTTAACATCCGAAATTGCGGTGGCCGCACTTACCCTGGTCACCTGCCCTGATCGGCCAAGGGTTTCGGCCGTTTTGCATATTTCGGCAAATTCATGAGCGCCAATGCTCAGCGCTGCACCTTTCAATGTGTGCACAGCATCGGCCCATTGCGCTTCAGGCAATGAGGCATCCAGCATCCGCCCCCACGTCTCAGCCTGCCCACGGAAGATGTCCAGAACCTCATCAGCGAGTTCAGGATCGCCCCCCGCCATCGCGAGTAAATGCTGCAAATCAATTTTCATGGGCGAACATCACACTGATTCTTGCTACATAACTGTCGCAGCTATCACAATAGTGCCATTTCTTACTAACAATTCACCATAATCTCGACTATATGGTATATAGCGAACAGCAGGAGCGGATCGTCCGCCCGGAACCAACTGAGGGTGTTATGATCAAGTTTTTAGCCGCCTTGAGAAATGTAATGGTCGTTGTGGTTTTGAGTTGGCTCGGGTTCTCTGAGAAGCCTGCTGACAATGATCGCCGTGATGAGGCTAACCCAGTCTCTCACTTTTCACTACTGGCGCGATAGTCAATTTGACAAAATCCGATTTGCTGTGCCGGTGGCTGGCGAATGGATTTCTACACCGTATAAGGCCGTATGCGTCTTGGACTGTTTCTCTATAGATTTGTAACATGGTGCGCGGCGCCGTTCGCTGGAATCATATTTCGCCGACGCGCATTGCGGGGAAAAGAAAATTCACGCCGAATCAATGAGCGTTTAGCAAAAACCCTACCCAGTCGCCCTGATGGTCAACTGATATGGTTTCATGCAGCAAGCGTTGGTGAAAGTTTGCTATTGCTCGAATTGGCAAAATCCATTCACGCCGGCGGCACACATACAAATATACTCTTCACCTGCCAAACGCTAACCGGGGCTGACCGCATCAATGCATATATTGAAGCAGAACAATCGCTCGCTGATGTCTGGACACTACAACAGATGGCACCTGTGGATACGCCATTGGCAGCCCGCCGTTTCGTTCAGCATTGGCGACCTTCACTCGCCATTTTCGCAGAAGGTGAAATCTGGCCAAACCTGCTGTTGGAGTTGAAAAGGCGCGATATTCCAGCTGCTCTGATCAATGCCCGCATGACCGAAAAATCAATTTCCGGATGGCGCCAATGGCCGCGAACAGCGAAGGCTGTTTTTGGACGTTTCACGCTTCTGCTGGCCAGCGACAAGAAAACCGCGATCGGATTGTCTGATATCAGGGGGCACGACGTAACCTGTGTTGGAAACCTGAAATCTGCCCTGCCCCCCCCTAGAGTTGACAAAACAGAGCTTCAAACGTTTCGCAAACAACTTGCAGGCAGATCTGTTCTACTCGCCGCCTCTACGCATGAGGGCGAGGAAGCGATTGTCCTTGACGCCGTGATCAAGCTGCCTGCGCGCCCCTTCATCATTATTGCTCCGCGCCACCCTGAGCGCGGCGATGCAATCGAAAGCCTGCTGAAATGCAGCAGCTTGACCTACGCACGGCGCAGTCGAGAAGAAGCGATTAGCCAAGGCACCGATATCCTCCTCGCCGATACAATGGGCGAGATGGGATTATGGTTTCACTTATCTGACACCGTCTATCTAGGCGGTGGCCACACACCTGGCGTCGGTGGGCACAATCCGCTTGAGCCGTTGCGCCTGTCTAAACCCGTCATGACGGGGCCCAGCCTGTTCAATTTCGAGGATGTGGTTGAGCCATTAATAAAGAACGGTGCCCTGACCATCGTAAATTCAGTTGCCGAATTTACCACAGCCTATCCGCTAGCAAAGCCCGACAGCGCGCTGGTGCAACAGCTCGAAGACAATGCCTACGGACCGATGCAATTGACGCTCGCGGCATTGAAGCCCTTGCTCGTTGGGATTGAGGGGGCGCAGTGAAGGCACCCTATTTCTGGTCGGCAGGTCTCGATCCTAGATCCCGTGAGGCCGCGCCCCTAACACGAGTATTGTTGACGCCGTTCGCATGGGTGTACGCCGCAATCACAGCGCAACGTTTGGCCAGGACGTCACCTTTAACTGTTGATGCCAAAGTCATTTGTGTCGGAAATATCACCGCTGGCGGGGTTGGCAAAAGCCCTGTTGTTGCGCTCTTGCGCGCGCATATTTCAGCCATGTATGGCGTACGAGTGGCAACGCTGTCGCGCGGCTATGGCGGCCGCCTGAAGGGTCCCCTCAAGGTCGATCCGGAGATCCACTCAGCCCGCGATGTTGGTGATGAGCCGATCATGCTGTCCCACACAGGTGAAACCTGGATCGGCGGCGACCGCGCCGAGGCTGGCCTGGAGATGAGCCGAGATGGCGTTGACGTCATTATCATGGATGACGGTCACCAAAATCCCGGCCTGTCGAAAGATCTCTCTCTTGTCGTCGTCGATAGTGAAGCAGCTTTTGGAAACGGCTATGTCATTCCCAAAGGTCCGCTCCGCGAACCAGTGCGCGCCGGTCTTGCGCGTGCGAGTGCTGTTATCCTCTTAGGAGGTGGACTTATTCCTCACGGCATCAGTCAATCATCTATACCAATCCTGCACGCCGCAATCGTGCCCGCGCGCGAACTTCCTGCCGGACCCTATGTTGCCTTTGCTGGGATTGGAAAACCACAAAAATTCTTCGACACACTCACGGCTATCGGTGCCGATGTGAAAGATTGTGTGCCTTTTGACGACCATCATGTCTACTCGAACCGCAACCTTGATTATTTGCACAAGCTCGCCAGTGATCACAGTGCGGGCCTGGTGACCACAGAAAAGGATTTCGCGCGGCTAAATGCGTCCCAGCGCGTCGGTATTTTGACATTACCTGTAAAAATCCAATTCGAACAGCCAGATGCGCTCGACAATCTGCTGCAAGCTGTGTTGAAAACGACGCCAGAATGACCAACGCATCGAACCAGCAATATGTCCGCCCCAGGGATATCGACAATCGCTCGACATTTGGTCAGCGCTTGCAATGGCGGATTGAAGCCTTGGCTTGGGATCTGATCTATTGGGGCCCAATGAAAATGCTTGGCCCAGATCGCGCCTCCAATTTTCTTGGCTGGTTGATCAAGAAGGTCGGACCATTGATGTCACAACACAAGACATCGCTACGTAATTTACGTCTCGCCTTCCCCGAAAAGTCCGAAGACGAACACAAAGCGCTGGCCCTGGCGGCTTGGGAAAGTGTTGGACGAACCGCTGGCGAACTCCCGCATCTTCCGCGCATCAACCCGTATGCTGGCGACCGGGTTGAAGTGATCGGGGCCGAACACCTCGATGCGATAGAAAATGCTGACCTTGGTGCTGTTTTCATCTCTGGCCATTTCGCCAATTGGGAAATTATGGCTGCGGTAATTTGCAACCGCCCGGTCGATTGCCTTGTGACCTACCGCGCATTGAACAATCCACATATTGACCGGCGGTTGAACCAAGTCCGGCATGATTACGGAATAGGCGTCCTGACCCCAAAGGGGCTCGGCACAAGAGAGCTCATGCGGGCTCTGTCTAAGAAGCGGTCAATTGCGGTCCTGAATGATCAGAAATTCAATCAAGGCCTGCCAATTGAGTTTTTTGGGCATGCGGCAATGACGGCGCCCGGCCCATCCCGTCTCGCGCTGAAATATGGCGTACCAATCGTTCCAGTCACAACCCGGCGAACCGGCCCAGCTCGGTTCAGAGTCGAAATCCATGAACCTTTTACGCCGCAGAACACAGGGGACACCCAGGCCGACGTGTTAGCATGTGTCGAAAAAATAACGGCGTTCCTCGAGGCCGAGATACGCGCCAATCCAGCACAATGGTTTTGGCAGCATCGCCGCTGGCCCAAAGAGACGTGGAAAGCTGCCGGTGTCATGCACGCACCTGAGCACGCCTGACGCCCCCTCTTTTCAAGTTAAGGAAACCACCTGGGTCCTTGCGTTTGCTTCCAGCACGACTACTGATCCAGCAAGCATTGAGGACTTTCCTATGACGGACCGTCGAGAGACGCACCGCGGCCCCAGACGGATGAGCAAATCCTCCGCCCCCGCAAAACGCACCACACGCACGCCTCCTGACTGGAGCGAGGGTGAGCGTATCGCCAAGTATCTCGCCCGCGCCGGCATCGCATCCCGCCGAGAAGTTGAGGCAATGATTGAACGCGGCGAGGTTCAGGTGAATGGCAAAAAACTCAAGACCCCAGCCTTCAAGGTAACCGGTCGCGAAGAGATCCGCGTCAACGGCAATCGGGTGCGCGCACCAGAGGCTGTGCGTGTCTGGCGCTATCACAAACCCTCAGGCTTGATCACATCAACAAGTGATCCAGAAGGTCGCCGGACGATTTTTGATGAACTGTCCAAGGCTCTGCCGCGCACAGTTACGATTGGTCGACTTGATCTCAACACAGAAGGCCTGATTCTTCTGACCAATGATGGCGGTCTCGCTCGTGCCATGGAGCTGCCCAAAACCGGCCTGCCGCGCCTCTACCGCGCCCGTGCGCATGGCAAAATCACCCAAATTGATCTTGATAGACTTCAGGATGGCATCACCCTCGACGATGGCACTCGTTTTGGCGCAATCACCGCGACGCTGGAACGCGAAACGGGCACGAATAACTGGATTATTTTGGAACTAGCTGAAGGCAAAAATCGGGAAGTTCGCAAGGCGCTCGAATACCTCGGACTGCAAGTCAATCGCCTCATTCGTACGCAGTATGGTCCGTTTGAACTTGGCGATCTGCGCCCCGGCGCGGTCGAGGAAATCCCCGGAAACCTGTTACGGAACTCATTGTCCGACAAGATTCCTGAACAATTTTTACCAGCTGAACGTGAGCCTCAGCGACGACAAAACAAGCCTCCCGTAAGGTCACGGGTTCACAGGCCGAAACGGTGAGCTAGCATTACCGCTCGTTGAGGTTGGTTCAATCATCATGGAGTGGAAGAATGGCGCTGCAGAATATTACTGATACCTATCAGAGTGAACGCCCGCCCGCCGGTCCTGCCAATCCGTCTGCTTATACGTTGAGCCCGCCAGTCGACCTCTCCGATCCTGAAGTTTTCTCTCGTGTTGGCGGCTATACGTTCGATGCCTTTTCGACCATGCGCGAGCAAGCTCCGGTCATGTGGCATCCAGAAGAGTATGGGGCCGGGTTCTGGGCTGTAACAGCCTATGACTTGATCAAGCAGGTTGAACTCGACCCGGTGACTTACTCCTCGCAAGCGGGCGGTATATTGATGAGCTATGGCATGGATGACGCACCCCGCCATCCGTTACTGCACTCGGCATCCCTCAATTCCCTGATCAATCTTGACCGCCCTCATCATACCGCCCTTCGGATGGAGCATATGGCTTTCTTTCGGGTCGGTTACGTGGCTGAACTCCGCAAGAAAGTGGAAGTCTATGTCGGCAAATTACTCGACGAGATGAAAGCACAAGGCCCTATTGTTGATATGGTCAGCATGTTCTCAGCTGAACTTCCCTTGTTCACTCTATGCGAAATACTGGGTGTGCCTGAAGCAGATCGGCCAAAGCTCGTCCACTGGATGCATTTCTTGGAAAACTCGCAATATCAGGTGCAGCAAGAGGGCCTCGGGAATGTCTCGACGGAAGACATGATGGCTTTCCTGGGAGAAATTCAGGCGCTATTTGACTATGGCCGAGACTTGTTACTTGAACGCCGAAAAAACCCACGTGAAGACCTGCTCAGCGCTATCGCCAATGTCGAGATTGATGGCGCGCCTCTGTCACCCGAATTCCTGGATGGGTCATGGCTGTTAATTGTGTTCGCTGGTAACGACACGACGCGAAATTCCCTGACCGGCACAATGAAATTGCTGACTGAGACCCCTGAACAGCGGGCCAAACTGATCGCCAATCCTGACCTGTTTCCAAATTTTGTTCATGAGGCCATTCGCTTAGTTAGTCCCGTGACATACATGCGCCGAACGGTAACCACGCAAACTCAGCTTGGTGAGCAAAGGCTGGCTGAGGGTGACAAAGTGGTGATGTATTATGCCGCCGCGAACCGTGATCCAGCAAAGTTCGAAAACCCGGACACGTTCGATATTGAGCGCAAAAATGCCAGGGAGCATTTGGCATTTGGCAATGGCCCTCACGTCTGTCTGGGGCAGCGGGTTGCGAATATGCAGCTTGAATGCGCCTATCAAGAAATATTGAAACGCCATCCAGATATCCGATGGACCGGTGAGATGACGCTAGCACCAAATAATTTTGTGCACGCCATATCCTCTCTCAAAGTTGATCTAGGGTAGGCGTTTAGGACTTTTCAGTTAGATACGCACTTGCCGCATCCAAACTCATCGGGCGGGCGAGGGCAAAGCCCTGCACATAATCAAAGCCAACTTCTTGCAGAACCGACAGGATGTTCTCATCCTCAACCCCTTCAGCGGTCGTGCGCATATGCAATCTTCGCGCCAGCAAAGTTAGGGCTTCCAGAATAGTTCTGACTCGATCTTTGCCAATTTGCGCAATCAAGTCTGCGTCAACTTTCAAGCTATCTGCCGGAAGATTGGCCAGCCATAGAAATGACGAATGACCAGATCCGAAATCATCTAGAACCAAAGCCGCGCCCGCATCGCGTAAAGCGGTCGCCACCTCAATTGCGCGGTTGGTGTCACGCAAAGCTGCCTGCTCTGTCAGTTCGACGCGGAGTACACCCTCACCAAGATCATGTCCGCTAATCAAGGCTGACACCAGATCCACCAAACTGTCATCAACCAGATCCCGGCTGGTCAGGTTCACTTGCACGAATAAATCACTGCGTCCGGTCTGTGTGCGCCAAATCGCCAATGCCTGACAAGCATGGATCAACATATTTGAGGCAAGCGCCTTATCGCCCAGGCGCATATGGCCATTCTCATCCGCAGAATTGCCATCAACCGGCCACCGCGCCAGCGCTTCAAACCCGACGACCTGACCCGTATTCAATGATATAATTGGCTGAAATACAGGCACTAAAACAGGGCCAGGGTTATCTAAACCTTCACTCGCAGCCGACTGGGCCAGGACCATTCCACGGGCCGCCTCAGCATTGGTAAAAGCCCCAACCATCTGAACCATCTGCCCATCAGCCAGCCGCAGCTCGCAAGTCACGGTGGCATCTTGCCCCGAAAAACTACGGATAATCCGGCGGCGACTCAGACCATCAAACAGTAAGCAGAAATCATCCAGGGCCCAGCGACCATCGAGTATAGAAAAAGCGTCACCGGCCTTGATTTCGACCTTCAAGCGCTGATTGGTGCCATCCCAAACCCATTCTCCAAGCGTATTCGTCATTTACCTGTCCCTACCCCCGTGCGCGGACTGAATAGACAGCCAACACATCGCATAGTCATTAAGCGTGACTGATAGCCTGTATCCGGTCTTTGATACCAGAAATTTCCACCGGCAACTGCTCAAAAACCTCCTCGCGTGACAAAAGAGATTTGCAGCGCTCTGGTAAAGGCGCATCCATTCCGGTTGCTTCAAGAACAGTTTCAGGAAATTTGGCCGCATGCGCAGTTGCCAGAATAACCATCGTTACATCAGTCTCAGGTCGTTCGCGTGCAACCTTTGTCGCGACCGCTGTATGTGGACAGATCAAACCGCCCGTATCATCAAAGTAGGCTTGCATTTCCTCCAGCGTAGCGGAATTACTCACCGATTGGGTAGAGAATCCTGCGCACCCTAGTGGGCCACGAACTTTGTTTGGAAGCTCGACTTCTCCGGCCTGTTTGTAGCGCCCATAAACGGCGCGCACGGTATCGGCATCACGGCCACTGATCTCAAACATCAGGCGCTCGAAATTACTCGGCACTGAGATGTCCATCGCAGGGCTAGGCGTTGCCAAAGCGGGGGTTCGCTGCATGACACCTTCCTGAAAGAGTGTATCAAGCGTGCGGTTTTTGTTGACCGCACATACAATTTCGAAACCTGCCAGCATTCCACACCGCGCCGCCACATAGCCTGCGAAAGCATCCCCCATATTGCCACTCGGAACGACAAACCGGATCGGTCGGCTTGATCCAAGCGCGGCCTGCGCTGTGGCGTAATAGACTGACTGGGCCGCAATACGCGCCCAGTTGATTGAGTTTACCCCCGACAGACATACCGATGCGGCAAAGGCCTTATCGGCAAACAGGGCTTTGACGATGGCCTGGCAGTCATCAAAGTCGCCATCAAGCGCCAGGTTGTAAACATTTGAAGCGCCGGTTGTCGTCATGAACATACGCTGGACCGGCGAGACCCGGCCATGTGGATGGAGGATGACCAGATCAACGTTATCAGCCCCTGCAAAGGCTGCTGCTGCTGCGCCGCCAGTATCTCCAGACGTGGCGCAAATCACCGTCATACGCTGCCCTCGCTCAGCCAGCACATAGTCATAAAGCTGCGCGATCAGCTGCATCGCCACATCCTTGAAGGCCAGGGTCGGGCCGTGGTGCAACTCCATCACAAATCGGTTCGGGCCATCCTGCCTCAAGGGCGTCACACTTTGGTGAGCAAACGACGCATAAGCGCGCTCGCACAGGTCTGCGATGACCTCAGTGTTCAGGGCATCACCCGCAAACGCTGACAGCACCCGCGTCGCGACAGCACCATAACTCTCATTAGAGCTTGCAGGTCCGATGTGCGGCCACTCTTCTGGGACATACAAACCGCCATCAGGCGCAAGTCCCGCCAGGATTGCATCCACAAAGTTAACCGGCTCGGCCTGCCCGCGCGTTGAAATATACTGCATGCCTTAACTCCGAAACCGCAAACGACCCTGTGAGTGGTGGAATACGAAATACACGCCCAAAAGCCCGATAGCCATCCCCCACCAGGTCAACGCATAACCAAAATGACGTTGCGGCGGCAGGGTATCTCTGAACGTTTCATACGCGTAGGGATTAGCGGCCCGCCTGGCCCGGGACATATCCGCACTATTTCGAATGGTAACAGCCAGGGTCTCGACAATGCGCGGCGCGGCATCTGCATAACCGAGCTGACGTGCCATTGCACTCGGATCAAGCGTGTACCATTCATTTCCTTCAGGATTATCTTGCGCCGCGAACCGACCGCGTATGGGTGTACGGGTCAGAACGTTAGCCACACGCGAGAAGGGCTCTCCTGCATCAGCAACCAAGAGCGGAACCGATCCTGGTCCACCTGTCGCATCCCACAAAAGTAGCACACGCTCTCCATCGCCATCCAACCGCGCTGGAACATAGCGTCGCCACACGGGTTCGCCATCAATCGCGCCATAGACTTGCTGCGCCATGCCAGCATTATCTGTCTCGACAATTGCGCTGACAATTTCTGCAGGTGCCTCAGTTCGCACGGTCTCCGACACAGCCATCTTCTGCGTGTAGCGGCCATATTGCCAGTTTCCGAGCTTGACCAGAATGATCAGGCTCAACACGCTCAACACGGTTAGAATTGGCATCGGACGAAACATCATTATGTGTCGCCGCCGTCTTCCCATTGCGCTGTCAGGATAATAACAGGTGTCCAAACCACAACCTGCACCCACGCCGATGGCGCGGAGATCGCTTGTGCCACACCCTAGTGTCCAAGTGCCAGATGCGGGATGACATAGACAAACGCAAACAGGAACAACCAGACGACATCGACGAAATGCCAGTACCAGGCTGCAAACTCAAAGCCGAGATGCTTCTCTGCAGTCATGTTTTTGGTTTGGAGGCGGAACAGGCAAACTATCAGGAAGATTGTGCCGATGACAACATGCGCACCATGGAAGCCCGTCGCCATAAAGAACGCCGATCCGTAGATCGTTCCGTCATAGGTAAACTGCGCTTCGGAATATTCCATCGCCTGCAACGCAGTAAATGCAATGCCAAGCACAATCGTAATGAACAGCATCAGCTTGGCGTTATCCATCTTGTTGTGCTGGATCGAATGATGGGCCGCCGTAACAGTTGTCCCGGACAGAAGCAAAATTAGAGTATTCATTAGCGGCAGGTGGAATGGATCAAAGGTTGTCACCCCAACTGGCGGCCATTGTGCAAACCGGCTCAGCCCCTCTGAAAAAACTGGATTTGCCGAGTCAAAAGTCGCACCAACCCGAGCAGAATGGAAGATCGCAAACTCAAAGAATTCCCAGAACCAAGCTCCAAAAAACATTATTTCGGAAACGATGAACAGTACCATCCCATATTTCAAACCGAGTGAAACAATGGGCGTGTGATCGCCAATACTACCCTCAACCGTCACTTCTCGCCACCAGCCCGTTACAACCCAGATTAGCATTGCAAAGCCAAAAACAGCGATCCAGGGAAACCCTTGCGGCAAACCAAACAAGCCCTTCATATAGATCACACCGCCAACCGCCATTGTGAACATGGCGATTGAGCCGAAGAATGGCCACGCGGATGGATTTACGAGATGATAGTCGTGTTTGACGTCGTCGGCCATGTGAGGGAATCCCTTGAGGCAAGTGATAGATATTCCAGCCGCTTTTAAACTGCTGTGCGAGGTAACGGCAACACCTCAATCAAGAGATGCTGATTTCGCCGCACCTGGAAAATTATCGGTTTGAAAGAAAGTATATGAAAGTGTGATTGTGCGTATATCGTCTAGGTTGCGCTCTTCATCCAGCGCTGGGTCGACAAAGAAAACGACCGGAAGCCGTTTTGTCGCGCCAGCCGCGATTACCCGCTCCTCGAAACAGAAACATTCCAACTTGTTAAAGAACCGTCCTGCTTTATGTGGTGTGACATTGTAGCTAGCGATCAAACTGACATCGCGATTGGACTGATTGGTCACCTCATAGAAAGCCAAGCCGTGCTCGCCGAGCTTGATCGGCAGGTTATTCTGTAGCGGGCGAAAGAGGACCGGCGCATCAGCAGTATTGGCATCGAAGCGAACCGAGATTGTACGCTCCAGGACGGTATCCGGCGCCGCAGTAGCTGTACGCGTTGTGCCGCCAAATCCGGTTACCCGGCAAAACGTGTCGTAAAGAGGCTTGGATGCGAATGCTAAGCCGAGCATTCCGATCACCAGGGCCGTCAAGATTGTCACAAGCCTGGAATTGGTCATTTGATCAGTCCCCTTCCGGCGGGGCTAATTCTGGTGGTGGGGTGCGGGTCTCCTGCTCCAGAGAGCCGCTGAAATAGAAGCCTTCATTCTTGCTGAAATCGGTTGCCTGAATGCGAATGGCGGTGGTGATGCCAACCAGAATCACAAACCCAACCAAGGCCAGCGCCAACCAGGCATTTCGCCTCTTTTGCGCCGCCAGGGCGTCCGCGCTCAAACGACCAGTCTGAATTATCTGTTCGGTCATGACGCTGCTCCTACTGGAATATACAAGCCAAAGCCGTGCTCAACCAACAGGGCGGCAAACATCGTGAACAGATACAGGATCGACCAGGCAAACATCCGCATCGCCAGATTGCGTTCTACGTCCCCGGCATCCACGTCACCCGCTTTGCTGCGCGACACAGCGATTGCGAACCCAAGAAAAATCACGCCAAACAGACTGGCAATCGCCATGTAAATCCATCCGCCCAACCCTGTAGCAACCGGCACCAAGCATAGTGGAACCAAAAAGACCGTATACGCCAGAACGCTTAAGCGTGTCACTTTTGCGCCATGCGTGACGGGTAACATCGGCACGCCAGCTTTCTTGTATTCCTTATGCGCGACAAGACTCAGCGCCCAGAAATGCGGCGGAGTCCAAAAGAAGATGATCGCAAACAGGATCCAGGCATCCAGCGGCGCACTGCCCGTCACGGCCAACCAGCCAATAACCGGCGGAAAAGCCCCAGCCGCGCCACCGATAACGATATTCTGCGGCGTCCGACGCTTGAGAAGCATCGTATAAAACCAGCCATAATATGTGATCGATACCGCCAACAGGCCCGCAGCCAACGCATTTGACGATAACCACATTAACAGCACCGAAACACCTGACATGATCAGGCCGAGCGTCAGAGCCTCTTCGCGCGGCACGGCGCCAGATGGGATGGGGCGGATCGACGTACGGGTCATCAGCGCATCAATATCGGCATCATACCACATATTGATCGCGCCAGCCGCGCCCGCGCCAAGCGCAACAGCCAAAACTGCGATCGCTGCCATAACCGGGTTCATACCAGTACCAGAGACGCTTTGCGCGGCAACCACGCCAACCAGCGCGGTAAACACAACCAGCATTATGATGCGGGGTTTCAGTAACTCAACATAGTCGTGCACACTCGCGGGGCGCGAAAGTGCTGCTGCTACAGTCGGGTTGAATTGAGTCATCATCTTATCCTGAAGCAGTTAATGAAGCGACCCTCTAGGCTAAATACGCAAGGGGTCGTCCACCAAAGCTTTTGCGGGGCGGTTAGTGCCCCCCCTCCGTCTTGACCACTGGCAGCTCGTTGAACTGGTGAAATGGCGGCGGCGAAGGCAGCGTCCACTCGAGGGTTGTTGCACCCTCACCCCAGGGATTGGCCTCACCCTTGCGGCGACGGACGACGGCTTCGACCAGACCAATGAAGAAAATCGTCGTTCCAACCAATGTAATGACATAGCCCCATGAAGAAACACTATTCCACGGGGTGAACGCATCCGGATAATCGATATAGCGCCGTGGCATGCCGTTCAAACCCAGGAAGTGCTGTGGGAAGAAGATCAGGTTCGAGCCAACGAACATTGTCCAGAAATGTGTGTAAGCTATCGGCTTGTTATACTTGATCCCGAACATTTTCTCGAACCAATAATACCAGCCTGCAAACAGGCCAAACACAGCGCCAAGCGACAACACATAGTGGAAGTGCGCCACGACATAATAGGTGTCGTGAACCGAATGGTCGATTCCGGCATTGGCCAAAACCACGCCGGTTACACCGCCAACTGTAAACAGGAAAATGAAACCGATAGCCCAAACCATTGGCACTTCAAACGAAATGGAGCCGCCCCACATAGTGGCAATCCACGAGAAGATCTTGATCCCCGTAGGGACCGCAATCACCATTGTAGCAGCAACGAAATAAGCCTTCATGTCCGACGGCATTCCGACGGTGTACATGTGGTGAGCCCAGACGATAAACCCAATCGTACCGATCGCTACCATCGCGTAGGCCATGCCGAGATAACCGAAGATCGGCTTCTTCGAGAAAGTCGATATGATATGGCTGACAATACCAAAGGCAGGCAAGATCATGATGTACACTTCGGGGTGTCCGAAGAACCAAAACAGGTGCTGGAACATCACCGGATCGCCGCCGCCTGATGGGTCAAAGAACTGCGATCCAAAATTGCGATCCGTCAGCAGCATAGTGAGAGCGCCAGCCAATACCGGCAGAGCCAATAGCAACAGCAAGGCCGTCACCAGGACCGACCAGGCAAAAAGCGGCATCTTGTGCATCGTCATTCCCGGCGCGCGCATGTTCAGAACGGTAACAATGAAGTTGATCGCACCGAGAATCGAAGCTACACCAATTGTGTGTAGCGACAGGATTAGTAGATCCATCGCCGGGCCGGAATGGCCAGCCGTGCTCGATAGTGGGGGATATAAAACCCAGCCACCGCCAAACCCATTCACTCCATTACCACCTGGCGTAAACATTGACAGGATCAACAAGGAGAACCCACCAACGGTCAGCCAAAAAGAAATATTGTTCATCCGCGGGAACGCCATGTCAGGCGCACCAATCATCAACGGTACGAACCAGTTGCCAAAGCCACCAATCAGCGCTGGCATCACCATGAAGAAAATCATGATCAGGCCATGATATGTGATGATGGTATTGTAGAAACTCTTGGCCTGTTCGATCGCTTGGTCGCCAGTTGAGCCGTAGAGATATTCTACGACACCAGTAAGCGGACCAATGCCAGGCTCGGCTAATTCCCACCGAATCAAACCTGACATGGAATAACCGACCACACCAGCAACCAGCGCGAACAACAGATAGAGCGTTCCTATATCCTTGTGGTTGGTCGACAGAAACCAGCGCTTGAAAAAGCCTGGCTTGTGGTCATGGGCATCGTGGCCGTGATCGAGCGCAATTTCGTCCATAGGCATGGTTTCTGTATCCCTAGTCTATTCGGCCATGGCGAGGCGTGTTGCCCCGTCGGCGGATGCAATCACTTGCACAAGTTCTGTTGCAGCTTCGACGTCGCCTGTCTTCATGACGGTCATCCAGCGATCGTATTGTTCTTGTGGCACGACACGCACCTCGATCGGCATGAACGCATGGTTCTTGCCGCATAGTTCAGAACACTGGCCGTAATACACACCCGTTTTCTCAACCAGGAACCAACCTCCGTTCAATCTGCCGGGAATAGCGTCTGTCTTAATCCCAAACGATGGTACAGCCCAAGCATGGATCACACGATCAGAGGCGGTCTGATACCTAATGTACCGATTTGCTGGGATGACCATTGGGTTGTCGGTCGCCAGATATCGTGGTTTCTCAAGGGTCGCTGGTGGATCACTTGGCAGACCAAGGTGGATGCCGTTCGACACGAACGAAACGGGATAGCCATCAACGTCCGTCTCGTCTGGATAATGATAAGTCCAGGCCCAGTTGCCCATGCCTTCTGCTTTCACCGTAATCCAACCCTGTTTGGCCGCTTCGATAAATATATCCGGGTCATCCAGGTCGCCGCTTTGTGCAATCTGTTCAAGGTCAGGCTCATTCTCAGCATAGAACAGGATCGAGAAAGACGGGCCAGCTATTGCCACCAGAATGATCACCGGAACAACCGTCCAGATTACTTCTATCAGCGTGTTATGACTGAACTTGCGTGACTGTGGGTTGGCACGGCGATTGAACCGTAAGCACACCACAATCATCAGAAGCGTAACCAAAAGAACGACGACAGTCATTGCGATGGTCAGGGGTGTATGGAACGCGTCAATACGCTCCATGATACGGGTCGCAGGCTCTTGGAAACCTAGTGCGCCTGGTGTTGGTTGAGACGCGAAAGCGGGCAGCCCCACCAGTAACGTCGAAATAAAAGCAAAAATGTAACGCAAGGAACACTCCATCCGATTTTGCACGAGCCATAATTACAATGGATCACTTGGTCTACCCAGCGCAATCACATCACATAAAATGTCGCAGCCGGATGCTTTCTGGAACTCTTTGTGATAAGAGTAAACAGCATAATCAGGAGGTTTCCATGGGCATTCGAAAATTTACGATTGCAATAGCAGCAGGTCTAATGTTCACCGGCGCGGCCACAGCGCAGGTTTTCGTCATTGGCAGTGGTCTTGGTGGCGAATGTTACCACAGCACGCAATCGCGATATTCGTCATTTGCCGAGGCAGAGAGAATCTGCACACGCGCCCTACGTGAAGAAGTGATGAGAAGTGGGAATCGGGCGGCAACTTACGTCAATCGAGGCGTCATGCGCATGCGGAATGGCCGATATGATTCGGCCATCTCGGATTATGCGAGAGCGATAAGCATCAAACCGGAGATGGGTGCAGCTTATCTCAATCAAGGCGCCGCGCATATTCACAAGAGAGATTTCTCCGACGCACTAGCTCCTCTGAGCAAGGCAATTGAGTTGAATTCAATTGACCTCTTCGCCGCGTATTACAATCGCGCGATTGCCAAGGAAAATACGGGCGATGTTGCGGGGGCTTATGCAGACTTCATCAAAGCCAGCGAATTGAAACCCGAATGGGATCTTGTTGAGATGCAGTTGAGCCGATTTGAGGTCACTGAAGGCTAAGCTTAAACTCTGCGTTGCCCATGTGAGCCGATGATCCCCTCTTGATCGCAGGCGCAGTTGCCGTCACATAGCGGGCATGACCCAAACCCCATTACCCTTCGATGCGCGGCAAGCTAGCGCCATCCTGTCCGACGCAGCCAATCTGGCTGATGACGGCGACATCTATGTGCAGCGCGCCCGATCTGAAAGTTTCGTGTTCGACGATAGCCGTCTTAAATCAGCGGCTTATGACACGTCACAAGGCTTCGGGTTACGGGTCGTCGCAGGCGAAGCGGCTGGCTATGCTCATTCCGGTGAACTCACCGTCGAAGCGATTACGCGAGCCGCCGAGACCGCCAAGCAGGCCAAGCGCGGTTATTCCGGCACACTCTCAACCAGCCCAATTCCAATCAATCGCCGCCTGTATGCACCAATCGATCCAACCCAAGCACCTGATTTTACCATCAAGACCGGCCTGCTGGCTGAGATCGATGCCTGGGTCCGCGCGAAAGACCCGCGTGTTGTGCAGGTTTCCGTGTCGCTAGCGGGCAGCCATGAAGAGATTGATATCCTGCGGCCAGGTGGCGAGGTTTTTCACGATATTCGCCCGCTCGTCCGGCTAAATGTCTCCGTTACGTTAGCCCAAAATGGTCGCCGCGAATCGGCCTCTTCTGGCGCCGGTGGCCGCGCCGCTTATGATGAATGGATCGCTCCCGAGCGCTGGCAAGGTATGGCGGAGCGAGCGCTGCGCAAAGCCGCCGTCAATCTGGAATCGATTGCCGCCCCTGCCGGCGAAATGGACGTTGTTCTCGGGCCGGGTTGGCCAGCCGTCTTGTTACACGAAGCGGTTGGGCATGGCCTGGAAGGCGATTTCAATCGCAAAGGCACAAGTGTTTACGCCGGCCGGATCGGCGAACAAGTCGCGTCCAAAGGCGTCACTGTGATTGATGATGGCTCCATCCATGCTCGACGTGGCTCGCTGTCAATTGACGATGAAGGCACCTCTACCAACCGAACCGTCCTGATTGAGGATGGTATCTTGAAAGGCTATATGCAGGACCGTCAGAATGCGCGCCTGATGGGGGTCGAACCAACCGGAAACGGTCGCCGCGAATCGTATGACACCTCGATCATGCCGCGAATGACCAACACGATCATGCTCGGCGGCAAAGACGATCCCGATGAGATCGTTGCCTCCATCAAGCGCGGCATCTGGGCTGTCGATTTTGGTGGCGGACAAGTCGATATCACATCCGGTAATTTCGTCTTCCAGTGCACCGAGGCATACCTCGTCGAGAATGGTAAAGTTATCGCCCCTGTCAAGAACGCCACACTGATCGGGCATGGCCCAACTGCGCTTAGCCAAATCTCAATGATCGGCAATGATTTCGCCATGGATGACGGCATCGGAAACTGCGGTAAAGGCGGTCAAACCGTCCCCGTAGGTGTCGGCCAACCAACCCTGAAGATTGGCGGCCTAACCATCGGCGGCGCGGGTTAAGTCTACGCAATCAACTCAACAAAAAAGCAACCCACAAGGGCCGCCCTTTTATGACTGAAAATGGTCGTTTGACTAAACGGCATCTAGCCCATCATCAGCTTTCATCCAGTTTTTGACAATTGGAGAGATCAGCAACATCAAAACCCCGACACCCATCGCAACATAGGCGACATTGGTATAGACCGCCGCATATCCGGCCTTTGCAGCTGCAACATCAGTAAGCTGCCCACCAATTGTTTCGGCCCCAGTCGTGCGGGCAATAACCCCAGCAAGGTAATTGGACAATCCTGAATACAGGAACCACGCCCCCATTGTCAGGCCCACGGCTCGTGCTGGCGCCATTTTTGTAACCGCTGACAAACCGACCGGGGAAAGCATCAATTCACCCATCGTGTGTATCCAGTAGATCAAGAAAATGAAATAAACCGCTGTCAAACCTGCCCCAGAGGCAGAGATGCCGGCAACAAGAGACAGAAAACCGAGCCCCGCGAGGAAAACCCCAAAAGCGAATTTAACCGGCGCGGAAGGATTCCACCTGCGCTTGGCAAGGGCGATCCAAGCCCACGCAAAAAGCGGCGCGAACAGAACAATAAACCCTGCATTCAAAGATTGGAATACAGGTGTAGGCACTGACCAGCCAAATATGTTCCGGTCGACCAGGCGCGCTGTGAACAAGGTTAGCGACGACCCCGCTTGCTCAAACAGGGCCCAGAATGGAATTTGAGCCAAGACAAAATATATCGCAGCAAACATCCGGTTACGTTCCCGACCTGCTAGCCTGATGAGCGCATAGCCGACTAGAAACATAAACACGACTATGCCAAGTACACCGACAAACCATTCGGGTACCAGATGCGCATTCATTACGGTCAGCATGGCAAAAGCAATGATTCCAATACCAGTCAGGTAACATGCCCATTCGACATTGAGCGGGCCGAGAACTTTCTGTTTTAATTTTTCAACACTCGGTGGATCAGCTCGGCCCTCTAGCCACGGCTGGAAGACTAGGAAGGTCACGAGACCACCGAGCATCCCGACACCAGCAAGACCAAACCCCCAATTCCAGCCCCATTTGATACCGATTATCCCCACCGTAAGAGAGGATAACAGAGACCCAAGGTTGATACCCATGTAAAAAATAGTGAACCCGGAATCGCGGCGCGTGTCATTCAAACCATACATCGCCCCCACTATCGTGGAGATATTTGCTTTCAGAAAACCAACACCAGCGATAATCAACGCCAGAGCCAGATAGAGGATATTGACGAATAACGCCTGCTTCTCAATCCGGGTTGTATAGGTATCGGTGGCGATTGTTGCTGGTAGGCCTACCGCAGATGGCTCTGCGATAATCATATCACTCGCGCCTTCATTGAAGGAAATAGGCGACTGGCCAGAGTCCGATATGATGAGTTGCGTCGCATCTCCACCACGCCCATCCAATGTTACCTGATACTCAACGCCTTCATAAGTTAGAACCTCCCTTGACCCACTCCCTTCGAATGCCATCAAGCCATGCCCAAGAACCAATAGAATGGCACCATATGTCACCGCCTTGCGTTGCCCCAGATAACGATCTGCCAACGTGCCGCCAATAATCGTCATGACGTAAACCAGCGCTGTGTACGCACCATACAAAACAGCTGATCTTTCATCTGAGAACAAGAAATGCTGTGTCAGGTAAAGGATGAGTAAGCCGCGCATACCGTAATATGAAAAACGCTCCCACATTTCTGTGAAGAACAGAATGTAAAGCCCGCGTGGGTGACCGAATATTGTCTTCTCGTCCGGCCGCATTGAGGCGCCGTCGGTTGTTGAATCTGTCAATTATCCCTCCCCGGGAAACTATGATGGCCGCTTTGTGCGACCGGATGGGCACAACACAACACGCACCGCAGCCACCCTCAAGGTAGAGTCTGCTTTATTTCTGGCGATGTGACGAAAAAACCTGCCCCTAATAGGCGCGTTCTTCGAAGATTGGCAGCACACTGCGGCCCCAATCACCATAATAACGCTCAAGTAACAATTCGGCCGGCGTCAGCCCTGATACAGCAATCTCGTCCAGCTCGGTCAGGAATCCGGTTTCATTATCACCTGAAACAGACAGCCTACCGCGTGCCTGTAATCCGCGCCGCGAGATTACCAACACATCTTTCGCCAAATCCTGCAAAGTTCGACCGCCTGGAATAGGTGTTTTCAGACCCAGAACCCGGCATCCTTGGCGCACTGTCTCGCGCTCAGCCGTAGTCCAGTCCTTGACTAGATCCCAAGCGGCATTCAACGACGCGTCTTCGTACAGAATACCGGTCCAGAACGCTGAGAATGCACATAGCATGCCCCATGGCCCCGAATCAGAACCGCGCATTTCAAGGAACCTCTTCAACCTCACTTCCGGGAAAATAGTTGAAATGTGATCCTCAAAATCTGCCATTGCTGGCAATTCCCCCGGCAATATTGGCAGCTTCCCTGCCAGAAAATCGCGAAAGCTCAAGCCCGACGCATCGAGATATTCCCCGCCGCGCCGAACAAAGTACATCGGAACATCCAAGGCATAATCGACATAGCGTTCAAACCCGAAGCCATCCTCAAAGACGAATGGCAGCATTCCGGTTCGGTCGGGATCTGTATCCGTCCAGATTTGCGATCGATACGACAGGAACCCGTTGGGACGGCTATCAAGGAACGGCGAATTGGCAAACAATGCGGTTCCCAGCGGTTGCAACGCGAGTGACACACGGAATTTCTTCACCATGTCGGCTTCGGATCCAAAGTCGAGATTGGTTTGCACTGTGCACGTGCGGAACATCATTTCGCGGCCGAGCCTGCCGACCTTTGCCATATAGGCTCGCATGATCTTGTAGCGGCCTTTGGGCATGATTGGCGTCTCATCCATCGACCAAAGCGGGCTAGCGCCCATGCCCAGGAACCCAATGCCTAGCGGCGCGGCCACTTCACGAACCTCGCGTAAATGCTCACCAACCTCATTACAGGTTTCATGAATATGTTCGAGCGGCGCACCAGATAACTCAAACTGACCACCCGGTTCCAGGCTGACACTCGCGCCATTTTTCTTGAGACCAATCAAATGCCCAGCTTCGACAATTGGCGCCCAGCCAAACTGGTCACGAAGCCCTTCCAGCATGGATAAGACAGAGGCCTTGCCATCATAAGGCAGAGGTCGCAAACCATCGGACAGGAACCCGAATTTTTCGTGCTCGGTGCCAATCCGCCAGTCATTTTTCGGTTTCGATCCTGCATCAAACCACTCGACCAGCTCACGCTTGCCCGCGATTCGCGATGCCGACTCATCAATATCCGCGGTGGGTGTGGTCATCGAATCGTCTCCAACACAAATTTAGTCTTCACGCAGATAGGGTGCCTGTTGCCAGTCGCCAACAATTGATTGCCAAATAGTCAGGGCGCAGACCACCGCTGTTTCTGCGCGAAGAATCCGCGGCCCCAATGTCACCGGGTGAACGAAGTCCAAACTCCGGATCAATTCGCGTTCCTTTGGAGAGAATCCGCCTTCTGGGCCAATAAGGATTCCGGCACACGAGCGTAAATTGGCCTGCACTTGGGACACCATCGGTCGAGCCTCACTACCCTCATCGCAGTAGTATAAGGGGATATCAGGATCCCACGTATCCAATGCGACGCTCAGAGAACGACTTTCGCTCACTTGCGCGATATCCATACGCTCGGTCTGTTCTGCCGCTTCGATTGCGAGCGCCTGCAAACGGTCAGAACGAACCCGACCCGATTGAGTATATTGCGTTATCACCGGCCATATATTGCGAACCCCCAACTCGCTGGCCTTTTCGACGACAAAATCGGTTCTCGTTTTCTTCAGTGGTGCGAATAACAGCGTCAGATCCAGCGACTTAGCGTTCTGTCGCGTTTGCTGCAAAGGCTCTAACCCGGCACGTTTGCCAGCAACTTGCAATTGGCACATCCACTCGCCGTTCAGGCCATCAAAGGCGCGAACCTTCGCGCCCTGCGCAAGACGCATAACCCGCGTCAGATACTTAGTCTGGCCATCCGCCAGCGAGATTACCTCACCTTGGCAAAGCGTACTTGGCACAAAAAGTCTCGGAATATTCGTCATCTCGATCCTATAGGCTGCTCCGCAGCGCGCGTTAAGTCATGGCCTCAAGCAAAAAACACGCTATATGGGCGGCATGACTGAACTCGCTGATACCGAAACCGGAACGGCAACCGGAGCAAATGTAACGGGTCCCGCTGACAGCGCCCTGCCAAATTGGCTGAGTGGCATGCCAGAACGTGCCCGTCCGTATGTGACGCTAGCCCGTCTGGATCGCCCTGTTGGCATATGGTTGCTCTTGTTGCCGTGCTGGATGGGCTTGGCACAAATGCGCATTCCACTTGGCTTCCAATGGATGGATATCATTTGGGCCATGCTATTTGCAATCGGTGCAGTGGCTATGCGCGGGGCCGGATGCACATGGAATGATATTACGGATCGCGAGGTTGATGCGCTCGTCGCACGCACCGCCTCACGCCCTTTGCCATCAGGACAAATTAGCCTGAGAGACGCAAGCCTCTTCCTTGGTGCGCAATTATTCGTTGGGGTCTTGGTTTGGCTATGCCTGCCTGGCAACGCAAAAGTGGTCGCACTGCTCGCCCTGCCGCTGGTGGCGGCATATCCGTTTATGAAACGCATAACCTGGTGGCCACAGGCCTTTCTCGGCTTCACGTTCAATTGGGGCGTTTTCGTTGGCGCGGCGACCGCGACCCATGTCACTTTTGCGAGCGTCTTCCTATATCTCGGCCTCGTCGCCTGGACGATATCCTATGACACTATCTATGCGTTACAGGATCGCGAGGATGATGCGCTGATAGGCGTAAAATCAACCGCGCGCTTGTTCGATAGCAAGGTGCTAACGGGTGTCTTCACCTTTCACTTACTCGCAACCGCAATGATCACTTTGTCAGCCTATTTCGCCGGCGCGGGCCGGATTGGCGCGCTGGTTGGTCTCGCCTTCCTGGCGCATGGCATCTGGCAAGTGACGCACCTGTCGAGCCATAAAGAAGATCGCGCGCTTGGCGTCTTCAAATCAAACGTCTGGGCCGGGACTATTGTGGTTGTTGGATTGGTCTTGGCGGCGCTGCTCTAGGACACAGACTCATAATTTCGAATCCATATTTGGATTGCGGCGAGTTTGACGAGTGCGAGATAGTTTTCGGCATGTTTTTCGAACCGCGTTGCGATTGCACGGAAGTGTTTGATCTTACTGAAGAAACATTCAACACGGCTACGATACCTGTAGAGAAAGGCACTGAAAGCGGGTTTGTACTTGCGATGGGCAAGCGGCTTGATACAGGCCCACCCGCCCTGGCTGTCGATTTGTTCGCGCAGGGCATTTGAGTCATAGGCACGTTCGGCAAGCAGGATCTGGCCATGTCCGATCTGGCCCAGCATATCGGTTGCACTGCGTCCATCATGGGCCTGGCCAGGCGTGAGTTTCAGGGCGATCGGTAGCCCATTGGCATCGACAAGCGCGTGAATTTTGGTGGTCAGGCCGCCTTTCGAGCGCCCCTCGGAGCGCCTCGCCAGTAGATGCCGTTCAAGACCCTGCGGTCATCCACCCGCGGCACGCCGCGAGGCTTGTTGGGCAATAGCGGCTCGATCAGCGACCACTCAAAATCTGTCAGTTCATACCGGCGACGAGACATGGCAAATCCTCCTCGTAGAAAGAGAATCAGCATTCGTCCGATTAGGGAATCATTATTATGAGTTCATGATCTAGGCTTCGGACTGCCGCCATAAACACCCTTGAATACCGCAGCGTCAGGGTTGTATCTTGTCTCTATGCCAGTCGCCAAACGTATCCGCCCTCTCGATCTCTTCTCCAAGGAAGAATGGACCGAAATGAGCCGCCGCTCAAACCTGTTGGGGCTCGGCATGGTTGCCCATGCCTGGGCCGTCATTGCGCTGGCAACTGCCGCCGCCATCTGGCAACCTTGGTTGATTATCCTCGCCATTCCGATCATTGGAGCGCGCCAGCTTGGCCTAGCCGTTTTAATGCACGAAGCATCGCATGGCGGCCTGAGCACCAACGGTCAAATCAACGATTGGGTTGGCCAATGGCTCACCGGTGCCCCAATCGGGGCCAATCTGAAAACCTATCGCGCCTACCATTTGCAGCATCACAAGTACGCCCAGCAGCCAGAAGATCCCGATCTTGCTCTGTCGGCCCCCTTCCCCATCACGGCACAATCACTGCGCCGCAAAATCATTCGCGACCTGACCGGGCAGACGTTTTACAAACAGCGTGTGAACCAGTTCACGAATGCACTGGGTCTCGGCCTGCGGCCCGGTAAAGGTGCCGAAAACCGCATCCACTCCGCACGCGAGGCCGCGATCCCGTTTCTGATTGTCAATCTTGTCTTGTTAGCTGGGTTTATTCTAGCAGGTCATTGGTGGGCCTATTTCGTGCTCTGGTTGCTGCCAATGGCAACCTGGAACCAACTCGTCACCCGGCTGAGAAATATTGCTGAGCATGCAATTGTGGATGATGACGACCCATTGCGCCATGCGCGAACAACCCGCGCCAACCTGGTTGAGCGAGCATTGATCGCGCCATATTACGTCAATTATCATTGCGAGCACCACATGTTCATGCACCTGCCTTGCTATCACTTTGTACAAGCGCACAGACTTTTGCGCCAGAAAGGCGTGACAGGCCGTATGGAGATTCAGGCTGGCTATGTTCCGGTCCTGAAACTCGCTGCAAGTCAGCCCGCATCTGTTTAATCCATATCGCGCCGACGAGGACAATCTTATGGCTTTAACAATTGAAATGGTTTCAGACCTTGTTTGCCCTTGGTGCTGGCTTGGTCTGCGCCGTTTGAAATCGGCCATTGCACTGGTTCCAGACCTCGAAGTTGAGATCATCTTCCGGGCGTTTGAGCTCGATCCTAACATCCCGGCTGAAGGTGTGGATTATAAAGACTATATGCGCCAGAAGTTTGGTACCAGCGCAGGTAAAGATCGATCGAACAGCATGCGCGACGCCCTAACTCAGTACGGCTTGGATGAAGGCGTACCCTTCGCCTTCGACAAGATCAGCCGTCGTCCCAACAGCTTTAATGCTCACCGTTTGGTGCATTGGGCCCAAGGCCAAGACAAAGGTGACGCCGCGAAGGAAGCCTTGTTCGAAGCCTTCTTTGCGGACGGAAAAGATATAGGCAACTCCGAAACCCTCCTCGCCGTCGCCGCCAAGATCGAGCTTGATCCCGACATCGTGGCAGGCCTCCTTGCCAGTGATGCTGATACTGAACAGCTACGCCAGGAACAGGCTTTGTTTCGCCAAATGGGTATTACCGGCGTACCGACATATATTACTCACCGTCAGATCGCAGTTCAGGGTGCTGAAAGTGCCGAAAAACTTGCGCGGTTTTTGAAGAGCGCGGCCGATCATTTACCGACAGAGCGCCCACTGGCATCAACTAGGGTCTGAACCCTAGCTAAGCTGTAGCTCGACCAGTTTCTGATAACTGCCTTGCGCCGCCATCAGCGTTTGATGATCACCGTCTTCAACCACGCGGCCATCCTCAATTACAATAATTCGGTCGGCGCCTCGCACGGTCGATAATCGGTGCGCGATAATCAGCGTCGTGCGATCCTTGGCAAACCCGGCAAGCGCGGCTTGAACCTTCGCCTCGCTTTCTGCGTCCAGCGCCGAGGTAGCCTCGTCTAGTAGTAAAATCGGTGCATCGCGCAAGATTGCCCGGGCCAGAGCAATCCGCTGGCGCTGACCGCCAGACAAATTGCGCCCAAATTCCCCCGCAGGTGAGGCATAGCCATCTGGCAACTCGGCAATAAACGTATCGGCATTCGCAGCCTTCGCCGCCGCTTCAATCTCCGCATCTGACGCATCCAGCAGCCCCAAGGCAATATTGGCGCGAATCGTATCGTCAAACAAAGCTGTATCCTGCGACACGAGGGCGGTGGCCCCACGCAGACTCGCCGATCGTAATTTGCGTACGTCAATCGCATCGACAAAAACACTGCCCGCGCTGACATCGTAAAGGCGCAGGAGGAGATTAAACACAGTTGATTTGCCTGCACCACTAGGCCCGACCAACGCGACGGTTTCACCCGGCTGCACTGAAAAAGTCAGCCCTTTGAGCGCAGGCGTGTCATCTGGATAATGGAAATATACGTCCGAAAATGAGACCGCGCCAATAACATGACTTGGTGCACGGGCACCCTCAGTATCGCTGACCTGTGGTACCGCATCAATGATCTCGAAGACCCGATCCGCCGCTGCGCCGCCTTCTTGCGCGACAGCATTCAGCGTACCCAGCGCACGCAACTCTGGTGACGCAATCGCAAGACCTGCAATGATTCGCAACAGATCACCGAGTGTCGCAGCATCATTTGAAATGCGCCAAGCGGCAAACCCCAGAACCCCAGCCAGCGCGATCCCGCCCGTAACTTCCAGGATCGGATCAACCGCAGCCCGGTCCTTCAGCACTTTCAAAAACAAGCGCGAGCGTTCAACGAAGCCCCGATCAGCTCGCTCGCTCTGATAATCCTCCAAGCTATAGGCCTTGACGACGCGGGCGGATTGGAACCCCTCAGACAGCAGTGCCGAGACTTCGCCGATTTGTTGTTGGGCCTGTTTGGAGCGTTTTCGTATGCGATTCCCAAGCCCAATCACCGGTCCAGATGCAATCGGGTATACGATCAGTAATAGCAGTGTCAGAAGCCAATCGGTCCACAACATCACAGCAAGGATTGCAACAATCGTGACCAGGCTCTTGGTGAAATTGTTGGCAAATCTCAAACCAGCATCGCGAATAGAATTTACGTCATTGATAAACCTCGACACAAAGCCGCCCGATGCCTTGCCGGCAACCCGCGCATAATCGCCTCTGGTCAAGGCGTTGAACTGGGCATTTTGAACATCGACCAGCGATCTCTGCACGCCTGTATTGTTCAATACAGTCATCAAATAGAGGGTTAAGGCGCGACCTGCGGTCAGGGCGATGATCCCGGCAGCGACCCAGAGGATCCAGCGATTATCAGCATCCGTTGACGCACTAAACGTCGCCTCCAGGCGATCCCCCATGACACCAAGGATCAAGGCATACCCGGTTGCAAAGGCCGAGGTCAGAACGGCGAACACCGTCCCGGCGATAAACCACACCAAATGACCGCGAAAATAGGTGCGAAACAGCCGTAACAAGCTGCCCGATTTCTTCTGAAGAGATGCATCAGTCTCAGACGTGATGGTGGTCACCTGTTTCAGGGTCGAGCAATTTGTGTGCGTGAAGAATGAAATAGCGCGTTTCCGCACTATCTACCGTGCGCTGCGCTGCGCCTTTCCAGGCATCATAGGCCGCTTTGTAGCTTGGAAATGCACCGACAAAATCGATCTTCGAAAGATCCTCAAATTCAAGACAAGACAAGTCTTTCAACTCGCCGCCGATCACAATGTGCATTAATTGTTTGGTTTCTATCGTGTCGCCCATGGTGGCGCTCCGTCTCTAGTGTTTATCGTATCGACGTACTGTCCAATTTGGATCAGGTAGTCGCACGTTCTTGACTCGGGCTGATAACAGGGAATGCAACGGCTTTCCAGCGGCCAACAGACTCCTTTGCGCAGGTTCTGCCCGATTAAATTCATATGGCTCGCCGAGATGGGTCGATGCGATACCGCCAGCCTCACCGACAATTATGGTGCCCGCGGCAAGATCCCAGTCGGATTTACGTGACAGAGCCAAAGTGGCGTCCCATGCCCCTGACGCAACCCAGCACATTCTTAGCAAGGTCGCATTCGGCCTTGGGTCAGCAATCATCACGGGCGGCCACGGGCTTGCCCAACCAGGATGCTTGATCAGTCCGTCGTGAACGATCATCCGGCAATTCTCTTCGATAGCTTGTTCGCTGACCTTGATCTGTTCGCCGTTCAGGAATGCCCCTGCCCCCAGACGCGCTTCATAAATTTCATTCAGCTGCGGCGCTTGCACCGTGCCAACACGTGCATGCCCGTCTTGTAATACTCCAATCCCGATGCACCAATATGGCTCGCCGCGAATAAAGGCACGGGTGCCATCAATCGGATCCACAATCCAAACCCGATTGCGATAGCGCGAAGCATTGTCCAGAGCCGTTTCCTCAGACAGCCAGCCATAGTCAGGGCGCGCGCTCATCAAACGATCTTGAATTAGTGCGTTAACCGCAATATCGGCCTCGGTAACCGGGTGATCCTTGGACTTGTTCCAGGTCTTCAATTGCCCTTTGCGCAAGAATGAAAGCGCCAGATCACCTGCTTCCTGTGCGACCCTTCGCAGAATCAGCAGGTCAGCTATGTCTGCTTCAGTCGCCAGCAATCGACATATCCTCAATCAGCAATGAAGGCGCATCTCGGCTACCCCGAAACTCCAAATCACTTGCCGGTACAAGTCGCGCAAACATCGAGGGTAAGTCGCCAGCAATTGTCACCTCGGAAACCGGATGGACAATTTCGCCATTCGCGAACCAGAAACCCGCGACACCAACAGAATAGTCGCCTGTATTGGGATTGATCGACGGCCCGAACATATCGGTCACCAACAGACCATGCCGAACACCTGCCATCATCTCCGCCGGGCTTTGCTGTCCCGCCTCAATAAAGGCGTTCGACACACCAACACCAGGGGGATTGCCAAAGCCACCGCTAGCATAGCCATTCGGCTCCAAACCAAGTTGGCGAGCGGATGAGCCATTCAAAAGCCACCGCGTCAGGACGCCATCATCGATCAGATTAGCCCGTGCGACGGCGCGCCCTTCGCCATCATGGGCACGGCTCCCCATACCGCGTGGACGCAGCGGATCATCAATCAGATTGACGCCTTTGGCAAAAACTTGGTCACCCATCCGGTCTTTCAGGAAAGATACGCCGCGTGCCACGCCAGGTCCGCTGATCGCAGACAGAAATGCCCCGATCAAGCTCGCTGAAACCCGCCGGTCATAGATCACAGCTGCCGTTTGCGTCTTCACTTTGCGCGAACCCAGGCGCGCGACAGTGCGCTCCCCTGCAATGCGTCCAATCTCGGTCGCCGAAGGCCGGTCAGCTAGTTTGCGCACAGACCGGCTTTCATAATCGCGTTCCATTGCGCCATCACGTTCAGCCACGGCGGCCAAACCCAGACCCGATGAGCCGCCTGAGCGGTGCGCTGCGAAGCCATTGCTCGATGCGACCCATGACTGGCTTTGACTACAGCCATTGCCGCAACTTGAAACCATTTTGACGCCATCGACCGCCAGCGCCGCTGCTTCGGCCTCCAGCGCCTCTCGCTCCAGCAATTCAGCTGCCATCTCACCATCCCCAGACAGATCAAGCACTGGCAGGTCTGTGGCCAGCTCAGACGCCGGCGCAATCCCACAATACGGGTCTTCGGGTACTGCTTCAGCCATCGCCACACAGCGCGCAGCAAGCGTCGCCAACGCGGTTGCTGACAGATCCGACCCAGACACAGACGCCTGACGATGACCGATCAAACAACGCAACGAAACACCTTGTGATTCGGACCGTTCAATCCCCTCAAGCGCACCTTCTCGAACCTCGACGCTGACCCCTTCGGAAACGCCCAGCGAAGCATCAACGTCGCTAGCACCTGCTTTCAAACAAGTCTCGATAAGGTTGGAAAGGATGTGCTCTGGGGCGTCGGGAAGCTGTGTCATCTGCCTCATTTAGGCGCAGGGGCCGATCATGCATAGCGCTATATCAGCAAACTTGCAGATCACCTGACAAATACAAGCGGCACCCATCACCTTGACCCATTGGCGATCCCGGCGCACATGCGCCAAATGACAGTCAAACCAATTCATATTATCGGCGGCGGCATGGCCGGATCAGAGGCGGCATGGCAGGCAGCGAATATGAGCGTGCCAGTCATCCTGCACGAAATGCGCGGCGTGCGCACAACCGACGCGCATCAGACTGACAATCTGGCCGAACTTGTGTGCTCGAACTCGTTTCGCTCCGACGATCATGAGATGAACGCAGTTGGCGTTCTACACGAGGAAATGCGCCGCGCAGGTGGCATCATCATCCCCACCGCTGACAAACATCAGGTGCCAGCCGGTAGTGCGCTGGCTGTCGATCGCGATGGCTTTGCAGAGGCCGTGACCGCCAAGCTGGATGCCCATCCTCTCGTCACGATTGTTCGCGAGGAAATTGACGCCCTCCCCCCCGAGGACTGGGACAGCGTGGTTATCGCAACTGGGCCGCTGACCTCGATCGCGCTGGCTGAAGCAATCCGCGCGCAGACAGGCGAGGATGACCTGGCGTTCTTCGACGCTATCGCGCCAATTATCCACGCCGAGTCAATCGACATGGACAAGGCATGGCGCCAATCGCGCTATGACAAGCCCGGCCCCGGCGGCGACACGGCGGCCTATATCAACTGCGCGATGAATGAGGGCGAATACAATGCTTTCATTGATGCACTGATTGGCGGCGACAAGACCGAGTTCAAAGACTGGGAAAAAAGCACGCCCTATTTCGAGGGCTGCCTGCCGATAGAAGTCATGGCGGAGCGCGGCCGTGAAACATTGCGTTGGGGGCCGATGAAGCCCGTCGGTTTGACCAATCCGCACGATCCGAGCGTAAAGTCGCACGCGGTTGTACAATTGCGTCAGGATAACGCGCTCGGCACGTTGTGGAATATGGTTGGATTTCAGACCAAGCTGAAATACGGCGCACAGACGGATATATTCCGAATGATACCGGCTCTTGAAAAAGCAGAGTTTGCGCGCCTAGGTGGAATACATAGGAATACATTCCTAAATTCACCAAAGCTACTCGATCATCAACTGCGCTTGAAATCCCAGCCGCGCATCCGCTTTGCCGGTCAAATAACCGGTGTCGAAGGCTATGTTGAAAGCGCCGCAATGGGCCTCCTCGCTGGGCGATTTGCAGCGGCTGAGCGGCTTGGCAAGACAATCAGTCCGCCACCAGCCAGTACGGCAATGGGTGCCCTGATAGAGCATATCACCGGCGGGCATATGCAAGGCAAGAAACCAACGTTCCAGCCAATGAACATCAACTTTGGGCTATTCCCCGATCCGGCTGAGGGCACGGTGGCAACCAAGGACGAAAATGGCAAACGCCTACGCGGCAAGGATAAAGGCCGCGCAAAGAAGCGCGTGCAGGCGGTCACGGCGCTAGCGGATATCGATGCTTGGCTGTCTGACGCCTAACCCAACCGTTCCTTCACCGCACCATAGTGACGCCCCAGATGCTCGAGCTCTTTATTCGGCTGCCACTGCATGACATTGCAGAAACCGCAGGTCAGGTAGAGCGTGATGTCGGCGATTGAAAATCGGCCCGCCGCCAGCCATTCATTGTCAGCCAAATGGGCGTCGAGACGTTCAGCGAAACGCTTGGCGCTCTTTTCTGATTTCGCTGCGGATTCTGGAACTTGCGGCTTTTCCAGCGGTGCCATCATCGGGTGAGCATTGCGAAACCACATCGCGAATTGCAGCATCAACATCAGCTCAACCCGGCGGTCCCACATTTCGATCAGAGCCTTTTCCTTTGGGTCATTACCCATCAAGTTCGGGTCTGGGAACAGCCCTTCAAAATAGGTGCAGATCGCCCGGCTTTCGGTGATCTTGGTGCCATCATCAAGAACCAGAACCGGGACTTGCGCAAAAGGTGACAGCTTGCGGTATTCGGGCTGCTTATGCTCGCCCTCCATGATTGATATCTCGGCTATCTCAACCGCGTCGAGCTTGCCCTTGGCTTTCAGAAAATTGAAGGTCCGCTCCGGATTGACCGCCCTTGGCGCGTGGTACAGTTTCATATCAGTCTCCAGAAGTCTTAATTAAAGCGTTTGCGAATGCCGACGGTGACGTTCAGGGGTTCGCCGGGGAAAAAGCGCTCATTGCCAAACGCGAAATCAGCACGGTCTGCATAATTCAAATCAAGCAAATTGCGTACAATTACAAACGCATCCAACGCTTCACTAATACCATAGCTAACCCGAATATGCGTCACTGTATGGCCGGGATACTCGCGTGTATTGGCTGGATTGGTGAAATACTCGCCGATATATTCCGCCGATAAGGCAGCTTCAAATCTGTCGGTTGGTGTCCAGACCAAGGACAAATCCGCAAGCCATTCCGGCGCCGTGTCGATATCATTGCCGTTCGTGATGACTTCCGAGCCATTGCCGACAATCCGGTCAAATGTATAGGTCTGGTCCGACCACGATCCCGTACCGCGCACGGCCCAATGTTCGTTTAGCGACCAGTCAAACGCCACCTCGATCCCCTTGTGCCGGGTCGACCCATCGGTGACGTTCAGGCCATCTGCATCGCGAAAGAAGAAATTGTCCTTGTCGAGCCAATAAGCTGCGACATCAAACACCAGATCGCCGTCTAGCACGGACCCACGTGCGCCAACTTCGAAACTGTCAAGAGTTTCTATTCCGGCCTCTGCGATACCTTGTTGCGATTGTAGGCGATAAAGGTCGCTCGCTTGGGGGGCCCGCGCACCACGCGCATAATTGGTATACACAGAAACGGTTTCACTTGCCTCGTAAATCAGGCCGAGCTTGGGCGTCGCGAACTCAAAATTGTCAGTGCGATCAGCCGGTACATTGAACCGGCCATTGATGCCGACCGGGGCATCTGTGTCATATTCGTAGTCATGAACCTCACCGCGCAATCCAGCGAAAATGCTCAGTTTTTCCGAAACGTCCCAATCGATCTCACCCCAGACTGCACCAACACGTGTATCGACGGTGTAGTCGTAGTGCACGCCGACTGGAAACCGGGTGTCACCCGGAAAGAACCCGAACGGCGCGGGTTGTGTTTCGCGCAAGTCTCCCGACGCAATATCAACATCTCCGCCAAGTCGCCAAGTCAGTGTATCGGACGCTTTTCGCTCAAAACGTGCCTGTGCGCCGAGCGCATGGTGGCTGTTCTCTTCTAATCCACGATAGGGCAGAAAGTGCTGTCGAAACTCCATGTCCTGGGCCCGCGCAAATGGGGTAAGCGTCAGTGTGCCACCTCTGAAATCACGTTCCAAGCGAACGCCGCCGCGCGCTGACCATGCATTGCGAAACGCCTCAGGGTTCGGATTGGTCTTGGCCGCATCGCGATCGCGGTAGGCTTTGGGCCCTTGAATGAAACCGGCGGTTTCCTGCTCGAGCGACGCAGCTGAGCCAAATGCTGTGACATTCCACCCCGCAAACACCGTCTCCAAGACGCCGGAGCCCTTGATCTGCAGGGAGCCGGAATTATCACGCCAGCCAACGTCCTTTTGCACCGACAAAGAGGCTCGGCCAAGATAGCCTTGATCGAAGATCAAATCAGTTTTGTAACGGCCAAGACTTGAGGCCGAGGCACGGATTTCGCGCAGCGCTTCACCGCTGGGGTCAGCCAGGATCACGTTGACGAGACCATGCACTGCGTTCGAGCCATATTTTGCGGAGCCAGGGCCGCGCACAACCTCTATCGCGTCAGCCGTTTCGAAATGCGGTTCGAGCAGGCCATTGACGTTGCCGAATGCTGGCGAGCGCGTCGGCACACCATTTTCAAGGATCAGGAAGCTGCCCTGCCCCGCGCCACCTGTCAGGACGGGCGAGCGGATCGCCAGCAAATGTTCCTGACCGGAATTCATCTGGATGTTCACGCCCGGCAGTGTGTTGAGCAATTCAGCTGGGTGATCAGGGGCGATGTCGAGGATATCGCCACTGGCAAGAGCAGAAAAGCTACCGGGTTCTTCCGGAAGACGATCACCAAAAACTTGAATTGCCGAAAAACGCCGAAGACGCGGATCGCAGCGATCTCCGCTTAGTTCAGGCCGCAAGATGTCAGATGCATGATCAACATCCTCTGGCACCGGAAAAGCAAGACAGTTGACGTAACCACTCTCATCAGCGTCTTGCGCTGAAGCGACACCCGTCAAACTCACGACAGCAAGCACCAAGGTGCTCGCCCCTAAAATTCTACGCAAAGACTTTATCCTCCAAAAAACAAACCGGCTGGTAACGCGCCAACAACAGCGCCAGACAGGCAAGTCGCTAATGTTCCGGCGATTAGCGTCTTCCATGCCAGCTCAAGAAACGTCGTGCGCCGGGCCGGCTCTATGATCGACAAGCCACCGATCAGAATACCGATTGAGCCAAAATTGGCGAAGCCATTGATCGCATGCGCTGTGATCATCCGCGTGCGCGGGGTCATTTCGTCAACGGGAATGCTGGCAAGATCGAGGAAGGCGATGAACTCGGTTAGCACCGTCTTGATCCCCATCAGCGACCCTGACTGTGCGGCCTCGCCCATCGGCACACCGATCATGTACATGATTGGCGAAAATACCCAGCCGAGAATAACCTGAATGCTGAGGCCAGCGTCACCCGCAAAACGCTGCATCAGGGCAACCGGAATCAATAGCACCTTGATGATCCACAAGAATGGTAGTGAAACCATCTCGATAATCCATTCCACCCCCATTCCGAGATAAGTGAGTCCAATTTGAAGCCATTCGGGAATGGACATGTAGGTCCCAAAAACTCGCCATTTGTCTGGCATTGCTTCGATATCAAATGACTTTGCGGTCTCCCAAGGAGAAAAACCTGCGATAGCACCCAGCCAACCCAGCAGAAGGTTGACCAGAAACAAAAGCGCCAGGGCGGCAATCAGCATCGTGATGATATTGGCGAGGATTTTCAAGCCGTCTGAAGCGCCCGTCGCAAATGCATCCATGGTCGATTCGTACTCGAAATCAGGCTCATGCGCGCGCTGTGTCTCTTCAACCGTTTCAGGCACCATGACCAACGCAAGCGCAACAGCGGCGGGAGCAGCGATCAGAGACGCCGCTAACAATTGGCCAAGCGCATTCGGCATAACGTCACGCAAAAACACCCCGTAAAGAACCAGAACGCTGCCGGCGACAGTCGCAAAACCTGCGGTCATCAGAATGAAAATTTCCGACCGCGACATGCCCTTGATGTAAGGTTTGATCAGGATCGGCGCTTCGGTCATACCCATGAACACGTTGGCCGACACCGCCAGCGAAGTCGCTCCACCCAGACCAAGCAAGCGCCGGAAGACATAGGCAAAACCCTTAGTGACCCAGCGCAATACGTGCCAGTGCCAGAGAATGGCGGACAGAGCAGCGACAACGATAATTAGTGGCAGCAAATGTACAGCAAATATCGGTCCCGGTTGTCCGGTTAGCCCTTCCCAACCCGCCTGCGTACCCAGTACCGGCCCGAATACAAAGCCCGTTCCAGCTGCAGTTGCCGCGATTAATCCATCCACTAACTTGTTTGCTCCAAACAGGAGTTCGCGAATAATCGGAACTCCAAACAGAATGAGGGCAAATGCGAATTGGATTGCGACAGCGCCCAGCACAACTTTCCAGGGGAAGGCTTTTTTGTTCTCTGACAGGCCGAAAGCGATGCCGAAAATCATGATTATACCGAGTATCGCTCGCGCGTTATCCCAACCCCATTCCATCGGCCATTCCTCCCGCTATTTTCTATCAACCAAAAGCACTAGCCCGCTCTTATGAAGCGGGCCAGCCCTGTTGTGACTTAATGGCCGGTGATCTAGCCAAGCTTGCAGATGCAAATCTTGTGACCGTCCGGGTCGCGGAAATAGGCGCCATAGAATGTCGGCATACGCTGTCCCGGTTCGCCGTCGCACGTTGCACCAAGCTCAATCGCTTTGGCATACACTTTGTCGACCGTTTCATTGTCTGGCGCAGCAAGAGCGGGCATCACACCGTTACCGCAAGTTGCCGCCTGCTCATCAAAGGGTCCGCCGATCGCAAGCATTGCTGCGCCAGGACTGGAGCCATAGAAATACAGACGCCCATTGTCGAAAATGCGTTTGGCACCAAGCTGCGGCATCAACGCATCGTAGAACGCGAGTGATTTTTCGATATTGTTGGACCCAAGGGTTACATAGGCAAGCATGACATGTCTCCTGTTTGTCATTTGCGCGTTTATCACCACGCCTGATCTGCTCTGACAAGATATGCCGCAGCGCGAGCGCTTGACGTTTACGTGAGCGGATGGTGCAAGACGCCCATACCCTAGCCAGACACTCAGGAGCCCTCCCCATGTCAGAAATCCGCTTTGATAATCGCGTCGCCATCGTAACCGGCGCTGGCGGTGGCCTCGGTCGCCAACACGCCCTCGAACTGGCCCGTCGCGGCGCAAAAGTCGTGGTCAATGATCTCGGTGGTAGCGTCGATGGGTCAGCTGGAAATTCTGAAGCTGCCGAGGCTGTCGTCGAAGAGATCAAGTCATTTGGCGGCGAAGCCATGGCGAACGGGTCATCTGTCGCTGATGATGCGGGCGTCAAAAAGATGATCGAAGATACGATGGCAGCTTATGGCCGGATCGACATTATTATCGCCAATGCCGGTATTCTTCGCGACAAGTCATTCTCGAAAATGACTCAAGCAGATGTTGATATCATCATTGATGTTCATCTGCAGGGAACGTTCAAGCCGTTCATGGCCGCATGGGACATCATGAAAGAGCAAGCCTATGGCCGCCTCGTCGTGACGACATCTTCCACCGCACTCTACGGAAATTTTGGTCAGGCAAATTACGGCGCTGCCAAGCTCGGTTCGGTTGGCCTGATGAATACGCTGAAGATTGAAGGTGCCAAGTACAATATTCACGTCAATGCGGTCTGCCCGGTGGCGGCGACCCGGATGACCGAAGGCCTGATGCCGCAAGCCATGCTTGATCAGTTGAAGCCAGAATATGTTACGCCGGGCGTTATCAACCTGGTCAAGGAAGATGCGCCGACAGGGATCATCCTTTCGGCCGGAGCTGGCGTCTTTTCAATGGCACAAATTGTTGAAACCAAAGGCGCTTTTGTCGGCCAGGGCGACGACCTGACCGCCGAGGCTGTAGCTGCAAAATGGGGTGAGATCACCGATACGTCGATCCAGACGCCTTTCGCCAATGGCGCGGGCCATGGCGGAAATATCTTTGCGCGACTACAGGAGGCGGCCAAATAGACCTCCCACCCAATAAAGCCGCAACCAATCAACCGGCGAAGGCTCTGGCCTCGCCGGTTTTTTTTATTATGCTATAGGAAGATATTGGGACCAAAGGGGTAGGCTATGAGAATTCTTGTATACGGCGCGTTACTAGCTGTTTTGGCCGCTTGCGGTGGATCTGGTGATCAAATTTCACCTACAGACACCCCTGACACGCCTTCCGCGATTGAAACAATATCCGAAGCACCGCCGGTGATTGACGTCACGGGCGAAGCCTGCGGCGGGATTGCGGCGATCCAGTGCCCGTCAGGTTATTATTGCGAGCAACCACGCGGCCAATGCCTTGAAGTCATTGATGGCGGCGGAACTTGTCAGCCCAAACCAACAATCTGCACTGAGGAATATACCCCGGTCTGTGGCTGTGACGGTGAGACTTACAGCAATGCCTGCAAAGCCGCATCCGCTGGTGCAAGTGTTGCCATTGACGGTGAATGCGCCAGCCTCGACACGCAATAGACCTTACAAGGACCGCGCTAAGCCGCGCCGCAATAAGCCAATCTTGTCGGGCATCGGCTGATCGTCGACCTGCTTGTCTGCCGTCACGCGGCGCAAAATTTGCTCACCAGAAGCGCTTTGAACAGCCGCGACCAAGGCGCCGTCTTTGGTCAATTGTTCGATCAGAATTGCCGGGATCGTCTTGACCGCACCTGTCAGCACGATCCGGTCAAAAGGCCCATGCTCGGCTATTCCCTCAAGACCGTCACCATGCCGGATTGTGACATTCTCAACCTTGAGTTCCGCCAAACGCAGCCGCGCCGAATCAACCATCGCCTGATAGCGCTCAACGCCGTAAACATGGCGGCTAATCTGCGCCAGAAGCGCCGCTGTGTACCCGCTTCCCGCGCCAATCAGCAGCACCCTGTCTTCCTTGCCCGGCGACACAGCCAACGCCTTCAGCAAGCGGGCTGTCACAACTGGTTTCGGGATCGCCTGCCCGCAGAGGATAGGCAGCGCGCAATCTTCGCCGCCCATGGTCGCCAAAGCCGGGGCCACGAACGCGCCGCGATCCACCGTTTCCAGCGCCGCCAGCACGCCATCATTGGTTATCCCCTGTCGCCGCAGCATCAGGACAAGCCGGGCGGCCCGGAACGGATCAGCAATTAAATCTACCACGCGCGCATTTCAGCCAGAAATTCCTCGTGGGTCAAATCGACATGCAGCGGCGAGACAGAAATATAGCCATCGTAAATCGCCCGCAGGTCCGTTCCTACATCCGGATTGGACAGTTTTCCGCGATAGCCGATCCAATAATAAGCATTGCCGCGCAGGTCTTCACGCGCCTCGGTGCGGATAATCCGCTCATCCCGAAAGCCCTGCCGGGTCATCTTTATGCCCGCCACATCGTCCGGTGCGCGGTCAGGGAAGTTCACGTTCAGTACCAAATCATCCGGCCAGCCCTTGTCGAGCAGTGGCCGCAGCACTTTAGCGCCCCAAGCCTGCGGTGTTTCCCACGGGCAGGAATTGGGGTTCTGAAAACCTTTCGATTGCGATAGCGCAATTGACGGCACGCCGTGCTGCATCCCGAACAAGGCCGCCGCTACGGTGCCTGAAAAGGTCGTATCCTCGGCAATATTCTGACCCGCATTTACACCAGATAGAATCAGATCAGGGCGCTCTGGCATCAACTCATCCAGCGCCAGCAGAACGCAATCGCTTGGCGTGCCATTGACAGCGTAGCGTTGCGGCGCGATCTCACGCACACGGACAAATTCAGTCAGCGATATCGCCCGCCCCTTGCCCGATTGCTCCAACTCCGGCGCAACGATCCAAATATCGTCACTTAGCTCTCGCGCGATATGCTCAAGCACTTCCAAGCCCGGCGCATTGATTCCGTCATCATTGGTGAGGAGGATTCTCATATCGCCGTCACCTCGACGGCACTTAGCCTCATCCCGAGCCTGTCGAAGGACGAGGCGGGGAGGCAGGTGCCGCCCTCAACCTCTCGCCCTCGTCCTTCGGCAGGCTCAGGATGAGGGCTAATTCTGGCTCGAAGCATTACGAAACCACCTTCAACCCGCCCATATAAGGCTGTAGCACGTCCGGCACGGTGATCGAGCCGTCTTCATTCTGGTAATTCTCCAGCACCGCGACCAATGTCCGACCAACCGCGAGGCCGGAGCCATTCAGCGTGTGCACGAATTGCGGCTTCGGCTTGGGATTGTCTTCGCTGACCGGCGGACGCCAGCGCGCATCCATCCGGCGCGCCTGAAAATCACCGCAATAGGAACAAGATGAAATCTCACGATAGGTGTCTTGGCTCGGCAACCAGACCTCCAGATCGAACGTCTTACGCGCGCCTGCGCCCATGTCGCCGGTGCACAGCAACATGCGGCGGTAAGGCAGGTTCAGCGCCTCGAGAATGCCCTCGGCGCAGCGTGTCATGCGCTCTAGCTCTTTGAGCCCCTCGGTTTCGTCCCGGACGATAGAGACCATCTCAACCTTATTAAACTGATGCAGCCGGATCATGCCCTTGGTATCACGCCCGGCACTGCCCGCCTCGGAGCGGAAGCATGGCGTGTGGGCGGTCATTCGGAGCGGGAGCTGGTCGTCGTTAAGGATTTGCTCGCGGACGAGGTTTGTGAGGGGGACCTCGGCGGTGGGGATTAGCCAAGATCGTTCGGTTATATTGGCTCTAGCTCGGTCCAGAGACGTTGTCCCTTTCCCAACGTAATGATCACTCCACATCGCCTCTGCGTTTCGCGGATGAATACCCCTGAAGCCAATCAACCGACTTAGAGCATCCTGCTCAAACCCAGATTTATAGATCGGGTCGCCAGCAAACTCCCGCGGGACATAATCTTCTAAATTAACCCGGGTTTGGGCACTTTGAACAGTCATTTCGCTGACTTCAGAATCGACGTTAGCTACCGATTGCAAAACACTCCAAACGTACTGGAACATTGCCTCGTTCCGACGCTCGTTGTTAGCAAATTCTGCAACCGGCGACAGACCAAAAATACCTGAAAACAAATCCTCCTCAAACTTCGGTAACTGTCCTGTCCCCTCCAGCGCATTGTCACGTACCAGAAGCGGCGGTGAGACCTCCTCATACCCGTTCTTCTCGGTCTGCGTGTCGAGCATGAAGGCCGCCAGCGCGCGTTCGAGTTTGGCGAGGTTGCCGCGCAGGGCGACGAAACGGGCACCACTCATCGCTGCGGCGGCTTCGAAGTCCATTAGCGGTTGGCCAATTGAATTTTTTAGATCAGCGCCAAGGTCGGCATGGTCTTTGGGCTTAAATGCGAATGTCTTTGGATCGCCCCAGCCATTGCCCTGCTGAACATTTGCGTCTTCATCAGCGCCTTCTGGTACATCGGCCAGCGGCAGGTTCGGCAGCCCCATCAGGACATCATCCAGCAGCGTCTGCGCCGCCGCTTCCTGTTCGCCCGCTGTTTCGATTGTCTCTTTCGCTGCCGAGACTTCGGCGCGCAGTTTCTCGAACAGCGCATCGTCGCCCGACGCCTTGGCCTGTCCGATCAGCTTGGATTTAGCGTTGCGCGCCGCCTCCGCTTCCTGCTTATCCGTCACCGCTTGGCGCAGCGCATCAGCATGAGCGAGGATGTCATTCACGGCCGCGCCGAGCCCGACTTTCTTACGCTCCCACGCGACCCGAAAAGCCTCTGGATTGTCACGAATAGCGCGAAGATCGAACATGGATTTAGTCCCAAATCAGTTTGGTTTCAGCATTTACGGCGATGCGCGGAGCGGGGCAATAGTAACAGATGCTTTCCTCCACCGTTTACGGGGGAGGTGGGCGCGCAGCGCTCGGAGGGGGCGCTGAGATTAGAAATCAAGCCAGTCACCCCCTCCGCCCTTCGGGCACCTCCCCCGTAAACGGTGGAGGAACGTCGCGGTTACGACTTCACCATTGGCGCGAGCCGGATGCTCAGGTCGCGTAGCTGCTCGTCACTCACCGGGCTTGGCGCTTGCATCATCAGGTCGCGGGCTTGGCCGTTCATTGGGAACAGGGTCACGTCGCGGATATTCTCGGCGTCAGCCAGCAGCATGACGATCCGATCAACGCCCGGCGCAATCCCACCATGCGGCGGCGCGCCGTAGCGGAACGCGTTGAGCATGCCGCCAAATTCAGCTTCGACCACATCAGCGCCGTATCCAGCCTTCTCAAACGCTTTCAGCATCAGGTCCGGTCGATGGTTTCGGATCGCGCCAGAGGACAGCTCGATGCCGTTACAGATGATGTCATACTGGTAGGCGTTGATCGCCAGTAGTTTCTCGTCGGTATCAGCGGCTTCCAGCACGTCCATTCCGCCTTGTGGCATCGAGAATGGGTTATGGCTGAAATCGACTTTCTTGGCGTCCTCGTCATACTCATACATCGGGAAATCGACGACCCAGCAGAACCGGAACACGTCTTTCTCGATCAGATCGAGATCAGCGCCAATCTTGTTACGCGCCGCGCCTGCCAGCTTATAAGCGTCGGCTTTCTTACCCGCCGAGAAAAAGATTCCGTCGCCAGCACCAAGGCCGAGCTGTTTCAGCATCGCGGCGAGATGATCGGCTTCGAAATTCTTCAAAACAGGGTCCTGGCTATCCACGCCGCCGCCATCGGCCTCTTTCAGGCGGGCATAGCCGAGGCCCGGCGCCTGCATCTCTTTCTTGGCCCATTTGTCCATTTCGTCGAAGAATTTACGCGACTTTTCAGCCGTCGCTTTCGGTGCCGGAATGGCGATGACCCTGCCGCCTCCCGCAATGATTTTGGCAAAAATGCTGAAGCCGGTCTTGCTGTCATCTTTGAAGAAGTCGGATACATCCGCCAGCTCAATCGGGTTGCGCAGGTCAGGCTTGTCAGAGCCATATTTCGCCATCGCCTCGGCATATGGAATGCGCGGGAATGGACCGTCCGGTACGGTCCGGCCTTTGCCTTGCCAGTCAGCGAACTCAGCGAACACACCATGCATCACCGGTTCAATAGCCTGAAACACGTCTTCCTGCGTGACAAAACTCATCTCGATATCGAGCTGATAGAACTCACCCGGCGAACGATCAGCGCGCGCATCTTCGTCGCGGAAACAGGCTGCAATCTGGAAGTAGCGATCAAAGCCAGAGACCATGAGCAATTGTTTGAACTGCTGCGGCGCTTGCGGTAGCGCGTAAAACTCGCCCGGATGCAGGCGTGACGGCACGAGGAAGTCGCGCGCGCCCTCTGGCGAAGAGGCGGTCAGGATTGGCGTCTGATACTCGGTAAAGCCTTGCCCAACCATCCGGTTACGGATTGAGGCAATCACTTGCGCCCGCAATACCATGTTGGCGTGCAATGTCTCACGGCGCAGATCAAGATAACGATGTGTCAGGCGAATGTCTTCTGGGTAATCAGGTTCGCCGAAGACCGGCAACGGCAATTCAGCGGCTTCAGATTGGACAGTCACTTCGCCAGCAACAACTTCAACTTCACCCGTTGCAAGGTTCGGGTTGATCAGGCCCTCGTCGCGGGCAACGACACTGCCCTCAACCGTGATAACGCTTTCAGTGCGCAAGCGCTCGACAATTGGGAAACCGGGTGAGCCAGGGTTGAACACGATCTGGGTCAAGCCGTAATGATCACGTAGGTCAATGAACATCACGCCGCCATGGTCACGGCGACGGTGCAACCAACCAGAAACCTTTACACTTTTGCCGACATGGGACTGGCGAAGTTCGCCGCAAGTATGGGTGCGGTAGGCGTGCATCGGACGCTCCATAAATTGGGAATGAATCAAACGCGGCTTTAGGCGTCCCCAGCCCGGTTATGTCAAGACCTATGGGCAGGTTGCAATTACAATTCGCAATTAACTGAACCTTCAGGGCTTTAGTCCAATTTTGCCCACGACATGGCAAGTGATTCCCCTCTTGAGAAACCATCCGAAGACGGCCTTCCGGTTGAACGCAATCGCGACGTAGCGCACGTCATTGAATGCGATGGCACCGAGGCAAAGATCTCGACAATTTCAGGTAGTGGTGGTGAAACCTCCGACTATTGGGCCGTTGGCCAACTGATCTCCATTCAGGTCGGTGAAAACCGGGTTGTTGGATTGCTGTATAAGGTCGAATCTGATGATCCAGTCTGGACATCAGACCAACCAAATCCGATTACTTTATACGTTGAGCTTGCTGGGGAAGTTCGCCAAACCAAGGATGGCGGAACAAAGTTCTCAAGCGGCATCTCGATATACCCATCGCTCGGCGCACCCGCACACCGCATTCGCAAACAAGATCTGATCACAATCTACAAGTCGTCAGATACCAGCTCGGTTACGCTCGGCGCGCTCAGCCAAAGCCGGGATATCCCTGCAGTCGTATCGGTGGATGCTCTACTGTCGCGCCACTTTGCAGTTGTTGGGACAACCGGCACAGGTAAATCCACAGCGGTGACACTGATCCTGCACCTGATTGCAGAACGTAAGAAAAACCAACGCATCCTGATCCTCGATCCGCATAACGAATATTCCAGCGCCTTTGCCAACAAGGCGCACACGATTACCGCCGATACGCTGGACCTACCCTTCTGGCTCCTCAATCTGGAAGAATTTTCACAGGTCATCTTCCGTGGTCGCGAAGGATCTGCCGAAGAGATTGATGCGCTGCGTGAGTTTATTCCACGCGCCAAATTGCACTATATGAATGGCGGCAATAAAGGCCTGCGCCGGGCTAATGCGAACGCCAATAGCGTGACAGCCGATACGCCCGTGCCTTACCGTCTCGCCGATCTTCTTGGCCTGCTTGAAGAGGAAATCGGCTCATTGGACGGCGCCCTTCGCCGCCTGACATTGCGCCACCTCAAGAGCCGGATTGAGACGTCAATCAATGACCCACGCTTCGGCTTCATGTTCGGGTCTCACAACGCAACGGACCGGATAGAAGCCATCATTGGGGATATTTACCGGGTGCCGCTCGATGGCAAGCCAATCACCGTTTTCCAAATGTCCGGCATCCCGTCGGAAGTTGTCAACTCGGTTGCCTCGGTGCTGTGTCGCCTGGCTTTTGACCTTGCGCTGGCCAGTGATTCGAAAATCAAGACACTGGTCGTCTGTGAAGAAGCCCACCGTTATATTCCGGCCGATACGACCACCGGATTCGCGCCGACCCGTAGCGCGATTGCGAGAATTGCAAAGGAAGGCCGAAAATACGGCGTTTCGCTGGCGATTATCACTCAGCGCCCGAACGAGTTGGACCCGACGATCCTATCGCAGTGTAACACGATCTTCTCTTTGCGCCTCGGCAATGATGCCGACCAAAGCGTGATGCAAAAAGCAATCTCGAACGGCTCTCGCTCAACCTTGGCCTTCCTGTCATCACTCGCCGATCGCGAGTGTATTGCCTTTGGTAGCGCCGTATCGACACCGATGCGGATGATGTTTCGCAATGTGCCGGCTCATATTCGCCCGTCCAGCCAGAACGTCTCGGATGGAACCGAGGTGGAAAGCACAGCCAATACAAGCCTGACCGATATCGTTGCATCACTACGCGGCGGGCATAGTTCTGACGAGGCTGAAGATGAGATGTCCGAAGATTGGGTCGTCACGCAGTCACCCGTAGACGCGATTCGGGCCGACGCTGCACCTGCGTCTCAGGCCCGAACATCATTGTTGCGCCGAAAAACATCCTGACAGCTGATCACAGATCGGCCCTCGTCAATGGACACGCCATCGTCTAGTGCGAGATATGACTGACAATAATTTGACGCCGATTACCGAACAAAACCAGCTTGAAGATGTATGTGGACGCCTCTCAGAGGGTGAGTTCATCTGCGTCGACACCGAATTTCATCGTGAAAGCACATATTGGCCTGAACTGTGTCTGATCCAGGCATCTTGTCCAGGGTTTGAAGTGATCATCGACCCGATGGATGATGATCTCGACATCGGTCCATTCCTGCAACTGATCGCCGAACCATCCCGGCCAAAGGTGTTTCACGCCGCACGTCAGGACATGGAAATATTCGACCGATTGATTGGTCATCCGCCTGGTCCGATTTTCGATACTCAAATTGCCGCTATGGCTTTAGGCATTGGGGATTCCATTTCCTATGACAATTTGGTTCAGCGGGTTCTCAAGCGCAGCATTGATAAATCAAGCCAGTTCACCGATTGGAAGCGTCGCCCGCTAACCGACAAGCAGCTGACTTATGCCATGGGCGATGTCACGCATCTGCGCGATGTCTATATCAAAATGCGTGAGCAGTTGCAGGCGCAAGGCCGCATGGATTGGGTGCGCTCCGAAATGGCGGCGATGGAAGATGCTGCGCTTTACGATGTGTCCCCAGAGAAAGCCTGGCAGCGTCTGAAAATACGCAAACCGCAAACCGAATACGTTGCGGTATTTGCATCCGTCGCAGCATGGCGAGAACAGATGGCTCAAGACAGGAACAAGCCACGCCGACGAATTTTGAAAGACGACGCCATTCAGGAAATTGCCGACCAGAAACCTACCTCGGAATCTGGTTTCGAGAGACTGCGAGCTGTCCCGAAAGGCTTCATTCGATCAAAATATGCGACCGGGCTTATCGAAGCTGTTACGAGAGCGCTCGCTGATCCAGCCGCGTTTGCGCCGAAGGTTCCAAAGCGCAAGCACAATGCCGAGACTCCCGCCGGAGCCCCGGAAATGCTGAAAGTGCTGTTGAAGGCCGTTAGTGATGAGGCGGCTGTCGTACCAAGACTCATCGCTAATGCAGCAGACATCGAGCGTTTGGCGCGCGGTGAAACTGGCGACGATATTCCCGCTATGACCGGCTGGCGCTATGATCTTTTTGGCAAGAAGGCCAATGACCTACTCTCTGGGAAACTGGCCTTATCCTTTGAAAACACTCAAGTTCGCCTGTTCGAACTTTAGGTTTCCGCGATCGCTTCGATTTTTGCTTCCAGGCCCAATAGCTCTGCAAGCTGCTGATGACGCCGTTTTACGGTGCTCGAAATCATCTCGCGATTTCGCTCAAATATCTGCAATATCAAGCAACGGTCACTACGTTTGAGCCTGGCAGTTTTCAAGATAGACGCCGACCGACCCGAAAAAACACCGCCAAGCCGCATTGCAGTCCCAACCAAGCGAGCGCTGGAATAATCCTCCTTATCCATTATCCGCATGATCTCATCTGGGACTTCAAATTTGAAGCTATACCGCGCCGCCACCGCAACCGCACAGAACATCCGCTCTGAATGATTGAGAGACGGCATCGGGGCGCGCAATACCTGCTGAAAAATAAGATCACAACGGTGATCTGGGTGCAGACGAGCCCCGGCATCGGCCATCATACAGGTGGCTCGCATAACATCCAGGTCCTGCTCTACTGAATCCAATACAGGACCCAAGAACCCAAACAGCGCTTCACCGAAAGCAACATTGGCACGGTTCAATCTGAAATAAAGCTCGGTTGTATCCAGCAATCCAATGCCATCGGCCTGATCTGTTTCAGCCTGGGCAACCCCTTCGCGAAGCCCGAAAGACGATAGACGAACTTCATCCAATTCGCTTTTTTCAAGCAAGGTCTCAAGCACCAAAACCGCATGCGGTAATGTATCAAATCGCCGTTTCGAAATCTGTTGCAATTGTTGCTTTAAGTCCTCATCTCCGCCATCCGATTTGGCCACCGCATCCGCGACAAGCCGGAGCGCGTCCCGGTCCAAACGGTAATCGTGGACGACCCTCAGCGGGTAATTCGTCAGCGCCATATGGACATTTCCGACATTGCGCCACGCACCGCCAACCGCTAGCAACTGCCCCGCCGAGACAGGAAGCAGCCGAGACTCTGCCAAATGCCGTATGATAATCTTACGGCGCTTGTCAGGCGCAAGCGCGCGATCTTCGCTTCTTGCTAACGGGCCAAGCAAGTATGTCTCACCAGCGTGCTCATCTTTGCCCGTGCCAGCAGGGTACAATTCAAGACTGGCCCCGCCGAGGTCAGCTACCAATCCTCGCGCGCCACGAAAACCACTCATCGCACCTAGCGCCGAAATCTGCCCTTCTTCGATGCCGCTTAACACCCGCAATTGCGTTCCCAACGCCTCGCTCGCCTCAGCACAAAACGCCGAGCCATCTGCGGCCTCACGAATAGCGGCGGTCGCCACAGCTCGAACGTCATCAATCCCGCTCTCTTTCAAGATCGCCCGAAACCGACGAAATGTCTCTAAAGCCTTAGCCTTCCCGGGTGGAAACAGGACACCTGTTTCTGCCAAGCCCCGCCCCAGCCCGGCCATGATTTTCTCATTGAAGTAAGGCAGTAAAGCTGCACCAGAGCGGTCATAAATCACCATCCGGCACGAATTAGAACCGACATCTATAACAGCGATCTTGTGCGGCTTCGCCACGGCCTATTTCTTGTCCCGCTTGCGCGTTGCAAGGCGCGGCGGCTCACTCAAAATCAAGGCGCTCCCCCGCCCTGACAAACTAGGATTAGCCATGAAATAGTCATGCGCGCTAAACCCGCCGTTATCACCTGGTTCTCTGGTGCGGTGGTACTGCCCAAGGTCATCCATATCCCAGCTTTGCGCGTCATCATTCAAAATGGAAATCATGATCTGATTAAGCACCTGCCTGTGTACAGAGGTAACCTCAATCGGCACCAATATCTCAACCCGTCGTTTCAGATTACGGTCCATCCAATCAGCCGACGATATGAACACTTTTGCATTTGCCGAAGGCAGGGCTTCGCCGTTGGCAAAACACACAATTCTGGAATGCTCTAGAAAACGCCCGACCAGGCTCTTGACCTGAATCGTATCTGACAGGCCAGGAACACCAGGTCTCAGACAGCAAATCCCCCTGATGATCAGCCGTATCGGAACACCTGCCTGGCTAGCTCTATACAGCGCATCAATAATATCCTTGTCGACCAAGGCGTTCATTTTAGCCCAGATACCCGATGGTTTGCCTGACTTTGACGCGATGGCCTCAGCATCAATTAATTGGATTAGATGCTTCTCCATCGCGACCGGTGACATGATGATTTTTTCCAACGCCGGCGCAACCTCGGGAGGCTCACGATATGCCGTTACGTAATTGAACAAGCGACCGGCATCACGCCCCATAGCCGGATCAGCGGTAAACAGAGACAGGTCGGTGTAGACTTTCGCGGTTATCGGGTGGTAATTTCCTGTACCGAAATGAGTATAAGTTTGAAGCCCCTCCCCTTCCCGGCGCACCACGAGAGACACCTTCGCGTGTGTCTTATAATCGGTAAAGCCATAGACAACCTGAACCCCCGCCCGCTCCAAATCCCGGCCGAGGCGTAAATTGGTTTCCTCGTCAAACCGCGCTCTGATTTCAACCAAAGCTGTGACGTTTTTCCCTTGTTCCGCAGCTTCTACAAGAGCTGCGACAATTGGAGAATTGGACGTGGTTCGATACAATGTTTGCTTGATTGCAACGACATCAGGGTCCAACGCAGCTTGCCGAATAAACTGAAGCACAACATCGAAAGTTTCATACGGATGATGGACCAGAATGTCTTTTGCTCGAATCGCTTCGAGGCAGTCACCGCCCATTTCGCGAATGCGTTCCGGAAAACGCGCCTCAAATGGTGCAAATAAAAGGCTGGGGCGATCCTCCAGAACCAGACCAGACAAATCCTTCATACCTAGAAGACCGTCGAGCTGCATCACATCGCGAGTTTCAGCGCCAATCTCCCGCACGATGAAACGTCGCAGCTGTTTGGGGCCATCCTTGTCGATATGGATACGAACAATCCGCCCGCGCCGCCTTTGTTTGAGGAGGATTTTAAACTCCGCAATCAGATCTTCTGCTTCTTCTTCAATTTCAATATCGCTGTCGCGGATAACCCGAAATACGCTGTGACCCATGGAAACAAATCCGGGAAATAGCATCTCCTGATAATATGCAATGACGCTTTCAAGCCGGACAAACCTGAGAACGCCGGTCTTCTTGTCAGGTAAACGAATGAAACGCGCTGAAAAAGCTGGCATCGGAACAATGCCAACCATCTCTTCGCCATTACCGGTCTTGGGCGAGAGCTGAAACGCCACTGCGAAACCGAGGTTGGGAATGAATGGAAAGGGATGCGCGGGATCAACGGCCTGCGGCGTGAGCATCGGAAGCACGCAGGTCTCAAAATGCGTCTGTAGCCAGACCAAGTCGGCTTTTTTCAAATCCTTATTGGCCAACAGTTCAATTTGTTCTTGTTCCAATTCCTGCCGAAGCGTGCGCCAGCAGGCCTGTTGATCCTTCATCAGATCGCTGACCGAGGCCTCAATCGCTTCGACCTGCTCCTGCGCAGTACGCCCTTCAAGGCTCAAACGCTGAATTCCGGCCCGGACTTGCTCGCGCAGCCCCGCATACCGAACCATGAAAAATTCATCCAGATTATTTGCCGAAATAGACAGAAAACGCAGCCTCTCCAACAGCGGATGGCTATTATTATGCGCTTCGTCGAGCACTCTCTGATTGAAGTTCAGCCAAGATAATTCTCGGTTCAAATAACGCTCATTCGGTGCGAGGATATCACCAGCCTTAGCTTTATTCATTGGGCAAGTCCCCGTGCACCTGAGCGCGCAATTCATCATGTGCTATCAGCGCTTCTTTAGCCAGAGGCACACTCAAGGGCCGCCCGGCTGCCGCACTATCCAGCACAGCAATTGCCGCTTCAATGCCTGCATAGTTCAGCCCTAGCCGGGTGACCAGATAATCCTCAACCGGCTCTGATAGGATCAAGTATGTGCGTGCGCAGGCTCGCTTCAATCGGGCCCGCATTAGCGCCTCATCAGGGACAAGCAGGGCCGTAACCGGCGCCGCCTTGAGCCTCGATATCAGATCGGGGGACTCAACCGGCCACTGAACCGGCACCTCGCGCGCGGTCAGTAGCAACCGCCCCTCATATCGTTCAATCGCGCTCATCAACTGAAGGAGATCAGCCTCAACGACCACCTCATCAGCGCGATCAACAGCAACCATGACCCCCGCGCGCTGGTCTATACAATATTCTAATTCGCTGCTTTTGCCCGGCTCTAGGAATTGCCCGCCACGTTCATGCACCCAAGCGCGAGCAATTGTGCTCAAACCGCTTTTTTTAGCCCCAACCAGGCAAAACACATGATACGGCCAGTGTTCGGTGCGCCGAACCGCTGCAATTGCAGCGCGATTGGCTGCCGTGATCGTCATTTCATCAAAGCTCAGGCTCGGCTCTGGAAACGGAAGGGGTATTTGCCCCGGACCTGGCATAATAGCTTCGTACCTTTAACGCACAGATGTCACGGCTGAGGTCATCACCCAGCCGATCGTGTCCATGTTAATTTCAACCCCGCGATCACGAAGATCAGACACGAGCCGCTGCCCATCACCCGCAAATACGAAAGCAATGACAGCCCCATCAGTCGATACTGCCTTGGTCTGGAAATCAGATACCAGAGGAGAATTGGCCAGTGCAGCCCTTAATGTGTTCCATTCCGCCAGCGACGTATAGCGCACAGTCGATTCAATCAGGGTCCGGTTGGTATCGCGAACGATCGAGCTTCGTTTCCACGCGTCATCAATCAAATCCTCTGCGGCTTCGGTCGCTTCCGCCATTGATCCAACGCGGCGAGTTGTTCCCAACTCACGAACCCCAGACGGTGTAACTGATGAAACGGTGACGCGATACGCGCCTGCCCGACCGATAAGTTCAGCTATGACTCCACGCTGCGCACCATATAAAGCGGCATCACCGGCAATATCTTGCCAGGTGCTGCCACCATCAAATCCAATCGAACGACTGGTCACCGTAGGCGCTAATCGAGCCTCGGAAATATCGCCCCAAGCTGAATTCCAAGCCGCTTCATATGCTGCCGCAGAAACCGGAATGAGCACAGCGCGCGGTGCAGGCTGATCGGTATAAGGCAAACCATTCTGCTCGAGGATGGCACGCACATTTGCAGGATTGAACACAACCGCTAATCGGCCATGATACCGGCCCGCGCCAGCTGTTTCCTCTTCGACATCAACCGCCGCCGCCATCAACTCAGCCATTTCAGGCGTAATAATCAGCCCGGAAGCTACCACACGGTCTTCTGGTAGAGTGATCCTAGCGATAATCTCATAGGCACCGGCGATTTTTGCGGCCGCAAAGGCCCGCTGTTGAGCTTCAATCAAGGTTGGCGCACTCTCATCAACTGCGATATCACGCACAGTATACACATCTCGGCTTTGCGCATTTGCCAAAGAAACAGGGGCGAGCGCCGCAATAAGCAAAACCAGAATCATTCGAATCATTTGCACTGTCCTCTTCATATTCATGCACCCTATCAAGACCAGCGCCGTCCGTGAACCGCGTATGGCTGCTGGTCACAAACCTGTCCACATGCTAACGCGCCTCGCCATGAGTATAGAGACCCGTGATTCCCTTTCATACCGCGCCGCAGGTGTCGATATTGAGGCAGGCGAGCGGCTGGTTGAGGCGATCTCACCACTGGCCAAAGCGACCATGCGCAAAGGCGTTATGGGCGGCCTTGGCGGTTTCGGCGCATTGTTTGATCTCAAGTCCGAAGGCTGGAAAGACCCAGTGCTGGTTTCGGGTACAGACGGCGTCGGCACCAAGCTGATGGTCGCGTTCGAAACCGGCATTCACAATACGGTCGGCGTGGATCTGGTCGCGATGTGCGCCAATGATGTGCTTGCTCAGGGTGCCGAGCCGCTCTTTTTCCTGGACTATTTCGCCACGGGAAAGCTCGAAGGCGGTATTGCCGAAGCTGTTATCACTGGCATCGCCGAGGGCTGTAAACAAGCGGGATGCGCCTTAGTCGGCGGCGAAACAGCTGAAATGCCCGGCATGTACCCGCCCGGACATTATGATCTGGCTGGCTTTGTCGTCGGCGCAGTTGAGCGTGAAGCAATCCTGCCCGTCATGGACCAGATGCAAGCCGGCGACGTCCTGATCGGCATCGCCTCATCCGGCCCGCATTCGAACGGTTATTCCCTGATCCGCAAAGTGGTTGAGCGCACGGGCCTGAGCTATGACGACCCGGCCCCGTTCGCCAATACTGCGCTTGGTGAAGCTCTGCTCATCCCGACCCGGCTCTATTCAGACGCCGCCCTGCCGCTGATCCGGGCGCGTGATGTCAAAGGCCTCGCCCATATCACTGGCGGCGGCCTGACCGAGAACACCCCGCGCATGTGCCCGGACCATCTCAGCCCCCGCATCGACCGCACAGCCTGGGCCCCGCCAGCAATATTCGACTGGCTGCAGTCTGAAGGCAATATCGCCGAGGATGAAATGCACCGCACTTTCAATATGGGCATCGGGCTGGTTTTCGCCGTTGCCCCAGAACAAGTAGAGTCTGTACTGACCCAATTGAGAGCATCCGGCGAGATCCCTGTTATTATTGGTGATCTAACCTCGGCATGACCCGGCTGCGACTAGCGATAATAATCTCGGGCCGTGGCTCCAACATGGATGCTATTCTCAGCGCAGCCCAGGCACCAGATTACCCAGCCGAGCCCACGCTCGTCCTGTCTAACCGCCCTGATGCCCAAGGCCTCGACACCGCTGCTGCGCAAGGCATTGCGACCTGCACCATTGATCACAAGCCATTCGGCAAGAACCGCGAAGCGTTCGAACGTGAGATGGACAAGGTGTTACAAGCGGCCAGTATCGACATCATCGCGCTGGCAGGCTTCATGCGCGTTTTGACACCGTGGTTCGTTCAGCGCTGGAGTGGGCGGCTGATCAATATCCACCCCTCTTTGCTGCCCAAATATCCCGGTCTGCACACGCACCAACGCGCGATTGAGGCGGGCGACGATGAGGCCGGTTGCTCGGTCCATTGGGTCACAGAGGGCGTCGATGAAGGCCAGGTCGTCGCCCAGGCCCGGATCGCAATCCGGCCCGGCGACACGCCCGAGACCCTTGCCAGCCGGGTTCTGCCGCAAGAGCATCAGCTCTACCCTGAGGCGTTAAAGCTTGCTTGCATGCAGATCATCGAGCGCCAATAACGTGCACATTCAAGAGCGTTATTTCATCGTAGGGTGTCAATGAGCGCATCTTTCGACACGGGCCTCTCAATCAATTCAAATGGCAAAGCTCAGCCGACGATATCGCCTTCGCTGAAGAACTGCGCGATTTCGATCGCCGCATTCTCGTCGCTGTCAGATCCGTGGGCCGAATTCTCACCAATTGATTTGGCGAATAGTTTGCGGATTGTACCTTCATCAGCTTCAGCTGGATTGGTGGCACCCATGATCTTGCGGTAACGTGGAACAGCATTCTCGCCTTGCAGAACCTGAACAACCACTGGGCCAGAGGTCATGAACTCAACCAGCTCCCCAAAAAACGGGCGCTCGGCATGCATCGCATAAAAGCGTTCGGCCTGAACCTGCGTCATGCGAATGCGTCGCTGGGCAATGATGCGCAGGCCGCCATCTTCGATGACTTTGTTGATCGCCCCGGTCAGGTTGCCAGCTGTGGCGTCCGGTTTGATGATCGAAAATGTACGCGAAACAGCCATGGCTGGCTCCTATTGTTCTGGGAAGACGATTGGTCGTGGCGCGCCTATAGCGGCGCACTGTCTATCGAGCAATGGGCACGGGCAGTAAACAGCAAACCAGACCTCCGCAGCACCTGCGTCCGGTGCGCCCTTAGGCGTCCGGGATTAAATTTGAGTTGGAGAAAAACAGCCCTGAGCCCGGTTCATGTGAGGGCGAAGCCCGATACGGAACCTGCTGTCCCGCGTGCGCCGCAAGGCGCTTAGCGCGGGATAAAACCAGAGCCCTGAGCTGCGTGTAAATTCCAGTACCTGCGTCCGGTGCGCCCTTAGGCGTCCGGGACTAAATTTGAGTTGGAGAGAAAACAGCCCTGAGCCAGGTTCATGCGCCGAAGGCGCGGAACCCGCTTCGCGAAGCGTGCCCCGAAGGGGCTTAGCGCTTCGCAAAACCAGAGCCCGGCTCGCACACCACTGGATCGCGAATTGTCGGGCGTTCGGGGCGGCAGACTGCCGGACCCTCAAAGCCCAAAACCTTCGGCATAATAATCCAGGCCTGCACGCCAAAGCCCGGCGCATAGGCCGCTTCAATCCGCAACCGCCATTGGGTCCGGCATTCGCCGGGAAGGCGGGGGGTGAGGTAGTGTTCGTGTAAATGCGGATAGAGGCTCGGCGTCCAGAGATCAGGGTCGTCGCCAATGTGGCGGATATGAACGCGGCCGGTCTCGTCGACGGTAACCAGCACATCGCGTCCGGTCAGATCACCCCAGAGCGCGATACGCCAAAGCTGCCAGAAGACCCATGGCCAATAGAGAACCGGGACGTGTCTGTAGAGATGGGGTTGCAACGCAAAATCCATGGGCAGGAGTATATGCCGAGTTTGGAGATGTCGGATTGAGAGTGTGAGGTTTTTCCCTAACTCACCGCAGATGCCAGCGTAGGCT